>CAZSBK010000096.1:0-18856 GCA_964604945.1 uncultured Candidatus Solibacter sp.
GCTACTTTTCGACGCCCCGCCGCAAGTTTATCGTCGCCGACACGCCCGGCCACGAGCAGTACACGCGCAACATGGCCACCGGCGCGTCGACGGCGGAAACGGCCATCATCCTGATCGACGCCCGCAAGGGCGTGCTCGCCCAGTCCCACCGCCATGCCTTCATTGCCTGGCTGCTCGGCGTCCGGCGGCTGATTTTCGCTATCAATAAGATGGACTTGGTCGATTTCTCGCAGGACGTCTTCGATTCCATCCAGGCGCAAGCCGCGCCGCTGCTGGCCCACCTGGAAGGCGTCCAGGCCGATTTCCTCCCGGTGAGCGCGCTGGACGGCGACAACGTCGTCGAACTCTCTGCCCGCACGCCCTGGTACACGGGTCCGAGCCTGCTCGATCTGATCGAAACGCTCCAGCCGCCTCCGCCTCCGGCCCAGTTCCGATTTCCGGTTCAGATGGTCATCCGGCCGCACCTGGACTTCCGCGGCTATGCCGGCCAAGTGGCCAGCGGCCGGGTTCGCCAGGGCGACGAAGTTGTCGCCTTGCCGTCGGGCCGGACAGCAAAGGTGAAGCGAATTGTCACCTTCGACGGCGACCTCGACGAAGCTTTTACCCCCCTGTCGGTCACGCTCGAACTCGATACGGAACTCGACATTGCCCGCGGCGACACGATCGCCCACGCGTCAGCACCTCCCCACCTCGCCCGGCGCATCGTCGCCAACGTGGTCTGGATGAACGAGCACCCGCTCGCCGCCGGCGCCACCTGGCACCTGCAGCAGGGACCGCGCACCGTGCCAGCGCGGGTCACCCGGATCGTTCATCGCTGGGACATCGAACGGCTGTCGCCGAACGGCGCCGGTTCGCTTCAGTTGAACGACATCGGGCAGGTGGAGATCGAAACCGCTGAACCCCTGGTCTTCGACTCTTACCGCGACAACCGCTCGACCGGCGGTTTCATCCTAATCGACCCGATCACGAATCTGACCATGGCCGCGGGGCTGGTCGAACACGCGGTTCGCGCCACCGGCCGCCGCAAGTCGAAGCTCGCCTTCGAGCCCACGGCCATAACACCCGCCGAACGGGCGTCTCTCTACGGCCACCAAGCCGCGATTGTTGATTTGTCTGCACGTCCGGCGATTATCCATCTTGCCGAGCGGGCTCTGCTTGAACAGGGGGTGCATGTCTTTGCCCGACTCAGTTCGGACGTTCCAGTGCGAGCGTTGCTCAACGCAGGATTCATCGTGCTCGATACGCAGCCCGGTTCACCCAACGCGATCTCCGCCGCGGGGCTTTCCGACGAATCCGAAGAGGCCGTACTGGAACTGATCGAGCGGCTCCGCCGCGCCGGCGTCTTCCTCGAACACGACGCCGTCCAATTTGGAGAGGGGATCTGATGCCAGACATTCTCGCTCCCGCCCGATCGATCATCGCCGAGGCGCTGGCTGGCGGCGCGCCCGCCTGCGTCACGTGCAGCTTTCAATCCGAGGACGTCGCCCTGGTGCACCTCTTGCTGGCTCAGCGGCCGTCGATTGATGTCCTGTTCCTCGACACCGGGTATCACTTCCCGGAGGTCTACGAATACCGCGACCGGATCGCCGCGCAGTTCGGTATCGCCGTCCAGAACCTGATGCCAGCGCAGACCGTGCCCGAGCAAGAGTCACAGTTTGGCATCCTCTATCAATCCGACCCGTCGCGCTGCTGCCATCTGCGCAAGGTGGTCCCACTGATGGATGGCCTGAGCCCTTACAAGCTCTGGTTCACGGGCCTGCGGCGGGAGCAGTCGCCGACAAGGGCGAACTTGCAGCCGGTGGAATCGCACAAGTTCCCGAACGGACTGGCGTTGATCAAGGTCAGTCCGCTATTCGACTGGACCACACGCGATGTCGAGGCCTACCTGGCGGCCAACGACATTCCGCGCCTGCCTCTGTATGATGCAGGCTATACCAGCATCGGCTGCCAGCCATGCACGGCGATCTCGGATCCGGCCGAACATGCCCGGTCAGGACGCTGGGGCGGGCGGAAGCTGGAATGCGGGCTCCATACTGTAACAGAGAAGGAAGGTTAGCTCCGCCACCGTTGCTACAATGGTTGTCAGCTCCAAAGGAGCGGCTGAAAGCCGGGGCATGCGTACTCTCTTTCTTAATCCACCATCGTTTGAGGGCTTCGACGGCGGCGCCAGTTCCCGCTGGCCCGCGACCCGCGAAATCGAATCCTACTGGTATCCGGTCTGGCTCTGCTATCCGGCCGCGATGTTGAAGGACTCGAAGGTCGTCGACGCCCCGCCGCACAAGATCTCCATCCAGCAGACCGTGGACATGGCCAAGGACTTCGAACTCCTGGTCCTGTTCACGTCGACGCCCGGCCTGGCCGTCGATATCCGCATGGCCGGGTTGATGAAGGATGTCAATCCGAAGTTGAAGGTCTGCTTCGTCGGCCCGCCTGTGACGGTGGAGCCGGAGAAGATTCTCAAGTCAACTACCGCCATCGACTTCGTGGTCCGGCGCGAGTTCGACCACCAGATTGTCGATTACGCCAACGGCAAGCCGCTCAGCGAGATTCCCGGTGTCAGCTACCGCGAGAACGGCACGTTCGTCCACAATCCGGAAGGGACTTACATCGAGGACCTCGATTCGCTGCCCTGGGTCACGAAGATCTACAAGCGCGACCTGGATTTCCGCCGGTACAACGTCCCGTTCCTGAAGAACCCGTTCATCTCGCTTTACACCTCGCGCGGTTGCCCGGCGCTCTGCACTTTCTGCCTGTGGCCGCAAACTCATTCGGGCCACCGCTGGCGCCTGCGTTCGGCCGACGACGTAGTGAACGAAGTGGCCTGGGCGAAGGACAACTTTCCTGGACTGAAAGAGGTCTTTTTCGACGACGACACTTTCAATTACAAGGGCAAGCGCACCATCGAACTGTGCGAGAAGCTGGCGCCGCTGGGCGTGACGTGGTCCTGCACGTCGCGCGTGACGACGGATTACGACACGCTGAAGGCGATGAAGGATTCGGGCGCTCGGCTGATGATTGTCGGGTATGAGTCGGGCGACGCGCAGATCCTGAAGAACATCAAGAAGGGCGCCACGCTCGAGATGGCGCGCCGGTTCACCGAGAACGCCCACAAGCTGGGGTTGACGATTCACGGCGACTTCATTGTCGGGCTGCCCGGTGAGACCCGGGAGTCGTTGCGGAACACGGTGGACTTCGCCAAGTCGCTCGACACCGAGACGATCCAGGTGTCGATTGCGCACCCCTATCCGGGGACTGAGTTCTACGAACACGCTGAGAAGAATGGCCTGATTCAGATCGACGCATCGATGACGGACGATGTCGGCCACCAGTTGCCGAACGTCGTGTATCCGGGCCTGGACCGGGCCGAGTTGGTGGACTGGGTTGAGCGGTTCTACGGCGAGTATTACTTCCGTCCGAGGGCGGCCTGGCGCGTGGTGCGCAAGGCGCTGTTCAACAACGATGATCGCCGCCGGCTTTACAAAGAAGCGCGCGAATACCTTGCCTTGCGCAGCAAGCGCAAGAAGTTCGTCGCCGATCAGCGTCAGGCATCGGCCGGCGCCGTCACCGGCGACTAAATGCATACGCGCACGTTCGTCCTGCTGGCGCTGGTCATCGTCAGCAACGTGGGGGGCAACTTCGCTCTGAGCCTTGGCATGAAGGCCGCTCCGGCCCAAGCCTCGCCCATTGCCGCATTGGCGCACCCGGCGGCGGTGGCCGGCATTGCCATGCTGATCGCCTGGACGCTGCTGCGGATGAAACTGCTGGGTGTTGCCGACTTGAGCTTCGTCCTGCCCATCACTAGCATCGGCTATGCGCTGAACGTCGCCGCCGGCGCGGTTCTGCTCGGCGAACAGGTGAGCGCGGCGCGCTGGGCGGGCGCTGCACTGATCGTTGCCGGAGCGGCCCTGACGTCCATGACGCCCCCATCCGGAGAAGCGCCGAGCGAGGAACCGAAACGATGAAATGGGCGCTAGTGGGCTGCGTGGTCGGCGCAACGGTGGTCTGCGATCTGCTCCAGAGCCATGGCATGCGGCGCGGCGGACGGATGTGGAAACTGCCCTTATCTGTTGTCTTCATGGCCGCATCGTTCTTTGCCTTCACCCAATTGCTGAAGATCGCCGACCTGAGCTTCGCCGTCCCTGCGACGGCCCTGAGCCTGGCGATTGAAACCTTGCTGGCACGCGTGATTCTGGGCGAGCGCGTGACGATGCAGCGCTGGGCCGGGGCGTTGCTGGTGCTGGCCGGAGTCTTCCTGGTTTCGCAATGACGCTGCCGTACTTCATCGCCGCGCTCATCCCCGCCGGGTACCAACTCGCTTCCTTTGCCGCTTCGCTTCGCTTCATCTTTCGCCGAACACCACAGCCGCGCTCGACGGCGCCGGTCTCGATTTTGAAGCCGGTTTGCGGGCTGGATTGCGGTTTTGAAGAGGCGATCGAGTCGCACGCAGCGCAGGACTATCCCGAGTACGAGATCCTGCTCGGCGTACATTCGATGGGCGATCCGGCCGTCCCGGCGATTCAGCGGCTGATTGCGGCGCATCCGGATGTGCCGATCCGGCTCATCTGCTCGGGAACAGTGGCGCAGAACGCCAAAGTGGGCTCTCTGATCGAACTGGCCCGTCAGGCTCGCTTCCCGGTACTGCTGATGAACGACAGCGACGTGACGGTACCGCGCAACTATCTGCGCCACGTGGTTGCGCCGCTCGTTGACGATGCGGGCATCGGGCTGGTGACCTGCCTGTACCGGGCCGTTTCGTCGTCGATGGCGGGCAAGTGGGAGGCGTTTGGGATCGCGGTCGATTTCATCCCGTCGACGCTGGTTGCGCCGATGGTGGGCGTAAAGGAGTTCGGCCTGGGGTCGACGATCTGTTTCCGGAGAGAGGACCTGGAGGCGATTGGCGGTTTCGAGGCGATTGCGGACTATGTTGCTGACGACTATCAACTGTCCAAACGCATTGTGATGACGGGCAAGCGTGCGCACATCAGCGAAGTCGTCGTCGAAACACACCTGTCGGACCCGTCGTTTGCCGCCGTCTGGCGGCACCAGCAGCGCTGGGCGCGGACGATTCGCGCGTCGCGCGGGGACGGCTATGCCGGGCTGCCGGTGACGCATGCGGGTGTTTGGATGATCGTGTTCCTACTGCTGGGCCAGCCGTGGATCGCGGCGGCGGTGTGGGCGGCACGGGCGATGGCGGCTTGCGCAGCGGGAGCGGCTCTGAAGCAGACTTCGGCAATGGCGTTCTGCTGGGCGGCGCCGCTGTGGGACGTCTGGGCATTCGTGATGTGGGTGACGGGATGGATGGGCAACCGGATTGAATGGCGGGGGAGGCGGTTCAATCTGACGAGGGACGGGAAGTTGAAGTTGGAGAAGGACTGAAGCAAGTCTCGACCCGAGTGTCGAGACGGCAGGCAAGGGGCCTGAGCCACGTAACTCACCCGCTCTCGCTGTTCGCGGTTGGCCGGCAGTGGGACGGGTCCCCTGACTCACGCGCGGCCATCTGGTCGCGCCTCTTTGGCTCGACCCGAGTGTCGAGACGGCAGACCAAGGGCCGCGCCACAAAGACCGGCAGAGCTCAATCTTCGTCGTCCTCGCCGCTGCGGCGGACGATGCCTCGTTTGGAGGCCCGGATGAAGCGGACGATCTCGCTCGCGGCGTCAGAGTGCAGCGTCTCCGAGATGGCGTTGAGAGCGGCTTCCAGGCTCAGTTCGGTGCGATAGAGCAGGCGGAAGGCTTCCTTGATTTCGCCGATGTCTTCGCGGCTGTACCCTGCGCGTTTTAACCCGACACGGTTCACGCCGCGGGCCTCGACCCGATAGCCCATGTATGTGAAAAACGGCGGCAGATCCTTGTTGATGCGAGACATCCCTCCGACCATGGCGAGCCGGCCGATCTTCGAGAACTGGTGGACGCCGATGCCGCCGGAAACAAACGCCTGGTCGCCGATCTCGACGTAGCCGGCGATCAACGCACACGACGCGATGACGACGTTCGAGCCGATGACGCAATTGTGGGCGATGTGGCCCGAGGTCATGATGTAGTTGCCGTCGCCGAGAACGGTCTCGCTCTCCTCGGCGGTGCCGCGCGAAATGGTGTAGTGTTCGCGAATCTTGTTCCCGTCGCCGATTCGCAGATAGCTGCGATGGCCCTTGAAGTTCTTGTCGAGTGGATCGGTACCGAGAGCCGTTCCCGCGGAAATCTCGTTGCCGTCGCCCATCGTGGTCCAACGCTTCACATAGACGTAGGGTTCGAGAAGGCAATTGGCGCCGATGACGACGTCCGATTCGACGACGCAGTATTCGCCGATGCGCGTTCCGGGGCCGACCGAAGCGCCAGGGTCGACTCTGGCAGTGGGTGCGATGTATGCGCCTGGATCAACCGGCATAGACTTAGATCATATCGACTCCCCGCACAAGGAACCATCGCCCATGACAGTCCGCCAAGCCGCCGAAACGCTGGGCCTCGCCTTCGAGGGCGATGGCGAATTGACGCTGACCGGTGTGGCCGCGCTGGCCGATGCGAGCTCTGGCGATGCGTCCTTCGTCAAGAACCGCAAGGCGGCAAAGGAGGCGGCCGAGTCAGCCGCAGGATGCCTGATTGTGCCGCCCGACTACGAGAACGCCGGCGGGCGGACAGTGATCCGCGCAAAGGATCCGAGACGTGAGATGGCGCGGCTGATCCGATTGCTCGTGCCTGAACCGCAGGCTGCGCCTGGCGTTCACCAGACGGCGGCTGTGGATGAAACGGCGGAATTGGGCCAGGATGTGACGGTGGGCGCGCACGCGGTGATTGGCGCGGGTGCCGAGATCGGAGCGGGGACGCGGATCGGGGCGAATGCGACGATTGGCGCGGGGGTGAAGATTGGTGCTGGTTCGCTGATCCACGCCAATGCGACTGTGTATGCGGGTGTTGAGATTGGCGCGCGGGCTGTGATCCATTCGGGTGCGGTGCTGGGCGCGGACGGATTTGGATTCGCTTTCCATCAGGGGAAGTACGAGAAGTTTCCGCAGGTGGGCAAGGTCGTGATCGGCGACGATGTCGAGATCGGGGCGAATTCGACGGTGGATCGGGCGGCACTGGGCGTGACGCGGATCGGCAACGGCGTGAAGCTCGACAACATGGTCCACATTGCTCACAACTGCACGCTGGGCAATCACGTCGTCATCGCGGCGCAGACCGGGATTGCGGGCGGCTGCACGATCGAAGAATACGCGGTGATTGGCGGACAGGTGGGCATGGGCGAGGCGGTGACGGTGAAGTCGGGCGCGATTGTGGGGTCGGGAGCGGGGATCTTGAATTCGAAGGTGGTGAGGGGCGGGGGAGAGGTCCATTGGGGGACGCCGGCGCGGCCGCTGCGCGAGTACCTCGAGACGCTGGCGAACATGGCGCGGCTACCGGAGTTGCGGCGGCGCGTGAACGAACTTGAGAAACTGGTCCGTCGGATTGATCCGAAACTGTAAGGCGATGCGCATCATCGTTGGAGGCGAATCCCGCAAGTCAGGAAAGACCACGGCCGTGTGCCGGATCATCGCCGCCTTCCCGGACGCCGGTTGGACGGCAGTGAAGATCTCGCCGCACCTGCACTGCGACGCCGGTTCAGCGTGGTCGCTCACCGAGGACGGCACGTCCGGCGACACACGGCGCTATTTGGAGGCGGGCGCGAGACGGGCGTTGCTGTATTGCGGGCCGGTGGAGTACGGTCTGGACAGCTTGCTCGAACTGCTGGCGACGGCGAAGAACTGGATCGTCGAAACGACTTCGGCCGCCGCCTTATTGCCCCACGACCTGGCGATTCTCATGGCCGCCCCGGCAGGCGCCAGCGCGAAATCGGGACTCTCAGACTTTCCGCCTCACGTGCGGATCCACGCGTCAGACGATGCTCTTGCCGACCTCGTTCACCGGCACTGGAAAGCGTAGATCCACCTCCAGGAGTCCCTCGCCAGCCAGGACTTCCATCTGCCCGCCCAACTGCGCCATGACCCCAGCCAATCCCCCGGGACGAAGTACCGCCAGCATCCTTCCGAAATCCGCGACCTTGTCCCGATCCACCCGGCCGCTGATGCGCAGCGAACACCAGCCGTCGCCCCGCAGTGTCGCCGCATCGACCGGCTCGTCGGCTTCCGCCACGTCATGCAGGAAGGACAGCACATGTCCCGCGATCCGCTTCAACGCGCACCCGGACACCGCCACGAGCATTCTGCCCTCCGCCAGCCTCAACTCCATCGCCCGCTCTTCATGGAGCGCCAACCGTTCGGCCAGACTGAAGACCTGTTCGTTCAGGCAGGAGGTTTCGCCCTCGGTTCCGGCGCCGATCGATGCGTCATCCAACAGCCAGTTCGCCTGCCTGACCATGGTCCGGATACGCGAGCACTGCTGGCGGATCTCCTCATCCTCCGATTCGAGGGCGATCTCCAGATAGTAAGCAATCGACTCGATCCCGGAGAGAGGCTGACGCACTTCGTGCAGGAGCCGGGCAAGCGCGCCCTGACGCTCGCCTGGCGAGGCTTCCAACCGGGCTCCAGCTTGTGACGGGGTGGGCAACGCTGCTCAGTATACCGCCTGGCCATCAGCCAGCGGGTAGTTCGATATGGGATTCGCCATGGATCCCGTCATGATCGTCTCCGGGTTCCAGGTGAGTGATTACTTCCAGGCGTCCCTCAAACGACTCTTCCAACCATTTTTCTATCCTTGTCGCGGCCTGATGGGCGAGCAGCACAGTGACCCCCGATGGGAACAGGATATGCACCTCGGCGAGCAAGCGCCCACCGGTTTCCCTGAACTTCAAGCGGTGCCAGGATACGCTTTCGCTGGCTGCGGCCGCATCCAACTCCGTCTCTAACTTCGACTCGGTCTGCGGGTCCGCGTAGTCGAGCAACCCGCGGGCCGACTGGAAGATCAAATCTCCGCCAGACCAGAGGATGTTCACGGCCAGGGCGATTGCGCAGATCGGATCGAACGGCAGCCATCCGGTCCATCGAACCAGGAGCAGACCGAGCACCACGCCGGCGCTGGTCCAGCAGTCCGTCAAGACATGCTTGCCGTTCGCCACGAGGATAAGCGAGCCGGTCTTGTTCCCTGTGTGGATCAGATACCACCCGAGAGCCCCATTGAGGCCCCCCGCGGCGGCTACTATCATGGTGCCCAGGCCCAACTGCTCCAGGGACAATCCCGCCATCCACTTCCGGGCCGAAACCGCGATGATCGTCACAGCAGCGATGATAATCATCGCCCCTTCGAAGCCGGCGGAAAAGAAACTGATCCGTTGGTAGCCGTAGTTGAAACGTTTGGTGGCCGGCCTCACGCTGAGCCACAGGCTGAACGCAGCGAAGCCCACCGCCACCACGTGCACGATCGACTCCAGCGCGTCCGACAGGATCGCCGCCGATCCCGTAATCCACCAGGCGGAGCACTTGCCAATGAGCATCAATAGGCCAACAGCGAGCGACAGCTTCATTGCCGAGGCCGAGTGCCGCTGCTGAGCGCGCACAGATTGATCCACATGAGGATTGTACCGCCCGCGCGCTGCTGCAACAGAATGGTGGGCTAAGGTCGCCCGAAACCCAAAATGTCAGCATCCCGCCGCCATGCCACCGCCGCAGGGCTGATCCTGACGGCAGCAACCGCGATTGGTTCACAGGAACCTGGGAGATCCAGTCTGCAGCGATCGAGGCGCTTGCTCGGCGCCTCGTCGGAGACAGGCGGCTCTGCATGGCCAAGAGTGCGCGCGACTCGATGTTGCCTGTGCTGCTGTCTTGCGGCGGGACCGGGGCGTGGAGGGCCGTAGGAGGAACCTATGATCAGCGCGTGATGCGATGCGTCTACAGGTCCGCCGGTGGTGCGGCGCGGACCAACTCCAGTGGCGCCGCCTTCGTCTGCTCCTGGTCCACCCGGAACGCCTTGGCTTCGCGCAAACGGCCCCGCTCGACGGACAGGACGATGTTGGCGAACAGGGGCCAGCAGTGCCGGACGTCGCTTTCGGAAAAGTAAGCGCCCTTGTCGGGGTGGGAGTGGTAGAAGCCGACGATGTCGAGGCCGACGGCGCGGCCCTGGCTTCGGACTTCGAGCAGTTGTTCGGGATCGATGAGGAACCGGTTGCGGCTGGAGCCGGCGGCCTGGTTGGCGCAACGGACCGCGGAGGTAACATGTTGACCGCCCTCCTGGGCGCCCAGCAGGATGCCGCAGCATTCCTCGGGGTAGGCCGCCTCGGCGTGGCCGACCATTTCAGCCCATGCGGCCTCATCGATCACAATCATTCATTCTCCCCCTCCCCTTTTTAGCGCATCGGCCGCGGCGGGCGCCGCCATCGCATGCCGGTGGGCAGTGTAGAATCCGGATGAGTGTCCATGAACGAACTGGCCAGCAGGATTGAGATGGTGGAGCGTCGCATCGGACGTGCCTGCGAAGCGGCGGGAAGGGCGCGCGAGGACGTATTGCTGCTCGCTGTCACCAAGATCTTTCCAGCGCAGGCGATCCTGGACGCGCACGCACTGGGCATGCGCGAATTCGGCGAGAACTACGTGCAGGAGTTCGAGACGAAGCGGGACGCCGCGGCGGGGCTCCCAGGGGCACGGTTTCACCTGATCGGGCACCTGCAATCGAACAAGGCGGCGAGAGCGGGCGAATTGTTCGACGTGATTGAGACGGTGGATTCGGTCAAACTCGCGCGGCGGCTGGACGGACTGGGGCTGACGTTGGAGGTCTACATCGAGGTGAAGCTCTCGCCGGAGGATTCCAAGCATGGCGCCTCGCCCGACGAGTTGCCAGCCCTGGTGGAGTCCATCCGGGGGATGTCGAACCTGAAGTTGCGGGGCCTGATGACGATGCCGCCGTGGACCGAAGATGCGGAACAATCGCGGCCGTACTTCCGGCGGTTGCGCGAGTTGGCCGCCGGCAACGGGTTGAAGGGCCTCTCGATGGGGATGTCGCACGACTTGGAAGTGGCCATCGAGGAAGGATCAACGGTGGTGCGCGTCGGCACGGCATTGTTCGGTCCGCGGCGCAGACCGTAGTAGTACTGCCTTCGTTGCAGGCCTTCCAGAGGCTCCGCTACTATAAGAGAAATCAATGCTTCCAGAGCAACTCTCCGAAGGCCTCACGTTTGACGACGTCCTCCTGAGGCCCGCGCGTAGCGGCGTCGTCCCAACGGAAACCGACACCCGGACCCAATTCACCCGGAATATCTCGCTCAACATCCCAATCGTCAGCTCGGCCATGGACACGGTGACCGAGGCGCATCTGGCCATCGCTCTGGCGCAACAGGGTGGTCTTGGTGTGATCCACAAGAACATGACAATCGATCGCCAGGCCGAGGAAGTGGACCGCGTGAAACGGTCCGAAAGCGGCATGATTGTCGATCCGGTCACCGCTCGCCCCGACATGAAGATTAGTGAAGCTCTCGAAATCATGAAGAGCTTCCGTATCTCCGGCGTCCCCGTGGTCCGTGACGGCAAACTCGTCGGCATCCTGACCAATCGCGACCTTCGTTTCGAAACGCGCCACGACCTGCCGATCAGCGAGGTCATGACCAAGGATCCGCTCTTCACCGTCCCCGTCGGCACCACTCTCGAGCAAGCCCAGACTGAACTCCACAAACACCGCGTCGAGAAACTCCTGGTCGTGGATGATGACTTCGTGTTGAAGGGCCTCATCACCGTCAAGGACATCCAGAAGAAGATCAAGTACCCCAACGCCGCCAAGGATGCTCATGGACGGTTGCGCGTCGCCGCCGCCATCGGCGCCACGGGCGACTTTCTCGAACGCGCCCAGGAGTTGGTGAAGAGCAAAGTGGACGTCGTAGTAGTCGATACCGCCCACGGCCACAGTGAACGAGTGATGGCCGCAGTGGTGGCGATCAAGCGGAATCTGCCGCAGGTCGATGTGATCGCCGGGAACGTGGCCACATTCGAAGGCGCGCGCGACCTGGTCGCGCTGGGCGTCGACGGTGTCAAGGTCGGCATCGGTCCGGGATCGATCTGCACGACCCGCGTCGTCAGCGGCGCCGGCGTACCTCAGATTACGGCCATCGCGGAGTGCAGCCGGGCGATGCGAGGCACGGGCGTGCCGCTGATCGCCGACGGCGGCGTGAAGTTCTCGGGCGACGTGACCAAGGCGATTGCCGCAGGCGCGGATGTGGTCATGATCGGCAGCCTGTTCGCCGGGACTGATGAAAGCCCGGGCGAGACGATTCTCTATCAGGGCCGCACGTTCAAGGCGTACCGCGGTATGGGATCGCTCGGAGCCATGTCTGAGGGCAGTGCGGACCGCTACGCCCAGGACAGCAGCGGCAAACTGGTTCCCGAGGGCATTGAGGGCCGCGTTGCGGCCAAGGGCCCACTCTCAGAATTGGTCTACCAACTCGTCGGCGGCCTCCGCTCCGGCATGGGCTACACTGGCTGTCATAACATTGCCGAATTGCAGCAGAAGGCCGGATTCCTGCGGGTCTCCATCGCCGGGCTGAAGGAGAGCCACGTGCATGATGTGGTGATTACCAAGGAAGCGCCGAACTACCGGATCGAGCAGTAGAGCACGGCTTCATCGGCAGCCTCGCGGCAGTGCCGGGCCTCCAGCTTTGCCTGCCGCATCGGCTCGGCCCGGCGCCCTCCCCGCCGCGCGGCCGGAGGCATTATGATGCCTAAAGCCTAGCTAGGCTCAGGGAGTGTACGCCATGGCCAGCAAGATTGCGATGATCGGAGCGGGCAGCATCGTTTTCTGCCGCACTTTGCTCAACGACATCCTCTCCACGCCGGCGCTCGCCGATTCCGAGATCGCGCTGATGTCGAGAACGGAGCCAAAGCTCCGGTCGATGGAGGCATTCGCCCAGCGAATGGTGAACGACAACGGGGGCACGGCGAGGATCTGGGCGACGCTGGACCGGCGGGAAGCTATACGCGACGCCGACTTCGTGGTTGTGATGGTTCAGGTCGGTGGTGTCGAAGCGTTCGAGAGCGACTACAGAATTCCGCTCGGATACGGAATCGACCAGTGCATTGCCGATTCGCTTGGCCCTGGGGGCATCTTCAGGGCGTTGCGGACGATCCCGCTGTTGGTTGAGATCGCCCGCGACATGGAGGAACTGGCGCGCCCGGGAGCGATCATGCTCCAGTACGCCAACCCGATGGCGGCGAACTGTCTGGCGCTTGGCAAAGCGTCGGACGTGGCGTTCGTTGGTCTCTGCCACGGGGTTCAGACGACGCTGGATCTGATTTCCCGATACTGTTGCGTGCCCAAGGAGGAGATCACCTACACCTGCGGCGGAATCAACCACATGGACTGGTTCCTGCGGTTGGAACACAAGGGCCGTGACCTGTACCCGCAGTTGCGCGAAGCGTTTGAAAAGCCGGAGTTCTACAAGAACGAGAAGGTGCGGGGCGAGGTGTTCCGGCACTTCGGGTACTTCATGACTGAATCGACGGGCCATCTGAGCGAGTATGTGCCTTGGTTCAGAAAATCGCAGGCGGCATTGGAAGCCTACTGCGACGAGCCGGGCTTCGGCGGCGAGACGGGCGCTTACTACTCCTGGTGCCGGACGGTGGCCAGCTACTATGCCACACACGATCCATTGCAGTTCGAATCCACGAAGCTGGAGCCGCGCAGCGTCGAGTATTGCTCGTGGATCATGGAGGCAGTCGCAACGGGCAAACCGTTCCGCTTCATGGGCAACGTGCGCAACGACGGCTACATCACAAATCTGCCCAGCGGCTGCTGCGTCGAGACGCCGACGTTTGCCGACGACACCGGACTGCATCCCACGGTGATTGGCGAATTGCCGCCACAGTGCGCGGCGCTGTGCATGACAAACGTGAACGTGCAGAGGCTGGCCGCCGAGGCGGCGCTCAGCTCTGATCCCGAACTTGTCATGCAAGCGGCGGCGGTTGACCCGCTATCGTCGGCAGTCTGTACATTGGACGAGATCCGGCGGATGTGCGCGGAGATGCTGGAAGCGCAGCGGGAGTGGCTGCCGGGCTTCGAAGGCAAGGCGATAGCGCCGAAGCCGAGGATTGTTATTCCGGATGGGTGCGCCGGGGTGGATGTCCCGCTGGATCCGGCCCTGGCTATCGGCAAGCGATTTGGCACATTGATAGGTAACACGGAGAAGTCATGACTCGGAGAGAGACGCTGAAAGCGGTTGTAGCGCCGCTGCTGTTGACGAAACGAGTGAAGGGGGCCAACGACCGGATTCGAGTTGGGGTGATCGGCGCGGGTAACCGCAGTGGGCTATTGATCGATCAACTGCCCGAGGGGGCCGAGGTGGTCTCCATCGCCGACTGCTACCTGAAGAAGGCCGAGGACCAGGCGGCCAAACGGCAGGCGCGATGGCGCATCCATCAGGATTACCGGAGGCTGCTTGACGACAAGGAGATCGATGGCGTCATCATCGGGGCGACCGACCACGCGCGGGCGCTGCTGTGCATCCACAGCTGTCAGGCGGGCAAGGACGTATACGCTGAGAAGCCGCTGACGCTTTACGTGGCCGAAGGACGCGCAATTGTGAAGGCGGCCGCGCGGCACAAGCGGGTATTCCAGGTGGGAAGCCAGCAGCGGTCGATGGCGGCCAACCAGGTGGCCTGCAAGTTCGTGCGGGACGGCGGCCTGGGACAGATTTACTTTGTGCAGGGGTGCAATTACCCGTCGGCACGGGTGTGGACAGCGCAACCGGGCGAACCGGAGCCGGAGGGCATGAATTGGAACCTGTGGCTGGGCCAGACAGTGGAGCGGCCTTATCACAGCCAGTTGTACAAGGGCTGGATGGGGTGGCGCGACTATTCTGGCGGAGAGATGACGAATTGGGGCGCTCACGGATTGGACCAGATCCAATCTGCGCTTGGCATGGATGGCACTGGTCCGGTGGAGTTCTGGCCGCTGGCGGACTCCGCGCCGGGGGCGATTGCTTTCCGTTACGCCAACGGCGTTGTGGTGCGGCTGGAGTTGCCGATGGGCGGATTGAACGGCGGGGCGGTGTTCGTGGGCAAGCGCGGGCGGATAGAGATCGTCCGCAACGGGCTGAGGGCGGACCCGCCGGAGTTGATGAAGGAGATCGCAATGCCTCCGAAGGAGGAGGTGGAGAAGTGGGATCGGGCGGTATGGCAGGCCAAGTACCACATGCAGGACTGGCTGGAGTCGATGCGGACAAGGCGCGAGCCGCTGGCCGGGCCGGAAATCGGGCACAGGTCGGTGAGCCTGTCGCACTTGGCCAACATCACGCGGGAGTTGAACCGGAAGTTGAAGTGGGATCCGGCGAGGGAAAGATTCGAGGGCGACACCGAGGCCAATTCCCGCCTGAGCCGCGCCAGGCGCAAGGGGTTCGAACTACCTGAGTGATGGGGGCCGGCCGAAGTGCCCAAAGGGCAATCGCGCCAGCCACTCGGTGGCATGCTCGGTCTGATGGTAAGATTCTCGACACTATGCTGCGTCGGACGATGTTCGGATTAGCACCGTCGGTGTTGTTGGCCGGGACACGGCGCCCATGGCGGGAAGTGGACCGGATGCTCAAGAGCGGAGACGCCCTGGGCCGCCTTTCGGTTGACGATCTGCCGACGCCCGCGCTGCTTGTGGACCTCGACGCGCTCGACGCGAACATTGCGAAGATGGTGGCTCACTGCAAGTCAAAGCGCAGGGCACTGCGTCCTCACGGCAAGACGCACAAGTGCCCGGAGATCGCGCGGCGGTTGATCGCTGCCGGGGCCGTTGGCGCGTGCGCAGCCAAACTCAGTGAAGCTGAGGCGTTTTCGCGCGGCGGTATCAACGGGCTGCTGGTCACAACGGCAGTCATTGGACAGCACAAGATAGAGCGTGCGGTGCAATTGGCGCAACTCAGGCCAGACACCATTTTCTGTGTCGACGATGCCCGGAATATCGCTGAACTGGATGACGCCGCGCGCCAGGCGAAAGTAAGGTTGGGCCTAGCGATCGATCTGTATGTCGGTAATCGCACAGGGATCCCAGTGGGACAACCCGCGGTTGAACTGGCACAGCGGATCTCCAGGCTCAAGAACGTGCGCCTCGCCGGTTTGCAGGCATATGCGGGGCATGTGGCACACAGGACAGGTTTTGAGGCCCGCCGGGAGCTATCGCGCAAGGCGATGGAATCGGCCATCGGGACAAGGCGGCTGATCGAAGCGAGCGGCGTCCCATGCCCCCTCTTGACCGGTGGTTCGACTGGCACCTACAACATCGATTGCGACCTTGAGGGCGTCACCGAATTGCAGCCCGGCAGCTTTCTGTTCATGGACATCGATTACGCGCGGATCGGCGGATCTGACGGCCCGGTTTACCGCGACTTCCGTCATTCATTAACAGTCCTGACTACGGTAGTGAGCAAGCCGTCGGCCACCGAGGCTGTTGTCGACGGCGGTCTCAAAGCATTCTCGACCGACAAACCGTTTCCCCCCGAAGCGAAAGGCATTTTGGGGATCGGGTTTTCATGGGGCGGCGACGAGCACGGCAAACTCAAACTGGATGGGGCATCGCAACCCGTGAGTGTCGGCGACCGGGTCGAATTCGTGGTCCCCCACTGTGATCCGACCGTCAACCTTTACGACCGGATGTACTGCGTCCGCGGGAAGCAGGTGGTCGCGGTTTGGCCGATCTCAGCCCGGGGCATGAGCCAATAGACACTGTGTAGCGCCCCGCGATTGAGCCGCAGCAAATGGCGGATGCGGGTCGGTGACAGGGGTCAAATCCGCAAACGGCCATCGACGGGTGTACTCGTCGGGCCATCACTCCCCCAGCCTCGGAAGCGGCCAGGATCGGCTTGTTGCGGCCAAGCTCTGCAATTGAGGCCGAGCCGTTCCTTCAGCTTGTGTTTCTCACTTGCGGCCGTATGGACGGAATTGGATTCCCACCAGGCGCCAGCGTTCCTCCTGTGCGCGGAGGCGATCGAGGAACGAAGCATAATCCTTGCGGCTTGCCGCAGTCCAGGCAACCTCCGCCAGCGCTGCAAGACGCGGAAAGGCCATATACTCCATCTGGTGCGCAGTAGGCATGTACTCCGACCAGAGTTGCGCCTGCGTGCCCAGGACGTGTTTCGCCTGAGCGGGATTCAGTTCCGGCGGAACCGGTTCATAGCCGTATACCTTGTCGAGCGGGACGAAACCGCCGATGGCGGGCGGTTCGCCGGGGTCTTTGGATTGGTAGTAGTCGAAGTAGACGAACTGGGTCGGGGCCATTACGACGTCGTGTCCGGCGTGCGCGGCCTCGATTCCTCCCTTGGTTCCGCGCCAGGACATCACCGCCGCTCCGGGCGCAAGACCGCCCTCAAGGATTTCGTCCCAGCCGATCAGACGCCGGCCAGACTTCGTAAGGAACTGGTCCATCCGGCGGATGAAATAGCTCTGCAGCTCCGCCTCGTCCTTGAGGCCGAGTTCCTTGATGCGGGCCTGGGCGTTCGGGCTGGCCTTCCACTCGTCCTTGGGCGCCTCGTCGCCACCCACATGGATGAAGGGCGACGGGAAGAGATCAAGCACCTCCTTGAGGACGTCCTGCAGGAATACAATGGTGCTCTCGCCGGCGTTGAAGATGTGCTTGCTCACACCCCACTGGGGCCAGGGGTTGAGCTTCTCGGCGACGCTGCCCAGCTCGGGATAGGCAGAGATGGCCGACTGGGCGTGACCCGGCATCTCGATTTCGGGCACCAGGGTGACGTACCTCTCGGCGGCGAACTGCACGATCTCGCGGATGTCCTGCTGGGTGTAGAAACCCGAGTGCGGGCGTCCGTCGAAGCCGCGGGCCTCCCGTTCGTGCCCAATACGGGTTTCCTTGCGGATACTGCCGACTTCGGTAAGGCGGGGGTATTTCTTGATCTCAATGCGCCAGCCCTGGTCATCGGTCAGGTGCAGTTGGATGCGGTTGAGCTTCAGGGCCGCGGCGGCATCGATGAAGCGGAGGAGGTCGGACTTGGGGAGGAAGTGGCGCGCGGGATCCACCAGGACGCCCCGCCAGGCAAACCGAGGCGAGTCCTCTATGCGCTGGCATGCGATACGCCACTCGACGCCGCGCTGAAGCGACGGCGAAAAGGTCGCAGGCGGCAACAACTGGCGCAGTGATTGCGTCCCATAGAAGACACCTGCTGGCTTCGGCGCGCGGATGACAATGCGCCTCGGCGTCACTTCAAGGAGGTATCCTTCGTCGCCGAGCCTGGCGAGGCTCACGTCGATCGCCAGGGTGATGGCATTATCCTTGGCCTTCTTCGCCTCGAACACGGGAAAACCGAATCCGGTAGCCGGCGAGAGCGCGCGGCTGAGCATCTGGGCCACCTGAAGCGAGCCCGTGTCCGCGGATATCACTGTGTCCGGACGAAGTTCGAAGTGCCCTGACGTCGCGGCGGCGGAGACCGGCCGCGGGATGACAGCCCCATCGTCCGCCGCGAAGAGAATGGGCAAGCTCAGACTGACTGCAAGAACTGCTGAATACAGGATTGATCTCATCTGAACACCTCGTTTCACATCATCCGCCTTCTGCCGGCTGACGTACAGCATGCTGGGCCAGGAATAGCATCTCCCAAGTGAGGGAGTGCCCTCGGCGCGCGTCGCTACTCGCGGGTCGTGCAAAGGGCCACTGTGTAGAGGTTTTTGGGGCGGCGCATCGGCGTGAACGCTTGGCTCACGCGCACGTCAAGGTCCAAGTGATTGAGCGGCGGAGATGGTCGCGCTTCGTGTCGAGGGAGTCTTTGATTCTTTTGGTCGGGCCGCCGGGATTTGAACCCGGGACCTCTTGCACCCCAAGCAAGCGCGCTAGCCAGGCTGCGCCACGGCCCGATCAGTTCTATTCTCGCACAGGCGCCGCCGTTCGTGCGGGGCCCTTCAGGATTTGCAATTGTCCTATCGCACGGCGACAGCGAGTTTGATAGTGTTCAGATTCGAGG
>CAZSBK010000097.1:0-18471 GCA_964604945.1 uncultured Candidatus Solibacter sp.
TGGTCGGCACCCTGAAGAACCGCCCCAGCAAGGATGACAGATCGTCCTTCACTGTGTCATCCGGTCGAAGCAAGAACTCGAAACGCTTGTCGTTCTTGAGAGTCTCAATCTTCGCGAGTATCTTCGCATGAGACTCGCCCTTGGATGCCTGCTCCGGCTTAACCGCCTCGATCGCTCTGACCAAGTCGCTGATCTTGTACGGAACAGGCGTGTCAACGGTCAGCCGTTCGGCAGGAACGCACCTTGGTGTGAATGTCTGACGAGCCTTCAGCAGAGCATCCTTTAGAATGTTGGTCTGGCTCGTAGCCGTATGTTCAGATCTTCCGACGAAGAGTTCGACACTCTCCTCAAAGTTCAGTAGCCAGTGAGGGATTTCAAGACTGGTCGGATCGATAGGCTCGGAGTGCTCTGGAAAGGCACGATGGTATTCATCGTGAGGATCTAGGAGAACAATATGCCCAAATGGGTAATCGTCCAGTATCGCCTTCAATAGAAGCGTGACCGCACACGATTTCCCAGAGCCGGTCGTACCCAGGACAGCGAAGTGCTTACCGAGAAGCTCGTCAACAAGCAAGTGGACCGCAAGTCCCCTTGCCTGTGAAGCTGTGCCGACCTGTATAGTAGCTCTGTCAGGTTTTGCATAGACCCTTCGCAGTTCCTCAAAGGTGGCCAGGTAGATGCTCTGCCCAGGCAGTGGGTAGCTTGAAACCCCGCGTTCAAACGCGAAATCCGACTCCTCTGTGCCGGTGCGGCGTCCCTGTCCGAGAAGTTCAATCTCGATCCATTTTGCATTTGGCGAGTCGGTTCTATCTTGCATACGGCTCGGGCCTTCAGCCTCCGTCTCGACCATCCGGAGCGATGTGACTACACCGAAGATGAGGAGGTCCCCAGATTCAATCTTGACGATTGAGCCAACCTGTCCAATGGAGTACTTTCTGCTTCTATGGGTGCGGTACAGGTCGTGCACTGATGCCTCGAGTTCCCCGAAGGTTCTCGAACCGTTGACCTCAACCACCTTAGCTATTCGCAACAACTGCTGGCTCATAGTCGGCTCCTGAAATGCTCTTCACGAGGTTCTCAAACTGCCACAAATCTAGTCCCTTGAGCGCCTGCCACTCGTCTGCCTCTAGCCCCTCGCCAATGAACTTCTCCTGCCCGACCAGCGCGTTGAAGCGCGACTCACATCTGCCCGCGATCCCTAACAGTCGTTCTATTTGCGCACTCGGGTCCTTCTCAGCTCCTAGAAAGGCATAGACGGTGAGAGTCCCGCCACTCAACCGGATACCATCCTCGATGGCTGTGTTGATGTGCTCGTCCGAGAAGCTGTAGCCAAGCACCACGAGTTTGTTGTTGGGGCGGCCGTCTCTGAGCCGATCACGAAATCGCCCCATCAGTTTTTCGTAGACGCCGTATTGTGTCTGAACGTATTTCTGCTGCGTTGGATAGATCAGGAGCCTCGCCCCGTTCCCTGTAGAAGCAACTGGGCAGCGTCTCACGACTCCGCTGTCATCCCTGTGCCAATTGATCGAACCGTGTAGCTTGTAGAGGCGAATCGTGTTACCCGCAAGCGGTTTCTCATCAAACGTTGCAGCATCAAATACTCCACTGTCAGCCCCCCAAAATCCGTCGATATAGCGCAACCCCATGTGCTCGAGTGTAGCCTCGATCAGGGTGTCGTAGTTCAGAGTAAAAACATCGCACATCGATCGATTCTTCTGACCTAGCAAACGCCGGAAGAACGATGCGTGGACGTCGGAAGCTTGCCACGTCCTTCCGATTGCGTTTGAGATGGCCTCTTGTATCGACTTGAGTTCGCCGTCGATTTCCTCGATGCTCCAGTCAGCCGGATCAACGGTCCTTCTCGCCGCGGTGAGATCCCTCATCCGGAGCAGGTAGTTGATCAAGTCCTCTACCGTTGGCTCTCGGTCGAAAGCACCCTTGAGGTTGGAGAGCAGGTCCCTCGTGTTACTTGAAACGACGTTTGCTACTTGTGCAGTTAAGTCATTAATCAGAGGTTTCCCTGCGCATCTGCTCGCGCCCGAGCCAAGCAGGAAGCAGGTTTCGCGGTCAAGAATCCAATCCAACACGGTCTCGCTGAGCATAGCCTCTGTATATCACGTATTGCCAAGGCTGAATTCCGAGAAGCGTGACAGGAACATAACGCGCCTTCTTCGTCAAGGCGAACGGCGCAGCCTGATACGCCAAGGCGTCGCCAAGGGGCCAAGGCGTCAGCCTGACTTGAGCACTTGGCGATTTTGCGGTGGGACTCAAACCTCCCTCTCGCCGTTCGCTAACTCACTGATTAGCTGCGACTTTCCTCTCGTCCGCTCTCCCGGCTTCTCGCTGCCCGAACCGCACCGCCGCCGCGCTTCACTCTCTTTCGCGCAGCTCTGCTTTGAAAACAAACCACTTATTGACGCGTAAACACTCTCCAATCCTCCAACACGTCGAAGCGCTCCGTCCCCTTCACAAATCCACAAGCAGACGCCCACCACCCCAGCAACCACCGCGGCTGCCATCAATTCTTGGTCTCTTCGACCTTGCTGCCGCAGGCGCGCGCGCAGGCGATTCGTTCGCCGGAGCGCGCGGACTACCCCTTCTACCCCCAACGGGCTACCTCCTCCATTACACAGCCCTTACGCGCCTTCACGCCGGTAAGAAATCTATCTTCGGCCTCGAATCAACAGCTTCCACGGATTCGACGCCTTGGCGCACACTCGCCTCCCCATCCTTGACCATGCTGGCGGCATCAACCCGCCGCCGAAAGGACCTGCAATGAACACGAAATCGAAAGGGCGTCTCGCGACCGCCACTGGCCCCAAAACCGCGGCCGGCAAAGCGCGCTCGTCGCAAAACGCGGTCACGCACGGTCTCCGCGCCACCAAACTCGAAAACGCGGTCTCGCCCGAACTCCGCGCCGAGTATGAAAAACTACGCCAGCAGTACCTCGACGAATACCACCCCACCGGCGCCATCGAATCGACTTTGGTCGACTTGGTCATTTTCGCTGCCTGGCAGCTCTACAAAATCCGTGAAATGGAGATCTGGACTGACGTCGATCTCGGCTCCCTCGGTTCGTTTGGTCGCAGCGAAAAACTGGCCCGTTACCGTGGCAGCCACGAACGACTCCTGTTCCGTAGCCTCAATCAGCTCAGGCAGATACAGCAGGAGCGTGCGCTGCTCGCCACGGACAAAACCGCCGCCCTCCCGGCCCATATCGCCCCCGGTGTCCGCCTAAAACCCCTCTTAGCCCACCTGAAATCCCTCTCGAAACACCCCAAAACCCGCGTCGCCTCCGCCGGAGCCCCCAAGTCCGCCAACCGCGCACGTAGAGAGCGGGTTTCATCTCCTCAGCTTCGCCTCAAACTCTCTCAGTCCTGACCCCGCTCGCCTGCCGTGACGCGACCAGCTTCTCGAACCGTGGTTCTTTGCGCAGCGGGTCCGCACCGAGGTCACGCCTCGACCGCCTGCGCTGTCTCACCCTCCGGCGGCGGACCTGCTTCCACCGGCAATCCGGCTTACCTGAGTTGGATACGGGCTCGGCGCCAGGACTAAAACACGATCTAATAGCACCATGACGTCTAAACAGCGGGTGTACGCCGCTCTCGCCAGGCAGCCGGTCGATCGTGTGCCCATCTTCATGTGGTTCCACCCGGACACTGCGCGCAAGCTTGCAGATCTGCTCGAGATCGAGGTCCGCGATGTGGGCGAGGCCATGGGCAATGACATCCGTCAGACCTGGGTGAGCAACAACTATGCAATGGAGGGCATTGTTCACGAACGGGACGGCGATTCTCATCTTGACTGGTGGGGCATCACGTGGCTCAGGCAGCACGGCTTCAATCAGATTTCTCGGTTCCCTCTGGCCGGCGCCTCGCGCGAGCAGGTGCTGGCCTACCGCTTTCCGGACGAGCGCCGCGAGGATCTCCTCGCTTTGATGGATCCCGTTTTAAGCGCCCGAGGCGACTACTTCATCGGCTGTGACGTTTCGCCCTGTGTCTTCGAGATGTACTGGCGGCTCCGCGGCATGGAAGACGCGATGGCGGACATCGCGGGAGACCCGGAACTCGCGGACGAGATGTTCCGCCGCTGCGCGGATTTCACCATCGGGATTGGGATTGAAGCCTGCAAACGGTTCCCGCTCGACTGGTACTGGACCGGCGACGATGTCGCCGGGCAACGCAGCCTGATGATGAGCCCGAAGAGTTGGCGCGCCTTGGTCCGACCCCATCTTCAGCGCGTCATTGACGTCGGGAAGGTGCGCGGGCTGCCGGTCGCATACCACTGTTGCGGAGCGCTGCGGCCGATTATCCCCGACCTGATCGAGATGGGAGTAGACATTCTGAACCCGGTCCAAGCCAACTGCCCCGGCATGGACGCTCTGGAACTGAAGCGGGAATACGGCTCCCGGTTGGCATTCATGGGGGGAGTGGATACGCAGGAACTGCTTCCCCGGGCTTCGGCCTCCGAAGTGCGGCGAACCACTTCGGCGCTGATCGAGGGCATGACCGCTGATGGAGGCGGCTACATCCTCGCCGCGTCCCACACCATCTCGCCGGAAACACCCGGCGACAACGTTTTCGCCATGTACGAGGCTGCCGGCGTCAGCAAGGAGGAGGTCTTTGATCGTGCCGCTTCCATCCGCGGCCGGTACTCGACAACCGGCAGGTGACCACCGCGCAGCGCAGCGCCGGGCGGGTTCCATCCACTCAATATGGGCGCTGGCCCACCACGTTGCCCGGCGGGTTGTAGTTGCAAACCCAGACTTCGCGTCCGCGCCCCCGGGCTACTCCGCAGCCCACCTGTTTCGTGTCGCTCCAGATGACTTGAGTGTAGTGGCCGCACACCCTTCTGCAGCTGTTCGATCTGTAGTCATAGTCCCGGGCTTGCGCGGCCCACGCATTGACTACATCGCCGGGCGACGCCGAGTCGCCCGTGATTTCGAACAGATTCTCGCCATAGGGAGTGTCCGGACGGTGTTTGAACTGCCTGCGTGCCATTAGCGCGTTCGCCCAGTTCCGAGCCGTGGATTCCAACTCTCTGGACCACGTCAACGCAGGAATCCCGGCGCCAGTCCGTACGGCATTGTGGGCCGCCAGCATCTCGCGCGGCAGCGTCGAAGCGCCGGCGGCTTCGGGCTTCTGCCCAAAGCGGCGCCACTGCGCGTCGCCCGGCCCGGCGAGCAGGATCAGGACACACACCGCGGTTTTCATGTCATGACTGACGCAGGAGCGAGGCTTTGCGTAAACATTTGAGTCCCATGTGTGGTCTGCGGATTGT
Organism: uncultured Candidatus Solibacter sp.; assembly: GCA_964604945.1. Classification (GTDB taxonomy): domain Bacteria; phylum Acidobacteriota; class Terriglobia; order Bryobacterales; family Bryobacteraceae; genus PNKE01. The sequence continues at coordinate 5,281 of CAZSBK010000097.1, forward strand.
AACGCCGCTTGATTCAGGGCCGGACCCAAGGTACGGAGTATAATGTCAGGGATTCGAGATGGTCCGGGATCGGTCGGCCGCGCGCAATTCGGATCGGGGGGCGGTCACTCCGGAGGCAGTACGGCTTCACTTGCAGAAGGTCCTGACTTCCCCGGAGATGGCCACGGCGACGCGTCTGCAGCAGTTCCTCACGTTCGTTGTCGAAAAGAAACTCGGCGGCGCGGAGAGCATCAAGGAGACGGAACTGGCGATCGGGGTCTTCAACCGGCGACCGTCGTTCGACCCCATTGGCGATTCGGTGGTCCGCGTGGCCGCCAGCAACTTGCGCCACCGCCTGCGCGACTATTACGCAAGGTCCGGCAGCCAGGACGCACTCATCATCGATGTTCCCAAGGGGAGCTATGTTCCCGTCTTTCAAGTCCGGCAAACCGGTCCGAGCCCGGGCCGCACGCGACCCTGGACCGCGGCACTCCTCGTCGTTCTGTGCCTTGTCGCAGGCGGCGGTTATTGGGCGTACTCGGCGCGCCAAACGCCCAAAGCAACCTCCATCGCCGTACTGCCGTTTCTCAATCTCAGCGGCACGGCAGAGATCGGATCCCTGGGCGACGGGCTCGTGGAGGAGGTCTCGACGGCTCTGGCGCAGGCCGATGGGCTGAAGGTTGTGTCGCGGAGTTCCGCGTTTCAGTTTCGAGCGAAGGGCTTCGATGTCCGCGAGGCTGGGCGGCAACTGAACGTGGAAACCGTGCTGGAAGGCAGTGTCCGGACGACCGGCAAGGGAGTGCGGATCAACGCGCAACTGATCCAGGTGTCCGATGGATTTCATCTGTGGTCGCATGCCTGGGAAGGGGATATTGGCGAACTGTATGCGATGCAGGAGGAGCTGGCGCAGTCAGTGGCGAGTGTGCTCAGGTACCGGTTGAGGGGCCATGCGGCAGCGCCGCGGAACCCGGAAGCGTACGTGCGTTATCTGAAAGCGCAGTCCTACCACGACCAATCGACCGTAGCCGACCTCTCCCTCAGCGGTGTTTTGCTGAGGGAGGCGATCGCGACCGACGCGACTTGGGCGCCTGCCCATGCGGCGTTGGCGGATACCTATGCCTCAATCGCCTACATGCAGGCGCAACCGTCTCCGGACTTGATCGCGCGCGCCAAGCAAGCAGCGGAGACTGCATTGCGTCTGGATGGCAGGCTGGCCGAAGCCCACGCGGTCCTGGCCTGGGTGAAGTTCTTCTACGATTGGGATTGGGCCGGCAGTGAAAAGGGGCTGCGGCAGGCTCTGGAGTTCAACCCCAATTCGTCACGGACGCTGGACTGGCTAGCGCAACGGCTGATGTCTGAAGGACGGTTTGACGAGGCGCTCACGGTTTCGGGCAAAGCGCTTGCTTTGGATCCGCTGTCCTACCGCGCCAGTGCCAACGTGGCTGTGGTGTTGTACTGTGCGAGGCGGTTCGAGGAAGCCATCGCACAGTCGAGGCTTGTGCTGCAGATGAACCCCCGGTCCCACAAGGCACACATCATCGCCGGAGTCAGCCTGCAGGAGTTGGGCCGCTGGCCGGAAGCCGAAAAGGCGCTACGGGCCGCCCTCGAACTACTGCCCGGCGACCCGGACGCCGAGTCCCATCTAGGCGCCGTGGTTCTGGCCCGGGGCCGCCGCGAAGAGGCCATGCGCATTCTCGACCGGCTGGAGCATCCCCCAAAGGGCGAGATCATTGCCGCCTATTCGCTGGCGTGCCTGAACCTCACGCTCGGGCGGCAAGAGCAAGCGATCCGGGCACTGGAAACAGCGGTGGCCCAGCGCAGCAGCGACATTGTCGTGATGAATGTCGATCCGGCACTGGCCGCGTTGCATGGTGACAAGCGATTTCGGGCATTGACCAGCAAACTGGGGCTGAGGCATTAACTGCCTTTAGTTTCAATGACTTTAACCTGATAAATACACCTTCTAACTACTTTCCCCGGCTTACTCCGGCGCAGAATGCGGGTGTTCTCCCAGACGGGAGACCCAGGAGCAAACCACCATGGGAACGACAATCCTCATCAAGCACAAAGGCGGCGCGGCAGAGGAGTTTGCCGTCGAAGGGCGCCGTGATCTAACGGTGGGCCGCGATCCGGCCTGCGATATCAAGATTGAGGCAGAGACGGATCTTGTCAGCCGGCGACACGCACGGATCAACCAGGCGCCCGAGGCGTCAGGGGGGTACACGATCGCCGACCTAGGCAGCCGGAACGGCACCTTCGTCAACAAGCAACGGATCTTCGGGCCTGTCGCCTTGAGTGCCGGCGACATCGTGCAATTGGGTGCGGGCGGGCCGGAGTTTGAGTTCGATCTCAATCCTCGTCCCGCTGGCGCGATGAAGGCCACCCGCCTGGCGGATGAAATGGTCCTGGCGCCAGTGGCGCCGATGGCGCCCACCCGGGCCGCGTCAGAAACGCATGCGCCGTCGGGCAGCGTCGGCAAGGCGACCGTCGAGCGGATGATCACCGGCGTGAAGACGCAGCAGCGCAAGACGATGTACATGGTGGCGGGCGGGTTGCTCGCGTTCATCGCAATCGTAGCCGCGGGGTTGTACTTCGCGCGCCCGAAGCAGTCCACGGTCGTCCAGAAGGTGGTTGAGAGAGTAGGTCCAAACGGGTTGACGCCGACGCAGATCGCTCTTTCGTTCACGGATGCGACCGTGGAATTCGAAGTGGGCTGGAAGTTGATCGATATGGAAACGGGCAAGCAACTCTTCCACATCGCGCTGCCAAACCAGCAACTGGTCGTGGACAAGCAAGGCAAGCCAGTGAAGGGCAAGGACGGCAAGCCCCAAGTGGAGGAGATCGTCCAAGGCGCCGGAAGCCATCTGCCGGCCTTCTACCTGATGCAGGACAACCGCCTGGAACCGATTCTCACCACCAGTGACGGTGACGGGAAGAACTACCCGATCGGCGGACGTCACTTTGGCAGCGGCTTCGTGGTCTCCAGCGACGGATTCATCCTCACAAACAGACACGTGGCAGCCGCCTGGCACTCGTCCTATGGCTTCGACGGCGAACAGGCCCGCGCTGGCCTGGTGATCGTCCCAGGGCAGCAGACCAAGAAATTGCCAATCTCGGCGCAGCAATTCCCCAACTATTGGGTGCCTGCCCAGGCAAAGCTGGTCGTCTCAGGAGACGACCTGAAGCAGATCGAGACGAACGTCCCGAAGGGGAAGCAGCTTGAGGGCCGCAACGACTATCTCGATGTGGCGTTCGCCAAAAACCGGATTCGCATTCCGGCCAAGCTCTCCCGTATCTCCGACCGGATGGATGTCGCGCTGGTGAAGATTGACCTGCCGCAGACGCTCAAGAAGGCAGAATTGAACGACAACTGGGACACAATCAAGGTCGGCGATCCGGTGGTGGTGATGGGCTACCCAGGGGTGTCATCCATGGCGGCGGTGATTGACGTCGCAGCGTCGAAGGATATCCTGAACCAGGCCTCGAGCGCGAAGGAGGTGGCCGACCCAACGCTGTCAGCCGGGAACATCTCGCGCCTTGTGCGCGGCACCGTGGTCGCGGGCGAGGGCAAGTACTTCGGCGGCGATTTCTACCAGCTCACCATCAACTCGACCGGCCACGGCAACAGCGGCGGTCCGATGTTCGACGAGAACGGAAAAGTCATCGGCATCTTCACCCTGGGCTGGTCCGACAACGCCGGAGCCCAGGTGACCGGAGCGATCCCGATCCGCTACGGCATGGAACTGATGGGAGTGCATCCGGCGGAGCGCTGAGGGGGACGTTCCGATGGACCCTCTATTGAATGCGCTGATCGGAGAGTACCGCGTCCTCGGTCTGATCGGCGCCGGCGGCATGGGTGCGGTGTACAAGGCGGTACACACGCACCTGGGCCGGGTGATCGCCATCAAGGTCCTGTCGCCGGAGCTGGCCGATGGCGCGGCGCTCCAGCGATTCTACAGTGAGGCCTCGATTCAGGCGAGTCTGCGGCATCCGGGCGTGGCTGAGTACCTGGGATTCTATGAACACACCGGGAGGCCCTGCATCCTGATGGAGCACGTCGGGGGGGAAACCCTGGCAGCTACCCTGCAACGGCAGGGCCCCTACCCGGCCCCGGAGGCCGTGCGGATCGTCCGCGACATCGCCGCCGTCGCGGAGCACTTTCATGCCCAGGGTGTAGTGCATCGTGACCTAAAGAGCAGCAATGTCAAGGTCGATCCCGAAGGCAGGGTGAAAGTCCTCGATTTTGGAATCGCGCGCCGGCACACGGCCAACCGCCTAACGATGACCGGCGCGGTCGTTGGCACGCCGCACACCCTGGCCCCGGAGCAGATTCGGGGCGAAGCAGCCCGCGAACAGACGGACGTGTGGCAACTCGGAGTGCTGCTCTATGAGTTGCTCACCGGCCGCGTCCCGTTTGAAGGCGCGACCACCGGTGAACTGTACGCACGCATCGCATCCGGCGATTACACAGCTCCGCCGGCGATCCCGCGCCCGCTCCTAAAGATCATCAAACGGTGCCTGGAAACGGAGCCGGCGCGGCGCTACGCGAACGGCGCGGACTTGAGGAGGGCGCTTGATGGCTGGCAAGACCCAGCTAAGAAGCGCCTCCCTTCCTGGGCGTGGCTGGCGGCGGCGGCGGTCCTCGTGGCGGGTCTTTTCTTCGCGGTGCGGAGCCGGCCCGACAGTGCTCCTCCGGCTCCCGCTCCTGCGGCTCCTGCCGAGAACCTGAAGGTGGTGACGGTCGACACTGCGAATGGCCAGGCGCAGGTCTTTCGCGATGGGCGGCTTGTGGGCACCACGCCTTACCGGGTGATGGCGAAGGACGGAGACAAGGTGGACCTGATCCTGCGCCGTCCGGGATTCAAGGATCTGCCGCTGGAGTTCGAGCCGTCGGAACGGCGCGAGTACACCTATACGCTGGAAGCTATAAAGGAACACTGACATGACTTGGCTATCCATGCTCTGGAACGAAGAGGAGCCGCCGGCGGGCGGACCCGTCCGTGAACCGGTTGCCAGCCTGGTGACTGACACAGGCTGCGTGCGGGCGCAAAACGAAGATTCCGCCCGTATTGTGAGGGTGGGCCCCTGCGGCCATGGCGATCGCGGCCTGCTGGTGGTTGTGGCCGATGGCATGGGCGGACACGAGGCCGGAGAGGTGGCCAGCCAGACCGCAGTCGAAGTTATCGAAAAGGCCTACCGCGAGGCGTGGGGCACGCCCGGCGAGGCTTTGGCGGCGGCATTTCAACAGGCCCATGAACAGATTCTGAAAATGGCTGCCAGGAACCCGGATCATGCCGGGATGGGCACCACATGCACCGCCCTGGCCATGGTGGGCGGCCGTGCCTGGGCGGCACATGTCGGCGACAGCCGGATCTATCTGGTGCGGGGAGGGGCTATTTACCAGGTTTCCGAGGATCAAACGCAGTGCATGGAAATGGTCCGCCAGGGCTTGATGACCATGGAAGAGGCGGAACGCCACGAAGACCGCAACGTGCTGGCGCACGCCATGGGCACCCGCCGCAACCTTGCTCTCACGACCTGGCCGCAGCCATTGCCACTTCGCCCAGGGGACCGGTTTGTCCTTTGCTCGGACGGTCTGCACGATCTGGTTTCCGCCCAGGAGATCCTGCAGGTGGTCCGCGACGCGGAAACGGATGAATCCTGTGACAAACTGCTGCGGATGGCGCGGCAGCGCGGAGGCTTCGACAACATCACGGTCGCCGTCGCGGCGGTCCCGGACGGTGAAGTCCCGGCCGTCCCGCAGAGATCGACCAGGGAGTGCGAGATACTGCCATGATCAACGAAACGATTGGGAACTACAGGCTGGTGCGCGAGTTGGGCTCTGGCGGGATGGGCACGGTGTACGAGGCGGTGGATGTCATGCTCGAACGCCGCGTGGCCATCAAGATGCTTCGGCCGGAGATCGCCAACAATCCGGATCTCATCGGACGTTTCCGGTCCGAGGCCGTGACCCTGGCCAAGCTCAACCATCCTGCCGTGGCAACACTGTTCGCGTTCGTGCACGAAGGCGGCCGGTTCGCGATGGTGATGGAGTATGTCCCGGGACGCGCCCTGGAAGCGCTGCTTGAGGGCGCGGGAAGGTTGCAGCCGGCGTTGGCCGCCGAGATCCTGCGCCAGACGCTGGACGGCGTCGCCCATGCTCATTCCATGGGCGTCCTGCACCGCGACATCAAGCCGGCCAACATCATGATCACCGATGAGCGCGTGGTGAAAGTGACCGATTTCGGCATCGCGCGCATCCTCGGCTCCTCACACATGACGCGTGAAGGCAAGATCATCGGCACCATCGAATACATCGCGCCAGAACGCGTCCGTGGCGAAGCCGAGGACCACCGCTGCGACCTCTACTCGGCTGGGGTCGTGCTCTATGAGTTGCTCGCCGGACGGCTGCCCTTTGTCGCCGACACTGACTATGGCTTGCTGCAGGCCCATCTCCAGCAGAATCCGCCGGAGTTGTCCGCACTCGGCGTCGACTGCCCGGCCAAGCTGCAATCGGTCCTCAGAAAGGCCCTGGCGAAATCACCGAACGACCGTTTTCAGTCCGCACAGGAGTTCCGCGACGCCTTGTCCGATGCTGTTGGCGCCGCGCCGGCACTGAAGCCCACCAGGCTGGCCGAAGCCCCTGTTCCAGCCCGAAGCACGCGCACTTGGGCCTTGGCGGGCACCGCCATGCTCCTGCTGCTGGCCGCGGGGGTAGGGACACTTGCCTACATGCGGTCCCATGCAGCTCCGGCCGCAGCGCCCACAACGTCCACGGCTGCGATCACTCCCGGGTCCACACCCGCGGCCCCACAATCGCAGCAATCGCCGCAACCGGTATTCGAGCCGCCTGTGTTCCTCCCGCCCCCCACACAGATGGCGGAATTGCGGAATCCCCCGGCCTCTGTGCCGCGAAATACGAAACCAGAGACAGTGTCGCTGCCGCCGGCTCCCGTCAGCGGCCCGGCCCCGGCGAACCCTGCGCCTGCCCCCCCGGCCCCAGTGCAGGTGGTAGCCCCGCCTGAGATACGCGCCGAACCCGAACCCGCGGCCCCCGCGAAGCCGGTCAGGCCCAAGGACATCCGCGCCGTGCACCGCCTGTACATCGAGAAGATGGCGGACGAGCTGGATAGTCACATCAAGGAGGAGATCCGGAAGCAGATGCCGGGGCTGAGTCTGCTCAGCCAGAGAAGCGGTGCGGACGCCATCATGAAGGGCTCGGCGGAAAAGCACGACGATACCGGTTCGACGGTCACACGAGGCTATCTTGGTATCAAATCCACTTACTCAGCAACGGTGAGGATTACCGATGCCGAAGGTGTCAACCTGCTCTGGTCCGCTGAGGCCGGCGACTCGCGCGCTCTCATCGGAGCCTTCCGCCGGGGTGGCCCAAAGAAAGTAGCCGAACGTATCGTGGAGAACCTGAAAAAGGCGATGGAGCGGTGATCCACCCAGGTTCGCGCATCCGTCGCATTCTTCACTGACAAGCGCTCGCCCGGCAAGTGGTTGCCGCAGTAGCCCGGCTCCCTGTCAATTGATATGGACTCCTGTCGTCGCACGGCGAGCAGCATCACGCTGCTCTGGGAATCGCCACATTCGAGGCGTGGGGCCTTCGTCCGATCCAGAATGGGACTAAAGTGAAGGTTATGCAGATCCTCTCAGCCGTTGCCGCGCTTGCAGTGATCATACCGTGGGCCGCGGCCGCACAGAATGCGAAGCCCTTCCTTGGCCGCTGGGATATGACTATCACGCCAGCCGAAGGAGCCCCCTACCCACAGTGGATGGAACTGATCGAGAAGGACGGCCAGATTGAGGGCCGAGTGCAGCCGCGTGGCGGCGCGTGGCGCCCGATTCTGGGTACGAAGATTGAGTCCGGCAAGCTCGTAATCGAAGTCTCCGCCGCTGGGCGCGGACCTGCAATCAGCTGGGAACTCGTATCTCCGGGCCGTGACAAACTTGCTGGCATCGAGAAGCGTGGCGGCAACGCCGGGCCCGCTCTGGCGGGCGTCCGCGCACCCAAACTGGATCGCGCGATGCCGAAAGTCTGGACCGTGCCCCAGCCCATTTTCAACGGGAAGGACCTGACTGGTTGGGAACCCATTGGCGAGGTGAAGAACAGCAAGTGGATCGCCCGCGACGGGGAACTTGTGAATGACAATCCGGAGATCGCCGGCCAACGCGGCACGCGCGCGGCCAACTTGAAATCCACCGCGAAATTTCAGGACTTCAAGCTCCACATCGAAGTGAATTGCCCCGAGCATGGCAACAGCGGCATCTATCTGCGTGGCCGCTACGAAATCCAGGTCGGCACCGAGGGCGGTTCTCTGCCGGACCACGAGATGGGCGCCATTTACAGCCACTATCCGCCGCCCGCCGGTGCTGAACTCGGCCTGGGCAAGTGGACCTCGTTCGACATCACGCTGGTCGGGCGCCATGTCACGGTTCTCCGCGATGGCAAGGTCTATCACGACAACGTGGAGATCCCCGGGCCCACCGGCGGCGCACTCGATAGCAATGAAGCCGAACCCGGTCCGTTCTTCCTTCAGGGCGACCACCAAGGCGTGATCCGATACCGCAACATCACCGTCTCGGTCCCGAAGAAATGAACCATTCTGCCCAATCCGCCGGCGCCTGAATGCGACGGGCGCAGGGCGGCTGGAAAGCGCGGACCATTGAGTCCTCACCGTTCGAAGCGAGCCGCGTGGATACGGGGATGCACAAGCCGTACTCCGGGCGTTTGTATCGCCGGCCTGGGCAGGTTGGCAGCGGTCAGCGCACAACCGTGGCATTGGTGCGGCAACTGTGCAGCAAGCGCGTCAAATCAACAAGGTCCTTGAGTACAGCCCATGTACGACATCGTCGGCCGCAGGTCTGGATTGACGCCCTTTCGAATCTCGGCGGCACAGCCCAGCAATTCCTTGGAGCGCACTGTCTTCGGCGCCATGCGCTCGAGGAACTCCGCGGCCACGCTGCGTTCTCCCCAGTCCACCAGCGCGCGCGGGAGATTCATCTCGATGTTGCCGCGCCATATCCGGTCGGAACCTGGGGTGCCGGCCGCTTCGATCAAATACCGGGCCGCTGCCCTCTTCTCCCCGCGCCGTAACGCCGTCTTTCCAAGAATCAGGTTGGCTTCGAAAACCGCATCGCCGTAGAGTGCGGTGCTCTGGTTCCGCGCGGCCAGGTCCAGCAGTTCCCGCGCTTTCGCCTCGGCCTCCTCGGGCTTCTGCATCCACGGCCTGCGCAGTTGGCTGAGTATGAGCAGGATCCGGTCCGTGTCGGTAATGCCTTCCAGTTCGGTTGGTGACATTTTCATCAACTCCACCGCCCGAAGGTCCCTCTCGGATTCCGCAATGAGCGCTTTCATCACATTCGCCGCTTTGGATTCGGGCTCGATCGAAAGTGCCCGCTCGACATACGTCCGCGCCAGTCGCTGGGCGTCTAAATCCGCGTTCTCTCCGTCCGTGCGTGGACGCCGGCTCCAGATGAGCAACTCCCTCGCTGTCAGTGCCAGAACGCTCGCATCGTTCGATTCGGCCAGCCGCAAGCGAACGTCTCGCACATAGCTGCTCTGCGCCTCCTGGGCGCTCACCGTCCGGAGCGCTCTTTGCTCCGGGGTTGTTTCACCAAATCCGAGCAGCGCTCTCGCATAGTGCCGGCCCAAGGCCGACGCCCACCGGGGGTCGGCCGGATACGCCTTCTGGCCGTCCCTCAGGACAGACTCGGCGAGCTGTCTGTCTCCACCTTCCAGGAAGTCCGCCGCCCGCTGATAGATTTCGGCGGTGGCGCCGGGCCGCTTCAGGTGGGCCTGCCAGAGCGCCTTGCCTCGGACGTACCCTTCCGGGTCATACTGCGGGTTGATGTTGCCGGATAGGAGTTTGCTGCCCGGATGGTGCTCGATGTACCAAAGCCAGAGAGCACCGCGGTCTTTTACGATCCCTTTGGATTCGTAATAGCGCAACAGAGTCCAGTAAGTGTCCTGGTCCTCGGGGTTCGCCTTGAGCTTTGCCAACAGCGGTTGTACTTCTTCAGGAGTAAGGGCACGCGCCCGCCGCATCACCTCCTTCCATCGGTCTCCATACTGCTTGCTCAGTGCCGCCTGGCGGTGCTCCAGTTCGTTCATCGTCGGCTGGCCCGGCGCGGCTTGTTCGACACGGCCCAACTGGCATGCCGTGAGAGCCGTGATGGCGAAGGCGCAAAGCGCTGTCGCCGCCGCAGCCCGGCGGCGGTTCAATTCGAAGGTGGGTCGCGCTTCGAGCAATCGGCTGATGCGCTTTGACAGCGAGCCCTGTCCCATTGTGCTGCCCGCCAGTGGCAGCCGGGCGTCGGCCAATTGGATAGCGCGTGCCTGATGGAGCAAGTACTCCGAATACTCTTGTGGATCGTGCCCCCGTGCCACAACCGCGTTGTCGCAGACCTCTTCCGCGAGCATGGCGAGCCGGCGTTCCAACCACCATGCCAGTGGATTAAACCAGAAGATGCACCGGTTGAAGGCTGCCAGCCACTGAACCAGTGGATCGCGGCGGCGGGCATGTTCCCGCTCATGCGCCAGCACCGCACTCAGTTCCGCCTGCGGCCACTGACTCCACGAAGCGGGAAGGAGACCACTGGGCGGCGCCAGCCTACCGTCACCGGACAGGCACACTCGGCGCTGATGAGAAATCCGTTTCCCTGCACGGCGCGGCTTCGTAGTAATGCGGCGCGCGCCGAGCCCATCAGGAGCCGGATCAGAAGAAACCCGGCGACGAGGAGATACGACAGCAACGCCAGATTCGGTGTCCATGATGGACCCTGAGCGGGCCGTGTCGCGGGCGATATCCGAGTATCTATCGCCTTGGGCTCAGGCAGTTCCGCCGATAGTGGTTCCGCGGCGATCCAGGCCGCAATCGCGGGCGGCTCCGCGGCGGCCGGCAGCACGCGCATGGTTGCCTTCGGTCCCCACGTTGTGAGTGCCGGCAGCAGGAGCATGGCAACCAGGACGCTGCACCACGCCAGATGCCGTGCCCTCGGGCCGGAAATGCGAAGGCCCCCGACCACGGCCGCAACGGCCGCGGCGATCAACGCCGCCCGGATGGAGCACTCAAGCAACACGCCCATCACTTGCCCCCTTCCCGCCGCTGCTGAACCACGTCCGCCAGGCGGTCCAACTCAGCTTTGCTCAGGACTTTTGCATCCACCATGCCGCACACCAGTTCTTCCACCGAACCCTGACAGAAACGGTCGACAATCTGCCGCACCGCGCGGGCGGCCAGACTCCGGGCAGACTCTGTCGCCCGATAGATGAATGCCCGGTCGTCGACATCGTGGAGGAGGTAACCCTTCTGCTCCAATCGGCGGAGCAGTGTGCGGATGGTAGCCTCCTTCAGTTGCCGCTTGCGCGAAACCGTCAGGTGGACGGATTCCACTGACGACGGCCCGGCGTCCCAGACCGCACTCATCACTTCATTCTCCAATTCGGTCAGGGGGGACCGAACCGATGTTGTACGAAATGTCACGGTACAATTTGTACCACTAGAGCGTCCCGGTGTCAATTCTTCGCGGTATATTTCTACCCCAATCAGTGGCTTCGGCTCAGCGGGACTCGGCATCGGACTGCCGTGAAGCCCGATCCAGCCAACCCGTGCTTCACCACGCTGGGGCTTGACTGACGGGCAGGCTGTGGCTTGCGACTGGCGGTTCAGCCTTTCCAGTCGCGCGGCCAGCTTACGCCCCGGCGTATTTCACTCCGTGGTCACTGCGCGCCGATAGAGATGCGCTGTCAGATTTGCAGTTTGTTTTGTGCGAGACGGCCAAGCCGGCTTATGCAGGGCCGCCAAGGCCGAGCTTGCGCATCCGGTACAGGAGTGCCTTGTAGTCAAGGCCCAGAACCGCGGCCGCTTTGGAGCGGTTCCACCGAGTAGCCTGAAGCGCCTCGAGTATCACAGCCCGCTGAGTGTCGTGCAGCACCCGCTCCGACTCTTCAAGTGGCCCCCCGCCATTGCGGCCCGAGGCGGCAACGAACGCCGAAACCGACAGCGGGCCCTTCCGAGGTGGAACCGGTGGCTCGTCGGGGTGATCCGTGGACCTCGTCCGTTCAAACCGGGAGCGGACGCCCCCGTTCGATCTCGGGTGGGCCACATCCGAGGCTGCCAGAATGTCGGGATTGGATGTCTTCAGCTCAGCGGCCAGGCTGGCCGTTTCCGGCAGCACGACCATGCGGCGGACGAAGTTCTCCAATTCACGAACGTTGCCTGGCCACGAGTACTCGGTGAGTTGATCGCAGAGATCTCCTGTGAGCTGGTCGGTCAAATGAGGACCACCATGACGTGCCAGCAGGCACTTGGCCAGCGGGATAATTTGCGACCTCCGGTCTCGCAGGGGAGGGACACGGACGGCAATGACGTTCAGCCGGTAGTACAGATCGGCCCGGAAGCGGCCCTGATCGACCCACGATTGAAGATCCCGGTGCGTCGCCGCCAGGATCCGCACATCCACCCTGACCTTGCCTCGTCCGCCCAGCGGATCGAATTCCTGGTCCTGGAGAACCTGCAGGAGTTTGGCCTGCATCGCCATCGGCATTTCGCCGATCTCGTCCAGCAGCAGCGTGCTGCCGTTGGCTTGTTCGAATCGACCAGGTTTGTCCTGGAATGCGCCGGTAAACGCGCCCCGCCTGTAGCCAAAAAGTTCGCTGTCGATCAATTCCGCTGGGATCGAGGCGCAATTCACCTTGACAAAGGGTTTCTGGCCCCGCGGCGAGTTGTTGTGGATGTATCTCGCCAGGACCTCTTTGCCGACTCCGGTTTCACCCTGGATCAGGACCGGGACGCTGGCCTGGCTGATTCTCTGCAGCAACGATGTCTGATCGTTATCAAACAGGAAGCGAACACACGCATCCTCGATCGTGTCGTTGATACACGAAACTGGTTGAGTTTCAGATTCCCCCGACGGGGGTTCAAGCCATCTCCCCTCTTCGCGAGATGGTGATGCCATGACGGCCTCCGAACACCAAGGCGCTTCCCTCTACGGTCAGCCGACTCAAGACTTCAGCAAGCCGTTTGAGAGCACTTACGTTCTCTCGCCATAGAGGGCGCGCAAAAAAGTAAAAACAACGGAGACACCACCCGAATACAGGCTGGACTCCGATGAACTCAAGCTCCATCCCAGCGCAGTCTCCACAAGGCCTGAACAACCAAACGAACTCACGCCTCAGTAGAACTGCTGGATTCCGGCGGCGCC
>CAZSBK010000098.1:0-18393 GCA_964604945.1 uncultured Candidatus Solibacter sp.
GTTGCGCAAAGAAAATTGTCAGAGCATCTACAGTATGGCAGAAAATGGGCTAGGGGCCGAGCCCGCCGCTTGATAACTCGATTTATGACCTGAAACTCTGAATTTTGCTAACATCTGAGTGGGGAGATTCCTCCCCGCTCATGGTCTTCCTGCTTCTTCTGCTGTTGCTCTCGCTGTGCCCAGCCGCCATCGCGGCTGAGACCGCCGATTCCAAACCCACGCCTCCCTCCGGGCTGAAGCGCACAGTTTCGCTCACATTGCAGAGCGGCTTCGCCGACACCTTCCAATTGACCCTGGGCGGGACTTTCGGCGACGGTCCGGCTTGGCAAAACCGGGTGACTGTAACCGCAGGCGAGGTCTTCCGCAAAGGCGACTCCATCAGCCTGTCGGGGTGGAACACCCACGACACGCCATCGCACGTGAATAGCTGGACCGCCGGCGCAAGTTACCGTTCGCGCGTCATCGCCAAGCCTCGCCACCTGCTCTACCTGTCGGCTGGGGTGCAGCGCTGGCGATTCCCGACCGTGCTCTGCGGCGCGCAGGACTGGCTCGGCGCCTGGCAACTCCAGTATCAGACCAAGGTGAAGCGCCTGCCCATCATGTTGAGCGAGGATTCCTGGACCATCTTCCACTCGCCGCTCAAGAAGGGATCGCTACTCCATACCCAACTCTACACAGAGCACCCTCTTCTCGAACGCCACGACTGGAAGCTGGCGCTGCGCCACGGCCCTCAACATACCTATTCCTGGAACTTCTATGGCACAAACGGCCACCGTGTCCTCCGTTACGCCGGATTCCTGCTCCTGTCCTGGCACAAGACTACAGTCGAGGCCGGCTACCGCCAGCAACTCGGCCTCCAACCGCGGATCAAGGACAACCGCTATTGGTCCGTCCTGCTCTCGCGGACGTTTTGAGCGCAATCCAGCCTAATCCTGCAGCAGCCTCAGTAATTCCGTCTGGATCTCGCCCGTCACTTCGGCCGCACTCTCGCCCCTGTAGACGTTGACCTCAGACCGGATGCCGAACTCCGGCAGATAGATGCCCGGCTCCACCGAAAAACAGGTCCGGGCCAGCACGCGCCGCTCGTCATGCGTCTCGTAGTTGTCCATGTTGGCCCCATTCCCATGAACCTCTTCGCCGATCGAATGGCCCGTGCGGTGGAAGAAATACTCGCCGAATCCGGCGGCTTGGATATGGCCCCGCGCTGCGTCGTCCACCTCGTAGCCCGCAAGTTCTTGTCCGTCGTCAGCCGCCTTCTTGACCAGCGTGACGGCAGCATCGCGGGCTCCCGAAACCACGCGGAATACGTTCAACATCGGCGCCGGCGGCGCAGCGCCGCAATAACCGGTCCAGGTGATGTCGTAATAAGCCGCGCCCGGCCTGCTGAACTTGGCCCAAAGATCGATCAACAGCAGGTCTCCGCGCCGGATCTCGCTATGGCGCTCCGGCGTTGGTTCGTAGTGTGGATTCGAAGCGTTGGCGTTGACGGCGACAATCGGCCCGTGGTCGGTACACAGGCCCCGGGCGCGGAATAAATCGAGGATGAAGTCGTGAATCTCCATCTCGGTCACCCGGACCCCTGAGGCCAGCGCCGCGGCGACCTTTTCGAAGGCCGCGCGCCGCACTCGGTCCACCAGTACGCCGGCTTCCTTGTGCGAGCGGTAGGCATCATCGCTCCAGCGCACTTCGAACAACTGAACCAGGTCAGCGGAACTCACCACTTCAACGCCGGCCGCCCGCACTAACTCCACCGTCCCCGCGTCGATGTTCGAAACGTAAGGCACGGCGCAGTTGGGCGAATACTGCATCGCAATCCGCTTTCGCCCCTCCAGGATGCGCGCCAGAGCCGCGGTCTGCTCTTTCCAGCCGGCGTAGTGAATGATCTCGCCGGGCAGTGCCGCCAGCATGTCCGGTTCAATGCGGTGCGCCAGACCAACAGGATCGCCCTCGGCGGGAACAAGATAGTACCAGCGCCGGGTCACCATGCTGGCCGGCTCGAAGCGCAGCACCCGGTATGCGATCGGGTCCCTGCCGTGATGATCGAAAAATAGCCACCCGTCCAGGCCGTGCGCGCGCAGGGCCTCCTGGATTTCAGCAATACGCATGTGACTACTTTATCCCGCTCGTGGAACCGGCGGCTTGGCTGGTTACCGCTGGCGCCGCACCAGTTCTATCGGGACGCCGAGGCACAATCCGGACCAAGGCTTTCCTCAGTTGGTCCGCGCTGAACGGCTTCGACAGGAGGCCATCCATCCCAGCGGCCTCGCACGCTTGCCTATCCCGTTCGGAGGTGTGCGCGGACAATGCCAGGATCGGGGTTCTATCGTCCGTGCGTTCGCGTGTCCGGATCTCCCGAGTGGCCGACAATCCGTCCATTACCGGCATCTGCACGTCCATCAGAATCGCGTCGTACTTCGATCTTCCACACGCCGCCAACGCACACAGTCCATTTTCGGCCACTTCCACCTTGTGGCCTTCCTTTTCCAGCAACCGGGTGGCGACGATCTGGTTCAGGCCGTTGTCCTCAACCAGCAGCAGGTTCAGTTGCTGTGGCTGCGTGTCCGCACGCTCATGCTCAACTGCAGCCCGCGGTTCCTTGGAGATTGCACCGCAGGAGATGCTGAAGTGGAACGTCGAGCCCTTGCCCTCCCTGCTCTCCACCTCGATCGCTCCCCCCAACATGGCTGCCAGGCGGGATGCCAGAGCCAGTCCCACCCCGCTGCCGCCATAGTTGCGCCGGATCGACCCGTCGGCTTGGCGGAACTCCTCAAAGACGTGCTTCAATTCTCGCTCGGCGATGCCAATGCCGGTATCCGCGACTGCGAAATGGAGCCGCCAACCCCCGTCTTCGGCCACACCCTTCGCCCTGACGCGGATTGTGCCCTTCGCTGTGAATTTCACGGCATTGCCGAGCAGATTGACCAGGATCTGCTTCAGCCTTAACGGGTCGCCCATGACCTCGGACGGCAAGCCATCGTCCCGCCAAACAAGCGACAGTCCCTTCGCCGCGGCCACCGTTTCGAACATCCCTGCCGCCTCGTGCACTACTTGTGCTGGCGACATCCGCTCGTTGCCGACCTTTATGGCACCCTTGTCCAACGCTGCCAGGTCGAGTATGCCGTTGAGGAGCGCCAGGAGGTGGGTGCTGGCGTTATGAGCCAATTCAAGGTACTGGCGGCGGCAATCCGCGTTCGTCTCATCCAGGGCCATTTGCTGCAAGCCGATCATTGCGTGGATCGGCGTCCGGATCTCGTGGCTCATGTTGGCCACAAACTCGGATTTCAGCCGTGAAGCCGTCTCGGCCAGTTCCAGCAGTTTGCGGATCTCAGCCGTCTGGCGGCGGACCGCCTGGCGCAGCGCCACAATCCAACCCAGCGCGGTCAGTACAACTATCACGGTCGCCAGCGCTGCCATCTGCCCTTCGCTGGTCTCCAACCAAGCCGGACTTTCGATGAGCAGGAGATCCAGCGAATTCCTGAACCGCACCCGGCTCGGCGACCCGACTGACGTCGGCATTGCCACTCCCCGAATCTCGACTTTCGCCCCAATCGGGGTTAAGTCCGATAGTGCGGACGGCGAGCCCCGCCGCCTGCGCGAATACACCTCCAACTTCTCCGCTTCCGAGGCCAGTACCAGGTTATCTCGAACGTCGTTTGTGGCGAGCTGCAGGACCTTGCCCGTCACCGAGACGTACCAGCCGTCCATTTTTCCAGTGCTTATCTCGCGCAGGCTCGCCTTGCGCGGCGGAGGCATCTGCCCCGGCCCGGCATAGGCCAACCACTTCGCAGTGATCTCCGGCTCCGTCTCGTCCTCCACAGTCGCCCGGCCCGTGACCAACACCCATTCGCCGCGGCGGTAGGACGGCGGTTTCACCGCGACCACGGAGATGCCACCCGTGGAGTCCTGTATGTAGAAGTTGCCCGGATCGTCCGGCAGATCCCCAGGCCGGAGCGTCACCTGCCCGCAGACCGATACCGAGTTCCCCTGCCGGGCCGGTTCCGGGGCGCCTTTGCGGAGTTCGCCAATGGGTGTGAGCGCGACGCCGGTCGTCGGGCAGGCCTCTGCGTTGCCGCACCACGCAGCGAGGCAGACAAGCGCAATGCGTAGCCGATGACGCCAGCAACTCATGAGAGTCAACCTAATTGGGATATCGGCACACGGCAGGATTTTCCTTAGATCAAAACACGGGTTCCGACGATTGCTCCAAAACCGCCATGTTAAACTGGATCTTTCCCCATGCAGCTTGAAAAAGTCTATGAGCCTCAGCGGTTTGAGCCGCACTGGGCCCAGTTCTGGATCGATCGCGGCTTCTTTCACGCGCCGTCGGAAACCGACCCCGCGCGCGGCATCTTCTCGCTCGTCATCCCCCCGCCGAATGTCACTGGCTCGCTGCATATCGGGCACATGCTTGAGCATACCGAGATCGACGTCACTACCCGCTGGCATAGGATGAGGGGCGACCAGACGCTGTGGCTTCCGGGTACCGACCACGCCGGCATCGCCACCCAGATGGTGGTCGAGCGCAATCTCAAGGAAACGGAGAACATCACCCGCCACGACCTCGGCCGCGAGGAGTTCGAGCGCCGCGTCTGGCAGTGGAAGGAACAGTACGGCGGCCGGATTCTTTCCCAAATGAAGCGCATCGGCGACTCATGTGACTGGTCCCGCAACCGCTTCACCCTCGATGAAGGCCTCTCACGCGCCGTCCGCGAGACCTTTGTGCGCCTGTATGAAAAAGGGCTCATCTACCGCGGCGAGTACATGGTGAACTGGTGCCCGCGCTGCCACACGGCCCTGTCCGACCTCGAAGTGGTCCACGACGACACGGACGGCAATCTCTGGCATATCCGCTACCCCGTCACCGGAGTCGATGGACGTTTCCTTACGGTTGCCACGACGCGGCCCGAAACCATGCTTGGCGACACCGCCGTCGCCATCAACCCCAAGGACGAACGCTATGCCGATCTTCATGGCCGTTCCGTGATTCTCCCGCTGATGAACCGCGAGATCCCCATCATCCTCGATGAGCTCGCTGACCCCGAATTCGGCACGGGCGTCGTCAAAGTCACTCCTGCCCACGATCCGAACGATTTTGAGGCGGGCAAGCGCCACAACCTGCCCCATGTTGTCGTCATCGGCCTCACCGCCGAGATGACCGAAGCCGCCGGCGATTACGCGGGTCTGGACCGCTTCGAGGCCCGTAAGCGAGTTCTGTCTGATCTCGACGATCTGGGTCTGCTCGAAAAGACCGCCCCGCACAAGCTGAGCGTCGGCAAGTGCCAGCGCTGCAAGACCGTGGTCGAGCCGCTCGTTTCGAAGCAATGGTTCTGCAAGATGAAACCGCTCGCCGAACCTGCCATCCAGGCGGTGGAAGACGGGCGAATCAAGTTCGTTCCGGAGAATTGGACCAAGACCTATAACGAGTGGATGTACAACATCCGCGACTGGTGTGTCTCCCGCCAACTCTGGTGGGGCCACCGCATCCCGGCGTGGCACTGTGAGGCGTGCGGCGAACCTACCGTCGCCCGCGTGGATCCAACCGAATGCGCCCATTGCCATTCGAAGTTCATCCGCCAGGATCCCGATGTCCTCGACACGTGGTTCAGCTCCGGCCTCTGGCCGTTTTCCACTCTCGGCTGGCCGGACCAGACCAGCGAGTTGAAGGCCTATTATCCCACCACGCTGCTCATCACCGGCTTCGACATCCTCTTCTTCTGGGTTGCGCGGATGATCATGCTCGGCATGGAACTGATGGGCGACGTGCCCTTCCGCACGGTCTACATCCATGGTCTGGTCCGCGACGCCGAACGCCAGAAGATGTCCAAGACGAAGGGCAACACGATCGATCCGCTCATCGTCACCGAGCAATACGGCACCGACGCCGTCCGCTTCTCGCTGCTGCGCGGCGCCGCGCCCGGCACCGACATCGTCCTCAGCGAAGAGCGCATGGTCAGCTCCCGCGCCTTCGCCAACAAGATCTGGAACGCCGCCCGCTTCATCTTCATGCAGATGGAGAAGGTGGGCGTCGACTCGCTCGATCTCGATGCAATCCATGCCCCTATCGCCCCTCCAGCGGCGGCAGGGCTCCCGGCCCACGAAAATGAACGAAAATCACCCCGCCACGCCGGGTCGTCTGGAACCGCGAACGAAGAGAGCGGGTCCCAGGCTATTGTTCGAGGGAGCGGAGTCGCAATCGAAGACCGCTGGATCTTCCACCGCCTGAACGACATCACTGCCCGCATTAACGCGGCCCAGGAAAACTACCGCTACCACGAGGTCGCCGACCTCATCTGGGGCTTTCTCTGGGATGAGTTCTGCGACTGGTACGTCGAAATCAAGAAGCTCCGGATCAACACCGCTCTCGACGCAGGCGACAGTGCCGCCGCCGCAGCGCACCTGAACAACATGCTGCGTGTCTTCGAGACGGCGCTGCGGCTGCTGCATCCCGTCATGCCGTTCCTCACCGAGGAGCTCTGGCAGAGGCTGGTGAAGAAGGTGCCCGGCATCCCGCCGTCGATCTGTCTCGCGGCATTCCCGCAAGCAAGCCTGGTCGCGGAAAACGAATCGGCCGCTGCGGACTTTGCGCTGCTGCAGGAGATGATCACGCGCGCCCGCGCCCTGCGCGCCGACAACAAGATCGATCCCAATGTGAAGGTTGAGGGCTACGTCGAAACGTCTTCCGAGCGGGCCGCCTCGGTCGCAATGTCCGGCAATGCGATCCTCAACGCCCTCGCCGGCGGGAGATTCGAGATCAATCCGTCGTCGAAAGCCGCCGGGTCAAGTTCTGCCTCGGTCGAATTCGCCGTTACGCTGACGCTTTCCGGGACACAGGTGGAAGCCATCCGCCAGCGCGTCTCCAAGCGCATCGGCGAGCTTGAAAAGGTGATCGCAAACAGCACGAAGCAGCTTTCGAGCGAGGCCTTCGTCAGCAAGGCCCCGGCCCACGTCATTGACGGCATCAAGGAAAAACTGGGCCAGTACGAGACAGAACTCGTCCAGCAGAAAGCGGCCCTGGCGGAGTTGGCCTGATGGCTCTGGACATCCACCACCCCGACGTCATCGCCACGGTCCGCCGCGCTCTTGAAGAAGACATCGGCGCGGGCGACATCACCACGAACCTGACCGTGCCGGCCGACCGCCAGGCCCAGGGCGCTTACTTCGCCCGCGAACCCATGACCGTCGCCGGCGTCGAACTTCTCCACTCGATCTATGCCGAGCGCGGACCCGTCTCGTCCATCGAAATCCTCATCCCCAGCGGAGGCAAGGCACAGCCCGGAGACTGCCTCGCACGCGTCGCCGGTCCGGCCCGTGTCCTGCTCACTTGCGAGCGCGTTTCGCTCAATTTCATGCAGCGCCTCTCTGGCGTCGCCACGCTCGCCACGCAATTCGCCGCCCAGACCGAAGGCACCCGCTGCCGCGTCCTCGACACGCGTAAGACCACGCCCGGACTGCGCGTCCTTGAGAAGATGGCCGCGGCGTGTGGCGGCGTGAAGAACCACCGCATGGGCCTCTACGACGCGATCCTCATCAAGAACAACCACATCTCCGCCTGTGGCGGTGTCCGCGCCGCGCTCGCCGCCGTCAGCAACCAAACGATCCCCGTCGAAATCGAAGTCCGGACCCTCGAAGAATTGGATGATGCCCTCGACTGCGGCGCGAAACGCCTTCTTCTCGACAACCTGACGCCCGATGAAGCCCACCAGTGGATCGCCCGTATCGCCGGACGCGCCACAACAGAACTTTCCGGCGGCATCACCCTCGACACCGCCCGAGCCTACGCCCAGGCTGGCGCCGACTACCTCTCCGCCGGCGCCATCACGCATTCGGCCTGTGCGGTCGATATCAACTTCCGGTTGACGCTGGCTTGAATGGGCAGTTACTGCCGCTTCAATTGCTTTGCGCGCTCCGACTCGTCGCGGAGCCTGGTCTTCATGACCGTCCTCGACTGCGCGTCAAGCATCGACACCAGCGGGTCACTATCGAGGACCGCCTCAGACAATCCGCCGGGATAGCGGCCGTTCATCGCTGCAGCCCAATAGCGCTGGCTGATCGGCGAGTCGATCCTCGACTGGAGCCATTTCTCGAGTTCGGCGCGAACGGCTTCGTTGCCGAACTCGGTCGCGCGATAGGCGACGTCGTAGGGGTTGCGCCAGCTTTGGGCGTTGTTCAGCGTGGATTGGACCAGAGGCGTGAATCGCTCCCGGTCCAGCGCGATCAGTTCTTCGACTACTCGCAGCGCAGACTCGTCGCCGGTATAAGCAACCAGACTCGCCGCAGTTGAGATCAGCCGTTCCTCGCGCACCGCCGCGTCGAGCCGGTACTGCGAACCGATGTAGGCTGCAAGCCTGGGCACGAACTCGGCTGGGCGGTTGATGATCAGGACAGCGAGCCTGTCCACGAGCACCGGCGGAAACTTCTGGTCGATGGTCTCCTGAATGAGCGCTTCGGCTTGCGCCGACGAGTATTGGACGATCTCGCGCGATGTCGGGACCTGCTGGGCGTGCGAGACACTCAGCACGAGCAGTGGCAGGGTCAGCGTGAGTCTAGGGCAGGGCACTAAGCACCTCCGCGATGCGGTTAAAGAGTAATCCGTTGGCCGGCGGGTTGTTTAGAGGCGGACTGAGTAAAGAATCGCCCGAGTTGCCGCAGAGGACAGCAAGCCCACCCCATGCCCCGCCTGCGTTCGTGTGGACGTACCTTCTCTCTGGGTCTGTCCATGTCGACGTTGGATACGCAGATGACAGCGTCGTCACTCTATACGTTGCGCTCTGACTGCACACCACTCCATCGCTGTAGGGCGCGTTATCCGCACAACCCTTATTGTTGTTCCAAAACCATGGTCTGGTCTTGTCCGAGCAGGACTGGCCAGCAGCAGCAAGCCACACTGAGGTAGTTCCAGGATAGCCTCTGCCAGCCCAAGACTGAGTTAAGTTGTAGAGGTATTGGGACAGGATAATCGAACCGGATGGGTCTCTGAAGTCCCCATCCATATCCTTGGCGAGGGCATCGCAAACATACCCCTTATCCCAATCTTTGTCATATGGGTATCCCAGGTGAGGAGACCCCAAGGTGATGAGGGCAGAGACTCTCCTTCCTGTCAACGATCCAGACCAGTTGTTCGCGATTAGGTCCCGTGCGATCAGGCCTCCCATGCTGTAGCCAATGAAGACAATGTCGCCGACTGGGTTCGCCCTAACCAATTGTCCCAGTCCTTGCGCGCCTACCGAGATCGTGCATCCAGCTTGGCAGGATATGCTGCAGATGGAGAAGTTGAACTGGTTGTTCCAATTGAACCGGCCATTTCCTAGTTGGCCCTCGAGTCTCAACGCCAGTTCTCCAACTCCAGTGTTGTCTTGTCCGATGCCATGTAGCATGAAGACATTGATCTTAGGCGGAGTCGTCACGCCCAGTTCATTCGAGTACGCGGAGTAACCATCGGCTGTCTGGACTCTGACTCGGAACGAATAGGTCTGCTGGGCGGCAAGGCCGGTCACCTTCGTCCCAGCCAGTGAGCCAGGGCCGATATCCACAAAACCTGTCGCCCCCGGATTCTTGATCTCCAATCGAATCCCAGTTGCCGCGGGCGCGTTGTTCACCCACGCCAGTGTCGCTTCAATCTGGTTCGCGGACACCAACCGGAGCCCCGTCGGCGCGGGAATCACCGTTGGGGCGGGAGTGGCAATCTGGACCTCGTTCGAGTAGCCGGAGAGGCCCAACGAAGTCTCCACTCTCATTCGAAAAGCATGCATCGCCGCCGGGCTCAAACCGGTCAGGTCTGTCGTGGTCGCAATTGCCGAAGGTTGTGCGATCTCCGTATATGTGCCCCCGGGTCCCCGCCACTCAATCCGATACCGGATTCGATTCGCCGCCGTCGAACTCCATGTCAACCGGACGCTCGACGACGTCAAGGCGCTGCCCTGAAGGACCGGCGGCGGAATCGCGACCGGGGCCTGAGACGTGCTGATAGGCCCATGGTAGGCGGGAACCGACGTGAATGCAGACCCGCGGAATCTCAATCCAAGCACCGCGACGCTGGCTGAGGATGAAGGCACCATGTCCACAGTTCCGTGAGCAGCGGCGGCCGAGGCCAATCCAGGAAGATCGGAAAGGATGAAGGCGGTCTTCGCCTTCGGCTGCAATTGCAGTTGGGTTGAGCCGAGTACTGAGGAATCCGCACTTCTGACAACAACGTTGACCAGCGCCGTCACGTTGGATGGATTCACCACGGACGCCGTGGTCACCAGACCCCTGTTGTCGAAAGCAAAGCTCGCCGAGAGGGATCCAGTCGCAACCAGAGGAACCACGGCCTCCTGGTCGGGAATGCCCGCGACGGACTGTCTGAACACGGCGTAGCCGTTCACGCCCGCAGCCAGGTCCAGCGCGATCCAGCCTTGCTGAAGTGGACCGGCGTTCGGAAAGTCGATCGAGACGGCGGCTCCCGGGGCGAGAGCCTCGCTCAGGATCGAAACAGGTGCGCCGCCTTTTGCAGGAGCGGCCAGGGCATTCCCGTTGTCGTCATAGAACGCGATCGTCGATGTTCCTGAAGCGCTCCCAGTATTGAAAAGATAGACGGTTGTGGACCAGCCGCCGCCATAGGCAAGCTGCGGCAACACTTGTGTCGCGCCACAGAGAACTGATCCCATGAGCAGGGGCACCGCAAAGGCCAACCAGAGAGAAAAACGGAGCATTGGAGGGTGCATGATCTGTCCGGGAACGTAATCGGCAGAAATGGAGCGTATCTTTAGATCGTTGAATGAAGCTAGGCAGAACTGATTCCGCGATTGTTCCTGACTTGGCCGTCAATCTTTCCACGGGCGGTTGGTAGGCGAATGAGCCGGATCTGATCCAACCGCGGCCCCGCCGGTGCCATTACCCACTCGGCCCGCGCCGTCGATATCAACTTCCGCCTCACCCTTGTGTGAACGGGACTTGACGACTATACGTATACTGGAAGTGAGGTATACGTATGACGACGAAGCTGACCCTGAGCATGAACCCCGACGCCATCGCGCGCATAAAGCGCCACGCTGCCCGGCGCAAGACGTCTGTCTCGCGGCTCTTCGAAACCTACGTTTACGAAGTGACAGCGAGCTCGCGTGGCAAGTCAGCAACTCCACTACTCGACAAGTGGAGGGGCTGCATAAAGGGTGCGGACCCCGAGGACTACAAGCGGTATTTGCTTGAAAAGTACTCCAAGTGAAGGTCCTAGCCGATTCCAACATCATCCTCGATGTGCTCCTGGACCGTGTTCCACACATCCAGGACAGCCAAATGATCTGGGCTGCATTTGAGGACCGGCTCGTCCGCGGCTACCTGTCGGCGCACTGCATCACCACTGTGTACTACTTGCTCGCCAAGCGGTCAGGCCGCGACAGGGCCGATGAGCTTGTTGCCGACTTACTCACCATGTGCTCCATCGCGCTCGTGGACGGGGCCGTACTGAAGCAGGCTTCAGAGTGGCAGTGGCCCGACTTCGAGGACGCTGTCACCGCCAGCGCCGCTCTCGCCGCCAACTGCGACCTGATCGTCACCCGCGACACCTCCGGTTTCTCCCGTTCCGCCGTCAAGGTCATGACCCCAAGATCGGCCCTTGCCGTTATGAAGCGTTCGCCGGGACGATCTCGCCGATGACCTCCCGCCTCATCGAGTGGCACGACTCCATCGGTTCCACGATGACCCGCGCCGCCGAGCTTGCTCGTGAGGGTGCTGCCGCCGGCACCGTGGTAGCCGCCCATGAGCAGACCGCCGGCCAGGGCCGTCTCGGCCGCAGTTGGCACTCGCCCCCTTGCACCGGCCTGTACTTCACCCAGATCCTTCGCCCGGACCTGCCGCCCGCTGAACTGCCGGTCGTCACGCTCGCCCTCGGTGTCGCCGTTGCCGACGCATTGCAGGTCTTCGCCGGACTCGCCGTCGATCTCCGATGGCCCAACGACGTGCTGACCCTTGGGGCAGGGAAGAAACTCGCCGGTATCCTTGCTCAACTCGATGACGGCGCCGTCCTAGCCGGCATCGGTCTGAACGTCACCCAGCCTGATTTCCCCGATGAACTTCGGCCCATTGCCACGTCGCTGCTCATCGAAACAGGGACCGAATTCGATCGCGATCTTCTTCTGCGAGTCATCGCCGGCTCCATCGACGCCCATGTCCAGACCCTAAAGACCATGGGCAAGGACGCTATTCTGCGCCTGTTTAGCGCCGCATCCAGCTATGTCGAAGGCCGCCGTGTGACTGTCGACCTGCCCAACGGCCCCGTCCTTGGAACCACGGCCGGTCTCACCGTCGACGGCTTCCTACGCATCCGGAAAGATAACGGCGAGATCATCACCGTCACCGCCGGCGGCGTCCGGCCGGCCTAGCCCGTCTGGCCCCGCCTCAGTGGAGCCGTGCTTCGGCAGCGTTCAAAATCTCTCGCCTGATCAAGCCGCTGCCGGGATAGATCACGCGCCAGTAGCGCGCCATCCGGCTCCGCCCTTCATCGTCGGTGCCGGCGATCCGTGTCTCAGTGATCAAGCGTGATTCGCCTCGCCCCATGTCCTCAACCCGGAAATTGAACGCCACGCGGATCGAGCCCGGCTCGTGAAATGCCCTCCACGTTTCGGCGTCGTGCACCCCTGGTGCGCCCTGGTTCGCCCACGGCCGTCCCGCCATGCCCATGACGATCTCGAATGGGCGCTCTTCGAGCAGCAGAAAACCTGACCCAGGCTGCTGCATCAAAGTGAGCAGTGGCGCCGTGGTGGCCGGCTGATTCCGCCTGACCGGTGCTCCCCCGAAAAGCATCACGCGAATCCGCATCAGGGTTTGCCAAATCCTGATATCTTCTACCCTGACCGCCTTCAGCGATGCCATCACCTGTTCAGGACTGCCCTTGATGACATTCTCGTGCCTTTCGCCGAAGTCGTATCCGGCGAGGTAGCTATCCAGCAGCATCGCCGTCTTCCCGGCGGGAATGGGCCGGACCGGCCACATCACACAGGCCAGACAAAGCAGCACACCCGCTGCTGCCAACCACGCGCCATGCGCCCGGCGACCGATGCCCAGGAGTTTAGCCGGATAAACCGCGTTCACAATCCCGCACAGGACCCAGACCACCCCTGTCCAGAAGCCCGTGCTCAGCGGTTCCAGAGGAGCGCAATAAGCCAAAAACAGCAACCCCAAAAAGCCAATCAATCCCTACACAAATACAGACGTGGAGTATCGCATGGCCACCAGCCTAGCACCAGACTACGGCCCCACCTTCGACGGCAATGTCGCCCCCATCCCCGCCGATGAAGTGAACTTGTCCACCTTTCTGTACTTCTTCAGCTTCTCCGAATCGAACACCCCGTCCCCGATCGGCGCTGCCGTCGCCCGCCAATCGTAGTCCACCTGTCTCGCCGTCGACATCACCCCTGCGCCTACTCGCGTCTCCTCCCACAAGCTGCGCCACACCAGCGCCTCGTCCGGTTCGATCCACAGCGTCTCTTTCCAGATTCCATCCGCCTGTCTTCGCGGCCACATCCTCACCACAGCGCATTTCACTCTTTTTGAACCGCGCTTCAACTCCTCCCACTTCACAAACTCAATCTCGAACTCCACCGCCACTAATTTCTCAAAGCGTGTGATCTGCTGCTCGAAAACGCCCTTCAGGCTCCGCATCTCGGGCCCCTCGGCCGCCGTTTCCGTCCACTCCTTGTACTGGCCGCGGATTCGGATCAACCGCCCATCCCGCACAATCGTGATGTACCCGGTCTTCGAATCATGCAGGAGCGATCCATCCTCGCGCCGCGCCAGCCGCATCCGCCGCTCCATCGGATGGTCGCCCAGCAATCCGATCTTCAACTCCACGTCGAAGTTTTCGAGCGCGAAGAACCGCTCCCCCGTCCGTTTGACCAACTCGTTCACGTCCGGCGCGGGCTGCGCCCACATGGTGAATCCGACCGCCATCAACAACAGAATGGCCTTCATGCCGCGAGACTACCACAGCCCGCATCGCCTGTTTCAGTTAGCCTATAGGTGCATGCTCCTTGCCATCGACGCTGGTAACACCAACCTCACCATCGGGGTCTTCGATGGCGCGCAGATCGTCAGCCGCTGGCGTCTGCGCACCGTTCACGAAAAGACCGCCGACGAGTGGGGCATCGCCTTCCGCGACCTCTTTGCCCTCTCCTCGCTCGACCCCGCCATCATCACCGGCGTGGTCATCGCCAGCGTCGTTCCGCCGCTCGAAACCAGCCTCACCGCGATGACGCGCCGCTATTTCAACTCGACGCCCGTCTTCATCAACAGCCGCACCGAAACCAGCTTGTCCGTCCTCTATGACAACCCTCGCGAAGTCGGCGCTGATCGCATCGTCAACGCCGTCGCCGCCATCGCCAAATACGGCGGACCCTGCATCGTCGTTGATCTCGGCACCGCCATCACCTTCGACGCCGTTTCGGCCTGCGCCGAGTATCTCGGCGGCATCATCTGCCCTGGCATCGGCATGTCCATTTCCGGCCTCTTCACAAAGACCGCCCGCCTGCCCATGGTCGATTTCCGTGAACCTGAGAAACTGATCGGCACCAATACCGTCGGCAGCATCCAGTCGGGCATTTATTACGGCGCCATCTCGATGATCGACGGCATCCTCGAACGAATGATTGCCGAGATGGGACCTGGCACCAAGACCGTCGCCACCGGCGGCCAGGCCCCGCTGATCGTCTCCGGTTCGCGCTTCGTCACCCTCGCCGACGAAGACCTCACCCTCGAAGGCCTTCGCCTCATCTGGGAGCGCAACCGCAAGTGAGCGCGCCAGCCCCACCACCGGAAAACGAATCCTCCGATTGGCGCGGGAACTACTTCAACTACTTCACAGAGGTCGAAGAGCACTTCCAGCGCGCACGCGGCACTGCGCTCTTCCTACTGTCGCCGCTCGATTGGGCGCTGCTTGAATCCTGGAAGAATGCCGGCGTCCCACTTGAAGCCGTCCTGCGCGGCATCAATGCCGCCTTCGACAAGTGGCGCGTCCGCAAGAACAAGACCCAGGCGGTCAACTCCATCGCCTATTGCACCCAGGCCGTCATGAAGGAGGCCCAGGCCATAGCTGACAACGCCGCAGGCCTGGTTTCGCAGGGCGGGGAAGTCGAGGCGCCCTTCCCCATCGAGCAGGTCCGCAAGCACCTGGAAACGGCCGCCGTCGCCCTCACCGCGCTCGATGGGTTTGCCGAAATCGCCCATGCCCTCCAAGCAATCCTCGACACCATCGAAGAGCACTTCGCCAGCCCCGAACAACTCGATCAGCGCCTCACCGCCCTCGAAGACAAAATGGCCGCCATCGCCCGCACCCGCCTTTCGGACGAAGACCTCTTCCAGATGCGCCGGGACCTCGATTTCCAACTCCGCCCCTACCGTTCGAAAATGACCGCTGACCAGCTTGCCCGCCTCGAAAAGTCGTTCCTCGACCGCAAGGTCTACGAACGCCTCTCGCTCCCCCGCCTCAGCCTTTTCTATATCGGATAAACCGGCCCGAGCCGTCCGCATGCATTCACCACCGCGATGACCCATCCGCCATGCCGGAAAGACTACGCGGCAAACCTGTAAACTGGATTGCATACGTCAGCGCTTCGCAGCACAACCGCTGATTCTGGGAATGCAGTGAGACCGACGGAAGGATGCATCCATGTACAAGTCCAAAGCATATGCCGCTACCGGTGCGGCCTCGCCGCTGGCCAGCGCAACGATCGTCCGGCGCGATCCAACCGCATACGACGTCCAGATCGAGATCCTTTATTGCGGGATCTGCCACTCCGATCTCCACACGGTCCGCGACGAATGGCACAGCCTCATGCCCACCGTCTACCCATGCGTCCCTGGCCACGAGATCGTTGGCCGGGTCACCGCTGTTGGCTCGGCCGTGTCAAAGTTCAAACCCGGCGATCTCGCCGGTGTCGGCTGTCTCGTTGACTCCGATCGCACTTGCCCCGAGTGCCAGGCCGGTCTCGAGCAGTTCTGCCACAACATGGCGCTGACCTACAACTCTCCCGACAAGTACCTCGGCGGCGTGACCTACGGCGGCTATTCCGACAGCATCGTCGTCGACGAGAACTTCGTGCTGCGCGTTCCCGCCAATCTGGGTCTGGCCGGTGCTGCCCCTCTGCTCTGCGCCGGAATCACAACCTACTCTCCAATGCGCCATTGGGGAGTCACCACTGGCAAGAAGGTCGGCGTGGTCGGACTCGGCGGATTGGGCCACATGGGCGTGAAATTCGCCCATGCGCTCGGCGCTCACACGGTGGTCTTCACGACATCGCCCAGCAAGAAGGACGACGCGCTGCGCCTTGGCGCTGACGAGGTCGTCATCTCCCGCAATGCGGACGAGATGCAGAAACACGCCGGCAGCTTTGACTTCATCCTCGACGCCGTCTCCGCCGACCACGACATCAACGCCTACATCCAACTCCTCCGCCGCGACGGCAACATCACCCTTGTCGGCGCGCCTGAAAAACCATTCCCCGTTTCGGCGTTCGGTCTCCTGTTCGCGCGGCGCAGCCTCTCCGGCTCGCTCATCGGCGGCATCGCGGAGACCCAGGAGATGCTCGACTTCTGCGGCGCGCACAACATCACCGCCGATGTCGAAGTGATCCCCATCCAAAAGGTCAATGAAGCTTACGAACGAATGCTCAACTCCGATGTGAAGTACCGCTTCTCGATCGACTTGGCATCGCTGAAGTCGGAGTGAACTTCGCTCACCGGCGCCCGCCTCGACAACCCCTTCCTCGGCCGCAACGAGTACGAGCACTTCTCGCTGCCGCGGTCGAGCCTCTACAAAATTGTCCGACCTTCCAGGCGTTTAGCTATCATGATTTCGGGCCGCGAAGCCGTGTTTGATTGATGATGCAGGATTTCGTGGAAGGGAGACGGACCGTTGCTGAACCGTATTGGTCGAATTGAGTTAGTGCCGATTCGGGAAGTATTTCCGAAGGAGGCGCAGCATCTCACGGTGTGGTTGGAACAACACATCGAAGCGCTGTCTGAAAGACTCGGCATCGAATTGAGCGTCGTAGAGCGTGAGAAGCGTGTTGGCGACTTCATCGTGGACTTGCTGTGCCAGGGTGCCGAAGGGCACGCGGTGATCATAGAGAATCAGTTGGAGAAGTCGAATCATGATCATCTCGGCAAACTGCTTACCTACCTCGTCAACCTCGACGCAAAGACCGCGATCTGGATTACTCCGGAGCCCCGGATCGAGCACAAGCGCGTAATCGATTGGCTCAATGAGGCCACTCCTGCAGACGTGTCATTCTATCTGGTCAGAGTTGAAGCGGTGAAGATAGGCGCTTCCTCTTGCGCACCGCTGTTTACTGTCTTGGCTGCACCCGACGACCAAACAAAAGCGATCGGGGTGAAGAAGAAGGAATGGGCCGATGGCCAGCACAAGCGGCTTGAATTCTGGACCCAGTTGATCACCCTGAGTGGGGATGGGAGGCACTCGAACCTTTTCGCCAATCGAACTGCAGGTCCAGCGAATTGGATTGGGGCAGGGGTGAACATGAGCGGAGTACAGGTCTGCTTGGCTGTTGGCTATGAGAATGCGCGCGGGGAACTCTACATCGATACCGGAAAGGGGAGTGGAGAAAAAACAAAGCGCTCTTCGACGCGCTACACCTTCAGAAGGCTGAGATCGAGGCTGGATTCGGAGCCTCCTTGGAGTGGCTCAGGCTCGACGATAAACGGGCTTCCATCATACGTAGAAGCATTCACTGCGGCGGATTGGCAGACGAAAGGAGTTGGCTGAAAACTCAAGAATTGATGCTGGACGTAGCCGACCGGTTAGCCAAGGTCTTCAAGCACCGCCTGACCCAGCTCAAGGTGCAGCTGTAACTTGGAGCCGGGCTGCGCGCTGCCGCACCTCAGTCGGTTTAACATCGCCTGACGCCGTGGTCTCAGTTTCCCATACACTCGTCTGCGATGCTCTTCGATCCATACAGTCTCGATCCGGCCAGCGTCTAGGCCCCGCCGCGCGAACGGGTCGGCCTGATTGGAGCATGTAGCGATTTGGACCAATGCGGCAACCTGCTTCGCCGCCTTATTTGGCTTCCGGTGTTCCGAGGCAAGACAGGAAGGCGAAACAGCCAGGGAATTCCCCATCGGCACCGGGCCGGGTGGCGGAGCGGCGTTGGTTCAAGTGGGTGCTTACCGCCGGTGCCCGTGGCTGGTTCGGGGATGCGAGTCAGGAGAAGGCGGTAGCAGGTCAGGTGAGAAGAAGCGATCGAAACTGCGGGCAGACTCCGCTAGAATCACGGAAGCAACTGCTACGAGGTTTGATTCATGAGACAACTACTGGCACTGATTCCGATTGTCACCCTCTTTTCGGCAGCAGGGTTCGCGCAGATGCGTCCCGTGCAGATCGAAGGGAAAGAAGTCGCCCGCAATGTC
>CAZSBK010000099.1:0-18296 GCA_964604945.1 uncultured Candidatus Solibacter sp.
CTTCCCGAGGACCTCGGCCACGCGGGCGGTGAGCGCTTCGGGGGTAAGGCCGGCGGCATCGATGTCGCCCACCAGCGGCAAGGTGATCTTGCCGTCCGGGCGGACCATGACACTGCCTGAGAAATCGGGTTCGCGCCAGACACGGATGCCAAGCACGTCCTGGGCACCAATGATATATGTTTTGGGATCAACAGGGGCGGCCGCCACGAGGTTCTCCGCCACCGCCTGTGCCGCAGCCGCGGCGCCTGGCCCGGCCGGCGGCTTCTGAGTCTCTGGAACGGCTTGGCCCCAAGCCGCTGCGGTGGCCATAACTGCAAGAAAAATAGCAGCCACGTACGTGTGGCCAGACTTACTTACCCCGATTTCACTCTGCATTTGCATCCCTCCCAATGGCAGACCGCACCACGGCCCACGACAGCCATCCGGAGTGGCTCAAGCGGCGTGAGCGGACACTACGGTTCGACTGGATCACAAATGATCTATCGACGTTATTGTACACCACGCTGTAGGGTGGGACTCGCCGCCAGGGCGCCCTCGCCGCGCGCATCCCGCTCAAAAACAAGCAGGTTG
Organism: uncultured Candidatus Solibacter sp.; assembly: GCA_964604945.1. Classification (GTDB taxonomy): domain Bacteria; phylum Acidobacteriota; class Terriglobia; order Bryobacterales; family Bryobacteraceae; genus PNKE01. The sequence continues at coordinate 571 of CAZSBK010000099.1, forward strand.
GCGGATGAGTGTTAGAATTGCCAGTACCCCGGGGTTCACGGCCCGGGCCGGGGGCATCCGATGCCGTATTCCTACTTTCTGGCCAAGACCGATCCATCCGACTATCCCGTCTCCCGATTCGCCGCCGACGGGCGGACACTTTGGGACGGAGTGGCCAACGCGCAGGCCGTGCAGGCCATCCGGGCGATGCGCCCGGGCGATTGGGTCTTTATTTACCACAGCGGCGGGGAATCGGCCGTCGTGGGGCTGGCCAAGGTAGCAGGCCAACCGCGCCAGGATGAGGCCAACCCCAAACTCTGGGCTGTGGAAATGGAGTTTGCCGGGGTAATCGAGCCTCCCATAACGCTGGCCGGGATCAAGGCTTCCGGCCTGTTCACCGACTGGGCGCTGGTGAGGCAGAGCCGGCTATCGACCATGGCTGCACCCGAGAGCTTCGCCAAGTGGATACGCGCGCAGCGGCCAAAGTTGAAGTTCTAAGCGGCCGGCAGGAAACCGGCCTGTTTCATGAGCCGGTAGACCAGCGAAATCGGAAGGCCGACGACGTTGAAGTAGCAGCCTTCGATGCGGTCGATGAATTTCGACGCAAGCCCCTGAATGGCGTATCCTCCGGCCTTGTCCATCGGTTCACCCGAACGGGCGTAGGCCAGCAACTCCGGCTCGGACATCTCAAGAAAACGGACGGTCGTGGATTCAACGCCCGACCACTGCCCGTCCTGGCTGCGAAGGCAGACACCGGTATGAACCTGGTGGGTGCGGCCGCTCAGCAGCCTCAACATGCGGGCGGCGTCCTCATCCGAATGCGGTTTCTCGAGGATGTGGCCGGAGGCAGCGACGGTGGTGTCGGCTGCCAGGATCAAGTCGCCGGGCGCGCAAGGGATGGCGGCGGCCTTTTCGTGCGCAAGGCGCAGGACATAAGCGGCCGGGTCTTCATCTTCGAGCGGGATCTCGGCAATGTTGGCCGGCCGGACCTCAAAGGTGAAACCGGCGTTCGTGAGGATCTCGCGGCGGCGCGGGGATTGGGAGGCGAGCACGAGCATAGAGGGAGAGATTAGCACGACGGGGCTCCGGTGTGAGGCATGCTAGAATCGGGTTTTCCCAAACGCACCTCGCGTCTGCCATGGAAAGAGCTGGACGTCTCATTGCACGGTTGAAATCGAAGTCGGCGCTCCGGCCGGACGAAATCGTAGCATCCGCCTGGCCCGCGGCGGTCGGCAAACGGCTTGCCCAGAGGACGCGCGTGGCTCTGGTCCACGATGGCACGATCACCGTGGAAGTGGAAGACGAACTCTGGCGAAGGAATCTGGCCGGGTTGAAGGGCCAGATTCTAGCCAATATGGCGAAGATTATCGGACTTGAACTGGCTCGAGAGATCCGTTTCACCCTGGCCGTGCCGAAGCGTCCGCCGATGCGCGAAGAGCAGTTGCCGGCACCGGTTATGGAGCGGCGGAGGAAGGCGGGAGCGTGAAAATCACGGAACAGGAAGTCAGAAGCGTGGCTACGCTGGCTCACCTCAGCCTGGACGATGCGGAAATCCGGCGGATGGCGCACGATCTGGACGAAATTCTGACCCATATCGACAAACTGAATGAGCTCGACACGTCGGGAGTGGAGCCGATGGCGCAGGTGCTCTACGAAGCCGGCGAGACAGCGACGCTGAGAGAGGACCTTCCGCACACCGGCTTTGACAACGAAACGGCCCTGGCCAATGCGCCGCTATCAGGCGCGGGTCATTTCAAAGTGCCGAAGATCATAGAGCGGTAACCCGTCATGGACCTGAGCAAACTGACAATCGCAGCGATTCGCGGTGGACTGGCCGCGCGCCGGTTCAGTGCCGCCGAGATCTGCGCCGAGGCGCTTCGGAATGCCGAAGCAGAGAATCAGAAGACGAACGCTTTCCTGAGGCTGTGCCCGGAGCGGGCGCTGGAGGCGGCCCGGCGGGTTGACGCTAAGATTGCCGCGGGCGAAGATGCCGGAGCGCTGGCAGGCGTACCCGTTGGGGTGAAGGACGTCATCGTCACCAGGGGGGTGACGACAACCTGCGGTTCCAGGATGCTCGAACACTGGATGCCGCCCTATGACGCGACCGCGGTCGAGCGCGTCGAAGCCGCCGGCGGCCTGGTGATTGGCAAAACGAATTGCGACGAATTCGCCATGGGTTCGTCGAACGAAAATTCGGCCTTCGGGCCGGTCCGGAATCCTGTCGCACTGGACCGCGTACCGGGAGGATCGAGCGGCGGCTCCGCGGCCGTGGTTGCCCAGGGGACGGCCACTGTATCCCTCGGCTCCGATACCGGCGGATCGATCCGTCAGCCGGCCAGTTTCTGCGGTGTCGTGGGTGTGACACCGACTTACGGCCGTGTCTCGCGCTACGGGTTAGTGGCTTTCGCGTCGTCGCTCGACCATATTGGGCCGTTCGGCCGGACCGTGGGCGATGCCGCCACGCTGCTTCAGACCGTGGCTGGACGGGACCCACTGGACGCGACCAGCGCCTTTGCGCCGGTTCATGACTATGAAGCCGCCATAAGACAGAATGCAGGCGGAATGCGTATCGGGCTGCCGGCGGAGTACTTCAAGGGACTCAACAGCGAAACCGGCGACCGGATCATGAAGGGCGTCGACGTGCTGAAGTCGCTGGGGTGCGAGATCGTCGACGTCACGATGCCGCACACCGAGTACGCCATCGCCGCCTACTACATCATCTGCACGGCCGAAGCGAGCGCCAACCTCGCACGTTATGACGGCGTGCGGTACACCGTGCGGAGCGACCGGGCCCAGACGCTGGCCGAAATGTACGAATTCACCCGCGGCGAAGCGTTTGGCGCCGAGGTGAAGCGGCGCATCATGCTGGGGACCTATGTGCTGAGTTCCGGCTATTACGACGCCTACTACCTCAAGGCGCAAAAGGTGCGTGCGCTGATCGCCTCTGATTTCGCGAGGGCGTTTGAAAAAGTGGATGCCCTGGTGACGCCTGTGTCGCCTTTCCCGGCCTTCAAACTGGGTGAAAAGGTGGACGATCCGCTGGCGATGTACCTTTCGGACATTTACACGATCACGGGCAGTCTGGCAGGGGTACCTTGCATGAGCGTTCCCTGCGGCGCCACGCCCGATGGACTCCCCGTGGGCATGCAGATTCTGGCACGCCATTTTGACGAACCGGGCATGTTCCAGTTGGCGGCATCCTTTGAGCGGGCCGGCGGTTTCACCGTCTAGACCGGCGCAGGAAAACCGCACTCTCCGCGAATCCGGCCGCATCCGTCGGCGCGCTGGCTTCATCTACTAGAGAGACATCCGTCAGATTCGAAGTCAGAGGAGAGTTCATGTCATTCACCCTTCCGCCGCTTCCCTACGCCGTTGACGCGCTGGAGCCCGCCATCGACAAGACGACCATGGAAATCCACCATGGCAAGCACCATGCCGCCTATGTCGCCAACCTGAACAAGGCGCTGGAAACGACGCCCGACCTGGCCGGCAAAAGCCTGGAAGAGTTGCTCGCCGCCGGCGTCAAGGCCGTACCGGAAGCGATCCGCACCGCCGTGCGCAACAATGGCGGCGGCCACTGGAACCATGCGATGTACTGGCAGATCATGGGTGCGCCTTCCACAGCCGCCCCCACCGGCGGCCTGGTTACGGCAATCAAGGCCAAGTATGGCGACGTGGAGCACTTCAAGACGCAGTTCAACGCCGCCGGCATGAGCCGCTTCGGTTCCGGTTGGGCCTGGCTTGTGGCCGCCGCCGACGGCAGCGTCGATATCATGTCGACGCCGAACCAGGACAATCCGCTGATGGAAGGCAAGTATGCTGTCCTGGGCTGCGACGTCTGGGAACACGCCTACTACCTGAAGTATCAGAACCGCCGCGCCGACTACCTCGCCGCATGGTGGAGCGTGGTCAACTGGGCCAAGGCCGAAGAGAATTACGGCAAGCGGAAGTAGCCGCTGTAGAATAGTTCTTCGGGGCCTGGTTCACGAATGCCCCGGAGCCGATAATGCACGATTCATTTTTGCGCCGCGCCATCCGGCTGGCCGTGGAAAACGTCCAGTCTGGGCGCGGCGGTCCTTTTGGGGCGGTCATCGCAAAGGATGGCCAAGTCATCTCAGAGGGCTCTAACCGAGTCACTAGCGCGAACGACCCCACAGCCCACGCCGAGGTGTCAGCCATCCGCGCGGCCTGCCAATCGCTCGGCCGCTTCGATCTGAGGGGCTGCACGATCTATTCAAGCTGCGAACCATGCCCGATGTGCCTGGGCGCGATCTACTGGGCACGGCTGGACGCCCTTTACTTCGCCGCGTCGCATAGGGACGCCTCGTCCGCGGGCTTCGACGACAGCTTCATCTACACCCAAGTGCCGCTCAAAGCAGAACTGCGATCACTGCCCACACACCGGAGTCTGGAAGCCGAGGGCGGCGAGCCGTTTGCGCTTTGGGTAGCGACTGAGACTAAAATTCCTTACTAGCACCATGCTTGTCGTTACCACGGCCACTCTACAAGGCAAAGAGATCAAGCAGTACCTCGGACTGGTATCCGGCGAGGCGATCCTCGGCGCCAATATCTTCAAGGATTTCTTCGCCGGGATTCGAGACATCGTGGGCGGCCGCTCGGCCGCCTATGAAGACGAATTACGTAAGGCAAAGGACCTCGCCATCCAGGAGATGTGCGAGGAGGCGCTGCAGATGGGCGCCAACGCCGTCATCGGGGTCGATCTGGACTACGAGACCATCTCCACCGCCCACGGCGGCGGCATGCTGATGGTGACGGCCGCGGGCACGGCCATAGTGATGGTGGACTGAGGACAGGGGCGGGCGAGCCGCTTCAGTTGCCGCTCCAGATGGGACCGGCTGATCTGCGCCACTGCCGGTAGTGCGTGTCCACCGAACGGTGGATGCCCTTCACCATCAGGATGCGCGCGCCATAGTTGACCAACTGGTGCGAAGGCAGCCAGCAGCCGGATTCCATCCGTGTCTGCGTCAACTCGAACCGTGTGCCCTTCTCGATCTTGGCCAGGAATCCGCCGATGGTGACTTCCTTCGTCACCTCGGCGTCCAGCCGGACCAACTGGCGTTCCTCGCGGTCCAGCCAGATCCTGCCGGTCACTCCCTCGTAAATGCGTCCACCCATCGTCTTGGCCTTGTATCCGGGCTTGGGATTGAAAGACCAGACCATCGCCATGCGCCCGTTTACCACTTCGTCGGGCAGAGCGGTAAAGGCAAGCGCGTTCGGGAATTCGCGCAAGTAGTCGGTTTCCTTCTCCGCCTTCTCCAGTTGCTTCTTCCGTTCGGCGGGGGGCTTCGCCTTCCATTCGGCGGCGGCCTGACGGGCGGAGGCATAGCTGCGCATTCGCTCTTCCTCGCTCACGGGTTTGCCGTCGCGTTCGATTGTCCAGCCGACCCGGACGCCATCGATGAAGTCGATGCGCTGGGTCCAATGATCGCGGGTCTTGAGATCGCCGTTGTTTTGAAAGTCGCGCCGCTCGGTCTGCCGGATGACGGCGAATTGCTGCATCAGCCGGGCCGAACGGAAGTAGTTGTCCACCGCATCGCGCACCAGTGTTTCGCGGTCGCCGCCTAGGGCAGCGACGGCTGCAACAGCGAGGGCCAGCGTCGTCGCAAAGAGCCTCATCGAGAGGTTGGACGCATGAAACCGCCCAACGGGTTCTGGGAAAGCGGTGGATGAGCCGCAGAGCGCGTGCGGGACTTGCGGTACGAGCTACGAGTAAACTGATTTTGTCGGACGAGTTTGTTGAGTATTAGGGCAGAAGAGAAATGGAGCCAGATACTTTCAGCGATCTGATGAATAGCCTGCCGCGGCTGACGTTCACGGCCGTGCTGGACATTCTGGTGGTTGCAGTGCTGATTTATCAGTGCGTGATGCTAATCCGCGGACGCCGTGCGGCGCGCGTACTGATTGGCATCGGGCTGATGATCTTCATCTACCTTGTGTCCGTGGCCGCCCACCTTGAGGTGCTACGGACGATGCTGGAGACGCTGGCGCCGTACAGCGCGTTCGCGCTCATCGTCATGTTTCAGTCTGAAATCCGGCGCGCGCTGTCCACTCTAGGCGAGCGGCGGTGGCTGGCCTTCGGCAGCCGGTTGGAGAACATCGAGGTGGCCGACGAAATCCTGTTCGCCATCGCGACCCTGGCCCAGCACAAGATCGGGGCGCTGATCGTGATCGAACGGGAAGTGGGGCTGCGGACGTTTGTGGAAAGCGGGGTACCGGTGGATTCGCGGGTCACGCGCGACCTGCTGCTGTCCATTTTCCAGCCAGGCGGGGCGCTGCACGACGGCGCGGTGATCGTACAGGGTGGACGGCTGGCCGCCGCGGCCTGCTTTCTGCCCCTGACCATGAATCCGGAGCTTTCGCGCAAGCTGGGAACTCGCCACCGCGCCGGGATCGGCGTCACCGAAGAGTCCGATTGCCTGGCCATCATTGTCAGCGAGGAGCGCGGCGTGATCTCGCTGGCCCAGATGGGCGAGCTCGAATCGGAGGTCACCATCGATACGGTTGCCCAGCGCCTGGGCCGAAGGTCGAAGCGCCGGCCCCCGCAGATGGGCGTATCGACGCCGGAGGCCTTCCGCCGATGACACGCATAATCACCCGCAACTTCGGCTGGAAGCTCACCTCGCTCCTTGTCGCCTTCGCAATCTGGCTGGGCTTGAGCGGCTCACGCGAGTCGACAACGTCGATTACCGCGCCGGTCCAGTACCGGAACATTCCCAAATCGCTTCAGATCAGTTCCGAAATGGTCGAACGAGTGCATTTCGTGGTGCGCGGCCCGTCACTCACGCTGTCGCGTCTGAGCAGCCAGACGTTACCGCTGGTCATCGATCTGTCGGGCGTTCGCGGACCGGGCGAGTCGACCTTCACGATCTCGCGCGAGAACGCCAACCTGCCCGAAGCGATTATGCTCGAACGGGCCATCCCGAGCCAGGTCCGGTTGACGCTGGAATTGCGCGTCGCACGCACGGTCCCGGTCTCGGTCCGGTACTCGAATGTCCCCGAGGGCATGCGCGTTGTGTCGTCCACTCTAGTGCCTGACAAACTCACCATCATCGGCCCGGAAAGCCGGGTCAAGGCGATCAATGAAGTCCTGACCGATCCGGTGGACCTGCGCATGTTGAACTCCGAAGGTGAGGCCCGAACCACCTGCTATGCTGGCGATCCGCAGGTGAATTTCACGGCCTCCCCGCAAGTCAGGGTCAGGGTATCCCTGGCGCCTGACGAGCGGCAGCACGGCCAGGAATCGCCCGCCGTGAAGAAATAGTAGTAGCTGACCGATAGGAGAATATGCCACGCCAGCTATTCGGCACCGATGGAATCAGAGCTGTCGCCGGCCAGGCGCCTCTGGACCGGCCGACCGTATTCGCCTTTGGATGCGCGCTGGGCGAATGGGCCGCGGCTCACGCTCCCCACGGCGGCAGTCCGCATGTGGTGATCGGAACGGATACGCGGGAATCCGGACAATGGCTCGCCGAACATGTCGCCGGCGGATTGCGCCGTGCCGGCGTCGAGGTTCGCTTTGCCGGGCTGTCCACCACGCCCGGTGTCGCCTATCTGACCAAGGTCGAGGACTTCGTCGCCGGAGTCATGATCTCGGCCTCGCACAATCCTTATCAGGACAATGGGTTGAAGGCGTTCGACCACTCCGGTTTCAAACTGCCTGATGATCTCGAACATCAGCTCGAACAGCGCATCTTCGCCATCCTCGAAGAAAATGTGGACCCGATTCCAGTCGCGCTGGAAGCCGATGAGACATTGGATAACCACTACATCGACTTCCTTGTCTCCACCTTTCATGGCGACCTTGACGGTCTCCGCATCGTGCTCGATTGCGCCAACGGGTCAGCCTCGCGGCTTGGCCCGGCGTTGTTCAGCCGCCTGGGCGCCGAAGTTATTGCCACGGGCTGCTCGCCCGACGGCCGCAACATCAATCTGAACTGCGGTGCCCTCCATGTCGAGGCTCTGCGCGAGGCCGTGCTGGCGAACCATGCGGATTGTGGAGCGGCCTTCGACGGCGATGCCGACCGCTGCATGATGGTGTCGGGTTCGGGCAGAATTCTCGATGGCGACCACCTGATGCTGATCGCTGCCCGCGACCTGCTCGGCCGTGGCGGATTCGACGGCGTCGAACCCGCGGTCGTGGCCACGGTGATGTCGAACCTGGGCTTGGAGCGCGCTCTTGAAGAAAGCGGAATCGCCTTGCGCCGTACTGCTGTCGGCGACAAGTATGTCCTCGAAGAGATGATCCGGTCAGGCCTGCCGCTGGGCGGCGAACAGTCCGGCCACGTCATCCACAGAAACTATGCCACCACCGGCGACGGCATGCTTTCGGCCTTGCGCGCGCTGGGAGTGGCCCGCCGCAGCGGCAGTTCGCTCGACGAGTTGTCGGCCGGCTTCACCATCTATCCGCAGAAGCTGGTGAATGTCCGCTTCAAGGTGAAACGGCCCATCGAGCAGTTGCCCGATGTGCAACAGGCAATCGCGGATGCCCGGACCGAGATGGGCGATACAGGCCGTGTCCTTGTGCGTTTCTCTGGCACCGAACCGCTGGCGCGTGTCATGGTCGAGGCTGCCAGCCCCGAGCATGTCGAGAAGCATACGACGCGGATCGCCGAAGCTATCCGCGCCGCGCTTTCCTGATTACCATTGATTCCTTCGCCCGGTCGCCCGTCCGCGGAACTCGACAGTGAACGCCGCGCTGGTCTGGCGGTTGCGCCCTTCCAGCGTCAGGCTTTGCACCTCGTTGTTGACGATCGCCACACGCCCCGTGCCTTCAGCGCCGCCGTTTGAGAAGCCGTTGCGAATATCGAGAATCGCTGTGTCTCCGTCGCGCCGCCAGCTTCCATTGAAACGCACCGTCTCCGCGCCGACGATCTCGAGTTGAAACTGGCCGTTCTTGCGCAGCCGAAGTGAACTCGAGGTGAGCCGAAGATCCGATTGTCCCGCCATGCGGGCCGTACCCGAACCGGCCGTCGTGCCCTGGAAGTCACTCTCGTACCATGTGCGCGAATTCGAGCCCGAACCCCAACCCGACGAGCCAGTCTGCGTGCCAGTTCCCCAACCGGAACCGCCAGTCTGCGTGCCCGAGCCCCAATCGGAACCCTGACCCTGGCGTCCGCCCGATCCGCCCCAGCCGCCCCATGCGCCCGCGCTCTGGCCCGGGTTGCGGTTGTCCCACTCGATCCTGAACGTATAGCCCTCATCACCGCCCTTGCTGTCCAGGATGCGCACACGCGCCGTGAAGCGATTGCCCGAATCCGGCCCCTCGGCCAATTCGACCCGTCCCCGCCCGTCAACGCCGCGGAAGCGGAAATTGTCCATCGCGTTTCCAAACGGCATCGGCTGCGAGCACTCTGACCCCTCGTCGGATGCCTCCCGGCCCCGCACCGTCTCGAACCCGAGCCGGGCGCCCCGTATGTGGACCACCACCTCGTCGTCCACCCGCAACCGCACCACGCAATAGCCGCGGTCACGACGCTCGTCGTAGTCTCTGGTTCTCCGGGGCTGGACATCGACAAAGCGCGGCTGCGCGCTGGCAAGCCCGCACACGGCGGTCAACAACAACAGGGCGATGCGGCTCATAATGCGATTCATATGGTGAAGCCTCCTTACGTATAGTATTGTCGCTCATCCCCGCGCACCGGTCTTGCCCCGCGTCGCCGCAACTTGTTAGCGTCAGAAGTGGGTGAGACCCAAGATGAACCATTCCGATTGCGACGCCCGCCGTATTGTCCGCACCCACCGCGTGGACGAAGTCACCACGTTGGACGAACTCTTCCGACACTGCTTGCCTGCCTTCGGCGGAGCATATCTGCGGCGCATCTACACCATCCTTGACTCCGCAATCGGCGCGGGTTGTCCGCTCACACTCGCCCTGGCCGGCCCGGTCACTGTCAGCGGCCAGCACCACACCTGGCTCAACCCGCTGCTCGAAACCGGTTGGATCGCCTACCTGAGCGGGACCGACGCCATGTGCTACCACGACGGCCACCGCTCACTCACCGGCCGCCCCGAGCCCGTTCACGAAGTCCCCATCTTCGGCGATGACGCCGCCCTGCGCGACGAGCGAACAATCCGCGTCACAGATATGGCGTTCGACGAGGACGTCCTGCTCGACCAGGACCGTTTCTTCTCCGCCCTCCTGCAACTTCCCGAATTCCAGGCGAAGATGACCGGCCCCGAGTTCCGTTACCGCCTCGGTGCCTGGCTCGACAAGCTCGAACGGCGCAACGGGGTCCAGCCGGGCATGCTGGCGACATGCCACCGCATGGCTATCCCTTACTTCGTCGGCGCGCCCGGCGACGGCTCCATTTTCCTGAACTCGATGAAGCTCTGGGCCATGCGCGAGGCGGGCCTACTGGACGACTACTCGTTCGAACTCGACATCCACGCCGAGGTCTTCGAGTCCTGCGCTTACCACTACTGGGGCCTGTTTGAAAACGAAGCCCGCGCGCTCGGGACCTGGATTCTCGGCGGCGGCGTGCCGAAGAATTTCAACCTGCAGCCGGAGCCTGCGCTGGGGCAGGTGCTGGGTTTGCCCGACGTGCGCGGCTATCAGTTTGACGTGCAGATCGTCTCGGCGCCGGTCACAGACGGGTCGCTATCGTCGTGTTTCCCGGCCGAAGCGGTGACCTGGGGCAAGGTGGACAAGAACCACTACATGAAGACCACCGAGTCGATGCAATCGGACTATTCGGTCGTGGTCCCCTTCATCGTCAAGGCGCTGCTCGACAACCGAAAACGATATGAGGAACGCGCCGCCGAGGTCGGTCCCGACCAGCTCAATCTCGAAGATCCCAAGTCCCGCGGCTATTTGCGTCCTCGCGAGGGCTACCGCCTCTTCGAGAAGCGCGAACGGCTCCTCGAAACCCTTCGCGCCGCCGTCAAAGACAACGCCGAATGGCTCCGCGACAGCCTCGGCTACCCGTTGCCGTAGTTCAGACTAGAACTCCACCCTTGCAAGCCTCGTGCGTGAGCGCGAGGTACATCCGGCAAACACACCCCCCGCTGACGCAGGCGGCTCGTTGCGGGCCACACTTCAGGTCCTTCGAAGCGGATTCAAACAGCGAGGTCATCCGACACATGCAGCGCCATCGGGTTTCCTTGCTCCTCCGCGACGTAACGTATCGCTGCCAGCACACTCTCTCTCGTTTTCAGCCAGCGGGTACTCGCCCGGCGGGTCCACCGTTTCTCCACCCGTGGGCCCCTTTCATTCAACCGCCGGCTCGCGTACGTCTTCAGGTCGCGCACAACCGATTCCGGATTGACTTCGGCATAGACCACCACGTGCACATGCTCCGTCCGGACATGCGCCGCGAGCAGGCCCCAACCGTGGTAAGCACAAGTCTCTCGGATCGATGCGATGACCACTGCCCGGTCCCCTTCATTTAATTCGTAAGCCGCAATCGTCATCCGCGAACGATTCGCCTCCACCTGTCGCTCATTCGGCTCTATCGACGGCAACCCAGGTATTGCCTGGCGGCGGTCTACCGATCCACGTTCATCCCCCCGCAAATGGGTCCCATAGCAGGAGAACGTGATCAGGTACGTCACGTGGTCAGCATATCGCCGGGGGAGACCTGATGTCATGCGAGCCTCGTGCGTCAGCGCGAGGTCCGTTCGGCAACATACCGCCCGCTCACGCAGGCGGCTCGCCGGACAACCCGTGGTCCGCGGTGGAGGGCCACGCCGGCGGGCCCCAAGTCAGCCTCGGCTACCCGTTGCCCTGATCGTCGTCGAAGTCGTCGTAGCCGAAAAGCGTATGCACGGTCCGGACCTGCGCTGCTTCGGAGAGTTCGCCCATCTTCTCGCCGGCCCAAAGCGCCACACAGCCCACAACAATGCCCGTCAAATTCGAAATCGTATTGCGGAGACCGAAGGAAATACAGAGCAGTTCGCCGATCGCCACGCCGACAAACCATCCGCCGAAGGCCCAGGCCAGGCGCGCCTTGTGCGACCGCGCCGGTGCCAAACCCGTTCCAGACATGCGTTTGCAGGAGCCCAGGTAGCGCCACCAAAACAACCCTGAGACAGCCAGCAACACTGCCGCCAACGGGATTCCGCCTTTCCGCAGACCCTCAACGAACCCCTTGCCCTCTGGCAAACAAACCAGCGAAAGGGCCGTCAATACCAGGGCCAAGCCAAGCGAACGTCCCCGCTGCCGCATTGCTCCTTGCGTACGCCGCAGCGCATCCATCGCCAGATCCCGTCCCGGCCCGAGATCGGGCGGCAACAACCCGCCTTTCACTTCTTCCATGTCCCGCTCCTCATCTCTTCGAGCCTCGCCCTGGCCCGGTGCACTTTCACCCGCGCCGCGCCTTCGCTCATTCCCAGCACCGCGCCGATCTCCGCATAGCTCATGTCCTGCTCCGCCCGCAGCATCAAAGCCGCCCGGCTGTCCTCAGGCAATGCCTGTAGCATCCGCAGCACCTCTTCCAACTCCGCCCCGGCCGTCGACGCCTCCAGCGGACGGTCCACGACCTCCGTGATCCGGCTCCGCTTCACGAGTTCCTTCAGATACAGGTTCCGAACGATGGCGAACAGATACGCCTTGACGGAGTTCAACTCGACGCGTTCGCCCGCTTCCCATACGCGCAGAAACGCCTCGGCCGTCAGATCGTCCGCCCAAGCCCGATTGCCCGACAACGACAACGCGAATCGCCAAACGTCCCGAGCGCAGGTCCCATAGACCTCGGCGAAACCTGGCAACCGCTCCCGCGCATCCTTCACACTAGACACTATCCACCAATGGCGCGTTCGTTACACTTTCGTTGACGGTTTTCGCTCGCACAGTAGCGTGGTGTGATGGCGGTCTCTGATTGCTGCCAAACGAACTGGCTACCCGTTGCCCTGATCGTCGTCCTGTTTGATGCTCAACACTTGGCGCTGCTCCGCCTGCGCTTCGTCGTAGGTTGGGACTTGTTTCAGGCGCAGGCCCAACCATGTGGCCACCACCAAGCCTGGTAACAGGCCAGGCGCGGTGTATGTGAGTGTCCACCCGACCGCCGCGCAGACAGTCGAAACGACGGCAATGCTTACGAAGATCCCCGCGAATTCCCAACTCCAGCGCGGCCTTACGCCGCGTTCCCGGCGAATACCCAGCGCGCGCAGCCGCATGGTCGCGCGGACGAATCTCCAAAGTAATCCGAGGGAGACGAGACAGAGGATCGCGGCCAGCCAAACGCCACCTTGCCTGAGACCGACCACAACCCACGCCGCGCGTTCCGGCAGGCAGGCGAACACCAAGCCTGCAGCGCCGAACGCGATTGCAGTCGACGTCGTCCGTTCGTGCAATGCAATCTGTGTCTCCCGCAACGCCGCCTTCTCGACTTCGGGCGAAGGCCCGACGCTATCCGGCAAGAGCCGGTCCATCACGTTTTCTGACATAACGCCTCCATCAATCTCTTTCGCGCCCGGTGCGCCCGGCTGCGTGCCCCCACTTCGGTCAAGCCCGTAAGCTCGGCGATCTCCTCGTAACTTAACCCGCCCTCGGCCCGCATCAGCAGCACCTCACGGTCAGCCGGCTCTAAGTGGTTCAGCGCCTGAAGCACTCGCTCCAGTTCCAGGTGAACATTCGGGTCCACCGCCGGCGCATGCATCCCATCGGGCATCTGCACAAGCCGCTTCTCGCGCCGCCACTGGCTACGGTTCAGGTTCCGCACCGTCGCGATCAGATAGCCGCGCACAGTCATCTGATCCACGCGCTCGCCCGCCTGCCAAACGCGGAGGAACGCCTCCGCCGTCAGATCCTCGGCCTGCGCGACATTGCCAGTCAGGGCGAGCGCAAACCGGTACACGTCCCTGGCGTGCCGCTCATACAGAGCGCCAAAACCAAGTGGTGAAACCGTTTCAGCCATCCATACGACAATACTCTTGAGTGCGCCCCGCGTTGCACATCCTGTTGCTGATTTGTGCGGCTGCGCCTGCCGCCCGCGCCGATTCGCGCAATCAGACCTTCGACGATTTCGCCACGCCGTTGCCGGTCAAGCCCGGCGAAACCCTCGTCCTCGGCATCGTCGGCGGTTGGGAACGATGGGATAATCCGGCTCGCTGTATCCGCCGCACGGCCATCGCCCTCAAACGGCGTGAACTCAAGGGAGTCTGGGTGGAGACTGCCGAAAACCGCAAGCTCGCGCTCGCTGAACGGCTCATCCGCGAAGCGTTCGACTTCAACCGCGACGGCAAACTCGGCGCAGAAGAAGCGAAACAGGCGCGTGTCGTTCTATACGGCCAATCGCTCGGCGGACGCGCCGTCCTGCGACTGGCCAGGACACTCAACGATTGGGGCGTTGCAGTTCGTTTGGCCGCGATCGTCGATGCCTACGGCAAGGACTCCTACCTCGTCCCGCCCAACGTCAGCGAAGCCGCCAACTGGTTCCAGAGAGACCACTTATTCATCAAGGGCGCGCCTGAGCTCAGAGCCGAGGACCCGTCCCGCACCCGTATCCGCTTCAACAAGAAACTGAGCTACAAGGGCCGCAAGGACGAGATTGAGATTGATGAGCAGTCGCGTCTCCAGACCTTCTTCATGGGCGAGCATCTCGTCATGGAGTTCGACATGGCACTCTGGCGCGAAGTTGAAGAGCTGGTTATTTCAGCAGCCCTCGCACGCGAGTGAAGTCGCCGTCGATGCCCTTCGGCGCGGCGACGCCAAGCAGGTGCAGGATCAACGGAGCCACATCGACATTGCGCGCCGCGGCGACGCGTGCGCCCGTTTTGAATGGCCCGCCAACGCCGATTAGCAGCGCATCCATCTCAGTGTTGACGACGGGATCGTAGCCATGCATCCCTTTGAGATGCGGTACGGCTGTCGACCCGTCGCCCTGCGGCAATACCTGCACGATCAGCGGCCGGTCCGGCAGTATCACCAGGTCGCCGATGCGCGGGTTGTCGCGATACTTCAAGTGCGCGGGCGTCTCGTTGCGGCGATAGACGTGCCAGCCCTTCTCCTTCGGCTTCAGTTCGGCGTAAACGCGCTCCGGATCGTCGCAGTAGAGGTTCGTCGTCGGCGCTTCGTTGGCCGCAATGCAGCCGCGGAAATCGGCCAGCGGCGTCAGGTCCAGATGGCCCTCCACCGCGCTCTGGCCATGATCGGAGACGATCAACAGTGTCGCGCCCGTCTTCACCACCAGCTCGCTGATCCGCGCCACGGATGTGTCGACGCGTTGGGCCGCTTCGTATGTCTCCGGCGTGAGCGGTCCAGTACGATGGCAGGCTGAGTCGATATCGGAGAGGTAGACGACGATGGCGTCGGGCCGTCGCGAAGCTGGCAGCGCGAGCCAGTCGGCGACCTGTTGGACCTTCTCGTCATGCCTGACCCGCCAGTCGTAGCGGCGAAAGTAAGTCGGCCATTTGCCGTTCACGCCGGCGTCGGTGCCGGGCCAGAAGAACGTTGCCACGGTCTTGCCGGCGCGTTCGGCGGTCTCCCAGAAGGGTTCACCGCCATACCAGGAGCCGTCCGTCGAGTTCGTTTGGTAGTAAAACCGCTCTTTGCGGGCGCGATCATAGAAGGCCATGCCGACCAAGCCATGGCGCGACGGTTCCAGCCCGGTAGCCATGGTATGGAAGTTGGGGAAAGTGGTCGACGGGAAACTGGGCTTCATGCGCTCGACCGTGGCGCCTTGCACGCGCAAACGGGCCAGGGTCTGCATTTTGTGGACTTCAATGAAGTCGTACCGCAGGCCGTCGATGGCGACGACCACCAGCGGCTGTGCCAGCGAGGAGATGGCAAAAACCAACCAAACGAACGTGAGCCGAATCATGACCTATTATCGCGGCTTAGGCTCCGACTCCGGCAACTCGATGGCCCAAGTCTCGAAGGCGTGTCTGTGGGTGACGAGGTCGACACGTCTGCCGCGAAAGCGGACGCCCTCCATCTCCAAACGGCGGCGCTGCTCCAAGGCAGCTTCCCCCTTAAGCCGGATGTCGCCCTGTGCGCCAAGCACGCGGTGCCAGGGCAGGCGTTCGCCGGCATCGCGCAGGAGTTTCACGACCAAACGGTGGTTGAGGGGAAAACCGGCGGCAGCAGCGACTTCAGAGTAGGAAGAGACCTTGCCCCGCGGGATGGATGCGATCGCGCGGCGAATCATCTCATCGCGGAACGAACCGGGACGAGGCCGGGTTTTCAAGATCCGCCGTTGGAGCCGCCGGTCCGACGCCTGACCGGTCATGACTCGGGTTCGACACCAATACAGAAGTCGCCGACGGCCTTCTCAATCCGGTCGTCGGCATCGGACAGCCGCATCAATTCGAGCTGGATAGCATCGACCAGCGCGCGCCAGGAGGCATCGATGATGTTGGTCGAGACGCCCACCGTGGCCCAGGAACGCTTATGATCGGACCAGCCGACCAGGACGCGCACCTTCGCGGCGGTGCCTTTGCCTGAATCGATGACGCGGACTTTGTAGTCGGTCAGCCGCACTTCCCTGATCTGCGGATAGACCGTGGCCAAGCACTGCCGGAAGCACACATCGAGAGCGTTCACCGGGCCGTCGCCCGTGGCATGCGCCGAGTGGATCTCGTCACCGGCCCGAATAATTACGGTGGCCGAAGTCATGGCGTCGCGGCCGTTGATCTTGCGCGACTGGGTCTCGTAGGAGATTACCTCAAAGAACTTCCTGCCGGGCGTCAGTGCGTCGCGGACCAGCAGTTCAAATGTTCCCTCGGCGGCTTCGAGTTCGTATCCCTCGTACTCAAGATGCTTGATGCGGTCGAGCAGATCGCTCCGCGCGGCGTCGTCGAGCCTTTCTTCGAGACCGTGCTGCTTCAGCTTATAGACAACGTTGCCCCGCCCGCTCAGGTCCGATAGCAGGACCTGCTGGCGGTTGCCGAGCCGCGACGGGTCCATATGCTCGTAGGTCGAAGCGTCCTTGAGAACAGCCGAAACATGGACGCCGCCTTTGTGGGCGAAAGCGGCGCGGCCGACGAACGGCTGGTTTTGAGCCAGCGGCAGATTGGCGAGTTCGGCGATGTAGTGGGAGACGCTGGTGAGGCTGCGCAGTTTGTCCTCGCCAATCGTAGTGTGACCGAGCTTGGCTTCGAGGATCGCGATGACGGAAACCAGGTTGGCGTTTCCGCAGCGTTCGCCGTAGCCGTTGAAACAGCCCTGGACATGGGTGACGCCCTGTTCGACGGCGGCGACGGTATTGGCGTTGGCGATGTCGCAGTCGTTGTGGCAATGGATGCCGAGCGTGCCGTCGAATCGTTTGCGCACCTCGGCCACAATCTCAGCCAGGCGGCCGGTGATGGTCCCGCCGTTTGTGTCGCAGAGGCAAAGCACGTCTGCGCCGGCCTGCTTGGCCGCATCAATCGTCTTCAGGGCGTAGTTGGGATTGGCAAGATAGCCGTCGAAGAAGTGCTCGGCATCGTAGATCACTTCCCGGCCGTGGGCCTTTAGAAAGCGGACCGTGTCGGAGATCAACTCGATGTTTTGTTCGAGCGAGATGCCAAGGACCCGCGTGGCGTGGATGTCCCAGGTCTTGCCAAAGATCGAGATGGCGGGTGTTCCGGCTTCGAGGAGCGCAAGGGTATTGGCGTCCTTCTCGACCGGATTCCTGGCGAAACGAGTCGCGCCAAACGCGGTCAGTTTGGCGTGCTTGAACTTCAGACCGCGCGCACGGGCGAAGAACTCCTTGTCCTTGGGATTGGACATCGGCCAGCCGCCTTCGATGTAGTCGATACCGAGATCGTCGAGCTTCTGCGCGATGGCGATCTTGTCTTCCACCGAGAAG
>CAZSBK010000100.1:0-18288 GCA_964604945.1 uncultured Candidatus Solibacter sp.
CGAATCTGCCGCCGGATCCCGTATTCGCCGTCCACCGACAGTTTCCACAGATCAGCGTCGCCGGCATATATCGCCACCATCGCCATCGCCGACCTGTGCCAGCAGGCAATGTTGTGGACCCGCTGCAAGGACCTGCCCAGCAGTTGCGCCATCGGGCGGAAAAGCTTCTCGATCCAGACCTGGCGACGCGACTGGTCGACATCACCCCCGAGGATGCGCGCCGCATCCACGAACCGCACCAGCATGACGGCATCGTCCAGGCTTTGGTACATCAGCCGCGCGTTGCCGTTGCCCTGCACGGGCCACTTCTCAAAGTTCCCGGCATAGAAGTCGAGTTGCGACGCGGCCCAGTTGAAGTACTTCCTCTCGCCAGTCAGCCGCCACAACTGCGCCGATTCCACCATCTGCGTGCCGTTGCGCGACCGCAGCCCAAACACCCATCCGCCGAAGACCTTCGCAGAAACGCCCGTGGGCGGCTGCTGGTTCCAGTGCAGGAAACCGCCGTCGCGTTCGTTGACGAAATCGTGCCACCACCCGGCGACGTACTCGACCTTGTCGCGCGGCACGGCGATCCACGCGTCCGTCTCGGACTTCTTCTTCTGAAGCCAAGCTGCCCACGCCTCGTCGGACCGTACCCGCTCCTTTGCTCCATCCCAGTCCTCGCGTGCCACGCGTACGGCCGATCCGTCTTCGTACACCTTCATGACGGCGAACGCGCGTTCGGGCTCGGGCTTCGGGAAGCGCTGGGCCAGGGTCAGCCCGGCGAGAGTCAGAATCAGGACGAAAAGCCGCATTTGAGGCCACTCTATCCCATCGGCCGGGGAAATGTCGCGGCTATTGCCTGGCGGCCGCTTCGCGCGCCAGTTCGTCACAACGGTTGTTGTCGGCGTGATCGGCGTGGCCCTTCGTCCAGACCCATTTGGTCTGATGCCGCGCCACCTGCTCATCGAGTTGCATCCACAGATCCTGGTTCAACACCGGCTTTTTGGCCGCCGTCTTCCAACCGTTGCGTTTCCAGTTCTTCATCCACTGCTCGATGCCGTTCTTGACGTATTCGGAATCGGTGATGACCTCGACCTCACATCTCTCCTTCAGCGCCGCCAGCGCTTCAATGGCCGCGGTGAGTTCCATGCGGTTGTTGGTCGTGTGCGGCTCACCGCCGGTGAGTTCCTTCTTTTTCGCGCCGTAGCGCAGGATCGCCGCCCAGCCGCCGCGGCCCGGATTGCCGAGGCACGACCCGTCTGTGATCGCCTGGACGCGCTTCACGCGGCCGTCTCCGTTCGGCTCAATTCACTCTCGAAATGCGACTCGACCAGCGATTGGATCGCTTCAGCCGTACGCGCATGATAGACGGCCACACGGAGCTTCGAGCCATTGCGGACGCCGTGAGTGAAATAGGTGGCGAACTGCTTCATCTTGCCTACGACGTCGAGGCCACCCTTCTCGACCAGCATTCGGTAGTAAGTGCGCATCATTTCGTAGCGGTCGTGTTCAGTGGGACCGAAATACTCGCCCGTGGCCAGGTACTCGGCGATCTGGCGGAAGATCCAGGGGTTCGACGACGCTGCCCGCCCGATCATCACGGCGTCGCAGCCTGTCTGCTCGATCATGCGCACGGCGTCTCCGGGCGTGTCGATGTCGCCGTTGCCGATGACGGGGATCTTCACGGCCGCCTTCACCTCGGCGATATGCGACCAGTTTGACCGGCCAGCGTATCCTTGCTCCCGCGTGCGCGGATGCAGCGCGATGGCCTGCAAACCATTGTCCTCAGCCATGCGCGCCATCTGCATGTACACAAATTCGCTTTCATTCCAGCCTGAGCGGAACTTCATCGTCAGCGGAATCCTGATTGCCGCCCGGCAGGTCTTCAGCAACGTATCGACAAGCGGCATGTCGCGCAGCAACCCCGATCCGCCGTTGCACCGGACTACCTTCTTTACCGGGCACCCGAAATTGATGTCCACCGCATCAAAGCCCAGATCCTCGCAGACGCGCGCCGCGTCGGCCATCACCGCCGGGTCCGACCCGAACAGTTGCGCCGAAATCGGGTGCTCCTCGGGTTCGAAATGCAGGTAGTGGGCCGTAACAGACTTTCGTGTTCTTGATTTGGTGGTGGCCACCACGCCATGCGACGAGGTGAACTCGGTCATGATGAGGCCGCAGCCGCCCTGATTGCGGATCAGGCGGCGGAAGACCGTATCTGTGACGCCGGCCATGGGCGCAAGCACGGTGGCGGGTTCAATGCGCACACCGCCCATGCTGTACCCGGCGGGAAAGGAAATCATTCACTCCCATTGTAGCGGGAGGAGGCGCGTGGACCGAAACGCAGAGGCTCCGCCCCACGTAGTATGGAGTGAGAGGTTGGCAATGAAAGCGTCACAATACCTGATAGCCGCCGCCCTGGTCCTGGCTGGGGCTTTTGGCGCGTGGCTGATCATGCCAAAGGAGAAGCCGGTGGCCCAGGTGCCTGCATCCGCTCCGGCTCCGAGCCAGGCCACGCCCGCAGCGCCCGAACAGAATACAGCCGCCGTGGCTCTGCCCATCGAGCCGGAGGCGGCCAAGCCTGAGCCTGTCGTCGAGAAGCCTGCCGTGCGGACGCGCCGCGCCGAGCCGGTTGCAACGGCCACTCGCCGGGCCAGCACTGTCCACAAATCCGAACCCGTGAAGCCGGCTGCACTGCCCGCTCCCGCCGCTTCCGCCAAGGAAGTGGCCTTGGCCGAACCCAAGGCACCAGTGGCGGAGCAGCCGTCCGCTGCCTTGCCCGCGACGCCCGCAATCGAGCCCGCCGCCCCGCCGAAACCGCCCGAGCCGCGTTCTGTGACCATCTCCGCCGGCACGCTCATCGCCGTGCGGCTGAACGAGAAGGTGAGCACGGCGACCCACTACCAGAACGATACTGTCCAGGTGACGCTCGACGCGCCGCTGGTCGTGAACGGCATGGTGATTGCAGAACGTGGATCGCGCCAGTTGGCCAAGGTCGTCCTGGTCGAGCCGCCCGGCCGCGTAAAAGGCCGGGCGACGATCTCCCTGGAACTGGCGCAACTGCGGACCTCTGACGGCCAGTCAATCGATGTGAACTCCGAGACATTCACCCACACCGCAGCGTCGTCGACCAAGAAAGAGGCCACCAAGGTAGGCGTCATGGCCGGAATTGGCGCGGCGATCGGCGCGATCGCCGGAGGCGGGAAAGGCGCGGCCATCGGAGCCGGCGTTGGCGGAGCCGCCGGTGCCGGAACCGTCCTGGCGACCAAGGGCGAACAGGCCGAACTGGAAAACGAAACCCGCCTGACGTTCAAGCTGAAACAGCCAGTGACCCTCACCGAGAAATTGAAGTAGCGTTCCGTCAAAAAGCTGTAGTGCACCCGTCTTTGTAAGATGGTGTTGTAACCTTTATTGAGGGAGCGCGCCCTTTGACCAAGACCTGGTTCTGGATTCTCTTGGCACTTGTGCTATTGCCTCTGCTTGGCCTAAGCGTCTATCAGCTCTGCAACCCGGGGCAAGAGAGTCTTGGTTTCATTATGAGGGAACTCCTCGGCCTCTGGGTGAGCGTGGTCGTCGGTGGAGTTGTCGCCTGGTATACCTGGGAAACCCAGAAACTTCGCAAGGCAGCTGAGGAGCAGATCAATCTCCTCAAAATGCAAGCCCGAAGATCGCTCCTCCCGGATCTCACGCTGAAATTGGAAGGCGAAGAGCAGGGATCGCCCTACCGCTTCACGGTGAGCAATTGCTCAGATCGACAGGCATGCTTCGTGAGTCCGTTCTTCAGGAAAGCCGATCCTTCTTCGCCAAAATGGTTCGTTCAAAAGGAAGAGGTGCCGTTCGAACTGCCCCGAAAGAACGACGACAACGCGAGGAACTATCGCATGCGGGAGGAATCCTCGGGTGCCCATCATCTCGCCGAAAGGTACAAGATCGACGAACAGAGCCTCTTGAAGGCATTCGATGAGGTCGCCAAAGTAGGGCTAGATCGCCAATCTGTGGCGGGCGTGCTTTTCTATGACGTTGACAATAACCTCTATGTGACATGTGCTGCCGTGGACGTCGGCAGTAATTTGCAACTGGGAGTCACGAGGACCATCGGCCCGCTCCAGTGAACGCGGATACTCAGACCTCGACGAGGTATCGGGGTGTTTGTGGCCGCAAACCTCATTCGTTGCAGCCGGGCACTTCACGCAGAAGCGTTTCGATTGAGGCTGCTTCCCATGCTGGATCGAGGTCCTGCTCTGACCCGGCAGCAGCAGATGCGTAGGCGAAGATCTCCGCAACGATCCGGCACCGCTCTCCTCCACCGTTTCAGGTGTGACTCGCTCCAGTTTCATAGCAGACTTACCTCGCGTGCGGCTTGAACTTCGTCTCTTCCTTCCAGGCTTCCATGGTGTTGTAGACGATGGGGCAATACGTCGCCCGGTCGACGAACTGCCACATCCGGCTCACCAGCGACCCCTCGCCCTTGACCACATGCGGGAAGTATTCGCACGATGACGGCCGCGCCTCATAGATGGTGCAAAGATTGCCCGACAGGAAGACGCAGCCCGTCGCCTCGTCGCGCTTGAGCACCATACCTTCTTCGGCGTCTACCTGGGTGTAGTCGCGCTTGAACTGCTGGAGGCCCATGCCGATGAATTTCGACATGTTGACGATGTCGCGGTCAGTCACCTTCGCCGAGGCCACGCGGCAGCAATTGCCGCACTCGGTGCAGTCGATCGCGTTCTCCACGTCCTTGGCCAGAGCTTTGAACTTCCGCTCGACGAAGTTATGCGCCTTCAGCCAGCGGCGGAACTTCTGGTTCTCCTCGCGCTTCTGTTCGCCAAGGCGGCGGATCTGGACCAGGTCAGTGATCATGAGTTCTCACAAAAGGAAAAGGGGCGGAACCGGCGGCTCCGGCTCCGCCCCCTTCATTGTCTGACTTAGAAGGCGACCTTCACCCGCGCGAAGTCGCCGGCGCGAATGAACGTCATCTTCGCCGTGTCGAAGTGCTTCTTCATCGCCGCCTGGACCTGGGCCGGCGTCACGGCCATCACCTTCGCTTCCATCTCGGAATCGAATGCCATGGTCCGGCCGAAGAACCGCTGGGACTGCAGCCGCGCTGCGAGTTCCCGGTCCTGCGCCCGCGAGACCTGACGCGACAACATCCAGCTCTTCTTCGCCGCGTCGACCTCCTCCTGCGTATAGCCCTTGGCGATGATTTGCGCCATCTCGTCCTTGAACGACGCCTCCACTTTCGGCGCATTTTCGGGTGCGCAGATGGCATAGCCGAACAGAACTTGCAGGTCCTCGGTCGGTGTCCCGGAGAAGCCGGTGCCGACCCCGTAGCTCAGCCCTTCCGTGTTGCGGATGCGCTTGAACAGCCGCGATCCCATGCCCGATGAGCCCAGGATGTAGTTGCCCAGCATCAGCGCCGGATAGTCGGCGTCGGTGTCCTTCATCTGCACCTGAAGCCCGGCCACCCACATCGCGTTAGCCTTGTCCGGCGTCTCGATCGTCTTGGCCCCGGCCGGAATCGACTTAAAACTCTTGGCCACGCGGGTGTATGTTTTCGGGCTCTTCCATTCGTTGAACAGAGCTGAAAGCTGAGTCTGTGTGGACTCGGGATCGAAGTCGCCGATGACGACCACTTCGCCGTTCGAAGCGCCATAGAAATCCTTATGGAAGGCTTTCAGGTCTTCGAGCTTGGCGGCTTTGACGTCGGCGATCGAATCATCGATCGTGTCCACATAGCGGACATCGCCCTTGGGGTACGGCGACAGCTTCCGCTGGACTTCGATCATTGCCAGCGCCTGCGGTTCGCTCTTCTGGCCCTCGAGTCCGGCGAGTTGCTCCTGACGTAGATTCTCGAACTCGTTCTCCGGGAACGCCGGCTCCTTCAGCACTTCTGACACCAGCGCCAGCGCCTTCGGGAAGTTCTCCTTTGTCGTCTGAATCGACGCGCTGACCCCCGTCGGGCCGCCCCCGACGCTGACCTGCGCCTTCAGCTTGTCGAACTCGTCTTTGAGCTGCTGCCGCGTGTGCTTCGTCGTGCCGCGCATCAGCATCGCTCCGGCCAGTTCACCGGCTGCCGTACGGTTCATGAGTGATTTCTCGTCTCCAAAGTGGAGTGAAATCGTTGCATTTACCTGTTCGCCGCGCGTCTTCTTGTTGATGAAGGAGAGCTTCAGTCCGCCCTTCAGATCGCCGCGGATCGTCCGCTTGTCGATGTTCGACGGCGATGCGTCGAAGGCCTCGCCCATCGAGACCGCGGCGTCGCCCTTGTAGTCGTTCACCAGGGCGGCCACGTCGGGCGCTTCCGGAATCTCGGCGCGCACCGGCGCCTTTTCGGGAGTGAACTCGCCCAGCGTCCGGTTCGACGCGAGAAGGTACTTCCCGGCAACCCTGTTTACGTCCTCACCCTTGATCTTGCGCACCCGGTCCCGGTGCAGGAAAAGCAGCCGCCAGTCGCCCATCGACTGCCATTCGCTCAGCGACAGCGCCACCTGCTCGCTGTTGTTCATCATCAGATCGATCCCTTTGAGGATCTGGGTCTTGGCCCGCTCCACTTCCTCGCCGGTAAACGGTGATTTCGGCAGCGTGTCCATGGTCGTGGTCAGCGCCGTCCTGGCGGCATTCAAATCGCTTTCAGTGCGGACCTCGGCCATGATCAGCAACATGCCCGGATCCTTCAACTGGAAGGGCATGGCCATCACGCTTGCCGCCTTTTTGCTTTCGACCATCGCCCTGTACAGGCGGCCCGACGGAGCATCGGAGAGGATGCGCGAGGCAATCTGCATCGGCGCAAAATCGTCATGCGATCCAGCGGCGATGTGATAGACAGCGGCTAGCACCTGCGTATCGCCCACGCGCCGCAGCGTGACGTGGCGCTCGCCGTCCTGGGTCGGTTCGGCCGTGTAGGTGAGCGGAACGGGGTCGGCCGGGTTTTTCAGTCCGGCGAAATACTCATGCACCATGGCCAGCGTCTTGGCTTCATCGATCTTGCCGGCGACCACCAGAATTGAGTTGTCCGGGCGGTAGTAGCGGCGGTAGAACGCCTGCAGCCGGTCGATCGGCACGCGCTCGATATCGGCCCGCGCGCCGATGGTGGACTTGCCATAGTTGTGCCACAGGTAGGCCGTCGAGATGACGCGCTCCATCAGCACGCCGCCGGGATCGTTCTCTCCCATCTCGAACTCGTTGCGGACCACCGTCATTTCGCTGTCGAGATACTTCTTTTCGACACGCGAATTGAGCATCCGGTCGGCTTCCATGTCGAGCGCCCAGCGCAGGTTTTCCTCGGTCGCCTGGAAGGTCTCGAAGTAGTTGGTCCGGTCATACCAGGTCGAGCCGTTCGGCCTCGCGCCGTGGTCGGTCAGTTCCTTCTTGATGTCGTTGTGGCGCGGCGTGCCCATGAACATCAAATGCTCGAGCAGATGGGCCATGCCGGTCTCGCCGTACCCTTCGTGCCGCGAGCCGACCATGTAGGTTGCGTTCACCGTGATATTCGATTTGGTCGGATCGGGGAACAGGATCACCCGCAGGCCGTTGGCCAGCCGGTACTCAGAAATTCCCTCGACGTTTGTGACCTTGGTGATGCCCGATGGCAGGGCCTGGGCAGCGGCGGGCAACGTAAGGGCAGCCAGCAGGACCAGGGCCATGGCCCAACGAACTCCCGGATGAACTGCTGGGGCGGTGATGTGATTCTTTTTCAGTCGCATATGGCGTGTTCTATTTGATGCTATCACCCCTTTTGGACGCACTTCCCACCATTGCGTCTCGTCTGGCTTGCCTCCGCTGCTCGATTCGCTGTAGTCTTGATCGAAACAGTCCGGGTGCCCATTGCGCCGGACCAGGAGGGCAAGGAGATGTCGAAGTTCTGCCAGAACTGTGGCGCGCCCCTGGAGGGCGTTTTCTGCGTTAAATGCGGTACCAAGGCGGGTGAAGCCGCTTCGCCTCAGCAGGCTCAGCCGTCCATGCAGCCGCCGCCCTACGCGCCGCCGTCGGTGCAGGGGATGCAGCCGGCTGCCGCACCGCCCAAGAAGGGCTCAAATACGGTCCTCAAGATCGTCTTCATCGTTCTGGGCATCCTGCTGCTGCTTGGCGTGTTAGCCGGCGTCGGCCTGTACTGGGCGGCCAGCAAGGTGAAGGACAAGGTCGAACAGGTCGCGGCCCAAAGCGGTGTCGATCTCAAGGAACTCGCCCGGTCCGGCCAAAGTGCCTCCCACTCCGAAGGCGGCGACGGATGCTGGTTGTTACCCCGCGAAGATGCCGAACGAATCACCGGATTCAAAATCATCCGCGCCTCGGAGAAGGCGAACGGCGATTCAGGAAAGCTGACGTGCCAGTATTTTGCCGATCAAAACGAAATCCGGGAAACGGCGCAGGCGCAGGCCGACGCCGCGATGAAGGCGCTGAAGTCGTCCAAAGGCGACAACAGCGCGTCCGATTTGCAGCAGTTGGAGAAGTTCACCAAGGGCATGATCGCTGGCACGGTTCAAAGCAAGACAAGTGACGGAGCGTTGTTCGAGATCGCCGTGCGCCGCACCGGTGGCCAATCAGATTGGGCCGGCGTTTCGATGGCCAAGGGACTGATGGGCGGAATGGAGAAGGTTGAGGGTTTGGGCGATCACGCACTGATTGCACCCATGGGGGTGGCGCTCTTCGTGCTCCACGGCGACAGTTTCGTCGAGATCACGATGAGCGGTTTGCCCGGCGGGCGCGACAAGGGAATCGAAATCGCACGCGCCATCCTTGACCGGCTCTGACGCCTGCTCTACTCCGGCTTGCCCGGCTTGGCTGGCTCAATCGATGGCGGGGTCGTCTTCGCCTTTTCTTTCTCCTCGCCCTCGAAGGTGATCTCGCTCTCCACCTGTAGGACCTGTGACTCCACCGCGAACTTGCGGTAGTTCCGGAACTCGACCGAATTCCTGGAACACACAACCGAATGAGTTTCGCAAGCCAGTGATTCGCTGCTGATCGGCAGCAGGTATCTCTGGCCCGAGATCACCACCCAGCCATAGTCGACTGTCATCTCGACCTTGTCCACTTCGTAGTCCGACGGTAACTGCCGTGTGCCCATCTCGATCCGCAACACGCGCGCGGACTCCGGATCGATCCACAGTGCGCCGTTGTAGGCCGGTTTCACCGACCGCCCAAGGCGAATCATCCAGTGCGAGTTCGGCTGCACGACGGAGTAGTCGAAGACCTGCGCTTTCAAACCGGCGGCCATCGAATCCTGTTTGCGAAGTTTGAAGCTGGCGTCGGTGTTGCTGGACATAATATCGACCAGCGTTGTGCCGAACTCGCCGGTCGACCACGTCCCCGAATCCTCGGGTGAACCCTTCTTCAACCGCTTCCCGTTGACGCGGACATTCCGGTAATCTTCCTTGCCGCCGGCGTAGGTCAGTTCCACCTGCACCCTGTCCTTCAGCTTCCAGTCCGTCTTCAGCGTTTTGCTCTCGTACCGCAACACCACCTGGTCGCAGACAAAATCGGGCAGTTTGTCGTTGAACTCGAAGGCAGCCGCGCGGGCGCGTTCAATCAGTTCCGCGGCGGCGTTCTCCGGCCGTACAGTGGCCAGCGACGAGTCGCCGCGCCCCTCGGCGTCGACGGTGATCTCCTTGTAGGCCGGCTCCTTGGGCGCTTGCTTTGGCGCGGTCTCCGCCGTCTTCTCGCGCTGGCTCGCCGGACCGCCCCGCTTCAGGATAGGGCGGCCCGACTCGGTTTCCTGCGCCCCGGCCAGGACCGTGAGTACAAACAGTGCCGTGATCGCCTTACGCATTGGAGCCGCACTCGTTTGACGCCGGCCCCAGGTACCGCGTTACCGGACGATGCCGCGCACCCGCAGCCAGTCTTTCAGCCGGTCCGGCCAACTCGCCAGCACCGGGTCCTTCTGCGCCAGTCCCACGCCGTGGTTCCCTTCGGCGTAGATGTGCATTTCGGCCGGCACGCGCACGCGCCGCAGCGCCATGTAGTAAAGGACGCTGTTTTCGGCCGGCACGCCCGTGTCGGCGTTCGTGTGGAACAGGAACGTCGGCGGTGTCTCGGCAGTCACTTTCAGTTCGTTCGACAGATCCCAGACCAGCGCCGGGTCCGGCGTCGCGCCCAGCAGATTCCGCATCGAGCCCGAGTGCGTGTAGCGCGTCGTGAACGAAATCACCGGGTAGCAGAGCACGGCAAAGTCGGGCCGCTCGCCCTGCTGGAAGTGGGTCGATAGTGTCGACGCCAGATGCCCGCCGGCTGAGAAACCCATCACTCCAACTCGCGCCGGGTCCAGCCCAAGCTTCGGCGCTCTTTCGCGGATCATCCGCATCGCCCGCCGGGCGTCGTCGAGCGGCGCCGGATGCCGGTAACGCGGCCCGAGCCGGTATTTCAGAATGAACGCCGAGACGCCGAACGAATTGTAGAACTCGGCGATCTGTTTGCCCTCGTGATCCATCGCCAATGCGCCGTAACCGCCGCCGGGGCAAACCAGCACGGCCGCGCCATTGGGCTTGGGCGCGAGCCAGGTGGTCAGCGCGGGTTTGTCCAACTCGCCCGTGCCCACCGCGCCGGGCGCTCCTTCGGGCCAGAGGAGTTCGGCTGGCTGCGGCTGTTGCGCGCGCATCGCCGAAGCGGCCGTGATGAGCGTGGCCGCCGTTCGTCTGGTGATTCGATTTCGCATCTTTCCTGTTTACTCCTCCGTTGCCGTTTCTTCAATCGTCAGCGTCGTCGCCTCGGCATCCAATGCCGCCCGTACGCCCAGCGGCAGCGTCAACTGGTCGTCCGTGTGCCCGATCGTCATTCCCGTCAACACCGGCACCTTAAGGTCGCCGAGAATGTTGTTCAGCACTTCGCCCAGCGAGAACGTCGATTCAAAACTGGGCTGGAACTCGCGTGGCACGCATTCCGCGCATTCGCCGATGACGAGTCCCGCGATGTTGCGGAACTTCCCCGCCAGCCGCATCTGTGTCAACATGCGGTCCATCGAATACGGCTGTTCGCCGACATCCTCGATGAACAGCAGTTTGCCCTCGGTCCGGATCTCCCACGGCGTGCCCATGAGCGAAGCAATCAGCGACAGGTTGCCGCCCGTGAGTGGCCCACTCGCCTTTCCGGGCCGGATCACGCGCGCCAGGTGGCGCGGGCGCAGTCGGTTCTCCTCCGGCGGATTTGACAGCGTGCCCAGCGGCTTCGGCTCGAACAGCGCCCGGCGGAAGCAATCCTGCGTGTAGCCGGAAAAGCGCGACAGCGTCACCGGCCCGTGGAAAGTCACCAGTCCGGTCGTCTGGTGGATTGCCATGTGCAGTGCCGTGATGTCGCTGTATCCGATGAAGATCTTCGGATTGCGCCTGATCAGGTCGAAGTCGATGCGGTCGAGCAGCATCGCCGCGCCGTACCCGCCCCGGATGCAGAATACGGCCTTCACCTCCGGGTCGGCGAACGCGGCATGGAGATCGTCTACTCGTGCCTGGATCGACCCGCCAAGATATCCCTCGCGCTTGCCGACATTCGCGCCCCACCTGGCTTTGAGCCCGAAATAGACGATCGTCCGCCGCGCCAGTTCAAGCTTGTCCGGATCGCTGACGTAAGTCGATGGCGTGATTAAGGCGACAGTGTCGCCCGGCCTGAGCGCTTTCGGCCGGATCAGTTTTTGAGCCGCCGCGGAGCCCGCCGCCATATCCGATGATGCCATCCCCATCACCGCTCCCACCGAACCGAGGAACCTTCTCCGTTGCACCCTCAAATGGTATCCCCGATGCCCCCCGGTTTGGGACGGCCTTTGCGGAATGATAGGATAGCGCGTGGCCCGCATTGCTCCACTTCTGGTTTTCGTTCTTGTCTTCTCCTTCATGTTCTGGCTCGTGGGCCACCGCCTCCTCCTGCTCAATAACGACGAGGGCATCTACCTCGACGCCGGACGCCGCGTCGCCATGGGCCAGGCGCCCTACCGCGATTTCTTCTATCTGAGCGGTCCCGGCACGCCCTGGGCCATGGGTCTGTCGATGAGGCTGTTCGGCGTCAATCTTCCCGCGGCGCGCCTGATGCTCATGTTCGATATCTCGCTGATGGCCGCGCTCGTCTTCTGGATGACGCGCCGCCTTGCTGGAAACGGCGCCGCCCCGGCCGTCGCGGCGTTTCTCTTCGTCGGCTTCAGCGTCGCCCAACCGTCCGTCCTGCTGCCAAACCACCGTTGGGACAGCGGCGCCATGGCCTTGGCCGCCATCGTCCTGGTGTGGCTCTGCCGGGAACGTCCGCGCTGGCACATCGCAGCGCTCGCCGGACTCGCCTGCGCCGCCGCCGTTTGGATGACCCCATCCCTTGGCCTCCTCGCCCTGACACTAGCGGTCTGGCACCTTCTGGACCTTCAGTTGCGCCCGTCGGCCATCGCCTTCCTCGCTGGCGGCTTCGCCGGACTCTGTGCTGGCGCGGTCCTGCTCCTTTCTCAAGGTGCGCTGGGCCCAATGATCGATCAGCTTTCGTGGATCGGACACAACTACTCCGGCGCCAACCGCATGTTCTACGGCCAGGTCATCGGCGGCTATGGCGCGCTCGTCAAGGGCGTCACCGGAGTTGAACTGGCCGTTGTCGCCTCGATCCTGTTCTTCCTCACCATTCCCGCCTGGCTTCCCGCCGTGGCCACCGCCGGCTGGTTGGTTCAGTTGCGAAGAACCTGGCGCGAAGCGGGAGCGCCCCGATTCGGACCGGTCTATTTGTTGATCTGCGGCGCCGTTCTCATCGTTGCCCAGGCCCCCCGCCTGGACCTGCCCCACCTCATGTTCGCCTCGCCCATCTACTACGCCCTCGCCGTCTCGCTCGCCCTGCGCACGCTGCACGGCCTGTCGCTGACCGCCTGCGCCATGGTCTTCCTGCTCGCCGCCGGCACGTATGCCGGCTTCGCCTGCCTCACACGCCTTAACGAACAGTCCGTCCAGACCCGCGCTGGCCGTGCCTCGATGAACCCGGACGAAGCGCGCTGGCTCGCCGCGCTCGAATCACACGTCAAGTCGGGCGATTCCCTGTTCGTCTTCCCCTACATGCCGGTCTTCTATTTCGCCCTCGATGGCCGCAACCCGTCCCGCTATTGTTTCCTGCAACCCGGCATGTCGTCCGCCCAGGACGAGGCGAACGTGCTGGCCGATCTGCGCCGTGACCCGCCCCAATGGGTCGTCTACATGACCCTCAAGCCAGCGGACTATCTCCGCATCTGGCCCTCCAGCGATCGCTCCCGGCTACGCATGGAATCGATCGAGCGCTTCATCGCCGAAGGCTACACACCCGCTACTCAGGCTGGTCCGTATTCGCTGCTTCGCCGCCGCTAGGTTCATCCACTTCAGGCTCCGCTTCAGTGCCGCTTTCCATCGGCGGCGGACCCGCGAGCACTTCGGCTGGCCCCAACGCCGTCTCCTCGGGCGGCAATCGCAGCGCGCCATCCAACTCGATCGCCACGCCCCAGTACATCAGCCGGATCCAGATGCGGCTGATGACGTAAAGCTGTTGCGCCACAATCAGCAGTACGACGGCGCCGATCGTCCTCGACAGGACCGCGTTCTCCAGCGCCCGCCACAGCACGAAAAACAGCACGCCCATCGCCGTGACCGCCGCCCATCCGCCCATCGTCTTGCCGACGTTCTTGAACACCAGCCCCGCCGATGCGAACGCCGCCCGCCACGTCTTGCGGCTACCGTCCACGGCCAGACGGACCTTGGCGTAATCGAAGATCGTCGCGACGAGTCCGAGCAGCAGGAACGACAGAGCCTGGATCACCCACTCGCCGATGATGGCCGGCTTGGCTTCCATCCCCTCGCCCCAGATCTTGCCGGCAATCCTCAGCCCGCCGGCCGCCAGCGCCAGCACCACGCCATAGAACAGCAGCGAGATCAGCGCCAGCCGGATGAAGCGCCAGAAATACAGGCTCGCGCCGTCCAGCACCCGGCCCCGGTGCAGCAGGCGGTAAATTGCTCCGCCCGACACCAGCACGTGCACCAGCACGACCACGCCTATCAGCGGCAGCACAATCGAGGCCAGCAGCCCCGGTGCGCTGGGGGTGATCCTCATCGCCCATTCGACCATGAAGCCCAGATCCAGGCCTGGCAGATACTTCGGTCCGGCCTCTGGCAGCCGCGACAGCGGACCCAGTGAACGCACGGCCGGCACGGCGAAAATGAGGGATAGCGCAGTGAACGCAAACCATAGCAGCGCCCACAGGCCCTTGTACATCCCCACCCGGCGGGCGGCAGAGGAAAGTGCGGTTGTGAGTTTCATCTTTGCGGTCCTTTCCTACAGCAGCGCGCCCGCCCAGATCGCCGCGTTTTGCGCATAGAAGAGAATGGTTGAAAGCCAGCGCGCCACTTGTGCTTTGTCCGGTTTGGCCTTCCAGACGTCATTGGACCAGTTCACGTCCATGAAGTATTTGCCCTGCGGATCGATCTCCACCCGCTCCACCTCCACCGGCTTAACGAACGTGAACTTCGCCCACCGGTACTGCCCGTCCCATGTCCGCCACTCGACACTGCCATCCTTGAAGCGCACCAGCACGTCGACCGGCGCCACCGCATCGCCCTCGCGCCGGATCTTCACCACCGTCTCGTAGCTCTTCTTGCCCTTGCTCTTCTCGTCCTGCTTTTCGGCGTCATCGCTTGACACTGTCTTCTTGTCGCCTCCCGGCTGATCGAAAACGCCAAACGGTGTCGTCACTTCGTCTGAAGTCACGCTCGCCACACTGTAGTCGAGCACCTTGTTGCCGAACACAAACTGGTCGAACATCCAGTTCATGCTGCGGCCCGAAACTTCGTTCACCACCGTCACGAAGTCGATCGAAATCGGGTGCTTGAAGCGGAAACGCTGTTGATAGGTCCGCATCACACGCAACATCGAGTCTTCGCCCAGCACGCGCTCTAGCATCCTGAGCAGCGTCGTCGTGCGCGGGTAGGAATTCATGCTATAGCTCGATGCGTTGCAGTATTCCCAGGCCCGGCGCTGGATGCTGTCGTCGTCTGGCGATGCCACGTTGGCCGCACGGCTCAGACGGAAGTCGTCCATTTCCGGCAGCCCGAGCCATCTCGACACGTTGAAGCCAAACACCTGCAACGGCGCGGGCCAGTTCCCATAGACCTTTTGCATCACTTTCGCCGTCGAGTACGAATTGAATCCCTCGTCCAGCCACGACTCCTCAAATTCGTTGGTCGCCACCAACTGCATCCAAAACTGGTGGCCGAACTCGTGCACCGTCACCTCTTCCGGACCCAGCATGTCGGCCGGCATTCGCCAGCTCGTCCCCGCCGTGATGAATGTCGGATACTCCATTCCGCCCGCGCCCCCTCCGCCATGTGGCGGATCAACCACGGTCAGCGTCGTGAACGGATACCGCCCGTACCACAGCCCATACCACTTGATCGCCGACTCCGCCGCTTTGAAGTGACGCTCCGCTTGGTCGGCGTGCTCGGGTTGCAGCAGCAGGATCATCTTGACGTCGCTCAACCGGGCGTCCGCCTCGCTGATGCCGTGCACCCGCACCACTTCGCGGATTTCGGCCGGCGTGGCCTGCTTGTCGGCCACGAACATCCGTTCGAAGCGTTTGTATGTCGGCTGCGCGGTCCAGACGAAGTCGGTCACGCTCTCCTGCCGGAACGTATAGGATGTGGCGGCGCCGTTCTTTCTCACCGCCACCGGCTCCCCCCCTGTCGCCCCGATCACCATCGGCGACGGCACGGTGAGTTCCACCCGGTAATCGCCGAAGTTCGCGTAAAACTCCGAGTTGGCGTGGAACTGATGGCAATTCCACGCGCCTTGCTGCGAGTAGCGGAAGCCCTTGGTCTCCCACACGCCCAGCTTAGGGAACCACTGGCCCACCAGATGAAAGTCCCCGTGAAAACCCGTTCGCGCGAACACCTTCGGCAGCTTCGTGACGAAATCCATCTCAACCCGAATCGTCGCGCCCGGCTTAACGGGTTCCGGCAGCGCGACCTCAATCACCGTCTGATCGTCCTTGTTGCCGTCGTCGGGTTGGATGAACCGGACGGCCTTTGTCAAATCCTCGCCGCCCACCACCCGCATCCGTTTGACGTCGATCCAGCCCCACTCGCTTCTGTCCGCCTGATCGCCGCGCAACTGCCCGCCGCTCTCCTGGAAGAACGTGCTGCGCGAGTTCTTGAATGCGTTCATGTAAAGGTGGAACTGCAGCGTCCCGACGGTGTCGGGCGAGTCGTTCACCCAGGTCAGCGTCTGGCTGCCTGTGATCGCGTGCGTTCCGCCGTCCAGCTTCGCCTTGATGTCGTAACTGGCGATCGGCTTGGTCAGCCCACCCCATGCCAGGCAGCCGCCCAGCGCCATACATAGCAGGGCTTTCACTTCTTCTCCTCCAGTCCGGCGCGCTGCCGCAGCCACGACGCCATCTTGTCCAGCGCCGCCGGGGCCATGGTCTCCTCGATCTGGCTGTACTCGCCGACGCCGCCCGTCTTGGCCGTCTGCATCAGGTGGTTCAACCCAGGCAGCAGCGCGATTTCGAAGTCTCTGTTCCCGCCCTGCTTCAGCGCCGCTTCGATGGCCGGCAGATTCTGCGCCGCCACCACCTGCGTGTCGAGACTCCCGTCCAGGGCCAGCACCGGGCACTTCACCTTTGCCAGCACTGGTTGAGGATTATACGTCAGGAAGTAGCGGAACCACGGCGAGTTCACATTACGAATGCTCTGCTCGACGGCCGGCGCCGAACCGAGGACCTCCTTAAGCTTCGTGGCGGCGGTTCCAGGGTCGGGTTCCGCCCGGATGATGCCAAACATTTTGACTTGCAGTTGCTTTTGTACCGCCAGTCGCTCCTCTGAGGCTCCCTGCGCCTTCAACACCGCCTGGCCCTGTTCGTACAGGATCTGTTCACCATCCACGCCAGACCCTGCCATCAGCACGATGAAGGCCGTCTCAGGTCGCCGCACGGCGATCATCGGCGCTATGAGTCCACCCTCGCTGTGGCCGATGAAGCCGATCCGCTTTGAGTCGATCTCCTTTCGCTTGGCAAGGTAGTCCAGCCCGCCTTCGGCGTCATTGGAAAAGTCCGCCGATGTCGCCTTCGACCTGTCGCCGGTCGACTTGCCCACGCCTCTGTCGTCGCACCGCAGCACGGCGATGCCCCGTCGTGACAGATGGTCGGCCAGTACGAGGAACGGCTTGTGATTCATGATCGTCTCGTCGCGGTCCTGCGCTCCGGATCCGCTGATCAGCGCCACGGCCGGATGCGGCCCGGCCCCGGCCGGTATCGTCAGCGTGCAGCCCATCGTTACGCCGGCCTCCTTGCTCGGATACGTGACCTCCTCGATCGCATACGGGAACGGCGGCTTGGGGGTTTGCGGCCTGGCCGGTGGCGCAACGGCGGCCTTGGCCTCGGCCGCGCTCATCCGCTTCAGGTCGAGCTTCAGCGCCATGCCTTGCGTCATTGTGCCGGCGATGGCGTCGCCCGCCGGCGACAGCTTGCCTTCATAGGATGCACCCAGCCGCGTAATGGCCCACTTCACCACGCCATCGGCCACTGAGATCTGATCCACTGGAATCCCCATCGCGCCCTGGTCGACGCTGTCCATCTTGGCTGACAGCGCTCCGTCATCGGCGCGCGCGACATGCAGCCGCAGCCGCAACTTGCCCCCAGGGGCTTCGAGTGTGCCCTCCCAGCTTCCGGCGATTTCCGGGGTTTGTGCCTGCAGACTTGCCGCCAGGGCAAACACTAGGAGAAGACGCATCAGGAGTGATCGCATAGCAAACCTCCGCCGCGGGTTGCGGCTTGGCGGCGGCGTACGCCGCCCCATCCTGTTTTACACGATTTGCCTGCGCCGGGATGAAGAAACTGGCGGCTATTCGTACCGCAACGCGTCCACCGGATCGAGCCGCGCCGCCTTCGTCGCGGGCCACAATCCGAAGAAGACGCCCACGCCCACCGACACGATGACGCCCAACGCCGCTGCCCATAGCGGCACCGATGTCGGCAGGGTCGGGAAGACCGCTTTCGAGATCAGCGAGATGATGTAGCCCAGCCCCATGCCCAGCAATCCGCCGGCGAAGGTCAGCACCACCGCTTCGGTCAGGAACTGGATGATGATATCCACTTTGCGCGCACCGATCGCCTTGCGGATGCCGATCTCGCGTGTCCGTTCGGTCACCGATACCAGCATGATGTTCATTACGCCGATGCCACCCACCAGTAGGCCGATTGAACTCAGCACGATCATCACCAGCGCCGTCACCGACGTCACCTGGCGGAAATCCTCGATCATCTGCTCGGCTGTCGACAGTCCGAAATTGTCCGGATCGCTGTACTTCAGCCGCCTCTCGGTTCGCAATACGCCTCTCACTTCGTCC
>CAZSBK010000101.1:0-665 GCA_964604945.1 uncultured Candidatus Solibacter sp.
GGCAACACATCCTACCTGTACAAGGACCCTGGTCAAACCGGACGGCATGGTTCAGCTTCAAGTGGCAGCAATGCTCTGGTAAACTGGAATTTCCCAATCCGAAATCTATTGATCGAGGTCTCTGCATGATTCAAGCGACCCAATTGCGTCCAGGCATGGTGATTCTGTTCAACGGTGAGCTCCACACCGTGTTCTCGATGACCCACCGCACTCCCGGCAACCTGCGCGGATTTGTCCAGGCGAAGATGCGCAACCTGCGCTCGGGTTCGATGTTCGAACATCGCTTCTCCTCCGAAGACCGCGTCGAGCGCGCCCAACTCGAACAGCACGAAATGGAATTCATGTACAAGGACGGCGATGACTTCCATTTTATGAACACCGAAACCTACGAGCAGATGCACCTGAACAAGGATTTCATCGGGGACGGAACCGCCTTCCTGGTGCCGGAGTTGAAGGTGCAGGTTGAATTCCACGAAGGCAAGCCAATCAGCGTGGAACTGCCGCCGACGGTGGATCTGAAGGTGATCGAAACAGAACCGGGCCTGAGGACGGGGTCGGTTTCGAACGTGGGCAAACCGGCGAAGCTGGAAAGCGGTGTGACGGTGAGCGTCCCTCAGTTCGTCAATGAAGGCGACGTGATCCGGGTGAGCACATCCGAGGGAACG
>CAZSBK010000101.1:675-17976 GCA_964604945.1 uncultured Candidatus Solibacter sp.
AGCGGGTGACGACGGCGTAAGTGGATCGCCATCAATAGCAGAAGGGGGCCCCGCAAGGAGCCCCCTTTTCATTGTTCGAAACGACAATTAACTTCTGCGGCGCCGCAGGAAGGCCAGAAGTCCAAGACCGGCGGTGACGGTGGCCATACTGGCCGGCTCCGGGACGGCGGATTCGCCGCCGGCGACGTAGATGGCCATTTCAGGCGTCAAAACCTGTCCGTCGAAGCTGGTCCCTGCCGAATCGTTCGAGTACCAGAACGTCCCGTCGTCGGGATAGATGCTGTTCTGCGTGTGTCCCCCGACCTGGTAGGAGTTCCCGCCCGACTGGCCGACGGTTGAGGCGGCAACCCAGTAGCGGGTCCCGTTGGTCAGAGCATAGGGGACAAGCAAGCTCCCAGTGATCAATTGAAGTGTCGATGCGTCGCTCGTTTGGTAGCCGGTTACGGCCAAGACGCTGCCGGGGTTAGGAGAGTTCGAGTCGTCGCCTAGCAACTCAAAGCGGAACGGCGCGCCAGTGCCGCTACCCGATACGAGCATATAGGCGCCGAGAGTGTCCGCAAGCGTTCCGGAAGCGCCTGTAAACACGAACGAATTCGAGTACACATAGGTGCCGCTGGAACTGAGCGGACTCCAAGACGCGCCGAGATCGGGCGTCTTGTCAATGATGACCGCGGCTGGCGCCAACGCCGCGAGT
This sequence comes from uncultured Candidatus Solibacter sp., assembly GCA_964604945.1. Taxonomy (GTDB): domain Bacteria; phylum Acidobacteriota; class Terriglobia; order Bryobacterales; family Bryobacteraceae; genus PNKE01. The sequence goes on from CAZSBK010000101.1 coordinate 1,370, forward strand.
GCGAATGCCGAAACGACGCAGCGCACGAACTGATTGACCTTCACGCGAACTTCCTCCGAACCACAAAACGGTACCGGTACCCAATGGCACTGGACTTGTTCGATGGTACCACATTGGGCATTTCGCTCGGTTCTGAGAGCCAGGGGGATCACCTGAGTGGGCGAAGAGGATCCACTCAGTCCGTTTGGCGGGCGGGCCATGACGATTTGAGGGCGCTGAGCAACCCAGCCTCCTCCGAGGGATCGACGGTGCGAAGGTCAAGAAGAAGCAGGTCAGACTCGATGCGGGCGATCACCGGCGGGTCGGCGAGGCGGAGGCGTCGTTCCAGAGCAATGGCATCGCCGGAGATGGCAATCAGCCACGTTTTCAACGCCTGATCAGGGGTGGATCCTCCGCCGATAAGCGATTCCCCTTCAATCAGTTCGGCGTTCGGACAGTCCCATTGGCGCAAGAGCCGATCGGCGCGTTGGCGGATCTCCTCCGGGCTGGTCCGGATCATACGCAGTGCCGGGATGTCCTCGAACCGGTCGAGCAGGAGCTTTCGGAGCGTCACCTCCATGGCCGCGATGACCAACTTGTCGAGGCGGAGGGCGCGAAACATGGGATTCGCCCGGAGCCGCTGGACGAGATCGGGACGGCCGGCAAGGATGCCGGCCTGGGGCCCGCCAAGGAGTTTATCGCCGCTGAACGAGATCAAATCGACGCCGGCCCTGAGACTCTCCTGTGCGAGCGGCTCGTCGACGCCGAATTCGCCGAGGTTGACGAGGCAGCCGCTCCCAAGGTCTTCGTAGAGGGGGATGTCGCGCTCGCGGCTTAGTGCGGCGAGTTGCTCGAGAGTGGGGCGGCCCGTAAAACCCTGGATACGGAAATTTGACGGGTGAACGCGCATGAGGAGGCGAGTTTGCGGGGTGATGGCGTCGCGGTAATCCTCGATGCGGGTTCGATTGGTCGTGCCGGCTTCGACCAGACGGGCGCCTGAGCGGGCCATGATGTCGGGAATGCGGAAGCCGTCGCCGATTTCGATGAGTTCGCCTCGGCTGACGATGACGTCGCCTCCGGAGGCGAGTTCATGAAGGGCCAGCCAGACGGCGGCGGCGCCATTGTTGACTGCGATGGCGGGCCGGCCGAGCAGCCGTTCAAGCAACGGCGAAATGTGAGTGTCGCGTTTGCCGCGGCGGCCGGAGACCAGATCGAATTCGAGGTTGGAGTAGGGACCTGGAGCGGAGGCCGCGGGAAGTGGCGCGCGGCCGAGGTTGGTGTGCAGGATGACGCCGGTGGCGTTGATCACATGGCGCAGCGAAGGCGCAGCGAGCGATTCAAGCACGGCGATGACGGCATGGGCGAGGGCCGGAGGCGAGGCAGCCCCCGTTCGGATCGCGGATCTCGCCGACTCGATGGCGCGGCGGCATTCGGCCACGATGAGCCGCCTTGGGAAACGGTCCTCGATGTTGGCCAGCGAGGAGGCCAGTTCATCGACTGACGGGAGTTGGCGAAACTGCGCCTCGCTGGACACGGCTCGAAAGCTCCTACTTCAGGGGAAACATGGCGCGGAGTTCGGCCAGCGAAGGCTTGCGGCCGTATTCGCAGAGTTCAAAGCTCTCGACATATTGCACCTTGGCGGCGGCCGCTTCGCCGATCTCCTCGGCGAGCGTCTTGCGGACGGCATCGGTGACAGGCTGGATGCGCATGGTGGAGAGGAGCTTCTTCCGCTCCGCCGGGTCGGCGGGAACCTGATCCAACTTGTGATCCACCCAGGGCAGCCATTCATAGAACTGCGAGACGTGGGCGTCCATGCCGTTGACCTTTGTCGCCCAAATGTCATCCAGCGGAACTGCGACGTCGGGGCGGAACGGAGCGGGCTTCTGGAAGCCGTCCTGGTAGTAGAGGAAGATGGGGTTCTTATCAAGAGGCGGCGTGTCGGAGACGATGTTCGGCACGACGACCATGTAGGCGGCATCCTGGACGAGCACCCCAGTGTAGCGATGGTCGGGGTGATAGTCGTTCGGCCGCGGGGAGATGACGATGTCGGCCTTCCACTTGCGGATGGCGCGGATGATCTGGCGGCGGACTTCGAGTGTGGGCATCAACTCGCCGTCGTGGTTGTCGAGAACCTCATATTCGGCAATGCCGATGCGACGAGCCGATTCCTGAGTCTCAAGGAACCGTCTCTTGGCCAAGGCGCCCCCGCCCAGGGTCTGGTGGCCGGCGTCTCCGTTGGTGACGGAGAGGAACTTGACGGCATGGCCGGCCTTGGCGAGCTTCGCTGCGGTCCCTCCGAATTTGATGTCGCAATCGTCAGGGTGAGCACCGATGGCGATGACGCGGAGCTTGGGCGTCTGCGCGAGGGCGAACGAAGCAAGAAGAGCGAACAAGGCGAGTGCGCGTTTCATTTCCGGAGCGGTTCCTTTCGAGAGAGGAGGGTCCCTTAAGAGTGGATTGTATCCTACTCAGATCCCTGGGCCGGGTGATGGCGGTGCAGCCAATGGTGCTCGTGGGCGCGGTGGAGGATGTGCTGGATGTTGAGCCCGGTGAACATGAGCGCGATGGACCCTCCGACGAGCAGCGGAACCGTGATGACGAAGAACATGACGGCGGTGACGCCCTTGGCTGCCTGTGCTTCCACGCCGAGGACGTGCGTGAGAGCCATGAAGCTGAAGAAGTGGAAGACTCCCAGATTGCCGGGCAGGGCCGGCACGATAGTGCCGAGACGGAGAACGACGAGGACGACGGCGGCCGAGGACCAGGCCAGGTCGAGGCCGTAGCCTTCAAGCATGGCGTGGATTGGCAGAATCTGAAGGAAGAGGTACACAAAGCTGGCCGCGATGGCGTGGAAGAACGACCGGGACCGGCCCATCGAGTATAGGCCTTCAACGATCGCGCGAAGGACGGCGGACCAGCGGTGGCGGGTGCTCACGTGGTGGGCAAAGCGCTTGTTCAAGACGGCGAAGAGGACCAGCACACCAAGTACGCCGACGACAACCGTCAGGACGAGCGCGGCTGCTTCGACCTCGGTGGGGACCTTGACCATGAACGCGACGGCCGCGAAACCAAGGATCAACCAAACGCCGTCGATCAGCCTTTCGATGAGGGCGGAGGACAGAACGAGCGGAAATGACAGGTTGCTCCAGATGGACTGCAGGTAGCAGCGGATGAGCTCGCCACTGCGGAACGGCAGGACCTCGTTGGCGAAAAGTCCAATGTAGACGGCTCGGACGCTGCGGCCGAGCGGCACTCTCTGAGCCGGCGAGAGCAGGATGTTCCAACGCCAGGCCTGGCAGACATAGACAAGAACATCACTGGCGACGGCGACAGCGATCCAGGCCCAGTGGATGTTACGCAACCTGGGCAACTCGGTCTTCCAGTCGAAGTCGTGATAGACCCACAGCAGGCAGGCAGCCGACAGGGTGTAGACGAAGGCGTTCAAGACACGTCTGCGGGTCTGGTTGGCTGCGGGTTGCGCGGAAGCTGGGCTCCCCATCTCCTACTATCTTAGCCACCGGGACGGGTTGGACTTGTGGACAGGAGGCGACGGTCGCGTCACATTTTCGCCGCCACAAGCTTCAAGGCGATGTCTTCCTGATACGCGGGCGAGGCCAGGAGGCGTACGCCTTCAGAATGGGTGAACGACTCCTGGCGCTCGACACGGCCGTTGCGGGGATTGATCCAAGAGGCCTCATACGCGCCGGGTGCGAGGCGGAGTTCAAGTTGGAGATAGTGCTTGCGGGCATCGACGGCATAGCCGGGCTTGAAACCGGCCATGACGCGGCCATGGTGGACGTAAACAGCGTACTGGCGGCCGGGTTCAGCCAGGGCGCGGGCGGATGCGCCGTCGGGCAGGCCGGCGGCAATGAGGTTCCGATCCGGACTCATGCGGACGAAGTCGAGGCCGTTCATGAAGGCGGCCAGGTGCGAAAGTTGCTTGCGCAGAATGGGCGAACCGAAACCGGGGTTGACGGCTGGGACAGGATAGGTTCCGTCCTCCTGTCCGGCGATGAAGGAGTAATCGAGATTGTTGTAGTGGGCGCCGCCGGCGAGGATGAAGTCCCAGCCATGGACGCGATAGGTGGCTTCGCCCGAGCCGTCGAAGCCTGACTCGTCGAAGCCGATGACGCGGTTCAGGGCATAGTTCTGATCCACGGCGACCGGCGGGCGGGCGTAGTGGAAGTGGAACACGGAGACTTCGGGGTCGGGATCGGAGACGACGCCTTGGTGGTTGGCGATGTTCTGGGCGAGCAGGTGGCGATTCGGGAGCGTCTTCTCCGTGGACGAAATCACGCGGGCGATGTGGCGCTGCCAGTCCAGCGCGACACCGGCGAAGTAGGGTTCGTTACAGATTTCATAAATGACATTGTCGAAGGCGTTCAACTCGGTGACGATCTTGCGGACCATGGCCGATTCTGCTTCGACGAGCGAGGCATGCCGGAGAGTCAGCGACTCGTCAAATAGAGCGTTGCCGATGCTGTTGATGTTGCGTTCGATATAGAGCGGGCACTCCTTCCAGCGGTGCTCATTGTAATAGGCGGTGAACAGGGTCACCTCGACGACGATGCCGCGTTTGGATGCTTCGGCGACCAAGTCCTTGAGGCGGGCGAAATAGGCGGGATTCCACTTCGTCAGATCCCATTTGCCGTCTCCAGCTTCGGCCCATGGAGTGATGTAGCGTCCCGGTTTGGGGGCGAGAGTGTTGCCGTGGATGTTGAAGTCGCCTGGGAATTCGCGATAGGCCCCAGTGAAGATGCGAGTGAGATTGAGCTTGTCGGCGGCAAGGGCGTCCAGGTACTTCTTGTAGTCGAAATCGAGGTTCAGAACAGCGCCGTAGTGTTCAGCGGAAGTGACAAGCACGGTGGGCCGGCCACGGAAGTCGTAGTAGTGGGAATTGGCGGGATGGAGACGGACGGGGGACTGGGCGGCGAGGAAGGGGGCGATGGCAAGAAGAGTGAGCAGGACTGGTTTCATGGCAATGGATCGCTCCTTGGTGCGAGCGGGTCGAGGACCGCGGACACAAACGAAGGTACCAAAGGCTGAACATGAAATCACAGGGTGTGCAAAGCCGAGAAATTCATAGCAAGATAGGGTCATGAGACAGATCGGACTTGGACTTCTACTGGGGATGCTGGCCCTGGCGCAGACGAAGACGATCGAAGTCGCACCGGCCGATGGATGGAAGGACACGGGCATCGACGTGGCGGCTGGGGATCTGGTGAAGTTCGAGGCAACGGGCAAACTCAAGTTCGCCGACGCCGTGTCGGAGTCCACCCCCGATGGGTTGAAGCGGGGTTGGACGGATATGTTGCGGGCGATGCAATTGAACGATGCCGGCAGGGGTGCGTTGATCGGACGGGTGGGCGACGGGGCGGCAGCGCGCCCGTTTCTGGTCGGCGCGCAGCGCGAGGCTCGGATGACGACCGCCGGACGGCTGTTTGTGGCCGTGAATCAGCCGTCTTCATCAGCCAAAAGCGAAGGGTCCTTCAGTGTGAAAATCGGGATCGCGGCCAAAGCTGGCTCCACTCAGCAGAGCTACACCGGTCCGTGGCCGGTACTCACCAAAGAGCAGTGGGCTCAAATCCCTCCGCGGGTTGTGGACGACGCCGGGACCGAAGGCGACCGCGTCAATTTCGTCATCTTCGGCGGCGAAGACCAGGTGAAGAAGGCGCTGCTGTCGATGGGCTGGGTCATTGTCGACCGGTCCGTGAAAGACACCATCATCCGCGGAGGTTTGGGCGTACTCTCAGGCGAGGCCTACCTGACCATGCCGATGTCGGAGTTGAAGATGTTTGGCCGGGCGCAGGATTACGGGTTCGCCCATTCCGAACCGATCCAGACCGTCAAGTCTCGCCACCATTTTCGCATCTGGAAAGCGCCGTTCCAGGCTGGCGACTGGACGGTGTGGGTGGGCGCCGGGACGCACGACATCGGTTTCGACCGCGACCAGCGGAACGGCAAGATCACTCACAAGATCGATCCGGACACGAACCAGGAACGGGATTACATCGGCGAATCGCTAAAGAACTCGGGACAGGTCGTCAAGCTGGAATACCATATGCCTGAAAAGCCCATCAAGGCGGCCAAGACCGCCCACGGGCAGGAGTACACGTCCGATGGGCGGATTCTGTTGATCACGATGGCTCCTGAGTCCGCTGGCATTGTGAGTCAATACGGAGATGTCTTCTGCTCTGTACTGGCGCAAGTGAATCCGGACGGCGGCGAATGGGGCGCCTGTGGCGACTGGCTGCAGGGTGGCGGCAAGACGGACCTGAAGCTGGATTGGCCGTCGCGTAGCTACCGGTTGCTGGTGATCCCCGGCGTCTTGAACACTTGCCTGGCCGATTCGCCGGCGTGGGATGAAGGGCGCAAGCACCTGACCTCAAAGTACGGCATCACGACCGAGATTCTTGCCGTGCCAAACGATTCAGCCGAGGACAACGGCAAGCTGGTGGCTCAGTATCTAAAGGAGAAGATGGGCGGCAGCGACAAACGCAAGTATATCGTCATCGGTTATTCCAAGGGCACGCCCGACGTCCAGGAAGCGCTGGCGCGGGACGAAGCGGCGCGGAAGGCCGTTGCGGCTTTTGTGGCCGTGGCAGGGGCGTCGGGCGGATCGCCGATCGCCGATTCGCTGCCGATGCGTATTGGCAAGTACATGGAGTATTCAACGAAGGCATCGTGCAAAGGAGACTTGGCGGCGGGCATGAACTCGTTGAAACGAGAGGCCCGGCAGAAGTTCCTGGCATCGTTCCCGCACCCATTCGTGCCCACGTATTCGCTGCCTGCGGTTGCGAGCCAGGAAAATGTCGCCTTTCAGAATAAAGCCACCATGATGTTACTAAACACCTACGACAAGGAACATGACGGGCAGGTTCTGAAGCGGGATGCGACAGTGCCGGAATCGAAATTGCTTGGGGTGGTCACTTCGGATCACCTTGGGATTGCGCTGAACTTGGAGAAGGGTAAGGGAACGCGGGTGGCGTATCCGAGGTCGGCGCTGCTGGAGGCGGTATTGAGGACGGTTCTCACCGATCTTGGCGCCAAACCGGCATCCGGCGCGCCAACCGCGCAAGAGACCGGACCGGAGACTCAGACTACCCCATCGACGAACCCATGGAGCCAGAAATAGGGCGGGACCCAAGAGCAGAAACCAGGTCCATTCGGATTCCGCGCGTCTCAAGGCGATGAGCAGGGGCGGAAGCGATGCGCCGGACGCAGACCGGCAATCGCCAGAATGTCTCAAGCGCATCACTTTGCCGTCGAAAAGTTGGGTGTGGATGAGCTGCAAGAGGATGCAGGCAGGTTGATGGAGGTGCTGGAGGCCGGCGTCCAGGCTGGTCTGGCCAGTGGGGAGTGGATGGTGTTCGTGGGGCCGGAGGGTGGCTATCAGATGATCTCAGGCTACGGTGGGAGCCTTGAATCGCTCGAATGGGACCGGGGAGCGTCGAGGGCTTGGCGCGTGGGCCGGCAGCGGGGGCATCTCGTGGTGGAAGGAAGGGGCGCAGCCGGGCGCTGCGTCATCGAGAGAGCGGCTCCAGATCAGCAGGCGAGGAGGATTCTCAGCCAAGCGGCGTTGTATAGAGTCTGAAGCGGGAGACGGGCAGGCCGCCCGCGGGAGATTGGGGCGGCCCACTCAATTCGGTAGAAACTGGCCGGTCGCGCTATTTCGGGTTCTTGACGTAGCGGTCGAACCAGGCCTGGGTCTCCCAGAGGACATGCTCCAAGGACTGTTTCGCCGCATAGCCGTGCGATTCGAACGGGAGAAAGACCAAACGAACCGTCCCGCCATTGCCGCGGATCGCCTGGTAGAGGCGGTCTGACTGGATGGGGAAAGTACCGGGGTTGTTGTCGGCCTCGCCATGGATGAGGAGGATGGGCTCGTTGATCTTGTCGGCCCAGGTAAACGGAGACATCTTCATGTACACGTCGCGGGCCTGCCAGAATGTCCGTCGTTCGCTTTGGAAGCCAAACGGGGTAAGCGTGCGGTTGTAAGCGCCCGAGCGGGCGACGCCGGTGCGGAACAAGTCGCAATGGGCCAGAAGGTTGGCGGTCATGAACCCACCATAGGAATGGCCAGTGACGCCGACACGGTTGGGGTCGGTGACACCTAATTCGACTGCCTTATCGATGGCAGCCTTAGCGCTGGCGACAAGTTGCTCTACGTAGGTGTTGTTGACGGTTTCAGGGTCGCCGACGATTGGGATTGTTGCGTTGTTGAGGATGGCATAACCGGCCAGCAGCAGGAAAAGGTGGGAGGCGCCGCGCATCTGGACGAAGCGCTGCGTGGAGCCGCCGATCTGCCCGGCAGTGCCGGCGTCATTGTATTCAAGGGGATAGGCGTAGAGGATGGTCGGCAAACGGGTGCCTTCCTGGTAGCCGGGCGGCAGGAAAAGGGTGAAGCTGAGTTGGACCCCGTCGGAGCGCTTGTAGGTGACCAGCCGCTGCTTAATCTGGCGGAGTTGGGGGGTGGTGTCGGCGAAATTGGTGATGGGGGTCCGCTTGTCGCCGCCAGCGACGCGGACCATGAGATTCGGCGGCGTGAGCGGATCTTCGTAGGACGTGACGAAACGGGAGCCGTCGTCAGCCAGCAACCCCACCACTGATTCGTAGCCTTTTTCGCCCGCCTGAAAGACACGTTCGGCCTGCCATGTCTTGATGTTCAAGCGATCGAGGAAGGGACGGTCGCCCTTGGGCGTCGCGCCTTCGCCAGCGAGAAACACGAAATCTCCGGACTGGTGAATCATCGATGTTCCGTTTGGCAACCGCTTCATGAGCGGCCGGCCAGGGTTGCCGTAGCGGTCCTGAATGGAGCGGCTCCAGACGGTCTTCGATTCGGCGTTGCGGTCATCGAGAAAGATGCGGTTGGTGGTGACCCAACGGCGATCGCGGTCGTAGTCGCTCACTAGAGCTAAGCCGCCTTCACCGTGCATGATGCCCATGGCGCGGTGAATGGTGCGGGTCACCTCAACCGCGGCGGCGAATGGCGCCTTAATCATCATCAGCTTGTCGCGATTGGGAACCTTGACCTTCGGGTCGCCTTTGTCGAGGGCCTCCCACCAGAGTAGTGTTGAGGCTTCGTTTGGCCGCCACGAGATGTCGCGCGGTCCAGTGGGCACGCCATCGATGGGCACAGCGTCGAGAAGTCCATGCTTATGAACGGGATAGACAGCCTTGCCGGAGCGATCCCAAACGGCGATCTCGCGCGGGAAGTCATCGTAGCCAAAGATGTAGGAGTAGGGGCGCTGAACCATGCCGACAAGCAGGTGTTTGCCATCCGGGGCGGGAGTGGCCTCGGCGAAAATGGCCGGTCTGCCGATCGGAGTCACTTTCAGAGTGACGAAATCGACCGATGCGAGTTGAGCGGTGCAGTAGTAGTCAAACAGCGCTTCGTCGTACGGACTGGTGAGCATGTCCTGGTATGTGCGCACCGGCCCGGAGCGGCCAGCGCTCTCCTGGACGTTGGGCCCGGAGGGCGCGGTGGGAGGCTTGGGGGCTGGACCACGGGCGGCGGGAACCATCTGGACAAGCAATTCCTTGCTGCCCGACCACCAAGTGAACGGCTCGCCGACCGTGTCGTTGAGCCTGACGCCCGGCACGCGGCGCAGTGTGACCGATTGGATCGAGCCCAGATAAAGGTCGATGCTGTTGGCTGTATAGTTCGCGACAGCGAAGCACCGGCCATCAGGGCTCCAGGAGAGTGGGCCAAGGCGCGCGCCTGGGGGGACGGCGATGCGGGTCTGCTTGCCGGATTCGATATGGAGCAGCGTGATGCCATTGAAGCTCGTACCCGGCGCGTGAGGACCGTTGTTGGCGGGGTTAATTCGGAGTCCAGCGATTCGGTGGACTGGGGCGGCGAGTTCCTCGATACCGGGATAGAGGCGACGGTCCGTCAGAAGAATGTGAGATTTGACCGGGCTGATGAAGGTGGACGGAGACGCCGGGGCGTGGAGGACGTCGATTATCTGCTTGGACGGTTTCTGGTAGTCCACTCCGGCGTTGAGGCTGAGGCAAGAGGCGGCAACAGCCGCCAGCAAGGGGATGAGGCGCATGAACGATCTCCCGATCGAGGATTCCGGCGAGGCCGGACACCCCGAGTCTACTTGGTTTTGGGGACAGGTTGAAGCGTGAGAGTCGAATCCGCTTTCACCTCGTGGAACAGGAACGGGCGGGCGCGGCCAGCGTCAAAATCCACCCATTCGTCCTTGTAGTGGCGGGAGAAGCCGGAAATGAGATGGCCGGACTGGCCAGACGGCAGGATGAGCAGCGACTGGTCCCAGTTCGACAAGTCGGCGATGAAGCGCATCGAGGGCAGAACCCGGCCGCCAGACTGCTTGACGCTCTGCGAGCTGCCGCTGACAGGGTAGGGGCCGATGTTCAGGTAAGGCGCGATGAGCGAGATGCCGCGGGCAATGGGGTGGGCAGCGAGAGTGCGGTTCTCATTGCCCCAATTCCATTTCGACGGGGTTGATCCGTACTGGCGGCGTGCCTGGTCAATCGCGTCTTTGAGTGCCGAGGCGAGCATGTCGTCCCAACTGTCGAACCAGCCGGGCGGTTTGGTCTCAATGAGGTGGTGGATGGCGGCGGCTGATCCACGGAACGAGAGCCTTGGCATGGATCGGCCGGCGGCCCGTTCGGCGAGACGGCGGCGCACCTGGCGGTAGAAGAGCTCGGCCAGGACCGGGGCGGGTTGGCCAAGTTCCATCTGCCCGTTCCACCCTTTGAGGATCACCGTGTCAGCGGCAAGCACACCAGCGCGCGCGTGGGCGATGCGCAGAGCCTCGACGGCGAAGGCGTGATGGAGTCCGGAGTAGACATCTTTCTGAACCGCGACGAGAGCCGCCGGGGTCCACTTCTTGCCCGAGATGAGCAGATCGCGAATTTGGCGGGAACGGTATGGTGCGGCGAATCGCCCATTCACGGCATAAGGAACAGGCTTGACGAAGGGATCCTGGTTGGCTGAGACAATGCGGCCGGAGGGGGGATCGAAGCTGGTGGGGAGTTGATCGAACGGGACGAGACCAGTCCATTCGGAGAGGCCGGCCAGACCGTCCAGGGGAGCGTCGCCGTCGAAGCCCTCGCGGAAGGGCAACCGGCCTGCAGCTTGGTAGCCGATGTGGCCATCACGGGAGGCAAAGATCCAGTTGAAGCTGGGACCGGAATAGCTCGACAGGGCGGCTCGGAACTGCGTCCAGTCACTCGCCTGGTTCAGAGCAAGGATGGGAACGGAGTAAGGGTCGGGGTGGACTGCGGCCCAGCGGAGAGAATAGGTCTGGCCTGAACCGGAGGCAACAACCGGACCGTGATTGGTCACCCAGGTGAGGACTTCGACGCCTCGTTCGCCCTTGATGGCGATACGGTCGCGCTGCGGGGTGGCCTGGAGGATCTGGCCTTTGTGCTCGTAGCGGCCGGAGCCTAGGTCGATTCGCTCGGAGTACAGATCCATGGAATCGAATTCGAGATTGGTGACGCTCCAGGCGATGTGCTGATTGTGGCCGATGGCTACGCCGGGCAGCCCGACATAGGCTGCGCCGGCGACGTCGAGGCCTGGCGCTTTCAGATGGATGGGGAACCAAGGGGACGGGACTGAGAATTCGAGATGCGGATCGCCCGCCAGCAGCGGCTTGCCCGAGACAGTGTGGGCGCCGGATACGGCGAAGGCATTCGAGCCTTCGACAGCGTCCGGGCCGAAGTGGATGGGAAAGAGCTGGCGGACGAGATTGGCGTCGCCTGTGGAAAGCAGGAGACCCTTCTGGAGATCGCCCTCCCAGGAGTTGGTGAGCGCCAAGTCCATCTGGAGGATGGCAAGCATGGAATCCGCGATGCGCCATGGCCGCGGTTGATAGCCCATGGCGCGGAACTCCCAACTGAGGCGGCTGCGATGGGTATCGATGAAATGATTCACGCCACGGGCGAAAGCAGCAATGGTGCGGCGTTCCGCGGGCGGCAGGCGTGTGGCCTGATATGTGGCAATGCGGCCAAGTTGCAGTTTGCGCGCATTGGTGTCGAGTTCAAGCGCGCCGCGTCCGGCAACTTCGCTGAGTTCCCCGGCGGCAAGGCGGCGCAGCATGTCCATCTGCCAGAGACGTTCCTGGGCGATGACATAGCCCTGGGCGAAGAGGGCGTCGTCGACCGAAGCGGCAGTGATGTGAGGACGGTAGAAGGCGTCGCGGATGATGGTGACGCTGGCGCCGACCGGCGCATCGAGGGTGGCCGACAGCTCGGGCGAGGGGCGGAAGAGAAACCACCAGCCGGCGGCGGCCAACGCGACGGCGGCAGCGAGGATCAGGACGTTGACCAGGCGTAACACGCGGCTCAGATGCATCTCTACAATTGTATGAGGCCGGGCAAGACGGCCCATCCGAAATGGACACCCTGAGTTACGGCTACCGTTTCCTGCTGATGTTCGCCATCATCGGCGTCAATGGGTTCTTTGCTGGCGCCGAGGCGGCGTTGATTTCGTCGCGGGCGTCGAGGCTGAAGGGAATGGCCGAGCGCAACGTCGTCGGGGCATCGGCGGCGCTCAGCCTATTGGCGCGGCCGGAGCGGCTGCTGGCGGTAGTTCAAGTGGGGGTGACGCTGACATCGCTGGCTTTGGGCTGGGTGGGCGAGGATACACTTTACCGGCTGCTGGCGGCGTGGTTTAGCTTTTCACCGGCACCGGTGGTTGCGGCAGTGATGGACGCGCTGGCAGTGGGCACGGCATTCGTCCTGATGACTTACATGCACGTGGTGATGGGCGAAGTTGTCCCAAAGAACCTGGCGATCGGACAAGCAGAACGTTTCGCCGTGCTGGTGTCGCCGGCGCTGCTCGTGTTCTTCAAGGCGGCGGAACCGTTTGTCTGGGTGATCGAGTGGTCGGCAAAGATACTATCGAGGGCGATCGGAGCTCGTGGAGATGAGCACGCGGGAGTCCATTCGGCCGAGGAACTGAAGTTCGTAATCGCTGCGGCTCATTCGGCCGGGCACGTGTCGGAATTCGAAAAAGATGCGGCCAGCCGTCTTCTCGAGTTGCAGGAGTATGCCGCGCGGGAGGTCATGACGCCGCGCAACGCGTTGACGATGGTGCCGGTGGATGCCGAACTGGACGAGGTACTGAAAGCGTTCAGGGAGTCCGGCTTTTCGCGGTTGCCGGTGTACGAGAAATCGCGCGAGTACATCCTGGGCATTATCCATGTGAAAGATGTGCTGGCGTATTGGACCGAACGGCGGCAATCCAATACGAAGCGCAAGCCGGTCCAGGCTTTCGACCTTCGCACGATTCTGCGAAAGGTTCCAGTGGTCCCGGAGACCAAACCACTGAATCAGTTGTTCGACGAGATGCAGGTGCGGCGGGCGCAGGTGGCCTTCGTGGTGGACGAGTTTGGCACCATCGCCGGATTGATCACGATGGAAGACGTGCTGGAACAGGTCTTCGGCGAAATCCAGGACGAGTTCGATCCCGTCTATCAGCGGCCCTCGCTGGACGCAGTGTCAGTGGAAGTGGAAGGTACGATTCCGATCTGCGACCTGGACACGCAGTATGGCATCGAACTGCCCGACGATCACGAATTCGAGACGCTGGCCGGATTCATGCTCTTCGAACTGGGGCGCATACCCAAGGCCGGCGACGAGGTTGAACACGAGGCGCGGCGGTACACAGTGTTGGAGATGGCACACAACCGCATCGCCAAGGTGCGGATCGACCGGTTGGAGCAGGCAGGGGACGACGGCAATCAATAAGGGCTGATGTGATGCGGCGTCAGGTCTGAACTGCGGCCCGTAATCTTCTCCACTTCGCGTTTGAGCGGCCCGACGGCCTTGTCGAAGATTATCTTGTAGGCGCCGCAGAACCAATCGAGATCCGCGAAATCGCCGCGCTGCCCATGGCGGGACTTCGGACAGCCTCCGTGGCAGATCGATTGATACTGGCAGACCTGGCATTCGGGGTGGGCGAGCGTCTTCTTGGCAGCGAAGTTGTAGCGCCTGACGCGACGGGCGATCTCCTGCCACGAATCGATTTCCACATTGCCCAGCCGCCAGGACTTCTCCACGAAAAAGTCGCAAGGATAAATGTCGCCGTTATACTCGACCACGACATAGCTGTCGCAGGTCTCGTGCATGGTGCAGGTGCCGGGTTTCTGGCCGGCGACGGCTTCGGCGAGGTTGTCGAGGAAGCGAACGCGGACCGATCGGCGGTCGGGCCACCAGAGGTCGAAAATCTCGCAGAGGAACCGGCCATACTCCTCTGCGTTGACTGTGAACGGCATGGGCGTGCCGTCAGCATTGAACTCCGACAGCGGGATGAACTGCAGGTAACTGACACCGATGCTCTTGAAAAACTTGTAGATCTCCTTGGGCCGGTGAACGTTCGCCTGGCTGAGGACACAAAGAACGTTGAAATCGACCTTTTCCTTCTGCATCAGCTCAAGCGACTGCATCACGCGCTTCCAGGTGGGGTGGCCGGCCTTGTTGAAGCGGTGCCGGTCGTTAACTTCTTCGGGGCCGTCGATCGAAAGGCCAATCAGCCAGTTGTAACTGCGGAACAGGTCGCACCAGTCCTTGTCGATCAACACGCCATTGGTTTGCAGGGCGTTCGAAACCGATTGGCCGTTGCGCCCGTGCCGCTGCTGGAACTCCACGAGTTTCTGAAAGAACTTGACCCCTGCCAGAGTCGGCTCACCGCCCTGGAAAGCGAAAGTGGACTGGGGATAGGAGTAGAAGAGAAACGTGTCCACAAGCCGTTCGAGTGTGTCGAGCGGCATCAGACGGGAGGACAGATCCTTATAGGGGTCGGCGTCGCGGTCGAGATAGAAGCAATACTCGCAATCGAGGTTGCAGAGAGCCGAGGCGGGTTTGATAAGCAACGACGAGATGCGCGGCGCCGGACCTGAGACGGTGGCCATGGCCGGGCCCGTATCGGCGCTATCGACGATGCGGAATGGGTTGCCAGCCGTCATACTCTGGGAGTGTAGCATCATGTCCGTGCCAAACCCGAAAGCCCTAAGTCTAGCGATCGACTGTAGATTGCGGGCGCTCGCCGACCCAGCATTCGCCGAGGGCCAGCGCCGTTTCTTCAAACATGAGATCGCGACATACGGTGTGCGGACCACCCAGTTGCACGAAACCGCCCGAGAGGTCTACAAGATCGTCAAGCCGTGGCCAGCGGAAGCGCGGGACGACTTCATGGACCGGCTATGGCGGATGGAGGGGCTGGAAGCGCCCGGACTAGGGATCTACGTCTACCGGCGGTTCGCAAAGTCGTGTGGGGAGCGGGAGTTCCGGCTGTTTGAAAGCTGGGTGGACAAGTACGTGAACAACTGGGCGAGTTGCGACGGCGTGGCATCGTGGCTTCTGGCCGCGTCGATCGATAACTGCCCCGAATTGGCACGGGAACTTGTAGGCTGGACGGCGTCGCCAAACCGGTGGAAGAAGAGGGCCTCTGCGGTATCGCTCCTGCAGGAGGCGAAGGGGGGACGGCGAACCGGGTTGATCTTCGACGTCGCCGGCAGGCTGCTGGGCGAGCGGGACGACATGGTGGAGAAGGGCGTCGGGTGGTTGCTGAAGGAGACCTATCCGAAGCGGCCGCGCGAGACGGTGGAGTTCCTGATGCCGTGGCGCAATCGGGCGACGCGGCTTACGCTGCGCTATGCAGCCGAGAAAATGACGGCGGACGACAAGAAGCGGGTATTGGGTTGACGGCCGGCTAGGACTGCCATGGGAGCGGGCCTGGATAGAAGGAGTGGTAGTCGAGCGTGAGTTCCTCGCTGGGAGCGATCTGCCGGAGCGAGATGAAGCCTTCGTCATGAGTGCAAGCGACGTTTGGCTTGTCGCTATGGTTCAGGTACCAGGCGATGGTGAGTTGGTTGAAGCTGGCCGGAGCGTAGTAGTTGCCGCCGGCCGGGACGCAGAAGTCCTGGTAGATCTGGCGGATGGGGGCGGGCAGGCTGTCAACAAGGACGGCCGGCACGGGCTGGACCTCGCCCCTTTCCGGACCGAACAAACGAATGCCGGCGCCAATAGGGACAATGGCGAAGACGCCGATGCCATGGATCGGGGAGACGCCAAGGCGGGCGTGGACGTCGTCGTGGGGCAGCAGATGGTCCATCGAATCCGGGCTTGACCGGCTGTCAACGAAAAACAAAGGGGAAGACCGAACGGTCCTCCCCGGTGAGTTTCAGGTCTGGGAGAACGGCGGACCGGAACTCCCTGACGGTTCGGGCTCGCCGACGCCCCTAGGCCTTCTTGTACATCTCGGCCATTTCGGCCATCGGGATCGGGATGATCTCCTTGGCGTGGCCAGCTTGTCCGAACTGGACCATGCGCTGGGCAACCACCTTCTTCATGGCCTCACGGGCGGGCTTCATGTAGTCGCGCGGGTCGAACTTCTCGGGGGTCTCCATCAGCACCTTGCGGATGGCGCCGGTCATGGCCAGGCGGTTGTCGGTGTCCACGTTGACCTTGCGGACGCCGTTCTTGATGCCGAGCTGGATCTCTTCCACCGGCACGCCGAAGGTCGGCTTCAGCTTGCCACCGTACTGGTTGATGACGTCCTGCAAGTCCTGCGGAACGCTCGAAGAGCCGTGCATGACCAGGTGGGTGGTCTTCATGCGCTTGTGGATCTCGATGAGGCGGTCCATCTTCAG
>CAZSBK010000102.1:0-17597 GCA_964604945.1 uncultured Candidatus Solibacter sp.
CACTCAGCGGACTTAGCTCCTCCATTCCTCAACCCGTTGCAGGAGTCCAGGGCACCTATGGTTCAGCTTGGGTTTATGCTCGTGACAACCAGGGGATCGAACGCGCCAACCGAAGAATCGCTGAAATTCGTCAACAGCAGAGTTCCTATGAAGAACAACTGCGGGCGTACTTACTTTTCGCTGAGACTCTCCTACCTGCGACGGATGTCGCCGGAGCAGTGTTCTTCGAACGCGTCAAGAATCTTTCGTCCGCAACCCTCCGCATTACTATTCGACGAGCCGACCTTCCGCATAACGCACAGGACTCCTCGATAGCTGTCGAGTTGCCATGGCATTCAGATGACGTTGATCGTCCTTAGCATCTCGTAGTTCCCCATCACCAGTCGCTCCGCCTCGGGCAGCAGTACGGGACTTTCACTAGGCTTGCGCTGTGCTATGGTGTTTTTGCGCAACCGCGCACGACTATGAGTGAACTCTTGAAGACGCCTCTCAACGCGGCCCACCGCGCGTTGGGAGCCAGGATGGTGGACTTCGGCGGG
Organism: uncultured Candidatus Solibacter sp.; assembly: GCA_964604945.1. Lineage (GTDB taxonomy): Bacteria > Acidobacteriota > Terriglobia > Bryobacterales > Bryobacteraceae > PNKE01. The sequence goes on from CAZSBK010000102.1 coordinate 540, forward strand.
TGGGACATGCCCGTCCAGTACACCGGCATCATTGACGAACACAACGCCGTCCGCACGGCCGCCGGAGTGTTCGATGTATCTCACATGGGCGAGCTTTGCGTCCGTGGCCCCCAGGCGCTGGATCTGGTTCAGTTCGTCACGACGAACGACGCATCGAAGCTGGCCATGGGCCAGGTCCACTACAGTGGGCTGATGTATGAGACCGGCTGTTTTGTGGACGACATCCTGGTCCACAAGGTGGCCGACACCGAGTATTTCCTCTGCGTCAACGCATCGAACCAGGACAAGGATTTCGCCCACATCGACCAGTGGCGCGCGGCGAAGGGCTTCGATTGCGCGGTGGAGAATCAGGGCGCGAAGTATGCCCAGATCGCGGTCCAGGGACCGATGGCGATCAGCATCCTACAGAAGCTGACGAAGACCGGCTTGTCGGCGATCAAGTATTACTGGTTCGCTGATGGCGAAGTCTCGGGCGAACCCGCGCGGATAGCGCACACCGGTTACACGGGCGAGGACGGTTTCGAGATCTATGTCGCGCCGGAGCAGGTCGAGGCGCGCTGGAATGAGCTTCTCGCCGCGGGCGCGGAGTTCGGTTTGAAACCCTGCGGGCTGGGCGCGCGGAATACATTGCGGCTGGAAGCCGGCATGGCGCTGTATGGGCATGAGATCGACGCCTCGATCACGCCCTATGAGGCCGGTCTGGGCTGGATCGTGAAGCCGGCCAAGGGCGAGTTCCTTGGTTCGGACGTGCTGGCGAAGCAGAAGGCGGAAGGCGTCCGCCGCAAACTGGTGGGATTTGAAATGCGCGGCCGGGGAATCGGCCGCGACGGTTATGAGATTCGCGTGGACGGCGTGGCGGCAGGCTGGGTGACCTCCGGCTGTCCCTCCCCCACGCTCGGCAAAAACATCGGATTCGGTTACCTCCCGTCGGAGAAGGCGCAACCGGGCGTAGCGATCGAAGTCGTCGTCCGGGAACAGCCTGTCGAGGCGGTGACCATCCCAACCCCCTTCTATAAGCGAGCAAAATGAGCGACTACCCAGAATCTTACCGTTACACCAAAGAGCATGAATGGGTTGCCGTCGACGGTGACACCGGCACCATCGGCATCACGTTCCATGCTCAAAAGGAACTTGGCGATATTGTTTACGTCGATCTGCCTCGCGCCGGAACAAAGATTGAATCCGGCAAGAGCTTCGGCTCGGTGGAGAGCGTGAAGGCCGTCTCGGAGATCTTTGCGCCCGTCACCGGCGAGGTCATCGAGATCAACGGCGACCTGGCCGACGCCCCGGAGAAGCTGAACGAAGACCCGCATGGCGCGGCCTGGCTGGTGAAGGTCAAGTTGTCCGATATGGGCGAGATCGAAACCCTGCTCAGCCGCGACGACTACATGTCATACATCGAAGGTTGATCGCTTCGCGTCTTCATTCATTCAGTCCCGCTGTGACGCGCCCGGTCCTGCAAAGGCCGGGCGTTTCGATTGCAGGGTCCAACGACTGACTGGCAACGGGAAGGAGGATACCCACTTTGACCTGCGTCCCAAGCGCCTGGACTGCCTTACCGGTTGCATGGTTCGCAATCTGCTTCGCCGCTGGCAGTGCCCTCGCCCAAGATTCAACTCGCCTGCGTGGCGCGAGCGCCCCGGTACTGCCGCATATCGAGTTGCGCGCGAGCCTCGGCGAAGGGCATCAATACGGGCGGTGGAAGGCCCTCAGGAACGTCGCCGTGCACGACACATGGAAGAAGGGGCGCAAAGTGGTGTCGCGGATTGCGCCGGGAGAGACGATTGTTGCCGAATCCAGTGTTGTCGTCACAACCAAGCCCGGCGTCATTCGAATGGGTAGGGACCTCGCGACGCACGGCTTGAAGCGCGGCGACGAAATCCTGACTTATGGTTTTGAGAACGAGGGGTTCAGCAAGGTCTGGTTCAAAGGGCGTCTCTACGCCGATTTCGACATCTCGTTTACTAAATGGCCGGACGGGGCGGGGTGCCAGGGCGGGCATTGCGCGGCGACCTACATCGCACAGCCGGAGTTGATCCGCTGGGTTAAGGTTAGGCTCATGTCCGGGTTGAATGGCTGGGTGTCGACGGATGACGCCGCATTCGCGGAAGTCGACAAACTTCAGCACCCACCTTTCCAGCCCAAGCCAAGATGACAATCGGGGCTCTTCGATACACTAGTAACTTCGGGAGTTCTTACCGCCTTGCGCTATCTTCCTAACTCAGATCAAGACCGGGCAGAGATGTTGGCCGCGTGCGGCCTGGACTCGCTCGAACAGCTTTATAGCCACCTGCCGAAAGAGGCGCTGCTCGACCGCGAGTTGGCGCTGAAGCCGGGCATCTCGGAGTACGAGATTGTCGACTATTTCAACCAGCGCGGCGGCGCGTGCGCCACGGGCTACGCGTCGTTCCTGGGCGCGGGCGTCTACCGGCATTACCGGCCGGTGATGTGCGACGTTGTGGCGTCGCGCGGCGAGTTCCTGACGTCGTACACGCCGTATCAGGCCGAGATGGCGCAGGGCACGCTGACGGCGATCTTCGAGTTCCAGACGATGGTGAGCCAGTTGACCGGCATGGAGGTGGCGAACGCCTCGATGTACGACGGTTCGACGGCCGTGCCCGAAGCCGCGCTGATGGCCATGCGCATCACCGGGCGCGACCGTTGCCTGGTGGCATCAAGCGTCCATCCCGAGTATCGCCAGGTGCTCGACACGCAGGCGCGCAACGCCCGCGTCCATGTCGAGACGTTCGGCTACGACGCCGCGACAGGGCAGATCGACATGGCGCGACTGGAATCGTTGATCGACGACAAAACGGCCTGCGTCATCGTTCAGTCGCCCAACTTCTTCGGCGCGATTGAGAACCTGCAGGCCGCCGCCGATTTGGCGCACAAGCACGGGGCGCTGCTGGTGGACGTGTTCACGGAAGCCGTTTCGCTGGGGTTGCTGGCGCCGCCGGTGTGCGCCGATATCGTGGCCGGCGAGTTGCAGTCGTTCGCCATCTCGCCCTCCTACGGCGGCCCGTACGCGGGAATCATTGCGACGAAAGAGAAGTACATCAGGCAAATCCCCGGCCGGCTCGTCGGCGAGACGGTGGACGCGGACGGCAACCGCGCTTACTGCCTGACGCTCGCGACGCGCGAACAGCACATCCGCCGCGAGAAGGCGACATCGAACATCTGCACCAACCAGGCGCTGATCGCCCTGATGGCGACCGTCTACATGTCGATCTATGGCAAGGAGGGATTGCGCGAACTGGCCCTGCAAAACCATTCGAAGGCGCAGTACTTGGCCGCTGGGTTGGACCGCCGCTTCTCGGCGCCGCTCTTCAACGAGTTCGTCGTGCGAACGAAATCTCCAGACGCGGTCAACAAGGCGCTGCTCGACAAGAAGATCATCGGCGGCCTGGCGCTGGGCCGATTCTATCCGGAACTCGCGGATTGCATGTTGCTGTGCGCCACCGAGATGTCGAAGAAGCAGGACATGGACGCCGTAAAGGAGGCACTTCGCTAATGCCCGCCACCACTGGCAAGACCCGCCCCAACATCACGCAGAACGAGAAGCTGCTCTTCGAACTATCGACGCCCGGCAAGCGCGGCTACCAGTTGCCTCCGCTCGACGTGCCCGAGGTGGACCCGGTCGAGACGCTTGGCGAAGGCAATACCCGCGCCGAGATCAAGGATTTTCCGGAAGTCAGCGAGGTCGAGGTGATCCGCCATTTCTCGCGGTTGTCCGCCTGGAACTACGGCATCGATCTCGGTCTTTTCCCACTGGGTTCCTGCACGATGAAGTACAACCCGCGGATCAACGAGACCGTTGCCCGCACGGAAGGGTTGGCCTGGGCGCATCCCTACCAACCCGAATCGCTCTCTCAGGGGGCGATGGAGATTGTCGCCACGCTCGAATGCGTCCTGGGCGAGATCTTCGGCATGGACGCGGTGACGTTGCAGCCGGCCGCCGGCGCACATGGCGAGTACACCGGCATCATGCTGGTTCGCGCGTATCACGAGTCGAAGGGGAACCCGCGCAAGAAGATTTTCGTGCCCGATTCGGCGCACGGGACCAATCCTGCGACGGCTATGATCGCCGGCTATGAAGTCGCCAACATCAAGTCCAATGAGCGAGGCATGATCGATGTCGATTCGCTTCGTGCAGCGATCGATGCCGATGTCGCGGCGCTGATGGTGACCAATCCCAATACCGTCGGCGTCTTCGAGCAGGACATCGTCAAGATCTGCGGCCTGATGCACGAGAAGGGTGCCCAGGTTTACATGGACGGGGCGAATCTGAACGCCCTGATGGGCATTGCGAGACCGGGCGATTTCGGCGTGGACGTGATGCACTCGAACCTGCACAAGACCTTCTCGACGCCTCATGGCGGCGGCGGTCCGGGCGCCGGGGCAGTGGGCGTCCGCTCGCATCTGGAGCCGTTTCTGCCCGGGCCGCGTGTGAAACGGGCCAGTGATGCCTGGACGTGGGACTATGACCGGCCGCAATCGATCGGCCGGGTGCGGGCGTTCTATGGCAATTTCGGTGTCCTCGTCAGGGCGTTGGCCTACATCATGGCGCTTGGCGGGGAGGGCGTGCGCAACGCGGCCATCGACGCGCTGCTGAACGCCAACTACATTCGCGCCCGGCTGAAGGACCGTTTCAAGATCGCCTATGACGCGCCGTCGATGCACGAATGCGTCTTTTCGGACACGTTGCAGGCTGAGCGTGGCGTTCACACGGGCGACATCGCCAAGCGGTTGATCGACTACGGGTTCCATCCCTATACGGTCAGTTTCCCGCTCATCGTGCACGGGTCGATGATGATCGAGCCGACCGAGACCGAGCCGAAACAGGAACTCGACGCTTTTTGTGACGCCATGCTGGCCATCGCCGGCGAGATCGAGTCGGATCCTGAGATGGTCCTGAAAGCGCCGTACAACACCAGGACGCCTCGTGTGGACGAAGTCCGCGCGGCACGAAAGCCGAAGGTGCGCTGGCAGCCGGAATAGGAAACGCCGCACAATGTTCCCAGTAGAGCCTGCGTGCGGGCTTTGTATTGGGGGTCTCTTTCTCCGCGAAGTTGCCGAAAACATGAGAGGTCAGTGGCGCTGGTGACTCTGCATCAACGCAGAGATGAGCCGGTCCGCTATGATGACGCAAAGGCCCGGATGTTCTTCAACCGAGTGGTTGACGAGCTGCCAGGGATTGAGAAGGAGGTCATGGGGCTATGGGATTGCATGAAGGTGTCTCGATCGTCAGCCGGCGGCGGGCGTTTCTCGCCGCGATCGGCGCCGCTCCGTTTCTGAACGAATTTGCGCTTGCGCAGAACAGCTTCATTCCCGGCGCGGCCGAGGGCGCCGTCATGATCAACGCCAATGAATTCCCGCTCGGACCCTGTGCGGAAGCGCTCGCTGCCGTTCGCGAGACCGCCGCAAATGGAGGCAGGTACCTCTTCGGCGAGGCGTTCCGACTCTCAGAGGCGGCTGCGTCGTCCGAGAACGTCCCGGCCAGCCATTGCGCGGCGTTCGCTGGATCGAGCGATCCGCTGCACCGCGTCGTGCTCGCGTGGTGCGGCAAGGGCTTGCCGCTGGTCACCGCCAGTCCCGGCTACGAGTCGCCCGAAGGCGCAGCGGCATTCCTGAACGTTCCAATCTACCGGGTGGCCCTTCGCAAGGACGACTACTCGCACGACATTCCCGCCATGCTCGCTGCCGCCGCTGGGAAGCCGGCTCTGTTTTACATCACAACGCCGAACAATCCGACGGGCACGTTGACCCCGCTCGCCGAGATCGATCGGCTAGTGAAAGAGATGGCGCCGGGCAGTTGCGCCCTGATCGACGAGGCGTACATTCATTTTTCTGGCGCTCCGGCAGCGATCAGCTTGATCGATGGGCCGAAGGACGTGATCGTCCTGAGGACGTTTTCGAAGGTCTATGGCATGGCGGGCCTGCGCGCCGGGCTCGCTTTTGCCCGCCCGGAAGTTCTCGGCCGTATCCGGCCCTACGGCGTCGGTTTTGTGCCGACGACCGGAATGGTGGGCGCGAGAGTGAGCCTCGGCGTCAAGGGTCTTGTCGAGCAGCGCCGGGAGTATGTCCGGAAGACCCGCGACAGCCTCTGTGAGTGGTTCCGAGAGAAGGGAATCGGTTTCATCCCTTCTGTTTCGAACAAGATTCTCTTCGATGCGGGCCGGCCGGGCAGGGAATTGAGCGCGGCGCTTGCGCGTGAACGGGTGTACGTGGGCCGGAGCTGGCCCTCGATTCCGAACCATGTCCGGGTGACCATCGGCACGCCGGAAGAAATGGCGGTTTTCAAGACTGCCATGGTCAAGTCGTACCCATTGGCCTGACTTCCTGTCGCGAGAGCCTTTCTCGGGTTGAAGGGGGACGTTCGGATTTGGCCTTCTGACCACGAAATGGCAGAAGGGCTGGCTTGTCGCTCGTGCACAGCAGCCAACGACCTCGTTCCATCAGCCGACGACACCCACCGTCCTGGTACCCCAGTCCCCGCCACAGCCGCGATCGGTCCGCGATAGTCCGCCTGATTATGCCGCCGGACTAATTTAGCGCCGTCAGGCGGCCAGGCTTCCGCCCAGAAGACCTGCATATCTCATTATCGAGATTAATGCTTTCCAAAATGTGGGAGCCGTTTCCCATGCACAGTTGGTTACGTTTACGTTTCTGAGCCCTCAAGCGCGGAGTGCGCCATTGTCTGCCAAAGAGCGCCAAGTGGTTGTGCTGCGCTGACTTGCGTAGGTTCAATCCTGCCACACTTGTAAATTCGAAGGTTTTCGTGAACTGTTTTTGCTTCTGCCCCGTATTAGATTCCAGGAACGCGCAAATGCTCACCGCTCGAAGCGCAACAAAGTTGTTCTGGAAATGAAAGTGGAAGAGATAGGACGAGGATCTGACACCATGCTGAACAAGACACGACGATTCGTTTTGGCGGCGCTGCCCGTGGCGGCGATCGCGTTCATGACCGCCTCGGGCGCGGCCGCCTCCGGAATGGCCGCCGCCCGGGTGACCGTGCCCTTCGCGTTCGACCTGAACGGCCAGCAGTTTGAGGCGGGTCAGTACACGATCGAAAGCCGCTTTGGATCGGGGCTGATCACAATCATGCGCAACGAAGGCCAATCGAACGCCTTTCTTGGGCGCCCCATCGGAAATCCATATGCTGCGGCCCAGCCGAGGCTCCTCTTCTATGTTGTCGACAAGTCGTACTACCTGGCCGAGGTCTGGCTTCCCGGAAGTGGCATGGGCAAGGCCCTGCCGGTGAAGAAGGAGATCGAGTTTCAGGCACGCCGCGGCGGGGTGAAGCGCATCGAAGTCGCTCTCAACCGCTAGCAGGCTGCTGAAGATTCCCAGGCTCGCCGCGCGGCAGTTGCCGGCGACCGGAACAAGTTTCCTCCCAGTGGCCGGAATTCCGGCCACGACCAAATGACGGGGCCCCAACTTGGGTGCCCCGTCGCTTTTTGCCCCCCAGCCGCCTTCGACCTCTCTAGCCGCTCCAGCCCTCTCCAGACACGTCGGCCTGAATATCGCTTAGAATAGGAAATTCCGGGCGTTCCCAGCCCGGCGTGCCCGATGGCCGCCGGTGGTGGCCTTGGAGTTAACCCTTGCCGCTCCGGGGCGCGAGGGCAACGGAGCGACACTATGAGCACATTGGTGGCAGGCGGTCCAAGCAGGACTGCGATTCTTTACCAGTCCGTCATCGGCAAGAAGATCATTATGGCCGTGACGGGCTTTGTTCTTTGCGGCTTTGTCATGGGCCACATGATCGGCAACCTTCAACTGTTCGCCGGCCCGGCGAAGCTGAATCATTACGCCGAACTCCTTCAAAGCCTGGGCGGAGCGCTCTGGGCCGTGCGCGGCATCCTGCTGCTCTGCGTGGGCCTTCACATTGCCATGGCCATCCAACTCACCCTGTTGAAGTGGGAGGCGCGTCCGAACGCCTACGTGAAGAAGGCCGCGATTGCATCCTCCTACGCCGCCCGCACCATGATCTGGAGCGGGCCGATCGTCGGGTGCTTCCTGATCTTCCACCTGCTGCACTTCACAACCGGCCAGGCGCACCCCGAATTTGTCAAAGGCGACGTTTACCGCAACGTGGTGATTGGATTCCAGAATCCGGCCGCCGCGCTCTTCTACATGGTGGCCAACATCCTGCTCGCCATCCACCTCTATCACGGCGTCTGGAGCATGTTCCAGAGCCTGGGCGTCGCGCATCCGCGCTATACGCCGATTCTCAAGACCGTCGCCAAGACCTATGGATACATCATCGGCATCGGCAACGTGTCGATGCCGCTGGCCGTTCTGGCCGGGCTGGTGAAGTAAGGGAGGCTATGAACCATGTCACTCAATCTTGATGCACGCATCCCTTCCGGACCCATCGAGCAGAAATGGGACAAGGCCAAGTTCGAGATGAAGTTGGTCAACCCGTCGAACAAGCGGAAGTATTCCGTGATCGTCGTTGGCACCGGCCTGGCCGGGGGCGCCGCGGCGGCCTCGCTCGGCGAATTGGGCTACCGAGTTAAAGCCTTCTGCTTTCAGGATTCGCCCCGCCGAGCCCACTCCATCGCCGCCCAGGGCGGCATCAACGCGGCAAAGAACTATCAAAACGACGGCGACTCGGTCTTTCGCCTGTTCTATGACACGGTCAAGGGCGGTGACTTCCGGGCGCGCGAAGCCAATGTTTACCGTCTCGCTCAGGTCTCGGTTGACATTGTTGACCAGTGCGTCGCCCAAGGCGTGCCGTTCGCCCGCGAATATGGCGGCGTGCTCGCCAACCGCAGCTTCGGCGGCGCCCAGGTTTCCCGCACCTTCTATGCACGAGGACAGACGGGCCAGCAGCTTCTGCTTGGCTGTTACCAGGCGCTGGAACGTCAGATCGATGCCGGCACGGTAGAGATGTTCTACCGCCACGATATGCTGGACGTGATTGTCATCGACGGCGCGGCGCGCGGCATTGTCACCCGCGACATGGTGACCGGCGAGATCGACGTCCATGTCGCCGACGCGGTTGTGCTCGCCACCGGGGGGTATGGCAATACGTTCTACCTCTCGACCAACGCCAAGGGTTCGAACGCCACAGCTATCTGGCGCGCGTACAAGAAGGGCGCCGGCTTCGCGAATCCCTGCTACACGCAGATCCACCCCACCTGCATCCCGGTCAGTGGTGACTATCAGTCCAAGCTCACCCTGATGTCGGAATCGCTCCGCAACGACGGCCGCATCTGGGTCCCGAAACAGGCCGGGGACAATCGCAAGCCCGGAGATATACCCGAGTCCGACCGCGACTACTACTTGGAGCGCATGTACCCGGCCTTCGGAAACCTCTGCCCGCGCGACATCGCTTCGCGCGCAGCCAAGCGCGTCTGCGATGAAGGGCGCGGCGTCGGACCCGGCGGCAAGGGCGTCTATCTCGACTTCGCCGAGTCCATCGGCCGGCTGGGCCGCAACAAGATCGCCGAGCGCTATGGCAACCTCTTCGAAATCTACGAGCGCATCACTGGCGAGGACCCCTACACCGTCCCGATGCGCATTTACCCGGCCGTTCACTACACTATGGGCGGGCTGTGGGTCGACTACCACTTGCAAAGCACCATCCCCGGCCTGTTTGTGCTTGGTGAAGCCAACTTCTCCGACCATGGCGCCAACCGCTTGGGCGCATCCGCACTCATGCAGGGCCTTGCCGACGGCTACTTCGTCATCCCTTATACCCTGGGCCACTATCTCGCCCAGGTGAAGCCAGGTGGCCTCGACGATTCGCACGCTGAGTGCATCGCAGCCAAAGCCGGGGCCGAGCAGCGGATCCAAACGCTGCTCAACGTCAAAGGCAAGAAGACGGTTGACGACATTCACAAGGAACTCGGCAAGGTCATGTGGGAGTATTGCGGCATGGGTCGCAACGCCCAGGGCCTCGAGAAGGCCCTCAGCCTGATCCCTGGCATCCGTGAGGAGTTCTGGAAGAACGTCAACGTGCCCGGTTCGGGCGAAGAACTCAATCAGAGCCTGGAACGCGCCGGCCGGCTGGCCGATTTCCTCGAACTCGGCGAACTGATCTGCCGCGACGCCCTCGTCCGCGAGGAAAGCTGCGGCGGCCACTTCCGCGAGGAGCATCAGACCGAGGAAGGCGAGGCGATGCGTGATGATGAGAAATTCTGTCACGCCGCCGTCTGGGAGTACCAGGGGCAGGACAAAACGCCAGCTCGCAATGTTGAACCGTTGGCGTTCGAAAACGTCCACCTCGCTCAGCGGAGCTACAAGTAGAAGGGGCTAGACCATCATGCGCATCGTTCTCCACATCTGGCGTCAGAAGAGCCGCACAGCTCAGGGACAAATGGTCCGCTATGAGCTGCCCAGCGTCAGCGAGCATATGTCGTTCCTCGAGATGCTCGACGTGCTCAACGAAGACCTGACCCGCAAGGGCGAAGACCCGGTCACCTTTGAGCACGACTGCCGCGAAGGCATCTGCGGCTGCTGCGGCTTCATGATCAACGGCGTGCCGCATGGCCCGCAACGCGGCACCACCGTCTGCCAGTTGCACATGCGCCACTTCCACGACGGCGATGAACTCTGGCTGGAGCCGTTCCGTGCCGCCGCCTTCCCGGTCATCAAAGACCTGATGGTCGACCGTAGCTCACTCGACCGGATCATTGCCGCCGGCGGCTACGTCTCGGTGGGTACCGGCTCGGCTCCGGACGGTAATGCCCTGCCGATCATCAAGAAGTGCTCGGACATGGCCATGGACGCCGCTTCCTGCATCGGCTGCGGCGCGTGCGTGGCGTCGTGTCCGAATGCGTCCGCGTCGCTGTTCACATCGGCGAAGATCTCCCACCTGGCGCTGCTGCCCCAGGGGCAGGCCGAGCGCGAGCGCCGGGCTATCCGAATGGTCGCGCAGATGCTCGAAGAGGGCTTCGGCTATTGCACCAATGCCGGCGAATGCGAAGCGGTCTGCCCGAAGGGCATCAAGTTGGAAAACATCGCCCGAATGAACCGCGATTTCCTGAAAGCCGCTATCCTTTACCGTGAGGAATCCGCCGCCGGCGGCGCAGGCTGATCCCGCATCTGCCCTCTGATCCAGAAACAGAACGCCCCCAGCGCCTGATGCCGCGCCGGGGGCGTTTTCGTTGTCACTGAAGCCGGACCCTACAGCGTCAGAGTCACCTTGTGGAGCCCACGCGGCTGATCGGGGTCCAGACCCCGCACTTCGGCCAATTTGGCGGCGAACATCTGCGCCGGGATGATGTATGGGATCGGCGTGTAGACATCTTCAGGCAGCGCACCCCTATGGGCCAACTTGGCAGGGATGCGGATGGCTGATTTTGGCGCGGTCTTGTTCGATTCGTCGGTGAGGAGCAGCGTGTCGGCTTTCAGGCTTGCCAAGCGGCCGGAAAGCTGCTGCATCACCGGCCAGGTGACACCCGGAGGGGCAATCAGGAAAGCCGGAAACGACTGGCCGACCATGGCGATGGGTCCGTGCAGTATATCGGCCTGCGAGAAGCGCTCGGCCACTACGTAGCAAGTCTCCATCATCTTCAACGCCCATTCGAAGGCATTGGAATAGTTCAATCCGCGGCCGACAACAACGGCCTTCTCCATGAACCTGTAACGCTCGGCGCGTGCCGCGATTTCGTCCTCGAGACTCAACGCACACTCGCCCCATTCTGGGAGCCGCTCCAGGTCCTCCATCTTAATGTTCGCGCCCAACGCCCAGGCGAGCAGATAGAAGCCCAGCAGTTGGCCGGTGTAAGTCTTGGTGGCGGCGACGCTCTTTTCGCGGCCCCCTCGGATCAGAACTGGAAAATCGGCCAGTCTGGCCAGCGTGCTGCCGGCTTCGTTGGTGATCCCAACCGTGAAGGCGCCCGCTTTCTTGGCCGCCTCAAGCACAACGTTTGTGTCGGTCGATTCGCCCGACTGCGACACTGCCGCCACCAGCGCGCCTTCCAGCCTCATCGGAGCCTGATAGAGCGTTGTCACCGAGGGCGCCGCCAGGGACACCGGGATTCCGGTCGTGATTTCGATCAGGTAACGGCCGAACTGTGCCGCATTGTCCGACGTCCCGCGCGCGGCCAGTACCACCATCGAAGGCCGCTTCTTCTCGAACTGCCTCCGCAGCTTCTCGAAGCCTTTCCGTTCGGACTTGAGCGTCTTTTCGATGACTCGGGGTTGCTCCCGGATCTCCCTGAGCATAATCGACATGGATGTACCTCTGGTCATATGATCCCACACGACAATCTGCCCCCGGAATGTCTGTAGAAGCCTGGGGTGGAGCCCGTGTCCAGCTTGTGGAGGCGCTGCCGCGGAAGGTCAATCCAAAGGTGTCAGAGGCCGGGTTTCGGTCCCCGCCCAGATAACGCTCGGAACGGACCCGCTCGGCGGTAGCCCAGTCAGCCTCGGCCGGATTGTCAACAGCAGTTCCGATTTGTCCTTTTCCCGAGTGTTGCTCCTCAGCGGTCCGATGGCCGCTAGGCCCGGCAAGCCGCTCAGCCCTTTGCTATCACTTGCGCCCGAGAGTCCGGCCACAACCGCTGTTTCGCCAAACTTCATCCGCACCCTGGATTGCAGCTTTCTGTTCGAGATCACCGGAATCCCATTCAGCGCCGAGCCTGCCAGTAGCTTGAATTCGGCCTCGACGTCGAGCGTCAACTCCTCTTCCCCATGGATGTAAGGCGTGGCCTTCAGCGACACGCCCAAATCCTCGAACTGGATGGTCGGCGTGGGCGTGTAAGTGTCGCCGTCGCTGGTTGTGCCCGAGCTGTAAATCTGCGTCTGCATCGGGTACTTGTCGCCCACATGCAGCGTCGCCGCCTGGCCGTTTACCGTCAGAATCTGGCTGCGCGCCAGAACTCTGGACTCACCCTCGGTCAGGCTCGCAAACAACTCGGCGCCGCTCAGACCGAGGCCAAGCATCCATTTGCCCGAGCCGAATGTCAGCATTCGCGAAATCGACGAAGGGATCGAGACCGTGTTGTTCCACGCCGAACTCAGGTTCACGATGGGAAACGACGTGGGCAATGTCATGCCCAGCCGCAGGCTTGAATTCTCACCTAGGTTGACGAGTTCGATCTCAAGCATCACTTGCGCCCGATGTTCCGTCAACTGCTTGAACAACTTGATGGCCGGTTTCACCCGCGACGCCCGGTCCTTCAGGACAACAACGCCGTGTGCCGTGTCTATGCCGAACTTCTGGATATCGAAGACGGTCCTCACGGCCTGCGCCGCTTCCTGAAGTTCCTGCGGAGCCAATGTCATTGGAAATGGCACAGATGCCGTCATGTGGCGTTCCATCTCGGATCGTTTCTGGACGGTGTCCTTGACCACGATGCCTAGCCTATCGCCCAGCGGAACGATGAAGGTGCCCGTCATCGTCTCCAGCGCCCGCACGGCGGTCCGCCAATCGGCCTGGGCGAGTTCGAACTTCAATGGCTTGCCGGGCGTTAGGTCGGCGTCAAATACGGCTTCCAGGCCGTAAGGATCCAGCACCTTCTGCCAGAGCACTTTCACGTCGCCTTCGAGCTTGAAGCTTTGCAGACTGGCAGCGCCCACCAGCACCGGCGGAGGCCGCAATTCGGCTTCCCCAGGCACGTCCGCTGGCTCAAGCGCTTCCACGCCGGCAGGTTCTATCCCGCCGGCTAGACCGCCACTACTGTCCACTTCCAGTTGAAGGATGCCCTGACGCCGGACCGACTCGGCCCGCGCCCGGTATTCCGCCTTCTCCGGTTCCAGCGCGTAGGCCCGCGAATAGAGCAGGTAGGCGGCCCCGTAGCGGCCTTCCCTTTCCGCTGCCCGGCCTTCGCTATAGAGCTTGGAGGCCGGCCCGGTGGCGTGCAGCAGCACAGCCAACCACAGCCCGATCGCAACTCTGAATAGTGACACCTTCACCTACCATAGGTGACGCCTCGTCTGATCGAAACGTGCAGGCCCGCCGGACGCCGCCTTTGCAGAAATAGACAGTACTTTGCCGGTCGAGGTGATATCGTGCGAGCAGGAGGCAACTCTGCTCATGAGGAGATCGAATTTCCTGATTGCTGCCGCCATCCTGGCGTGCACCGCCGGGGCGGCTCTGGCTGCCGATGTCACCGGCAAATGGGTCGGTCAGATGGGCGGACCGGACGGCGACGGGCCGAGTATGACATTCAACTTCAAGCAGGACGGCACAAAGCTGACTGGCTCGGTCGATGGGCCGGGCGGCGAACCGCTGGAGATTAAAGACGGGAAGGTGGAGGGGGACAAGATCATCTTCACGTTAAGTTTTGAAGGCCCCGACCGCAAGATGAAGATCACCCATGAGGGCACCATCAAGAGCAACGATGAAATCACGCTCGGCATGAAGATGGAAGGCGGCCCGGAGGGAGGTCCTGGTGGCGGTCCTGGAGGGCCGGGCGGGCGTCCGATGACGCTGAAACGGGCAAAATAGCGCGAGCTTCCAACAGTTGGACCAAAGGATCTCCGCCGATCGCGGTTGCGGCGTCTCCGTTCGCCTTTACCAGAACAGGGTTGGCGAGGCGAAGGCGACAATCAGTGCGGCGATGCCGAGGAACGAGCCGAACGGGAGTTCGTAAGTTGCTGGATCGCGTCGCCTGAATTTGATCCAGGTCAGGCCGAGGACCGCGCCGATCAGCGATCCAAGCATCAGCGCGAGCAGCGCCGATTCGAGTCCGAGGAATGCGCCGAGGAATCCCAGCATCTTGATGTCGCCGAAGCCCAGTCCTTCGACGCCACGGATTCGCTGGTAGACCACGGCCATCAGGTAGAGTCCAGTCGGCAGCAGCACAGAGGTCAGCGCTGAATCGGCGAGCGAGACCAGTGCGGCGGATCCCTCCGGCAGGAAAAGCGAGATGATGCCGCGGGGCAGGGGAGCGATCGGAGCCAGTAGGATGCCGAGGATCCAGCCCGATTTGGTGAACTCGTCCGGAAGAATACGGGTCTCAATGTCGGTGAAGATCAAGGCGACGAGGATTGCGCCGAAGATCGACCATTTCAGTCCAGCCCAGGTGGGTCCGTGGGCGGTCACCGCAAGGTAGAACAGGAGTCCGGTCAGGGCCTCGACCACTGGATAGCGCCAGGAGACCGGCGCCTTGCATGTGCGGCAGCGTCCGCCGAGAAGGATGAAGCTCAGCAACGGGACATTGTCGTACCAGGCGATCCAGGAGCCGCATTGCGGGCAGTGGGAACGCGGGACCACGACAGAGTAGTCGTCCGGCAGGCGCGAAATGCACACATTCAGGAAGCTGCCGAAAAGCAGCCCGAAGGCCGCTGCCATCCAGTTCCACCCAAGCGGTTGTGTGAGGAGATCGCTCAATGGGCAAGTTCCTTGTAGATCTCCAGGGTACGACGAACGGTCTGATCGGCGTGGCATTCAGAGATCACCCACTCCCGGCCACGCTCGCCCATCGCCCTTGCACGCGCCGGATCGTCGAGCAGTGCCCGTAGCGCGTCGTCGATCTCCTCACGGCCGTTGCCCACGCAAAACCCCGTTTCCCCGTGTCTCACGATCTCAGGCAACCCGCCGACGCGGCTGGCCACCACGGCGACGCCATGGGCCATCGCCAGCAATACCGCCGAACCGAGCCCTTCCATCTCACTGAGATAGAGGAACACCGAGGCAGTGCGCAGGCCGGCAGGAAGGTCTCGGGTGAGGGTGACCGGTGTGGAAAGGGTGGCCAGCAAGGATCCTCCTTTGAGTGGATCGTCGAGTTCCAGAGCCAGCACACCCGCGGTACGGTCACTCAGGCGGGCCGGCGGAAGGATCCCGTCGCGCACGATGCGGACCTTCCTCTGCGGGACCCCGGTGGCCAGCAATTGAGCGGCGGCGTATTCGGAGACGGCCAGGTATACAGTCGCCCGGCCATACTTCCAACGATCCAGCCTGCCGCGGCCCACGGGGAATGCAACGCGCCGCGAAACTGCGATCGGGCTGCGCGATGCCAGGGCGGCCAGGGTGTGGGACCGGCCGTCGTGGCAATGGACGACGGCGGCCCCGGAATGGCGCAAGATCGCGGCCAGCGAGATCGGACGTGCCTGGAACCCCTCATCCGCCGCTTGGCCAAGCAGCGGTGCGCCGGCTCGGGCCAGCAGCAGTTGGTCGACGCCGGCGTCGCGCAACCCGCGCATCAATAGCAACACCTGCCGCTGCCCGCCGCGCATTTCCCGGCCTGTGTCCAGGTGGAGGATACGCATCAGCTCATGAACCGCGCCTTCGCGTATTTAACGAACGTGTAGACGGCCGCCATGTTGGCGATGGCCAGGCCTTCGACGCCGTCAAGAAAGCCCCGCTGGACTAAGTATGTCTTGACGAATGTCCAGGGCGGATCGAATAGCAGTTGGCGATAGCCGACCGGTTTCTTGCTCGCGACGATCTCCTCCGCCGCAAGCGTCGTGTAACGGTCCATCGTCTTCAAATGCTCCGAAAGCGACCCGCATGTGTAGTGCAGCAGATTGCCCTCGAGTTTGCCGACACGGCCCTCGCACACCACACTCTCGTGAACATAATCGCCCACCCAGTGCGCTTTGCGCCGGTCGAAGAGGCGGATCTTGCGATCCGGGTACCAGCCCGAATGCAGGATCCAGCGGCCCAGGTATTGAGCCAGCCGCGGCGAGGTATAGGCGTCGTAGCCGGAGCCGTTCTTCTTGAGGCCCCAGATCTCGCCCTCCAGGTCTTCGCTCAGCGCCTCATCGGCGTCGATCGACAGAATCCAGTCGTGTGTGGCCTCGCTGGATGCGTAGTTTTTCTGCCCGGAATAGCCTCGCCAGTTCGCTTCAAGCACGCGTGCGCCGTAGCGCAACGCGACCTCAACGGTGCGGTCGGTCGAACCGGAGTCCACCACGACGATCTCGTCGCAGCAGCGCAGGCTCTCGATGGCCCGAGGCAGGTTGCGCTCCTCGTTGTAGGTGATGATGGTGGCCGAGATCTTCATCGCCCAGGGCCATTGTACTGGACTGGCGCGGCGATGAAGGAGACGGCAAAGATGACAATCGTCAGCGCAAAGACGGCCATACGTCCGCGTCCCAGCCCCGAACGGTCGAAGACGTGGAAGCGCTTTCGTCCAACGAAGAACAGCACAGCTGCCC
>CAZSBK010000103.1:0-17317 GCA_964604945.1 uncultured Candidatus Solibacter sp.
AGTCGTGCAGGCGGCGGTATTGTCCGAGCAATTGTCGACTTGGATCGAGGCCAGTTGCAGCCGCGACGGATCGTGATTGTAGGTTTCCCTGATCCGGTTCCCGTTCAGCCGCAGCGTCTTGAGCGCTCCGTGATCGCTGTATGCCGCCGCACTCACATATTGGGTCGATCCACTGGTGACACTTTTGAGTCGCCCGGCACCATCGACGTCGAACAGGATCTGGCGGGCCGACGGCAGCACGAGTTTCGACAGCTCGCCGTTGAGAAAGTACTCGTAACCCGATGCTGAATCCGATCCAAACCGGTAGGTCGCGCCATTGGTGATCTGGCGTGATCGCGTGGGGCGGCCGAGGGCGTCATAGGTGTCGATTGCGGTTACCGGCCCACCCGATACTTCAACTCTCGTTCGCCGCCCCTTGGGGTAGCTCGTCACACCGCTTATGGCTGGGTTGTGAACGTCATAGCTGAACGAGACCGTTGGCGTGGTGATTCCGTCCGGCGCACCCGAGTAAGTCTTCGACGTCATCCGGTTCAGGTGGTCATAGTGATAGCGAGTGGTGACCGAGGTAGATGTCGTCCCACGGGTCTGAGTCCGGCTCGTGAGATTGCCCGCGCCGTTGGTCGACGCGGATTCGTCGTAGAAGTAAGAAATCGTGGCGCTCTCGGGATTTGTAGCCGTCTTGAGCCGGCCCAGCCAGTCGTAGTTGAAGGACCTGGCCAGTTGAGTGCCCGTACAAATGCCCGCGCTGGAGAGGGTCCCGCCTGGTGGACAGACAGTAAGGAGCCTTCCTTCGCCGTCGTAGTGGTATTTCGTCGTGGCCTGCGTCGCCGATGCGTCTTCGACTACTTGCACCAGCCGGCCGAGCGCATCAGTGATGGTCTTCTTGGCGACCCCGGCCGGATCGGTCGTTGTGGTTTCGTTGGCCGAGTACGCAAGTGTCGTTTTGGCTGAATCCGGCGCCTGAATCTGAGTCGGCCTGCCTAGTGAATCGAATGTCGTTTCGGTGTATACGTAGGCCGCCGTGCTTGTCGGATTTGATTGCTTGTACACCCGGTTCATCGCATCATAGTGCAGCAGGGTTTCCACCCACGCCTCACCTGTCCACTGCCGGTTCCTCCAGTTTCGGCCAAGCCCGTCGAAATACGCTTCCGATTGAAGCAGTTGGTCAGTTGCGGTACGCAGCGAGCCCTTCGTCTTGACCGAGATCTCGGGCAAGGTGAAGTCATACTCATAGTCTGTCTGAGCCTCCACCGGCTTGCCCTCTGCTCTGATGACCTTCTTTAGCTTGTCGAAATTGACGTCGTTCGCTGTCCCATATTCGAACCTGGTCACTACTCCGTTGATGTCGGTGAACGACAGTGGTTGCCCGAGCCAGCAATCGGAGGTCGTTTCTGAAGTGAATGCTGTCTCAGTGGTAGTGCTACGCGGCAGCCGTTCGGAACGGGGAAACGCCGATTCGCAATCACCATCGTAGGACCAGGCTCCCGACAATTCGGAATGCAAACCCGCGGTGGCAGTGTAGCCGCTCGTAGTCGCGGTCAAGTTCGGCGGAAGAGTCCGCCTGACATTGCCGAGGACATCGTATTGATACGCCGTTGACATTGACGAAGAACTGGAGGTGTGACGGACCACACCGGTCACGTTCCCTCTCACGGTTCTTCCGGACCCATAGGTGTCGTCGTCGTGCGCGGAAACCGTCGCGGCCGTGAGTAGCTCGCGCTGATCGTATTGGAAGTCGGTCTTTGAAAGGGTTATTGCCCCGCTCCCGTACGTGGTTGAGGTCTGGGGTAATCGCAGTAGATGAGCGCCGTCTGAAGTGTAGGCCGCGCTGGTTACGTAGGAGGTCTCCGACCGGTGAAGATACCCGCCACCACTCGGCAGAGGGGCGCAACTCTGCGGCACGCCACCTTGGCTCTTCGTCATCTTTAGGTCATCGTCAGTGGCGCTTTGTAGCGCATACTCATAGCTCGACGTGAGGTTGCCAGTGGTATCGTAGAACAGCAACCGCTCGGTTCTGTGGTCGGAGCTGTCGCCGACGAGTGTCGTCTCTTGGCAGATCTTCGCCGCGCGTTCGAGACCTGCGGTCACAAGATAACCTCGCTCCGAAGATTGAAGACCGGGGATGCGCGTCTTGTATTCAAGGCCCTCGAGGGGGTTGTCTTCATTAGGGACGCGCGTCAGAAGCGGAGCAGAGATCATTGCCCCGGCGGGGGAAGAGGCGAAGAAGTTGCCGTTCAGAGGTGTCTCTGACGTCTCGAAGAAATGGTGATGGATCACCACATCCACCGATGGGTTGGTACCGATAGTCCTTTCCTCCAGGTAGCCCAGTGGAAGCGTGATGTCAACCGCTGAGACCGGTCCACTCGGTGGCGGTGGTACTGGTACAGCCGCGACTTCGCGCCTCGAGTATGTCGTCCTCGCGGTGAATCCTGCGATGGTGCCGTTTGGGTACACCCTGCGCTCCAGGAGCCTGCGGTAGATCGCGGGCCGGTACCCGGGATCAGGGCTACTATCTAGTGGCCGGACTCCCGGATTGTCTAGTAGTTGCCCACTTAGGTACACGCCGGGGACGACGGGAGGGTCCTGCGCGTTGGCTAGCCCAGCCCCGTGCTCATACTCAATCGCAGCTCCTGACGGAAGGACCATGCGAGCGATCTCCCCATATCTTGTGTACGCAAACTCGTGATATCTGCCATCTGGCCAAGTGATCCGTTTGAGCAACCGGTCAAAACCGGTCGAGGCGATAGTAATGTCCGTGAATCCGAAAGGCGAACTAACCAGGTCCTCTCGAACGGGTAGCGGTTCTGTACGAACGCGCTGAATCCGTATAACTCGATCAATCACACCGCCTGTTCCTTTGTATGTGATCTTGTCTCCTTGGGGGAAGCCCGCCTCTGCAAAGTCATGCAGAATGGTTACCTGCCGGCCGATAGAATCAGTAATTGTCTGAACCAGTAGTGTCAGGCCGCCATTGTCAATACTATAAGTAAGAGATATGTAGTTTCCGTTCCTGTCGGTGATTCTGGTTATCGCGCTGGACACAACTAAATACTCAGTGCCATCCGGAAACAGAAGCTTTCCGGATACAGCAAATTTATCCATGTCCAACGGGTCATCCGTGTCTGCTATGTCTGTATCTGAGATAAATACCACGTTGGATTCCCCACGTGCCACAAATCTCCTTCTATCAGTGATCTGAGATGGATTTGTGGTGCAACTGGTGGTGCTCTCGCCTCTGCTTTCCCACAATTCGATAGGCGTCCCATCCGGCTGCTCGAACACGATGCTAGTCCATACTCGGCTGTACCTGAATGCGCCGGCATTTGCGCACAGAAAGGGATTGAGACCCGTACGTTTACCGTACACAACTCCAGGAGCATATGGCGCCTCATAAGGATATTGCTCTCGGTTGCTAGCACCCGAGTAGTGCTGGTAGCCAACGCAAGTCCCTGTCGCAGCGCATCCCACCGGCCAGTTATAAGGCAATGTCTCCATGGTCACCGTCCACGGGGCAGCATCCACTCGAGCCAGCATTGTGTAGCCGGCCTCCCCTCGACCACCGACACTCAGAATTGGGATAGCAACGGACAGATTCCCGTTATAAAGATTTATATGCTCTACATCCGAAACCTGCTTCGCGCTCAAAGGTGCCCCAGGAGCAACGGCAGGCGGGATTAAGCCATCCGTCAGATTTCTAGAAAACCCGGACTGACCGTGAGCAGTGATACAGCAAGCGACCGCACACAAACTGGCGTACAGGATTCTCATGATTATAACCGCTCCACTTCGTAACCGTTATTTCGCTTTGGCCTTCACTTCTATCTCGACGCCCCATTCTTTCTTGGAGCCTATGCGCAACACATGTTTGCCAGGAGTCAATCTGACAAAGAAACTCGTTGCCGCTTTTGCCGGCGATATGGTTCGGTCCTGCAACTTCTTTCCAGCCGCCTCTTCTAAACTGAGCGAAGAGATGCCGGCGAGTCTATTTGGATTCTCAAGTACTATTTTGTAGACACCTTCTTCGACTGAAGCGTTTGGAGGATGCACATAGTTCAATCTGAGAGCGAACCTCAGAACCCCGAACTTCTCATCTTTTGTCAACTGAGGGGTGGCGGACTCCTGGCTATTTGCCGGATGTGCGCCCAGCAAGAAAGCAAAGAATAGGCATTTAGTGATGTTCAATAACAATCTCGAAGTCATGGGTGTAATGTCCAGTATTCTTATCTCTAGTCGGAGAATTGTCGCCACGCGGTTGTTGCTTACAAGCACCGCATCTACTTTTTCGCCTTCGCCTTGACGCTCAGTTCCTCTTCTTTGTGTCCCGTGGCAACTTGAGGCTTGCTTTGAGGCTTTTGGCGGCGACTCCAAAGTCGGCCTTCCCTTCGATCTTCTCTTCCTCAAACTCGAAATCATCGCTAGCGACCATCAGGTCGAGAGCCACTTCGCTGGGGACAAAAACCTTGTACTGCCTGTGACCTTGAATCGATCGCCGAGGCACCGCACCGAGGCACCCCGTCCAAGACTGCCGAGGAAGGTCTCCACGGTGTGGTTTTGGATGCTCTCGGCGACACTCTCATCGTCATCGTCAGCTGCGCTGGCACCATTGAGGCTCGTGAAGTCGAAAACCATGCTCTTCCCTCGGCCACCAACCTCGTCGAGGCGTAGCAGGCCCGGCAGTTCCAAGATAATCTGCACGCTCGAGACGGTGCGAGCCCGGCTCAGCGAACCCGCCATGACGAGGCGTTCCTTGCCCGGTTTCTGGACCCGGTCCCACAGCGCCTCGACGATCTGCCTGACCGGAGAGATCACGCTGTGAACCAGGTGATAGCGCGGATTCCCGTGGGCCTGGGCCGTCTGGTCGGGCAGCAACGGCGAGATGAGGACACAGAATCCCGATCCGGATCGAGGTGTTCATGAAGTCACTCCTACGCATGGCGATACTACGGACGCGGCTTCACGTCTGTCACCCGAACGGTGACCACGGGTGCCGCACCGGCGCTGGCGACAACCTCGGCAGGTACCGAGATTTCCGTGCCCGCAAGAGCAGCCCCTCTCTCGTCGGACAGCGCAAATGAGGCGCTCGAAACCGAAACCGTCGCGGCCTGGCCGCGGGGCACGATCACACTCATGACCTTGCCGGCCGGGTCTCTTCCGCTGACGATCCCGGGGATGAACGGCGACCTGCGATGGGAGGTTCCGACCCGCACGTCGTCCGAGGCAGGATTGGCCCCCAGGAGTCCTTTTGCGTCCTGCACGCGGATGTTGAGAGTGACGCCGTTCGCGGCCACGACCGAGATGCCGCTCACCGCCGCTCCCTCGCCGACATCCACACTGGCCGGCGGGTCCGCCCAAAGACACGGGTTCAGGATCGCAGCTTCCGGTTTCTCGACACACACATAATACTTTCCGGCGTGTAGACCACTAACCTCGAATTCGCCCTTTGAACCGGTTAAGGCGCTCGCCGGCACCGGCATGAATGCGGGAGGCCTGCCGGCGACGAACGGAACCGGTTTTGCGCTCGACCACAGGCTCGCCGCCACTCTTGCGCCCTGGATGGGGGTGCCGCTGTCGTCCACAACGGCCCCCGTGATTCGGCCAGTCTGGCCCAGGGCCGACGCAGCGAATGCGCAAAGTAGGAAGATAATCTGCTTCATGGAATGGCCTCCTCTCAAGGACTGACGGTGAAATTGATACTATTGGAAGTCGCCGTCGGAAACACGATCCACTCCTGCCACGATCCCACGTCGTATTCCGAGAAACTTCCTGTCGAGGTCCAGTTTCCGTAGGCGTCCGTTTGCGCCCAGTTCGGCGTGCAACTCTGCGAACTATCGGGGAAGATCGCGCAGATCGTGAACCAGGTATTGGGGATGCTCGTTTGCAGCGTTAGCGTCCACGAATCGCCGACATGGAAGTTGGACGAAATCGTGAGATTGGCGTAATCGGAAACGCTGAACGTGATCGTGTTTGACGTTACGCCAAGGGTCGGGAAGACCACCCACTCTTGCCAGGAGCCCGCATTTCCCGGTGGGAAATAACTGGCCGATGACCAGTTCCCATTGGCGTCCGTCTGGCCCCAGTTCGGTGTGCAGCTCTGATTACCGTTGTGGATCGCACACATCGTGAACCAGGTGTTGGGAACGTTCGTGGACAGCCAGAGGGTCCAGTTGTCGTAGGTGTGAAAGGACGAACCAGAACTGGAGAAGTTGGCGTAACCTGAAACCACGCTTACATTTCGCGGCGCCGAGATGGCGGACACTACGGTGGGGTTCGGCACAGAGCGCGCTTGTGCGGTGATGCCCCAGGTGCCCGCCGATATCCAGGCTTTGGAAGCCGACGTAGTGCCGATCGGCAGCCAGCCGGAGTTCGTGCCGTCGCCCCAGTTGAAGAGGTACTGCACCGGATTGCCGAGGCTCGAAACCGAGCCGCCCGTCGTATACGTATAGTTCCCGTTGGTCAATCCGCTCGTTGGACCGGACGGTATGCTCGGTGTCGATACGGTCTCCGCGACCGTTACGGTGAACATCACCCCGTTGCTGCTGTAGCCGTTGATGGTCACGATGACATTGCCCGTGGTCGCGCCGGGCGGAACGCTGGCTGAAATGCTGGTGGCGCTCCAACCTGTCACGGTCGCCGTTGTACCGTTGAACCTGACGCTGCTCGTTCCCTGTGAGGCACCGAAGTTGCTGCCGCTAATCGTCACAGCCACTCCCACGGCGCCCGTGCCAGGCGACACGCCGCTGATCGCCGGTAGAGCCGGCGGAGGCGGGTTCTCGACGGCGACAACGCGGCCCGCCATCCGGACGTACTCCTTGGACGGCGGCGGCGCGCCTACCGTAAACGGAAAGGGATTGCTCGGAAGCGAATTCACCTGCACGACCACGTTGCCGCTCGAAGCGCCCGCCGGAACGGCCGCGACGATGGAGTTGGCGCTCCAGGAAATCGCCGTCGCCTGGACGCCGTTGAAAGCGACCGTACTCGCGCCCTGGGGCGATCCGAAGTCCGTGCCCGCAATCGTCACGGACGTGCCCACAGGAGCCGCCGATGGCGTGATGGAGGCGATACTCGGGGGCGTCGTGGAGCCCACCGTGAAGTTCTGCGGGGAGTTGGCGGTCACGCCGTTTACGATCACCGAGACGGGACCGGTGGCTGCTCCCGCCGGCACCTGCGCGACGATCCAGGTCGCGCTCCAGGACGACACGGCCGCATTGGTTCCGTTGAACCGGACGCTGCTCGTTCCCTGGGTTGCGCCGAAGTTGGAACCGGCTATAGTGACCGAGGTTCCCACAGCGCCGGAGGTAGGCGACAGAGCGGTGATGACCGGGGGCGGAAAGACCAAGAACTCGAAGCCATTGCTGGAGATCCCCGACACGGTGACCACCACATTTCCGCTGCTGGCGCCGTTCGGGGCTATGGCCGAAATGCTCGTCGCGCTCCAACTGGTCACTGCCGCCGGTGTCCCGCTGAAGGTCACGCTGTTCGTGCCTTGCGTGGCCCCGAAATTGGTCCCGGTGATGGTGACTGTTGTGCCGATGGGACCCGATGCCGGTGAGACATTGGTGATCGTTGGCCCTGCCATCACAGTGAAGAACACGCCATTGCTGGCTACGCCGGCGACAGTGACGATCACGTTGCCGCTGCCGGCGCCGCCGGGCACGGCTGTGGTGATGCTAGTCGCGCTCCAACTACTCACGGTGGCGTTGATGCCGTTGAACTTCACTGTGCTTGTGGCCTGCGCGCCACCGAAACTGCTTCCGCTGACGATCACCGTTGCGCCGGGCTGACCCGCGCTGGGAGAGAGGCCTGTGATGGTTGGGGCCGGATTGACGGTGAAGGGGACGCCGTTACTGGCCACCCCGCCCACGGTCACGACTACGTTGCCCGTGGAAGCGCCGGTCGGAACTGTGACCAAGATGCTGGTCGCGCTCCAACTGGTCACTGCCGCCGGCGTCCCGTTGAAGGTCACGCTGCTCGTGCCTTGCGTGGCCCCAAGATTCGTGCCGGTGATGACGACTGCGGCACCCACAGGGCCCGCATTCGGCGTCAGGCTGGTAATGCCTGGCGCCGCCGTTACGGTAAAGAAGATGCCGTTGCTGGCAACGCCGCCTACGGTGACGATCACGTTCCCGCTGGTGGCTCCAGCAGGCACATTCGTGGAAATGCTCGTCGCGCTCCAACTTGTCGCCGTCGCCGCGACCCCGTTGAATGTGATGGTGCTCGCGCCCTGCGTCGCCCCGAAACTGGCACCGCTTATGGTCACCGCGGCCCCGGCCGGGCCAGCCGATGGAGACAGCCCCGTGATTGTCGGCGAGGCGGTCACCGTGAACGGCCAGCCGTTGCTCGTCACGCCACCCGTGGTCACAACTACGTTGCCGGTGGCGGCTCCGGCCGGCACGATCGCAGTTATGCTGTTGGTGGTCCAGCTCGAGGTCGAGGCCGGCACGCCGTTGAAGGTCACCGTCCCCGAGGTCGAGAAGTGAACGCCGCCTATCGTGACCGCGGTTCCGGCCGGACCGGCCGAGGGCGACAGGCCGGTAATCGTGGGGGGTCCGGTCCCTCCGACGGTCCAGGCGCCCACCTGTTGCCACCCCGAGTTCAACCCGGCCTGGTCATAGGCGAGCAGGTAGTTGTTCTGGGTGCCGGTGAAGGACGGCTGGAACGTGACCGACACGCTCAACGAAAGCTGGGCGCCGGAACCACTCACGGAAGAGCCACTGGCGTTGAGGGTGCACTGCGAGTTGCTGACCGTGCCCGAGCCTTGCGGGACTAGGCCGCCCAACCATGTCGTTCCGGCGTTGTCGGCCAGGTAGAGAAGATTGGATTGCTGGTTGTAGCGGATATAGCAGGCGTTCTGCCCGTTAACGGAGGCGGCGAAGAGAGCGTAGAGCTCAGTAAGATAACTGTACCCGGCCGGGCTCGAAGCGGTCCAGGCGAACTGCTGGCTCAGTCCGGACCCGCTTGACGGCGAAACGGAAAGACCGTAAGGCGCTGTATCGACCCAGGCGTGAAACGTGGTTGGCGCGGTGCCAGCGGTGGCGTGGAAGCCGGGGCGGAGTTGGATGCAGTTGCCCGCTAAGAACGTCACACTGGCGCTGCCGCTGATCACAACGCTGTCGGCCACCAGCGCATTGTTGTCCGAGTAGTTCACCGTGCCGGAGCTGATGGTTTGGTTGGGAATTTGTGTGGGATTGGAGCACTGGGCGGCCAGCATCCCCGCCAGCAGGTTCGACACGCAGAACCAGAGCGCCGGCCGGAGCAGGGCACTCGGCACCTCTCGTAGTTTCGACGCTCTCATCTGGAGCTCCTTATTTCGCCGCTGCTGGTGCGGGGTCAGCGGGCATGCTCTTTTCCAGCCGTGCGAGGCGTTTGCGGAGCTCCTGATTCTCCTTTTGCTGCTGGTTCATGTGCTCGCGGAGTTCCCGGTTCTGCTCGTCCGACCGATTGTTTCGCTCATCCGCTTGAATCAGGTGCAGCGTGATCTCCTCGACTTTGGCGAGCAACTTGGCCTGCATGTCGCCCAGGCTGACGCCCTTCTCCTTGACTTCCGCTTCGGTCGGGATGTCCGGCAGATGGCCGTTCTCTTCGATGAACTGGTTGACTTCGCTCAGCGGGCGCAATCGATAGCCCGGCCGGAAAACGTAGTCCGACCAGCCAGTATTAGTGACGATGATGTCCTGAGCGCCGATATTGCCGTTGACGGCGAGCTTAAATTGCGGGTTTGTCGTCCCGATGCCGACGTTGCCGTTGGACTTGATGTAAACGTACGGGGTCCATGCCAGGGTGCCGCTGTTGGAATGCTGGATCGTGAATTCGCCGGCGTTACCGAAAGCGCCCATCCCCAGGAGCCATGCTTCGTTCGCCGAGTTGCGCAAGGCCCAGGAACTGCCGTTGTAGTAAGCGTTTGAAGTGATGTTGTTGCATCCCCATCCGCTGCCACAGTTGAATCCAAGGAGGTCGAGCGATCCCGGCCCGGAGCCGCTGCCAACCAGCAGACCGGAGTACGGTGTCCCTGCAACGTGCAATTTTGTGGACGGACTCGCAGTCCCGATGCCGACGTTGCCTCCGCTGGTAACCGAGATTGCGCTGTTGTTCGGGTAGCTCGGCCAGGACGATTGGCCCCACGCGGCGTGCGGTGCCGCCATCCACAGTAGGGCCACTGCGGCGACCATCCCTCCCCGTCGGACCTTCAGGTATGAGCATGAACGAATCATTTCTGTCTTTCCTCCCAACATGAATTCCTCGCGGCTGCCGATAAGCGGCCGACCTGAGCCGAATCCTGCGAGGCGCGAATGAAGGTAACCTGCCCCGCTGCCCATAACCGGCAGTCCAGGAGATTCGCATGATTACCACTAAATCTGGTTCCACCTCGCCCAACACGAAACTGGAACGGAAACTCGATGCGTTCGCTGAATACCTGTGCGCCCGGCGCGGTCTCGCCGAATTCACCATCTCGGCTTACATCGGAACTATCCGCCGGCTGGTTCCCACCATCGGGTTGAATCCTCCGCATCATATTCTCGACGCGATGATCGTCAGGATGCGCAAATCCGGGGCGTCCTCCAGCCATGTGGTCAACACATCGCTCGCGCTCGAACGGTACACCGAATTCATCGGCAACCCGATCCAACTCGGGCGGCCAAAGAAACCGAAGCGCATGATTCGCGGCACGCTGACCGAGGCCGAAATCACGCTCCTGCTGGCCGCCTGCCGCAACGTCCGCGAGAAGGCCATCCTGACTCTGCTCGCGTATTCCGGCCTCCGCAACAAGGAAGTCTGCGGACTGACAATTGCCGGCGTGGACGTGGCCTCGCAGATCATTCATGTGCATCGCGGCAAGGGGCAGAAGGACCGGGATGCCTCCATAGCGGCTCCTTGCGCCGGGTTGGTCCTGGAATATCTCCATCGGGACCGTGCGGGAGCCGGACCCGAGGAGCCGCTGTTCGTGACTCTCCCAAAGGGCAATCCGTACCTGCCGCAGGATCTCCGCAAGCTCGTGCGCGTTGTAGCCCGGCGGGCGCACATCTCGAAGCGCGTCTACCCGCACCTGTTTCGGCACTCGCTCGCCACCAACATGTTGATCCGCGGTGCGCATATCCTCGCCATCAAAGAACAACTCGGCCACGCCTTCGTGGAAACGATGATGGTTTACCTGCACGCTACGCCCATCGCCATGCAGGCGCAGTACCGGTTCTTCGCGCCGAGCTATCCGTGATTCACAGCGTCGCATTCGACCTCAGGGCAACTTCCCCAGCACGGTAAACGTGAAGCTCTTCGGATTGGCATCCCCGGTCGCGTGCTGGAAGGCCTGCTGGCTGGCATTCGCGGGCAGCGCCACGCCGTTGGCGTCGCCGAGCTTCAGATCGTGGCTGGCGATGTAGAAGTTCAGTGCGGTGTCGCGCGGCACAGCAAGCTGGTATCTGTACGTGGAAATGCTGGCCTGGGGAACGGCAGTGGTCGTCGGGCTGCTTACAGCGCGGGCCGGATAGTACATCCCTGTTGGTCCCCACACGCCCACGCTCAGGTCCGGGCGGCGGCCATTCTTCGTCAATTGGCTCAGAGCCTCCTGCGCATCGTCTACCTGGACGTTCAAAGCCGAGGCGGGTGTAATCGCAATCTTGATTCCGGTTGCCGCTTGCCCCGAAATGAGCGTGATTCCAGATGGGCTGCCATTCCACTCGCAGGGGTTCAGGTATTGATCGCCGGAGGCTTGCACGCAGACTAGGTAATTGCCCGGAGTGAGGCCTTGAATCTGGTAGGCACCGTCGGCGCCCGATTTCGTGTTCCTTGTAAACGACGGCGCACCCGCGCGACTGGCGATCACCAGAGCGGCCGGAACGGGCTTCAGCGTCTTTCCGTCAACAACCGTGCCGCTGATGCCGGCCGATCCAGCCGTTTCGGTTTGCGCCAGCGCAATGTGGACCGAAAGCAGGAAGACGAGGAGGCTCTTCATTGAATTCCCCTTGCTGATGTTCCGCTGAGCAGCAGAACGGATGTGGCGCTCGCGTCGGGCACAGAGGGCAGGAACGGTTGGGGCCTGAATCGCGATACCTGCGAGCACCGGAGGTCCTGAGCATGTGCGACCCGAACGTGCGCTATTCGGAACGGAGTAGCATATCGTACTCATCTGACCAACAGACCTCTCACGGTTAATTGCGTGGGACAAAGCCATCTTCAGTTCTCTCTGTCAAATTAAGCAAGAACCGAACTCCGTGTTTTTACTCAGTCACTTAACGTCAAGTTTCTTTCGCAATGCCGCTACGACGCCAGTCGCATCGCAACGCTCGAGACGCACGTTTCTCCCCGCCGGGACCTGCTCCACAAGAAGTCGTTGCTCGTCTTCAACACGGTCGAGACCTCCAGGGGATGCCCCTATGCCTGTGAGTACTGCACACACAACTCCTGTTCCTCCCTGGTGCGAGGACGCCCCGCACTCTCATGAACTCCGCGTCACAAGCCGCATACAACCTGACGCGAAAAGCATTACGCTAACAGAAGCGAGGGACTGAGTCAACGGAAAACTGCAGAAGTCGGTAGAAATGGTGAGCGTATGCAGCAACATCGAGCATCTCATTAAGGTCACATATGCGATCAAGAAGACGCTAACAGCAAAGTACTGTTTGTCTTCTTTCTCGCAGATCACCCTCTGTGTTCCGAAATCAGAATAGCCCACCTGATTTCAGCAGGTTAGGGCTGGCTTGTGAACGAGGCAGGGGAGAGTGTTGTTCCGGAATCGGAACAAACAGAGCAAGCTGCAAGACGCAGCGAGTTCTGGGTGAGTTCATTTGAGGCACTCGAACAAGAGATGGGCATTCACCCATTTGGGGGCAGTCCTGGCGGTGGCGTATCGCGGCAACACACGCCAGCGTTTGTGACACCTGTGGCGAAGAGCCCGAAGCTGCACCACCGAGATGCCTGCTCACCCGAGCCCGTGTGGATATTCAACCCCACCCTTCGCGATGCAGCGGAGGGGAGGTGAGCTGCTGCTGGGGCCATGCGGGGCATTAGGAGGAGATCCACGCTCCGCTGCTCGTCGCTCAGCGCACCTCCATGAGTCCTTCCTCTGCGAGAGCTGAACGAACACGCGACTTCACTGCCCACATAGGCACGATGCGCGGTTTGGCTTGGACCTCTAAGGTGAGTAGCCCGTCGGCCAGCGAGTACCCGATCCTGTATCCGTCTTTCTCGAGGGCTCCGGAGTCGCCTGAGATCCGGAACCCGGCTTCGGCCAGCTTGGATTTGGCGGCCTCGACCTGTTCTGGTGTGACGCGAAACTTCATCTGATCAGCCATTTGTTGCCCTCTGAAACGGGTCCGTCGTGACGACGGCGCGGCCGTTCCGGTGGACCCAGAAAACCGGCGGTGCCGCCTCGCGTGCATCGATGTGGATGCAGCCGGCAGCGTGGTTCACCGCGAGAATTTCACTCGCGGCTCATCACGAACGAGTCAACTGAAGGCGCGCAACGGCATCGCTACCGGCACCAGATCCGCCGCGAGACTCTTCGTGTGAAAGCCCGGCTTCGGCTTGCGCGCCTCGACGGGATGCTTGGGGCAGCGGCAGGCGGAGCTCACCTTCGATGGCCCCGCTTTCGCGTGAAGTGATTCGATCTCGTCGAGTAAATCGCGCCAGACATTCTCGCTACCGCAGAGATGGAAACGCGCATCGGCACCCTGGAATGCATGGACTCCATTCAACTGGTTCTTCGTGGGTTCATCTTCAGCACTGCCAGTGTCCGGGGTCTCATCGGTTACGCCAGTACGTACCTGTGGGCCCGAACCATCCGGCGTAGCTTCTCGATGACGACACTGGACTCGCACGCAGTTCAGCTGGTACCTGAGCTGAAGACTCAGCAGAAGCAGCCGCCCCAGTATTTGGACGGGAAGGCACTTGGCGCTGCGCCTCCATCTCTCTCCACCACTGATCGTCTGATCCACGGCGGTCAAGGCCGAACACGCCAGCCGCAGCTCGCGCGTAGTTGGCGCAGTCCAACGCCTCATTGCGCTCACGCGTCTTGATCCACTCGTGCTTGCGGTAGCCCTTCACGACGTGAGCTGTAAGCTGCTCGGCGGTCAGTTGAAGGAAGAACTCTTGATCGAGGTCTGCGGG
This sequence comes from uncultured Candidatus Solibacter sp., assembly GCA_964604945.1. Taxonomy (GTDB): domain Bacteria; phylum Acidobacteriota; class Terriglobia; order Bryobacterales; family Bryobacteraceae; genus PNKE01. Next base: position 14,101 of record CAZSBK010000103.1, read on the forward strand.
GAAGTGGATCCAGCCGGGAGGATATGGTTCCCCATCCGCTGGGCGGTCCTTGCCCAACAGTCCATAGAGTTCCGACTTCGCCATGCTCACGTTCACTGGCCAGAGCTTCGCCCCGTGCTTGATTTTCTTCCCTCCGAGGTTGATGTCAACTTGCGTTGGGATGCCGACCAAAGCGGCGCCGGTGGCTCGTCCGTCCACCGCCATCACGCGCCAGCTGCCCTGCTGCTTGGCCCAGGAATAGACCTGCTGTGTGGCGTGCCCTGAATCCACGGCCATTCGGACAATCTTCAGATCCACCCCGGATGGGTGGCTGTAGGTCCGATTCAGCTGTTCAGTGAGATCGTCCCAAGCCGCGGGATCGTATGGGTTTTTTTCGATACGAAAGTGGTCGATGACCCACCTCTGTCTCCCTCTGCCCCAACCGTAGACATAGCCCTCGAGCCAGGTCGCCTGGACGTCCACACCGGTCGTCAGGAACAAAACTTCCGGAGAAACCTGCCCCAACCGATAGGATTCCTCGCGTCTGGACATAAGCTTCTCGTGGTCCGGAGCCTCGCCGCGCTGCTTCCACGATTCCCCGAGAACCGTGTTCACAAACGACTGCAGCCTTTCGATGTTGTTGTGTGCCTTCTCCCAGTCGTCGGCGACGTGGTCCCATCCATACCATCCGACCGGGCTGTAGAGGCTGGACAAGTGGTACCCGCGCGTGCGCCCGTCGCCCTCGGCTTCCGCTCTCCATTCACCACGCGCGAGCATTCCGTTCTTGTGGTGATTGAAGATGGGCTGTTCGCACCCGGCGCATGAGTACGAAACCTTCCGCGGCTCCCCCTTGGGCCACCTCAGCCTGTCAAACTTCAACACTTGGAACTCGCCACAGGAGGGGCAAGGAACCCAGTACTTCCGCTGGTCGCTTTCGAGGTAAGCCGCCTCGATCCGGCTCAGTCCGGTGATCAGCGGAGTGGAGCAGAGGAAGACTTTGCGTCGGGAAAAAGTGCGCGTGCGCGCGTTGGCCAGGTTGACTGGATCACCCTCGCCGTCAACGTCGCCCGGGTACGCATCCACCTCATCCAGAAACAGGTAACGCACTGCCATCGAGCGTAGGCCCACGGCGCTGTTGGCGCCGGTGGTCACCAGCACGCCACCAGGGAACTGCTTTGACAGGACGGTGTTTCCGGAGTCTCGCGAGCGCGGACTCCTCACCAACTGGCGCAGGACTTCGCTTTCCTCGATGAGTGGGTCGATCCGCTGCTTCGAGTTGCGTTTCGCCAGCTCGACGGTCGGTTGAACCACCATCATCGGACCGGGCGACTTGTGGATCACATAGCCGATCCAGTTGTTGCCGCACTCGGTTCCGCCAACCTGGCTTCCCTTCATGAACACGACGCGCTCCACCGGCGAGGAGGGAGACAGACAGTCCATGATCTCGCGCAAGTACGGAGTGCGCTGCGTGCGCCACGGCCCGGGCTCAGCCGAGGCCCTTTGCGACAGTCGACGGAATCGGTCGGCCCATTGCGAAACCGTCAGCAGCGGCTCCGGCATCAGCCCCGCACGGAATGCTGCCTCGTAAACCTCAGTCGCTGTTTGCGCCGGCAAGCTCATCGAGCGCCTTTCGAATCTCCACCGTCAGCATCTGGTGCACTTTCTCCGCGTCCGTCTCGGCGGCCAGCGTGGCGGCTAGACGGTCCGGGATGTTGAGCAGGTTGTCGCGAACCAATCGAGCGCTGGTGAACGCCGCCACCTTCACTTCGTCCCGGCCAACCAGTTTCGCCGTCTTCTCCTCGAATTCAATCTTGGCCAGCCGCGCCAGGTAGCCCTCCCGGACGGCCCTTGCACGGAAATATTCAAGTCCGCCGGCGCCTGCCGAATCGGTTTTCTCCGCCTCGCGGACAGCGACAACGGAGGTACTATCGGGAGCCTTGGCACCGGCAGCCCTGGGCTGATGTTGCTGCCGCGTGTTGGCCTTCCAATCCACATCGGCGACGTCGCTGTTGATCTTCCCATCCGGAGTGGTCGTAATCCGCCCCGACTGGATCGCCTTTTGCACTGCGGACATGGCCACGCCACGGTGCCTGGCGTATGCACGCAGGCTCAGGACTGGCATCGATTCATTCCTTGCGTTTCATGATCATTCCACTTGCTTCTGTTCGCAGAGGAAGTGATGAATGGGTTCGCCATGAGGAACACCAAAGTCCAAGAAACCGCTGCCGCCTGCTACGCCGCACGCCATGCCGAGTGCCACGACCTGCTCAAACGCATCTCCAGGCGCCTCGACAAGCACCAAATACACCAGGCCGCCGAGCCTGCCAACTGGGGCTACGCGGGCGACCTGGGCCACGTCAGCCAGGAGCTCGCCTACGTGCTTGCCACCCTGGGCGACCGCAGCGCGGTGGACTCGAAAGGCCTGGACTACTAGGCCAACTGAACAATCACCAACCTGAAAGGAAGACCACAATGACCACATTCACCATCAGCACCGACAACACCATCACGGCGTTCTCCGCCTTCGCGGAGTACCGGCTCGCCCGCGTCGAAAACATCGAGGGCAGCTTCTCTTCCGAGAAGGAACTCGCCAAGCTCTCCGCCGACTGGCCGCTGGCCCGGTTCGCGGAGACCTGGAACGAGTTCGCCGGCGTCGTGCCCTTCGACGATTTGAAGCCAGTGAAGAAGTTCACCGACCGCAAGACCGCCGTCGCTCGCATTTGGCGCGCCATCCAGGCCCTGACGCCCGTGCCCGCGCGCCATGCGGCCCCGGTCGCGCCGAAGAAAGCCAAGCCGACCAAGGAGACCACCGCGCAGGACTCGACGCCCACGGCGCGCGAAGGCAGCAAGAAAGCCATCGTCCTCGGACTTCTCCGCCGGCCCGAAGGCGCCACGCTGCCGGACATTCAGGCGGCCACGGGCTGGCAGGCGCACAGCGTCCGCGGGTTCATCTCCGGGGCCATCACCAAGAAGATGGGTCTCGCCGTCGCCAGCACCAAGCGCGAAGACGGCGCCCGCGTTTACCGCGTTGGTTAGGAGGCACTCACGCATGACGCGCCCAGTCCGCCACGCCCGCAACTACGCCTACACCCAGCCCGGAGTCGCCTTCCGGATCCATCCCTCGCGGATGGACCGGTTCCCAGGCGCTCTGGGCACCGTGGTGAACAAGGTCATCCGCACCAAGTCCGACATCTTCCAGGAACTGCGCCGCCGGGATCTCGAAGATGACGCCATCGAC
>CAZSBK010000104.1:0-17230 GCA_964604945.1 uncultured Candidatus Solibacter sp.
AGCCCGAGGTCATGGTCTCGGTAGTCACTGTCCAAAGTAAGCGTTATTTCGTTTCTGGCAAAGTCAGCCGCACCGGACCGGTTCCGCTGGTAGTCCCGACCACCGTGCTCCAGGCCCTCAGCGCGGTCGGCCTTGGCGAATGGGCCAAGAAGAGCAAGATCATCATCATGCGCGGCACACAGCGCATCAAGTTTAACTACGACCAGGTGATCAAGGGCAAGAAACTGGAGCAGAATATCTACCTCCAGGACGGCGATCATATCTTCGTGCCTTAGCTGGCCTCGACGAGGACGACCAAAAGACCATGCAACCGCAGCCCACCCAGGAACAGCCGCTCAGCGTTCCGCGCCGTACCCTCGATGTCGAGGATTATCTCGACATTCTGCGCCGCCACCGCTCCTGGATTTTAGCGCCCACTTTCGCCGGCCTGGTCCTGGGAGTGATCGTCGCCTACCTCTGGCCCGATTCCTATCTCGCCAGCGGGTTGATCCGTGTTGTCCCGCCCAAGGTCCCCTCCCAGTTGGTGCCGACCAACCTGACCGAGGCCATGGTCCAGAAGGTGGCCGGCATCCAGCAGACCATCACTAGCCGGCCCGTGCTCACCAACGTCATCCAGACCTATAACCTCTATCCCGACGAGCGCAAGCGCAAGCCGATGGAGGATGTCATCGAGCAGATGCGTCTGGATATCAAGGTCAGCCCGTTGCGCACCATCGGCCGCGGCATGGACGGCGGCAGCGTATTTTCCGTGTCGTACTCCTATTCCGACAAGCGGCTTGCCACCCAGGTTTGCAACGACGTTATTTCCCGGTTCATCGACGAGAGCACCCGGTCGCGATCCAACCAGACCCAAACGACGACTCAGTTCTTCCGCGAGCAGTTGGATTCGGCCAGAAATGAACTTGAAGCCCTTGATGGGAAGATGGCCGTCTTCCGCTCCCGTAACGTCGGCCAGTTGCCCGATCAGGAACAGGCGCTCTTCAACCGGCTATCGGCGCTTGAAAGCGGAATCCAGAGCATCAACAGCTCAATGAACCGCGTTAACCAGGAAAAACTGCAGTTGGAGACCAGCATCCGGATGCTGCGCGACCAGGCTGCGGTCCGCGCTGCCCAATCCGGCTCTTCACCGGGTAGTCCTTCGGGCGGCGGACGGAGCCCCACGGCCGCCGAAATCAGAGTAGTTGAGATCAAGCGCGAGATCGCCAGGATCGAGAATCAGATATCGACGCTGCGCGAATCCTATACCGCCACCCATCCGGATGTCCGCCGCTTGCAGACCTATCTCGAATCCAAACGGCGGGAACTGAACCAGGCCTCTGCCGAAGCCCAAGCCTCGGCCTTGGAGGCGTCTGCCGGCGCCCCAGCCCGCTCGGGTACGCCCGCTCAACCCACCGCCAGGCTCGACTTCGACACCGCCTCGGCCATCGCCCGCGTCCAGTCCGCCCTCCAGGCCAAGGACATGGAACTCGAAGACCTCTCCCGCCGGTTACGCGAGAACCAGATGCGCATCCGTGAGGTCAATACCCAGATCCAGGCCAGCCCCGTTGCGCAGCAGGAATACACCCAACTGCTCCGGCAGCGGGACGTCGCTCAGGAGCGGTTCAACGACCTCAATGGGAAGATGCAATCCTCCGCCATGGCGACCGAGGTCGAAAGCCGGCAGCAAGGCGAAACGCTCGAAATCCTCGAACAACCCGTCATGCCGTCCGAACCGTTCTCCCCCAAACGGGAAATCATCGTCCTTGCCGGGCTGATCATCGGCATCGGCATCGGTGTCGGAGTGGCCAGCGCCCGCGAACTCAAGGACACGTCGCTCAAAAATCTCAAGGATGTGCGGGCCTACACCAGGCTCACCGTTCTGGGCTCTATCCCATTGCTTGAAAACGACTTTGTCGTCCGCCGCCGCCGCCGTCTCGGCTGGCTTGCCTGGGCGGCAGCCCTGTTGCTTGGCATCCTGTTGATGACAGGCTCTGTTGTCTATTACTACACGTCACGAGCCTGACCCAACCATGACGCTCCGATCCACTGCCTTGCCGAGGAGGTCCTAATCAGCCATGAGCCGAGTTCACGATGCCCTGCGCAGGATGGACCCCAACAGCGGTCCGCCTCCGAATCCGGGACAAGCAGGGGCTCGCACGCCGATGCCCCCCAACGCCACCGACGAGCTTCGCGACCTGCTCGATCGCATCGAGATCGTCCCGTTCACGCCAGCTCCAGACGCCTCCCTGCTCGATTCGGCCCGCCCCAGTGAAGCGCCAGGCGAGGAGTTCCGCAGCCTGCGGACCCGGCTGAACCACCTCCAGAGCCTCCAGCCCATTCATAGCTTGGTTATTACCTCATCGTCGCCGGCCGAGGGCAAATCGTTCACCGCCGCCAACCTCTCGCTGGCCCAAGCCCAACTGGAAGGCAACCTCACCCTCCTGGCTGACTTCGACTTCCGCCGCCCTGTGATCCACAACTTGTTCCAGATCCAGCGCAGCCCCGGAATCACGGACTATCTCAGGGGCAAAGCCAAGCTCGAGGAGTGTATCAAACGAATCGAAGGATCGAACCTTTGTATCCTGCCGGCCGGCGAGGCCGTTCTGAATCCGCTTGAGTTGCTCAACCTGCCCGAGGTCAAGATCCTGATGGACCGCTTGCCGTCCATTTTCAATTGGGTCATCCTCGATACGCCCCCGCTCCTGTTCGCCGCTGACGCCAACCTGCTGGCGACGCTGACCCATGGCCTGGTCCTGGTGGTTCGCATGGGGGTCACCACAATCGACACCGTCACGCGTGCCATCGGCTCGCTATGCCGGAACAATATGCTTGGCGTCGTGGTCAACGGCGCCAACAAGGGCGAACTCTACAGTAAATACACCTACTATCATTCGTACTACTATTCCAAGCCTGCGGAGTGATCCCGGCCGAGGATCGAGCGACCTGCATGAATCAGTCCACTGGCGGCCCTTCCCGATCACCCGAAGATGGGTTCGCGCCCTGGGTTTGCCGTGCCGCGGCCGGCCTTGACTGCGGTTTCATTGGCGCCGCCGCAGTGCTGGTGTGGCTGATTTGCGCTTCCGTGGCCGGCGGCGGGTTTTGGTTCAGCCGGCTCAACCTCGGCGCCGCACCCTTCTTTGGTGACTTGGTCTTCTCGTCCGGCGCCGGACGGCATACCCTCATCGGCGCCGCTCTGCTCCTGCTGCTCTACAGCCTACTGGGCGCCGTCTACGCCTTCCTTCCGGCCTCTCGGGACGGGTGGTTGAACCTTCTGACAGCGCTTGGCTACGCCGGATTGATCCACCTTTGCGCCGACGCCTGGCTGTGGAAAACTCTTCACCCCTTCGCCCCTCCGTATTTCGCACCGCTCGCGGTCGCGCCCGCCCACTTGCTTTATGGCCTCGCTCTGTGGCGCTTCCCGGAGCGCCTGCGCGGCCTCACGACAAGTCTCGGAAACGAACGGTCCACTGCTCTACTGGCACCTGATCGTCCCCATCGCTCAACGGAATCCTACGCGGCCGGGGAGAGCGCCGGCCCCGGAAACGACGTCAGTGAATCAGCCCAGACGCCAATTTCGCCCGCTGAACCTCATCACCCCGATGGTGGAGAGCCGCCGAGTTCGCTAGAATAAAGTCTTTGGCCCTGCGTTCGGGTTGGTTTCCGTGTGAAACGCAACCCCACTCCAGAACGTCTGGTTCGAGAGGCGATCATGAGAAAGGAATCTTTCTGCTTACGATGACTCACAGGCGCGTGAGCCTGAAAGCTGTCCTGCTGTATCTCGTTATCGCTGGGGCAGGCGCGGGTTCGATATCCACTATCCGCGGGCAACAACCGGCTGCGCCGGCAAAGCCCGCTCAGACTCCCAAGCCGGCCTCGCCGTTCGAGGCGGTTCCCGGCACTCAGGAAACGGCCAAGCCGGCCGCACCTCCAAAACAACCTGGCCCCTTTGAAACCGTCCCCACCACACCGGATCAGCCTAAGGCGGCAGAATCCAAGGCCGAGGCCGCTCCAGCTGCGCCCGATCTCTCCGACGTGGTCGAATATATCGAATTCCGCGGCGCCCGCCGCGTCCCTCAGGACACCCTGCGCGCCTTGATCTTCACGAAGAAGGGCGACCGCTACGACGCTGCCGCCATTCAGCGCGACTTCATGGCGCTGTGGAATACAGGCCGCTTCGACGATATCGTTGTCGAACGCGAGCGGGGCGAATCCGGCGGATGGGTGATCCGTTTTGTCATGACAGAACGCCGCGTCGTCAGAACTATTAAATATGAAGGCGCCAAGTCGGTCACTGTCTCTGAAATCCTCGACCGGTTCAAGGAACGCCGCGTCGGCTTGAGTGTTGAGCAGCAGTATGAGCAGGGCCGCGTCCAGCGCGCCGCCAACGTGCTCAAGGATTTTCTCGCCGAACGCGGACGCCAGTTCGCCACAGTCACCCCGGAAATCCGCCAGATTCCCCCGTCCTCGGTCGAAGTCGTCTTCCGCGTCAACGAGGGCGCCAAGGTCAAGGTCGGCATTATTGATATCACCGGCAATCAGGTCTATGGCGACCGCGCCGTGCGCCGCGCCATGAAGAACCTCAAGCCTATCGGCATCCCTTACTCGCTCGTCTTGGAGGAGATGTTCCCGCGCACCTACGATTCGACCAAACTCGAAGAGGATAAGGAGCGCATCCGCCACTTCCTTTACAACGCCAATGGCTACTTCCTCGCCCGCGTCACCGATCATAAACTGACATTGCGCGATACTCGTCCGGGACGCCTCTGGTGGTTCCCGCCGCTGATCTGGCTGACCACCAAGCCAGGCAAGAGCGCCGATCTGCAGCTCAATGTCGAGGAAGGCCGCCAGTACCGGATCGGCAAGTTCAATGTCGTTGGGGCGAAGCAGTTCAAGACCCCCGAGGTCCTCTTCCCTGCGCTGCTCGGGATGAAAGAGGGCGACATCTTCTCCACGGAAAAGCTATCCAAGGGCTTTAAGAACATCCAGAAGTTCTATGGCCAGTTCGGCTACATCGATGCCGTTCCGGAACCCGACTTCGATCCGAAGCCCGATGGCAAGCTCGACCTCACCCTCAACATCGATGAAGGCAAGCAGTTCTTCGTCCGCCGCATCGATTTTCGCGGTAACAACACCACCCGTGATAAGGTGATCCGCCGCGAGATTCTGATCGATGAGGGCGACCTCTACAATACCCAGCTCTGGGAAGTCAGCGTCCTGCGGTTGAATCAGCTCGGCTACTTCGAAGCACTGAAGGTCGAGGATGCCGCCGATCTCACCCGCGACACAAAGAACTCCACCGTCGACATCACCCTGAAGGTGAAGGAACGCGGCAAAAACTCGGTTTCGCTCAATGGCGGCGTCTCTGGCATCGCCGGTTCCTTCATCGGATTCGGTTATTCCACCAATAACTTCCTGGGCATGGGCGAGACGCTCAGCCTGGACGCCCAGATCGGCGACCGCATCCGCTCAGCCACCTTCGGCTTCACCGAGCCCTATCTGTTCGACCGTCCCATGCAGGCAGGTTTCACGGTCTATACCCAGCGCTTCAACTATGACCAGGCGCGCGAGGTTTCGCTCTACTCAGGCCGCAACTACATCCCCCTGTATGAGGCGCTCGGCACGCAGAACCTGTTGCGGTACGTGACCAACGGATACGGCTTCACGACATTTGTCAGTTACCCCCTTCGCCGGTCGTTCGCGCGCGTCAGTCTGACGTACGGAATCGACCGCTCCACAATCACGCCTGAAAACGAGAATTCCACTACTTACTTCTCGTACTCCAACTTCCTGAACTTCGACGGCCCCAACCAGCTTGATGGCATCTTCACAAGCCGGGTGACGCCTGCCTATACCTACAACACCATCGACCACCCCATTACGCCCTCGCGCGGTAAGAGCTACTTCGCTTCCGTCGCATTCGCCGGCGGCCCGCTGGGCGGCAGCGTGAACATGATCGAGCCGACATTGACCTACACTCACTTTGTCTCCGGCCTGAAACGCGGCCACGTCATGGGTTGGCGCCTGCTGGGCCGCATGATTAGCGGTTACGGCGGCAAGGTTGCGCCTCCTTACAACCGCGTCTATATGGGCGGAGAGAATGACGTTCGCGGATTCGAAATCTGGTCCATCCTGCCGGCTGTCTATATTCCCTCGTCCGCCTCAATCCCGGTCCTCAACCAGGATGGGTCGGCCCGTACTCAGAAGGTCATCGTGGACGGCACGGTCACAACCGTGGGCCTGACCCAGACTATCCCCATCTACCAGATCGTGTTCCCCGGTGGCGATACTCAGGGCGTCGCCAACTTCGAGTACCGCATCCCGATCTTCGGGCCGGTCACCCTGGCTTACTTCGCCGATGCCGGCATGAATCGCATCACGCTCGGCAACCAGTTGCGCCTGAACACCAGCAGGGTGACCAGCTTGAATGAGGCGTTCCCGACTGCCGGCTTTGAGAATAGCGCCGTCCGCATCCCCTCCACTCAGAAGTTCCGGGCCTCCACCGGCCTCGAGCTTCAGGTCATGATGCCCGTCGTCAATGCGCCGTTCCGGCTCTATTGGGCTTACAATCCGTTCATCGTGAAGGATAACTTCACGCCCCCCGTCGCCGCCGACGCCTCAATGTTCCCCAACGCGGCCACCATGAACTATGCGGCTCTGAGCTACGCCTCCACTACGCCCTACTATGAACGGCGGACCATGTTCCGTTTCACCATCAGCCGCACATTCTAGCCCAGGAATCACCGCGCCGCCGCATGGTACCATCGTTATGAGTTTGAGGAGTTCGAAACAGTGAGAATTGACGTAAAGCATCTCGGCTTGGCCGCCCTCGCGCTGCTCGCCGCCGCTCCGGCCACCCCGGCCCAACAGGCGCCTTCCAAGGTCGCCATCATCAATATCCAGAGCGCGATCCTCGCCACCAAGGACGGCGAGAAGGCGCGCGAGGCCCTACGCGTAAAATTCGAGTCCCGGTCCAAGGACCTTGAAACCCGTATGGCCGACATCAACAGGAAGCGCGAGGCACTGCAGAAGTCCTCCAATACACTCTCGGCTGAAGCCCGCGACAAGCAGACCCGTGAGATCGATGACCTTCAGAAGAAGTACCAGTGGGACGCCGAAGACTTCCAGAGCGACGTTCAACAGGAAGAGCAGAAACTTGTAGGCGTTATCGGCAACCGCATGATCTCCATCATCGGTGAGTATGCCACGGGTGCCAATTTTGCCCTTGTTCTCGATGTCTCCAGCCAGCAGAGCCCCGTGCTCTGGGCGGCCAGCGGCATCGAGATCACCCGCGACATCGTCGAGCTCTACGACAAGAAGAACCCTTCCGGCGCTCCTGCGGCGACTCCGGCCGCTAAGCCTGCGTCTCCGGCACCGCCCACGCCTGCCGCCAAGAAGCCCGCTGGCGTGAAGTAATACCCGGACGAAATTGCCCCAATCAACGGCCGGCGGGCGTCATCGATGTTCGCCGGTCTTTTTGTGTTGTTCGCCTGCCTCCATCCGTGCCCCTGAGATCCCTGCCGACCGTGATCGCCTGGGTGTCCAGATAAGCCATAGATAATAAAGCCCTTGTCTATATCTGAAGTTCGTTTGGTCGGAACTCCCAACCCCACCCGTCCCCGGTGTACACTTGTCTTCGGTATGCAACGCCGTCATCTTCTCGCTCTTGGAGCGGGCTCGCTCCTCGCCGCCCCCCGTCCCCGGATCGTCTTCGTCTGTGGCGACCATGAATACTCCGGCGAATCAACTCTGCCGCTGGTCGCCGCCGAACTCGAACGCCGCTATTCGGTTTCCTGCACTGTTCTGAAGTCGGCCCCCGATCAGAACGGCGAGACCGACATCCCCGGTCTTGACGCGCTTGATGCCGCCCAACTTGCTGTTTTCTTTCTCCGCTGGCGGCGCCTGCCCGCTTCTCAACTCGCGCCTATCGAACGATACATGAAGGCGGGCCGGCCAATCATGGCCTTCCGAACCACGTCGCACGCCTTCCGTTACCCCAAAGGCGATCCGCTCGAACCGTGGAACGGTTGGGCAGCCGAGGCCTTCGGAGCGCCGCCCGGCTGGGGCGCCGACGGCCACACCCACTTCGGCTCCAAATCTTCGACTGACGTGGCGGTTGCCGGCCCCCACGCCACCACCGCCGGCGTCGCGCCGTCATTCCATGTCCGCTCCTGGCTCTATCGCGTCCACCCCAAATGGCCGCCGCAGGACGCCCAGATTCTGCTCAACGGGACCGCCATCGGACCAGACAAGCCCGCCGATGTGAATCCCGTTGCCTGGGCCTGGACCAACCGCCATGGCGGCCGGGCGATCTACACCTCGCTCGGCCACCCCGAGGACTTCGCTGTCGAACCCTTCCAGCGCTTCGTCTTCCAAGCCATCCAATGGGGTCTCAACCCGAAGAAGAAGCCTGCCTGGAAGGGACCGGTCTCCATCCAGGTGCCCTACCGTGGCATGGTCAAGACAGGCTGAGGCCCCCCAGATTCATCCCTGCCTCCTTCATGAAGAATAATCCGTCCATCGTGATGGAGTCCGGCCGGAATTGACGCTGTATACAGCGGAAGGTCTGCTGATCAGGTTTCGGAGGAGGCCCAGCGGACCTTTTAGGGTCGCGCCGGTCGGAGGGGGCGGCGCGGCCCGCTGATTCCCTTGGCGCCCATCCGCCTGCGACAATGTCAGGTGATGCGCCTCCTCGCCGCCCTCGCCCTCGTCCTCGTCTGTTTACCTGCCCTGCCTCAGGACAACCAACTCACAGCCCAACAGAAAGCCGCCGGCTGGCGGCTCCTGTTTGACGGTAAGACCATGCACGGCTGGCTGGACCCGGCCAGGAAGAACGTCCCCGGTTTGTCCTGGGCCTTAGAAGACGGCACTCTTACAACCGTCCTCAAACCCCGCATCGAAGAAGACCTGATCTCGAAGGATTCCTACGCGGACTTCGAACTCGAATTCGATTGGCGCGTCTCCGAAAGAGGCAACACTGGACTCAAGTACCGTCTCCAGCGCGAGATCTTCGTCGACAACACCACCGTCAAGCCGGGGCCCAATGGGTTCGAGGGCGTCCTCGGCCGGGAACTTGCCGCCAAAGCGTCCAACCGCAAGAAACTCGCCCCGGACGCCAAGGGCTTCGTCTACACAGTTGCGTTCGAATTCCAACTGATCGACGACAAACGCCACCCCGATGCCCTGCGTGGACCAGACAGGCAGACCGGAGCGCTCTATTCAATGATTCCGCCCACGGCCTCGCCCGCCCGCCCCGCTGGCGAATGGAACCACGGAAGGCTTGTCGTCAAGGGAAAGCACGTCGAACATTGGGTGAACGGCGAAAAGGTCCTCGACGCCTCGCTCGACGATCCGCGTGTCATCAGCGGGGTCGAAAAACGTTGGAAACCCGCGCCGGAGATCCTCTCCGATCTGAAGAACCCAAAGCTCTCCGGCCCCATCGCGCTCCAACACCACGGCGACCGGGTTTGGTTCAGGAATCTCAGAATCAGGGAGTTGCGGTAGGCGTTACCGCGTGGCGGCCAAAGCGGCGTCGATGGCGGTTAGGTTCTTGCGCGCGAAACCGGCCTCTTCCAGATCGGGATTGAGCGTCAGCATCTTTTGAAAACTCACCCGTGCGGCGGCGAGCAGTTCAAGCGATCCGGTCTTTTGCGCCTGGTAGGAGTAATTGAGGCCCAATAAGTAGTGAGTGAAAGCATCCTGCGGATCGTATGTGAGCGACCGCTGGCAATAGGGGATCGCCTCGCCGTACTGCTTCAGGTTCTTGGAGTTCTCGCACAGGCCAAAGTAGGCCAGACTGCGCAGATCCTGCCAGATGTCACGCTGAGCCGCTCGCTTCTTCCGGCCGTAGCCGATCAGGAACCCCGCGACGTAGTAGTTCAGCTTCCCCGCAAGTTTTGAATCGAAGTCGCTCAATTTCAAGTAGGCGAGATACTCGGGTGAGGACTCGGCCGGCTTGCCGCTCATCCGGAGGCTCTCCGCCAGCCAGAAGTGCGCCTCGCCGTTGTTCGGAGTCAGCGCGATCGCCTTCCGCGCCGATTCGATCGACTCCGGGTACATCCCTTTCATCCTGTAAGCCTGCGCCTGGAGGTACCACGCCATCTGGTTCTTCGCGTCGCGCCGGGTGACGACATTGAACTGCCGGATCGCCTCGTCCACGTCGCCCAAGCCGAGCAGCATCCCGCCGTATGAAGCACGCGCTTCCATGTAATCAGGATCGATTTCGATCGCCCGCTTGAAATGCTTTGCGGCAGTCTCCTGTTCAAACAGGGCGTCGTGGGTCCGGCCCAGATAGAGCGCCGCCTGGCTGTAGGTGGCGTCCAACGCCAGCGCTTCGGCGAACAGGGCGGCGGCCTTTCCGTATTCGGCTTCGCCGCCCTTGTTGTAGTGATCGAGCGCGTCGTCGAACTTCTCTACCGCCGCGCGCGGACGCCGCCGCGGGATCATAATCTTCACCGAGACTGTCGATTCCTGCCCCGGATAGACCATCTCCTCGCGCGGACCGTCGGGCTCGTACCCCATCTTGACCGCCTTGATCGTCACCGCGCCCGGCGGCAGGCCCGGCAACCGGAGCGGCGTGCCTTTGTTCACCACGCCCACGCTATTCCCATTCAGAAAGACCTCAACGCCGTCCATGTTGGTCTCGATGATCAGCGTGCCTGATTTTGGCGGCGGCGGTGCGCCCGGCTTGACGCCCGAGGGCAGATAGGCCAGCAGCATCTGGGCGTCGAAACTGCCTCGGTCCGAGGTCGGATTCTGCTGCCCGCCCGACGCCTCGCGGACGTTGCGCCGGACGTACTCCGCCAGTTCGTCGGCCGTCACCACGCCATCGCCATTCTCGTCGGCCATCCCTTCCAGTCCTTTGACGACGTAGTAAGTGAAGATGCCGTGCCCGCCCCCCCAATCCGGACTCTCAAACGACCGCTCGCGGTCGCGGCTGGCGGTGAGAGAGAACAGGCTTTTTGACAGATCCAGCAGCCGTTTGTTCATGTACGCGGCATCCTCGGCCGGCGTGATGGCGCCGCTGTGGCAGGAATCGGTCAGCAGAACCTTCCATTTGCCCTTGATCACCGAACCGAAGACGCGGCCCAGTTCATCCATCGGATAACCGGACTGGGCAATACGGCTCGCGTTGAAATCGTAAGGGGCAAGATAGCCGACGCCCTGGTAAACGAAGCCATGCCCGGCGAAGTAGATCAGCACGCGGTCGTCGTCCTTTGTCACTGACGGCAGCCATTGCTCGATCTCCTTCCTGACGTTGGCGAGAGTCGCCCTTGGTCCGACCAACTTATGGACGTTTTCAGCGCGGAAGTTGCCGCCCTCTGGACTGATCAGGATCGAGTAGATCGCCTCGGCGTCGCGTTCGGAGTACTTCAGTTGCGCCTCGGCCGCCAGATTCTGATACTGGGCCACGCCGATGATGAGAGCGTAGCTGCGCGGGATGGTGGTTGAAGCCGGCTTGGCCGTGCCGGGCGGCTTCTCGTCTTCATACCTCAGATCGCGCTGCTGGCGTTGCGCCGGAGTCTGCGCCGGCAATGTCGCGGCCAGAGCGGTGATGGCAAGTAGGCTGAATATCCTCATTTGTGCGCCAGCCTGAATTCGTAAACCACCGGACCGTCGCCCGCGGCAGGCGACGATACCACAGCGGCGTTCTGTTGCCGGATGAAGACCAGTTCGCGGGATCGAAGATTTGGCACGCCCTTCAGGTTCTCGGGCAACGCTGAAGCGTCCTCCACCTTGCGAGGCCCGGCGGAGGAGTCCACGCAATCGCCTCGGGCGCGCAGTACGGCGTCGTCGCAACGCGGCAGGAGAGTATGCATCTTCGTGCCCGGCGCCGGGGCAGGCGGAAGCGGAACGTAGCCAGGACGCGCCCTATCACCGGACTGCGGCGCGATGTCGAGCGGCGTCACCATCCAGTAGACGATGTCCTGGCCTGGCGGTCCCGTAATGCGGAACGCGCCCGAAGTTGCTGGGACGACATACTCCCTGCCCGGCTCGACTCGGTTTTGGCTGCCGGTGTCTTCACGCGGAAACAGCAGTGTATAATCGCCGCTGGTGCCTTGATTCATGACGTATAGGTAGCCGGCGAAGTTGGTCTTGACACGGAAGCGTACCTGCGCCCCCGAGTTGAAAATCGTTGCCGGATCGACTGTTTTCCAGTCGCCGCCACCCCGCAATTCAACCTGGATCACGATACGCCGCGGCGTATCGTGCTGGGCGGGTGCGGCTTGGGGTGCGAGCAGAGAGAGAAACGCCAAAGCGGGAGCAAGAGCCATTTGCCGTCTCCTTTCGCCTACCGGTGCTTGAGCGCGACATCGACCACCAGGCGCGATTCGGCCCCGGTGCTCGGGTTGACTACATAGACGGCCTTTTCCTTGGCGGGCGCGCCCGCCGCGGCCGGCGGCACCGTCTTTTCGTCGACCTTTTCGAAGACCAGATCGCGGGCGATTACTTTGCCGCGTAATTGCCCGACCAGATCGTCGCTGACGTTGATTGTGTTCATCGCCATCATCGTCTTTACCGGCTTCGCTTTGGCCGGCGCGGCAGCAGGCGCGGCGGTTGGAGCCGCTGTCTGGTCCAGATCGTAGATGAGTTTGTCGAGATCGGTCTCCGATTGCCGCGAAAGGACGAAGAACAGTTTCTCCTCGCCCGGAGTTTCGTCGAAGACGAAGCGCGTCCGCGACGGGATGTCGTAATCGCGGCCCGGCAGAACCCGGTTCGAGCCCGAATCGTATTCCGGCGACGGGAACAGCACCCGCCAATTGCCGCTCGATCCCTTCATGACGATGTAGAGGTACGCCGGGTCGTTGACCTGAAGCCGCAACCGGATGCGGTCGCCGGACCGGAAGACCAGGTCTGGATCGACTTCCAGGTAATCCTGGTCGCCGGCGTACTTAAGGATGCTGTAACGCAGACCCAGAGGCCGCGCCAATGCCGTGTAGCCAGCCTGGACGAAGGATTCGTCCTGCCGCGACGTGGCCAGCGTCGCCTGGACCGGTTCCCTCGCGTCGCCGCCCTGGGGCGGCTGCGGGCGCGTCATGGGTTGTTTGCGGGCCGAGGCCTGTTGCTGAGGCTTAGCGGACTTTGGTTTCGCCGCCTTGGACGGCTCGGCGGCCTTGGCTGGCGCAGTATAGAAAAGCTCCCGCGCAGTCAGCTTCGGCGGCTTGTTCTGAGCCTCGCATTGGTAGCATGTTCCCAGGACCAGGGCGAGCACGCCAAGAGTCCCGATCACCTGACCGGTTTTCATCCCCATATCCTCCTCCTCGTCAGGGTTCAATCTTGCCCCATTGTACCCCGAGGAAGCGCTCTCTCTGGCCAACAAATGGAGCTATACTATCGGTACTTCTGCCAGGACGCGATTGCATGAGAGGCCAGTCAAGAGGCAAATCAATGAGCACTCATCCACCAGTCCGGCCCCTGATGGCCGTGACCCTATCACTTGTCATGGCCCTGCCGCCGGCGGTATGGGCTCAAGAGGGGGGCGCGATCAAGGCGCTCAACATCGTCATTGTGGAAGGCGCGGGCGCCATCAACAATGTCCGCCAGCGGGTGGCGCGTGAACCCATTGTCGAAGTGACGGACGAGAACAAGAAGCCTGTCGCCGGCGCGCTGGTCACCTTTATGCTGCCCGGCAACGGACCGAGCGGCGTATTCGCCAACGGGACCAACTCAATGACGATCGCCACCGACAACACTGGGCGCGCGGTCGCCCGCGGACTGAGGATGAATAATCAGGCGGGCAACTGCGAGATGCGGGTCAACGTCTCGCATCAGGGCCTGTCCGCATCGACCTCGATCTCCATGACCAACGCCGCTCTGGCCGCGGCTGCCGGCATTGGCGTGGCGAAACTGCTGATCATTCTTGCCGTTGCGGGCGCCGCCGTAGCCGGAAGCGCTGTTGCGATCAACCAATCGGGTTCAAATACTCCGGTGCCCCCCTCAATTGGAGTGACACCGGGCACGGCCACAGTGGGGCCGCCGCGTCAGTGAGGGAGGAATCGTCATGAGCAGCCCAATTCAATCCACGCGAATCTTCCTTCTGCTAGCAGCTTTGCTCGCCCTTTGTGCCGCTCCCGCAGCCGCTCAGTTCGTCATCACCACTCCGAGTCTCCCGGATGGGGCCGTCGGACAGTCCTACTCCGCCTCACTCGCATCAATCGGCGGCGTAGCCCCCATCACTTACTCCATCGCGGTCGGGGCTGGGTCGTTGCCCCCCGGTGTCAGTCTCAGCTCGGCCGGAGTCTTCTCCGGAACCCCGACTTCCGCAGGTTATTACAGCTTCACAGTGCAGGCGGTCGATTCGACATCACTCACGACTCCGCAAGTCACGACTTCGACTTTTTCCATATACGTGGCGGCGGTCATCGTCATTTCCCCGACATCTCTGCCGCAGGCCGTCGTCAACGTTCCGATCAGCGCCCAGTTATCCGCGTCGGGCGGGACCGCTCCTTACTACTTCGAATTCGACTATCAAAGTCCTATTCAACCACCCAGCTGGCTCAATCTCTCCTCAGCCGGCGTGCTCACCGGGACTCCTCCGTCTCAGGGGAGTTATAGCTTCGCAGTAATGGTCTGGGACGGCACAGAGTCCCATGCCACGAGAACTTATACGCTGATCGTCAATGCCGCCCTGGCTTTTTCGACGACATCCCTGGCAAATGCCACCGCTGGACAGAGTTACAGTTTCAACCTAGCCGCAACTGGCGGTGTCCCGCCATATACGTTCAGCCTCTTCTCGGGCGCGTTGCCGGCCGGCCTCACGCTCAACTCTGCCGGACTGATCTCTGGCACGCCCACATCTCCTTCATTCACCACGCTGATCTTCCGGGTGGTCGATAGTCAGGGCAACTCCACCACGCGGTCATATACGCTCGATGTGCAGCCTTCGCCGCTGAGCTTTACTCCGGCGGCGCTGCCATCCGGCGAAGTCGGCGCGGCGTATTCGGCATCCTTCACTCCGTCCGGCGTGGGAACGAGCTACACATTTAGCGTGCTCAGCGGATCGCTGCCGCCAGGGTTGACCCTGAACGCCGCCGGCGTCGTGTCCGGTACGCCAACCGCCGCCGGAGCTTTCAGTTTCGTCGTCCGGCTCAATTCTTTGCAGAGCAATGCCGATCAGACTGTGACCGTCACCATCCTGGCGCCTCTCAGCTTGTCGCCTGAGTCTTTGCCGGCTGGCAAGATCAGCACGGCGTACAACGCCGCGCTCACTGCTTCTGGCGGCGTCCCGCCCTACCAATGGTCCGTACATGGCGATGTGCCGCCGGGCATCTCGTTCAGCAACGGTGTCTTCAGTGGTGCACCCACCCAAGCAGGGGCGTTTGACTTCACTGTCACGCTGACCGATTCGGCCGCCCACAGCATCGAACGCGCCTACCGCATTCTGGTTCCTTCCGATCTCAAGCTTGTGACGGAGGGTCCTCTCGCGGGGGGCACTGTAGGCGCCGAGTACACGACAGCATTCACTGCCAGCGGCGGCATCACGCCTTTCACCTGGACAACCAGCGGCAACGTGCCTCCAGGCTTGACGATGAACGGAACAACGGGTGTACTCAGCGGCACGCCTACCTCTGCGGGCCAGTTCAGCTTCGAAGTCCGCGTCAGCGACCCGACCGAGTCCAGCGCTTCGAGGACCTTCCAGATCGCCGTGATCCTGCCGCCGCTGCCCGCCGTCACCTACACCCAGGTGGGCTCCACGGCTCAACCGGCCCAACAGCCCAAGTTCGGTCTCCACCTGGGCCAGCCCTACCCCGCGGCAATCAGTGGCACGGTGAATCTCGGTTTCGCCGCCGACCTGTATGGCGACGATCCAGCCGTCCAGTTCTCCAATGGCGCCCGGTCGATGCCTTTCAGCATCCCCGCAGGGCAGCAGGACGCTGATTTCGGCTCGATCCTCGCCGCCCTGCAGTCCGGCACCACGGCGGGCACCATCACGCTGACGGCGAGGCTCTCCTCCGGGGGCCAGGACCTCACCCCGACGCCGGCGCCGGCGCATACCATCCGGATCGCGGCGATGGCGCCAGTGATCTCAAAGGTGGAGTTGAACAAGCTCACGGGCAGCTTCGAGTTGATCGTCACCGGTTATTCGACACCCCGTCAGATGACCACGGCCGTGGTCAAGCTGACGCCTGCATCGGGTACTTCGCTGGCCACCAGCCAATTCACAATCGATCTGTTGAGCTCGTTCAGTGCCTACTATGGCGGGGCCGCCTCGACCCCCTATGGCAGCCAGTTTCGGTTGGTGATCCCGTTCTACGTCCCGCAGGGACTGACCGGAATCGCCTCGGCCTCGGTCACTCTCACAAACTCCGTTGGCTCGTCCGCGACGTCGAGCGTGACATTCTGAGGATATCCCTGGGTCAGGGCTTCGGCTCGTAAAAGCTCAACGAGTTGTCGCCCTGACTCAATATCCGGACGCGCCGCAGCACACCGTAGCGTTCCAGCAGGTTGTGCGTGAACTTCGAGGTGTGTTGCGCGATGACCAGAGAGCGCGGATTCTGGCCCAGCCGGTCCAGGCAGAGACCGTATTCCTGCTCGCGCGGATAGGGCGGGTCCAGGAAGACGAAGTCGGCCTCAAAGTTCGTGATCATCGGCGCGGCGCTGCCCGCCTTCACCTCGCAACGGTCCTCTATGGACAACAGACGGATATTTTCCTCCAGGCACTTCAAAGCCGGACGGCTTTTTTCTATGAAGATGGCTCGCCTGGCTCCGCGGCTCAATGCCTCAATCCCCACCGACCCACAACCGGCATACGCGTCCAGGAAGACCGAGCCTTCAATCTTCGGCGTCAGAATGTTGAACAGCGCCTCTCGCAACCGGTCTGGCGTTGGCCTGACCGTCACACCCGGCGGCGTCTTGAGCCGCCTGCTTCTGAACTCGCCACCTATCACTCGCATGAGAACAACTTGGTTCCTCTCTACTCCAAATTAGCCGATTAGAGCGAGTCCGTACCGGCGCTGCCAGTTCTCGCGGATGTAACGGACGGCATCTTCCAGTGCCGCAGGCGTGGGCGGCGACTCGACAAACGCCGACGCCTCGCTCCTTGCCAGCTCAAGAATTTCCTGATCGCGCAGGATATTGCCGATCCTGAATGCCGGCAATCCCGACTGGCGCGTGCCCAAGAACTCGCCCGGCCCTCTGAGCCGCAGATCCATCTCCGATATGTAGAAACCGTCGGTGGAGTCCACCAGCGTGCGGATCCGCTCCCGCCCGTTCTCGCTCAACCTGTCGGTCACCAGCACACAGTAGCTCTGTT
>CAZSBK010000105.1:0-17126 GCA_964604945.1 uncultured Candidatus Solibacter sp.
CTGGAACTGATGAAGTTCATCGCCACCGAGACCGGATACGGCAAAGGCCAGGGCGCGGTCGGTTTCTCGGGGAAGAACTCGAAGACGTCCGAGGAGCACGCCGAGGCATTGCTTGGCCTGTTCGACCGTTGCCGCAAGGCAGTCAAGCAGGAGCCGGGCTGCTAGGCGCGCTGCTGGGTCCAGTGCCTCAACTGCCGGATGAGCAGGTAAAATAGTCGCATGGCAAAACAGCCCGCGTCCGGGCCAGATCCCGCGCCGCCCGGCATTGAGCAGAGCCTGGACACGCTGGAAGCGATCGTCAAACGGCTCGAGGCCGGAGAGGACTCCCTCGACGACTCCATCAAGTTGTTCGAGGAAGGCATGCGCCTGAGCGCGGCTTGCCGCAAACGCTTGACCGAAGCTGAGGCGCGCGTCGAAATACTCGTACGAGAGGCCGGCGCCGACAGGCCCGTCCCCTTCGCGCCGGAGGACGAATGAACGCCGCCGCGGCATCCATTGGTGAGTACCTTGAACGGCAGGGCCAGTTGGTCGAGGCTGCTCTCGACCGCCTCGTCCCCGTGTCTTCGGCGCCGCCCGAAACCATCCACGCCGCCATGCGCTACAGCCTGTTTGCGGGCGGCAAGCGCATCCGGCCCGTGCTCTGCATCGAGGGCGCGCGCGCGGTGGGCGGCGGAGAACCGGATCGGATCATGGACGTGGCCTGTTCGCTCGAAATGATCCACACTTACTCGCTGATCCACGACGACCTGCCTGCGCTCGATAACGACGATCTGCGCCGCGGCCGCCCGACCAGCCACAAGGTCTTTGGCGAGGCCATGGCCATCCTGGCCGGTGATGCCCTGCTCACGCATGCCTTTGTCGTGCTGGGTTCGATCGGCGATGCTCGCCTGGTTTATGAACTGGCCACCGCCTCGGGCACGGTCGGCGGCATGATCGCCGGCCAGGTTCATGACATCGAAGGTGAGCGCCAAACCCCCACTGCCGAGTTACTTGCTCGCATCCATCGCGCCAAAACCGGCGCGCTGCTGCGTGCCAGTGTCCGCATGGGCGCCATTCACGCCGGCGCGACCGATGCTCAACTCGACGCCCTCAGCCGCTACGGCGAACACATCGGCCTGGCCTTCCAGATCGTCGATGATCTGCTTGATGTTCTTCAAACCTCCGAACAACTCGGCAAGACCGCCGGTAAGGACCTTGCCCAGCACAAGATCACCTTCCCGGCCGTCTATGGCATCGACGCCTCCCGCCGGATGGCCGAAGAGGAACGGTCCGCTGCCCACGCCTGCCTGGATGATTTCGGCGACGGCGCACGCCGCTTGCATGAACTAGCCGACCTGATCGTTGACCGCTCGAAGTAGTCACATGAAACCGCCCCGGCGCCGCCTCGACCAAGCGCTGCTCGACCGCGGCCTGGTCGAGAGCCGCGAAAAGGCCAAAGCTCTTATCCTCGCGGGGCAGGTGCTGGTTTCGGGCCAGCGTGTAGACAAGGCCGGCGCGCCCGTTGCTGACGAAGCTCCCATTGAACTGCTCGAAAGACTGCCCTATGTCAGCCGTGGCGGTTTCAAGCTCGCCGGCGCGCTGGATGGCTTCGGCATTGACGTCACGGGGCTGGTCTGCGCCGACGTCGGCGCTTCCACGGGCGGCTTCACTGATTGCCTGCTCCAACGCGGCGCGGCGCGCGTCCATGCGGTCGACGTCGGCCGCGGCCAGCTTCATTGGCGTCTCAGGACAGATCCGCGCGTCGTCGTCCACGAAGGCGTCAACGCCCGCTATCTTGAAGCGTCGCTGATCGGCGAACCTTGCGCCTTCGCCTGCTGTGACCTGAGCTTCATCAGTGCTACACTCGTCATTCCCGCCGTCGCCCAACTGCTGGCCGCGCCCCGCCGCCTCGTCGTGCTGGTAAAGCCGCAGTTCGAAGCCCGGCGCGAGGATGTCGGCAAGGGAGGAATCGTTCGCGACCCGGCCGTCCGCCAGGCCGCATGCAACCGTGTTCAAGCCGCCACGGCCCAACTCGGCCTCGACTCCCGGTTGATGGAAAGCCCTATCGCCGGCGCCGAAGGCAACATAGAATACCTTCTTTATGGATTCGATCCGGACAGTCGGAGTCATCTCCAAACCTGACGTTCCCGAAGCCTGCACGCTGGTGCCCGCGTTGCTGACCTGGCTCGAAGCGCGCGGCATCGTTCTGCGCATGGATGAAGTCACGGCTGCCTATGCCGGCCGTGCCGGCGGCCTGTCGCGCGACGAGGTGCCGCGAGGGTGCCAGCTCGTCATCGTCCTCGGCGGCGACGGCACACTGCTCAGCGCCGCCCGCGCCATCGGCGGCAGTGAGCCACCTCTGCTGGCCGTCAACCTCGGCGGCCTCGGATTCCTCACCGCCATCTCGACCGACGAGTTGTATCCCGAACTCGAACGCGCCTTGCACAATGAACATCGCATCGCCAAGCGCCGTTTGCTCAGTTGCGAGCTGCACCGGGGCGGGGAAGTCATCTCCCGTTACGAGGCGCTCAACGATGTTGTCATCACCAAGGCCCACATCGCACGCATGATGGACCTGGTGTGCAACGTCGATGCCCACTTCGTCTGCCGGTACAAGGCCGACGGCCTCATCATCGCCACGCCCACCGGCTCCACCGCCTATTCCCTCTCCGCCGGCGGCCCCATCGTCTTTCCTTCGGTCGGCGCGCTCTGTATCACGCCCATCTGCCCTCATACCCTCACCAACCGGCCGGTGATCGTCTCGGACTCCAGCGTCATCCAGGTCCTCAATCTCGCCGCCAACGGCGATGCCTACCTCACTATCGACGGACAGGTCGGCGAACCCATGGAGAAGCAGGACCGTGTGATCTGTCGCAGCTCCCGCCATTCGCTCAGTCTCATCCGCCCGCCTCGAATGCTGTTCTTTGACGTGCTGCGGCAAAAACTCAAATGGGGTGAACGTTGAAAGCTCTCAAGAAGGTCTCGCTGACCCAGTGGATTTTTATCGCCATGGCCATCGGCATCGCCATCGGCCATTTCTTTCCCGAGGTCGGCAAGAACCTGACTCCGCTGAGTAACGTCTTCCTGCGCCTGATCAAGTCCATCATTGCGCCTCTGCTCTTCGCCACCCTCGTCTGCGGCATCGCCGGCAGCGGCTCGGCCAAGACGATGGGCCGTATCGGATTGAAGGCCATCATCTACTTCGAAATCGTCACCACCGTCGCTCTGTTTCTCGGACTGTTTGCCGTCAATTTGGTGAAGCCCGGAGTTGGCGTGGCGCTGGAGCGCGCCGCCGACACTGGCCTGCCCCAAGTGAAGCCCAGCCTGGCCTCCATGCTTGAACACACCTTCCCGGTGTCGATCATCGAGGCAATGGCCAAAAACGAAGTCCTTCAGTTGGTCGTGTTCTGCTTCATCTTCGGCACCGCCGCCATCGCCATTGGCGACAAGGCCAAGCCAGTTATCGATTTCTGCCGGTCGCTGGGCGACGTGATGTTCCAGTACACGAAGTATGTGATGTACTTCGCTCCGATCGGCGTCGGCGCGGCCATCGGCGCCGTGGTGGGATCGAAGGGAATCGTCGTCCTCATCGGCTTGGGGAAACTAATTCTCACGCTTTACGCCGCGCTCATCATCTTCGTTGTGTTCGTGCTCGGCGCGGTGATTCTGATTTTCAGAATCCCGGTGAGACGCTTCTGGAATGCCGCCCGCGAACCCTTCTTTTTGGCCTTCTCCACCGCGTCCAGCGAGGCTGCTTTTCCCATCGCCATGCAGAACATGGAGCGCTTCGGCGTGCCGCGCCACATCGTCAGCTTCGTCCTGCCCACCGGTTATTCGTTCAACCTCGACGGAACCACGCTTTATCTTTCGCTGGCCTCTGTCTTCGTCGCCCAGGCCGCGGGCCTTGACATGTCGGTGGGCGAGCAGCTCATGATGATGCTGACCCTGATGCTCACTTCCAAGGGCGTCGCCTCGGTCCCCCGCGCGGCTCTCGTTATCCTGGCCGGGACGCTCACCACTTTCAACCTTCCGATGGAAGGCATCGCGCTGCTGCTCGGCGTTGATACCCTGATGGACATGGCGCGCACATCGGTCAACATGCTCGGCAACTGCCTGGCCGCCACTGTCGTCGCCAAATGGGAAGGCCACGACCTTACGCCCATGCCGGAGGCGGAATTTTCCGGCGACTGATTGTTACAAAGGAGTCAGCCATGAAGCTCGGCGCAGTCACCTATAACGTCTTGAAGGACTGGGATCTCGAAACGATCATCACGAAGCTCGAACAGTCCGGCTTCTCCGGCGTCGAACTCCGCACCACCCACAAACACGGCGTGGAGCCCTCGCTCGGCGTAGCGGAACGCCAGAAAGTGAAGGAGCGGTTCGCCAACAGCAAGATCAAGCTGGTCAGCTTTGGTTCGACTTGCGAGTACCACGCAGCCGATCCGGCCGTCCGGCGAAGGAATATCGAGGAGACCAAGACTTGGGTTGATCTGGCCAAGGACACCGGCGCAATGGGCGTCAAGGTCCGGCCCAACGGTTTCCCTCCAGATGTCTCACGCCATGAGACCATCGCGAACATCGGCCTGGCGCTCAAGGAATGCGGCGACTATGCCCAAGTCCGCGGCATCGAGATCTGGCTTGAAGTCCATGGCCGTGACACGCAAGTCCCCACGGTCGCCGAGGCAATTATGAAGCAGGCTAGCCACCCATCGGTCGGCGTCTGCTGGAACTCAAATCCAACCGATATCGTCAACGGCAGCATCAAGCCCAGTTTCGATCTGCTCCGCCCCTGGATCAAGAGCTGCCACATCAACGAACTGGCCAATCCCGCTTACCCTTGGCGCGAACTGTTCCAGTTGCTGCGCGCCGCCAAATATGACCGGTACACGCTGATGGAAGCCGCCGAAAGCAAGGAACCCGAGCGCTTCATGCGCTACTACAGCGCCCTATGGCGTGAACTCAATCGTCCTTAACGATGAGCAAGCGATTCCTCTTCGCCCTATCGTTCGCCGCCGCCCTCTTGGCGGCGGCTCCGCCCGCTCCCGATGCCTTTTTTGGCCATCGCATGGGCGCCGACAAGTCGACCCTCGAATGGTCCAGAGTCGTCGACTACTACAAGCAGGTTGACGCCGCCAGCGATCGCGTCCAGGTGGTCGAGTTTGGCAAGTCTACCGAAGGCCGTCCCTTGATCGCCGCCTTCGTCAGCGCGCCCGGCACACTCGCTCGCCTCGAGCACTTCCGCCAGATTCAGGAGCGCCTCGCCGACCCCCGAAAGACCTCCGCCGATGACGCCGCGAGACTGATCGCCGAGGGCAAGACGATCGTTCTAATCACCTGCTCGGTTCATGCCACCGAGGTTGCCAGCTCCCACACGGCCGTCGAATACCTCTACCGCCTTGCCACTTCGAACGAACCAGCCATCCGTTCGATTCTCGACAACACCATCGTCATCCTCGCCCCCTCCATTAATCCTGACGGGCTCGACCTGGTCGGCGCATGGTACCGCAAGACCCTCGGCACGCCTTATGAGGGCACCTCGCCGCCGGAGCTCTATCAGAAGTACGTCGGCCACGACAACAATCGCGATTGGTACATCTTCTCGCAGGCCGAAACCCGCGCCATCGTCACCCAACTCCACAACCGCTGGCGCCCCCAGATCGTCTATGACCTCCACCAGATGGGTGCCACTGCGGCACGCATCTGGGTGCCGCCCTTCATGGACCCGATCGACCCCAATGTCGATCCGCTCATCATCCAACAGGCCAATCTGCTTGGCACTGCCATGGCCGCCGACCTCACCGCCTCGGGCCGCCAGGGGGTCGCTGTCAACGCCATGTACGATTTCTGGACCCCGGCGCGCCACTACCAGAGCTATCACGGTGGCATCCGCATCCTCACCGAATCGGCCAGTGTCCGCATCGCCACCCCGGTGACTCTCAAACCCGATCAACTCTCCACTTCGTCCCTCGGCTACTCGGCCCGTGAACGCGCCTGGAATCACATCGAACCCTGGCAGGGCGGCGAGTGGCACCTGCGCGACATCGTCGACGACCAAATGGTCGCTATCCAGTCGCTGCTCACCACAGCCGCCAGCCGCCGCGAGGCGTTCCTCCGTAACTTCCATAGGATGCTCGCCCGCGCTTCGTCGCGCACGTCGCCTTCCGCTTTTGTCCTTCCCGCCTCTCAGGTCGATCCCGGCGCGGCAAGGAAGCTCCTCGAAACCCTAGCCTTCGGCGATGTCGAAGTCGAACGCGCCGCGGAAGCCTTCACTGCCCAAGGCAAATCTTACCCGGCTGGCTCCTATGTCATCCGCATGACCCAGCCTTTTTCGGCCTTCGCCAAGACTCTGCTTGAAAAGCAGGACTACCCCGACCTGCGCATGTACCCCGGCGGCCCACCCAAGCGCCCCTACGACGTCACCGCCCAGACGCTGCCTCTCCTGATGGGTGTCGAGGTCGATCAAATCGACACCGAACTCGCTGCCCGCACTTCGCCCGCCCGTGGCTTCGTGTTTACACCGCCCGATTCGGCGCCCAACACCCTCCCGGCCTCGGATTCAACATCCTGGCGCGAGGTCAACGCCGCCTGGAAAGCCGGCCGTGCCGTCTTCCGTCATCCCGCTACAGGCGCATTCTCCCTCGGCCGCCAGTTGCCTGGATTCCAAGCACTCCGCAAGCCGCGCCTTGGCCTCTATCTCAGCTTTGTGCCCAGCATGGACGAAGGCTGGACCCGCTGGATCCTCGAACAATTCGGCTGGGAGTATTCCCGCCCCTCCAACGCCCGCATCCGTCAGGGCAAGCTGCGTGACGAATTCGACGTCATTGTCTTCCCAGATCAGTCCGCCGCTCAGATCCAGAACGGCTACCGCCAGGGGTCGATGCCCGCTGAATACCTCGGCGGCCTCGGGCCCGAAGGCGCTGCTGCCCTCAAAGAGTTTGCCGAGGTTGGCGGCTCTCTGGTGTTTCTCAACGATTCGTCCGTGTATGCCATCCAGCAGCTCGGCGTCCCCGTCAGGAACGGCCTCTCCGGCGTCTCCAGCCGCGACTTCTACTGCCCCGGTTCACTGCTCAACGTCCGTTCGGAAGCCCCATCGAAGCTCACTCTTGGACTCCCACGCGAGTTCGCCGTATGGACCGAATCCAGCCCGGTCTTTGAACCATCTGCACCCGGCGTCCGTTCCGTCGCCCGCTACACCGATTCTTCCGTCCTGGCCTCGGGCTGGCTTCTTGGTGAGAAGCACATTGCAGGGAAAGTGGCTCTCGTGGATGTTCCGATCGGCCAGGGCCACGCCATCCTTTTCGGCTTCCGTCCCCAGTACCGCGCCCAAAGCTACCTCACGCTCAAACTGCTCTTCAATGCTTTCGTCATGTAGGACAGGCCTCCCAGCCTGTCTGCTCCGCCTGCCGCAGTCTGTTTGGGCTAGACTGCCAGAATGACATCGACTCTCTGGGCCGCTGCTTCCCTGTTCCGCTTGAGCCTGCTTTGTGCCGCGCTCGGCGCTTTCCCACTGGCATCCCAGACCCTGCCTGCATTTGAAGCCGCCGCCGCCAAACGAATCATCACGCCAGATCCGCTGTTGCCCATCACCGGCGGCATGGGCACGCCCTCCCAGGCCACTTCTAAGAAAGGAGAACTCACCGTTCGCGCCTTGGTCCTCCGGTCCGGCGGCGAGACCATCGCCATCGTCAGCGTCGACCTTCTCGGCTTCCCTGGAGTGCTGGGCGACCGGGCTCGCGCCATGGTCCCGCGGCTTGCCCCGTCCAGCATCCTCATCGGCTCCACCCACACGCACAGCGCCCCGGATGCTTACGCCTTCCCTGACGGCAAAGGCGGCCATACCGGCTCGCTCGACTACATGAAGCTCGTCACCACCCAGATCGCTGCCGCCGTCAATGACGCTTTCGATCACCTTCAACCGGCCGAACTCCGCGTCTCCTCTGGTGAGGTTAAGGGCAAAATCGCTTACAACTACTACGCCCCCGACCTCTATGACCGCCGCGCAGGCGTCATACAGGTCCGCGCCGTGGACGGCAAACCCATCGCCACTCTGGTGAACTACGCCATCCACCCCGAAGTCCTCGGCTCGGGGCAGGGCATCCTCAGTCCGGATCTGGCTGGTCCTCTCTATGACAACATCGAACGCTCCGGCGCCGGACTCGCCTTGTTCATGAATAGCGCCCAGGGTGGTATGGTCACCGCTGATAACAGAAATCTCGACCAGCAGCCCCGTGACGCCGCGCGCGCCTATTGGAGTGACAGCCGAACCTGGTCCGAATGCGAACGCATCGGCGGGACGCTCGCCTCCGAATCGCTCCGCATCATCGGCCCCGCCCCTTGGGATCGGAATCCTGTCCTGCGCAACATTTCAGCCGATGTCAGCTTCCCAATCGACGCTGACGCCATGTGGCAAGTCGTCGAACACTCGCCGCTCAACTACCCCCACGGGCCCGGCCGCACCATCAGTATCCGCCTGAACCTGCTCGAACTCGGCCCCGCCCAAATCCTCACCATCCCCGGTGAAGCCCTGCCTAACATCGGCTTCTACATGAAGCGCAAAATGCGCGGCCAGCACAACCTTCTGTTCGACCTCACCAACGACGCCTTCGGCTACATGCTGACCAAAGTGGATTTCGACAGCTTCCCAGCCTACAAATATATTTCGCGCACCTCTCTCGGCGAGATGACCGGCGAGATCTATATCGAAAACGCCCTGAAGCTGATCGAAAAAGCTGCGGCTTCCCAATAGCCCGCCCGCAGCCTACCGTCCCGGATAGGGCCGCCTCATTCCCATGGTCGACCGCCATACGATCCGGTTCAGCACATCTTCCGGCGCCGCGTCGGGCTCGGAGAAGTTCATCCTCATTGATGCCTGCGCATCCTCCAGGGCCTTGCCTTTCAGCGACTTGAGTGGAGGATTCAACTCGTCCAGCGGAATCTGGTTCGGCAGCGCCGTGAAAGGCGTCACGTCCGCCTGTTCGGCGAACACCGGGAACATCGGCTCCGCCGCCAGGTCGAATTGATTCTGCGGCGGCAACCCCAGAATCTGCAGGATCGTCCGGTACAAATTGATCGTCGTGTAGAACCGGCTGTCCGCCGTCCTCCGATTCACCCACGGGCTGGCCATCAGCGCGATGGTCCGGTGTCCGGCGACGTGATCCACGCCGTTCTGCGCATCGTCCTCCACCACGAAGATCGCCGATTCCTTCCAGTACCGGCTCTTCGAGATCGCCTCCACGATCCTGCCCAGCGCCAGGTCGTTGTCGGCCACCGAGGCCCGCGGCGTCGGCAAACCCGGCGACGTGCCATTGGTGTGATCATTCGGCAGCAGCAGTATGACCAGTCGCGGCAGCGTGCCCTCACGCACGTATTCACGGAATTCCTTCAGAAAAATGTCGGCGCGATACTGATCGGGGACCTTGCCGCCAAAGGCCGGATACTCGGGATGGTAAATGTCCTTCAGCCCGGCGATGAACGTCTTCGGCTTGATCTGAACCGTCATCTGGCCCGATTTCCAGCCTTGGTAAATGTCCAGAAACGTCGCCTCAGGCGGTGTGAACGTATTCGCTCCCCGTTCGCCGTAGCTGCGTACGCTTAGGCCGCCCGCCTTCGCCACATCCCACAAGAAATCGTTTGGCGCGTACAACATCGGATTCGCGTCGTTTCGTGTGTTCCCGTACTTGAAGATCCAGTCGCTGGCGTAGCCCTGTGTACACCAGCGGTGGCCAAGCGCACTCTGATCGGCTGGCGTATAGAAATTATCCAGAAGGACAAACTGCTCGGCCAGCGCATGATGATTCGGGGACACTTCCCGGCCGAACTGGACCAGCGTCGGATCTCCGTTGCCCTGCGCCAGGTCCCCGAACAGTTGATCGTATGTCCGGTTTTCCTTAATGATGTAGAACACATGCCGGATCGGGGAACTCTCGCCGGTGTTCATAGGCACCGGATGCTTTGGACCGTGTTCCCCACCGCTCGCCTGCAACCGATTGTTGGCCAGCACCTGGCCTGTCATCGTCTTCAACATGGCGGCATCGGGGATGTCCACCAGCGATACAACACCCGCCCTGTCCCGATAACTCCGGCCCGTCTTGCCCTCGCCCAACGGCTTGATCGACCCAAACCCATACCCGCTGGCTACCCACAACTTCTTCCCATCGCCCGTCGCCGCTACCGCCGTCGGATACCATCCCGTTGGGATGTAGCCCTTTAGCCTTGGTGGCTGAGCGGCAAGATCCACCACGCCGACGGCGTTGTTGGCCCCGTTGGCCACGAACAGCGTCTTGCCCCCGCCGCCGATCGCCAGCGCGTTCGGTGCGCTTCCAATCGGCGCCTTCAACCCCGGCCGCACTCCGATCGAATACAGCACCTTGTCCACCGCCGTGTCGATTACCGAAACCGTATCGCTGTTTGCGTTGGCCACGTATAGCCGGCTCGCATCGGCATTGAGTACCATCGCTGACGGATGCAGCCCCGTTTCAATCTCGGCGACTGCCTCCAGTTTCCCGGTATCGATCACCGATACCGACCCGCTTGACGGGATCCCCGTCCGCGGATCGACAACAATGCCGAAATTCTCGTCCTTCGTGTCGCTTCCCTTGGCCCGCCGCCCGGCCCAGTTCGACACATAGACCTTTTTGCCGTCCGGCGTGGCGACGGTTGTGTACGGGTTCATCCCAACGGCGATTTCTTTTACCTCGCGCGTCTCCACGTCCACCACGGCAATGGCGTGTTTCAGGTTCAAAGCCACGAACAGCCGCTTCCCGTCCGCGGAAACCGATAACCCGCTCGGCGCAGCGCCGGCCAGTTCCACGCCCGGCTCTTCCTCATACTCCGTTTCCGTCTGGCGCAGAAAGTACACCTTGTTGGCGCTACCTCCGCCGACGTAGATGTGGTCGCCGCCGGGTGAAAACGCCACCCCCGCAAACGAATCGCCCAACGGATAGTCGTACATCCGCCGGCCCGTGGCGGCGTCGATGACGTGCAATGCCCGTGGTGCAAAGTTTGATCCCGTGACCACAGCCAGACGCTTGCCGTCCGGGCTCAGCACCATGCCCAATGGCCGGTCGTTCACCTCGAAGTGCTCGCCGGCGGGCGTCAGCCTTTGGCCCGTTGGGACCAGGTAGCTGCCATCCGGCTGCCTTCCAAGCTGTGGGTAGGTTACCAGGGCCGCGCCCGCCAGTGCCGTTAACGCACCGGCGGCGAGCACAGACCCGGCCTGAAATCGACGCATCCCCTAGAGGTTAGCAAACGCCGCGCACCTTTCCCCCCGTTTCGCTGCATCCATTGGAAAGATCGGCGGCTCGCCCGCATCCCCCCGGGTGCGTGCGTGGTCTTGCCCATCGCGCAGGTCCCTGTTTATACTCGAATTTCCGTACCCGTTCGGGAGACTTTCGTTTGTCGCTGCAATCCATCCCGATTCGTGAAGATCACGACCCCGAGGCCATCCACAAGGAGGCCGCGATGTTCTACGGCCTGTTCCTGCGTGGAACGCCGGCCGAGAAGCTCCGCCGCGACATCGAGATCCCCCGCCTCATGATCGACAAGTGGCTCTCCCATCCCGGCTACGACACCGCTTTCCGCGACAGCGTCAGGCGTGTCTATGATTTCCGCCGCCGGGTCCTGGCCGTCTTCGACGAACTGGTCGACCGCCAGCGGATCCGCTCCCGCGCGATGTAGGAGCAACAAAAAGAGCGCCCTGTTCGGGCGCCCTTCAGATTCAGTACGGTTCTACTCTTGTTGGGTTAGTCGAATCGCTTGGCCGCTGCTCAGCCGCCGATCCGCGTGGCCAGTTTCTCAATCAACTCGGCGCGCAGCTTCACGGCAAGAGCATGGTCGAGCAGTTGCGCCCTGGCTTCCTCACTTGACGCGGCAGCCACATCTTTCTTGATGTTCACGAAGACCTGGATTGTCTCGCTCACCCTTTTCATGCGGTCCAGATTCTCGATCTGCTTGGCTTTCATGCTCGCGCGGTTGGTGTCCAACTGCGCTGCCAGGCGGTTGATCTCGCCGAGGCTCTTCTCAATCGCTGCCGCCGAATCCGTGATTTTCGTCGCGTCGGCGTTGTTCGCCTTCAGCGCCGCCGCCAGCTCACCTGCGACCTTGCCGGCCGAGCGAGCTTCTGAGACGATCTGGTTGCTCAGGGGCTGATTGGTTGAAGTGGCCGGGACTCTCGAGTCAGCGGCGAAAACGGTTAGAGCGGCCCCCAGGCAGAGGGCCAACAGATTCAGTTGCTTCGTCATTGTTGGTCTTTGTTCTCCATTGGTTGTATTTGGTCTACCCGGACCCTTGAGGCTGGCCGCATCCGTCGCGGCCGTCGCCATTCATATGTCTAGACGCGTGACTCATGTCTTCAGATTCAAGAATTCATATATCATCAGATTAAAAACAATCAACAAAAACGGCGGCCTGGACGTAACGCCAGGCCGCCGGAGTAGGGAACAAGGAGACGGATTCTACTTGCTGGAAGCTCTCAATTGGTAGTCGTTGAACTCCCACTGTCCGTTGATGAACGACCACAGCCGGACGAACAACAGCCTCCCGTCGACCGGCAGGCCGGTGATCGTGGCCGAGGTGATCCCAGCGGTGAAAAACTGACTGTAGCGCGAATTGCCGCCCTGCCAGTCGCCGATGAACAGGTAGTAGCCTTCGGCGCGTTTGCCCGCGGTCCACGAAAAGGATGCCGAGGACCCGGCCAGGGTCGATCCGGCGGCAGGCGACATCAAGGTTGCCTTCTCGGCCGCTCCCGGTGCTGGGTCGTAACTGTTGTATTCATAATCGTTAGACTGCCAGGCTTCGTTAATGTAGCTGAATAGGCGCACGTACACCTTCCGCCCATCGCTTGGCAGGCCGCTCACCGTCGCCGTCTGCGCCGCGTTCATGTCCTGGTTGAACAGCGTGTTGCCGCCCCTCCAGAGCCCGGCCATCAGGTAGTAGCGCGTCACGGCCGTGCCAGCCGTCCAATTGAATGTGACCGACGTGCCCGCGAGCGTCGATCCGGCCGCCGGACTGGTCATTGTGGCCTTGGCCGGCGGCCCCGAGGATCCCGAGGCGTTGTAGGTCGCGTCCGAGGATTGCCATGTCCCGTCGATGTACGACCACAGTCGGATGTATACGGCCTGTCCCGATCCCGGCAAGCCTGTCACCGTCGCCGACAGGTTCGATCCCTGGTCGGCTGAGTAGAGCGTGTTGCCGCCCGCCCACAGCCCGGCGAACAGCCAGTAGCGCGTCACCGCCACGCCCGCCGACCAGTTGAACGCCGCCGACGTCCCGCTCAGAGTCGATCCTGGCACGGGTGTCGTGATCTGGGCCTTTTGCGGGCCGCTGCCGCTGGGCGAGTATGCCCGGTACTCGAAATCCCGGCTGACCCAGGCGCCGTCGATCAGCGACCACAGCCGGAGGTAGATCTTGCGGCCGTCGGTGGGCAGTCCGGTCACGGTTGCCGTGAGGCTGGTCCCCTGGTCGGCGGAATAGAGCGTATCGCCACCCAGCCAGTTCCCTGCAAACAGCCAGTAGCGGGCCGTGCCGGTTCCGGCGTCCCAGGTGAATGTTGCGCTTGATGAGGTCAGCGACGACCCCGGAGTTGGCGTCACGATTCCAGCCGGCGTCGAAGCTGAACGCTCGGCCAGTCCAGTGACGGCCTTGATGGACTCCCGCAGCGCGCTGGCGGTCAGCAGTTCTACCGCCGGATCATCCACCGCGCCGCCCAACCCGATTGAGAGCTGGTTCGACCCCCGGCAAACCCGGCACGCCGCCGCCCTCGCCGTTTGCCTCAACGACGGCGTCAATCGTTCCAGTTCGCCGGCGAAACTCCGCGCCCACTCCACGCCCGCGCCATCCGATGCGCCGATCTCAATCGTCTCCGCGCCCGACTTCGACAGCCTAACAATCCAGGCCGCACTTCCTGGCTCCGGCGTCAGTTCCACTTCCAGCCCGCGCAGCGACTCACTGAGCGTCTGGGCCATCGCTTCGGCTCGCGCCGAGCCGTCCGTCACCACAGCCACGCGCACTGCCTCCGGCTTCTCCCCCGCCACCGCGCCCACGGTGAATACAGCGGCCAGCAGACTCAGCAATAGCATTTGGGTGATGATTCGTTTCGTTGGCATCTTGCACACAACGGAGCGGCTCCGTCCTTTCCAGCGTTCTCACTATTAGTGTGCAAGCCGGGCCCGGAAAATAGAGGCCTCTGGCGATCCATTACCGTGCTGGATCGGTACTGGAACTGGATCTGCTGCGGTCCGTCCCGTCCCGGCGAGCTACCTCGGCCCCTGCTTCAGCCCCGACACGAACAGGATCAGACCCAGCCCCAATGTCGTCACGCCGCTTACGAAGACCACCGTGCGTGGCACCGAATCGAGGATCACGGCCGCGATCACGACGTCGATAAGCCCCGCCGCGACCAGAATCAGGCCCAGCATTTGTTTCGTCTTCACAACGACAGCCTCAAGAGGTTCAATGCCGTCTGCACGGCGAATGAACGGACGCGGACGCGGTCGCCGAGGATATGGAACTGGCGCGCCGAGACGCCCTCGGGTGTGGCCAATCCGATCCAGACGGTACCCGGTTCGATGCCCGGCGACGCCGATTCGGGCCCCGCCTCGCCGGTCACCGACAGGGCATAGGTGGCCCCGGTCCGGTCCCGCGCCGAGTCCGCCATGGCGCACGCCACGGCCTCGCTCACGACTCCGTGCTCGTTGACGATGCTTTCGTTCAGGCCGAGCAGCCGCGTCTTCATCGTCTTGCCGTAAACCTGGAATCCGCCCAGAAACCATTCAGAAGCCCCAGGTGCGTCCGTGATCCGTCCACCCAGCAGACCGCCGGTGCAGGATTCCGCCACCGCCAGTGTCGCTCCCCGCCGTTTCAGCAGTCTGCCCAGGGCCACTTCCAACGGGGCGCCGTCTTCGGAATAGATACGGTCGCCGAGCAGTGCTTGAATCTTCGAGCCCACCTCGTCGGCGAGTGCTTGCGCCTCGGCGGCGCTTTCCCCCGACGCGCGAAGGTGGATTTGTATATCCCCTGCCTTGGCGAGGATCGTCGTCGCCGGGTTCGAATACTCCATGTAGACGGGCGCGATCAGCTGATCGAGCTCGGATTCCGGCATGCCCGCCACCCGGTACACTCGCGTGCAGAGCGACCGTTCAGGCAGCATCTCGGCCAGCAGCGGCGTGCAGTGGCTGGTGAACATCGGCTCCAGTTCGCGCGGCGGCCCAGGGAGCAGCATCACCACCCGCCCCGGGAGATCGATCCACTGCCCGGCCGCGGTTCCGTTCGGATTCGGCAGGATTCGCGCGCCTTCGATCAGGAAGGCTTGGCGGCGGTTGTTCGCCGACATCTTGCGGCTCATCCGCGCGAATCGTGCCTCCAGTGCGGTCATCAGCTCGTCGGAATAGAGCAGCCGCCGCATCAGCGCCTGGGCCACGGCCTCGCGCGTGACGTCATCCTCGGTCGGGCCCAGTCCGCCGGTCAGAACGATGATCGGCGACCGGTCGATGGCCGCCCGCACCGCATCGGCAAGGCGGTCGCGATCATCCCCGATGATCGACTTCTGCGTGACCTCGACGCCAAGATCGTTCAGCCTCTGGGTCAGCCAGAGCGAGTTCGTGTCAACCCGCTCAGGCGTGAGCATTTCACTGCCGGCGGCGATGATTTCAGCTTGCATGCGGAGATTCCATTACACGAGAGGACGGCCCATGATCCCTGTATGAGCCCTATAGAGCGAGCCCGACGTGGCTACGATCATGTTGCCCTCAGGCGCAAACGCCAGCCCCACGATGTTTGGGCCGGAAAGGAACAGCGAAGCCTTGGCTTCCGGTGTGATCTTCACAATGCCCCGCCGTCCGCTGAGCGACGCGGCCACATAAAGGTTTCCGTCGGCGTCGAAAGCCAGCCCCTGGGGCCGGCCCAGTCCGCGATAGAAGATTTCCACTTCGCCGGCGGGCGAAATCCGGTGGACGACGTCATTGCTCGATGTCGTCGGCCCCGTGACGTAGAGATACCCGCCTGGGCCGAAAGCCAGATGAAACGCGGCGATTGAGGCTTCGACCGTCGCAAAAACATAGACCTGGCGCGACGGGCTGATCTTGAAGATCGTACCCGAACGGTCGCCGACATAGAGGTTGTCTTCGAGGTCGAAGGCGATCCCGGTGGCTACGCCCATGCCTTCGACAAAGACGTTCAGGACGCCGCTGGACGGGACCTGGTAGACGAAGCCGTCGAATCGGGACGTGACGTGCAGCACCCCCAGCGAGTCGAATGCCAGCCCTGTCGCGTTCATCAACTCGGTCAGGTACGGTTCCATTCCGCCTTCGGCGTTGATGCGGAAAATGGCGACCGGCGTCTTTTGGCCGCGCGAGCCGCTGAAAGTGGCATAGATGTTGCCGGCGGCGTCCACGGCCGGGTTGGCGACCGGATGAAGATTCTCGGCTAGCAGAGCGCCGACTTCAAACGGCGCCTCCGCCCAGGTTTCCGGATAGAGGCCGACGCTCAGCGTTCCTCCGCCCGGCTGCTCCGGCACTCGGGCGATGGCCAGCCGCGCCGAACCGGCCGTCAGCGCGGCCAGTTCCCCTCCAATGCGCACTGTCGGCCGTACGCCATCCAGAAAGTTGTGTCCCACGATCTTGACGTCGCCGCCGGGAATGGCCAGCGAGGGCGAGATCGAGTCGATGACGATTTCGGTGTCAGGGCCGGATTTGGTCACTCTGATTCAACTCCACGGACCCGGGATCGGGTCCAATTCGGGCCTGTCCAGCCGGCCCGCTCTTCCTTAATGATTCAACCATCGCACGCCGAGCAGCACAAGTGCGCCATAAACGCCCGCCGCCAGGTCGTCGGCTACGATTCCCGTGCCCTCCGGCAAGGATTCGAATTTCCGCACTGGCCACGGTTTCGTGATGTCGAAAAGTCGAAACAGGACAAACGCCGCCAGGATCCATTTCCAGTCGTAAACGGGCACCGCCGCCAACGTCACCCATTGGCCCAGCACTTCGTCCACAACAATTTCACCCGGGTCTTTCTTCCCCATTGACCGGGCCGTTACCGTCGAGGCCCAGATCCCGATTGGTGTGAACAGGGCGGCCAGCCCGGCCATCTGCCAGGGATCCCTGAGGCCCGACCAAACGAATCCCCCCGCCACAATCAGCCCGCCGAGCGAG
>CAZSBK010000106.1:0-16934 GCA_964604945.1 uncultured Candidatus Solibacter sp.
CCGCCGTTGGGCGGGTTGTACTTGAAGCCGCCGTCCCTGGGCGGATTGTGCGATGGCGTGATGATGATGCCGTCGGCCTGATCGTCCTCGCCGGTGTTGTGAACTAGGATGGCGCGCGAGATGACCGGCGTCGGCGTGGGCAGGTGGCCGGACTGGACGAAGACGGTCACTTTATTGGCCGCCAGGACTTCGAGCGCGGTGCGCTGGGCGAGTTCCGACAAGGCGTGCGTGTCCTTGCCCATCATCAGCGGGCCGGTGATGCCATGGTGCTCGCGGTAGTCGCAGATGGCCTGGGTGGTGGCCAGGATATGGGCCTCGTTGAAGGTGGATTCAAGCGAAGTGCCACGGTGGCCGCTAGTGCCGAAACTGACGCGTTCGAGCGGTTCTGCCGGGTCGGGCTTCTCGCTGGAATAGGCGCTTTGCAGGGCTGTTACGTCGATCAGGATGTCTTCGGGGGCGGGTTTGCCTGCGAGATGGTAGACGGCCATCCCAACAGTGTAACGCCCGAACCCGACTACTTCTTCAACGCGTCAGCCGACTCGGAAATGAGGCGCACAGCCGCCGGCGTGACGCCGTGACCTTCGGTCTCCTGAACCAAACGAACCAGGGCATCCACGCTGCCACTGGACTTGCGCGCCGCGGTTGCGGCTTCCTTGATGCGGGGCAGGAGCGCGGCTTCGATCTGGTCCGCGCCGAGAGCGCCAATCAAGCGGTCCAGTGCGTCGAAATCCGGGATGCTGAAAACGAGGATGGCGTCGCTGACGGCGCGTTCACGGCGATCGGACGGTGAGTTGCGGATGACGCCGTTCACCACCATGGTGGTCGAGCCACCGCCATCGAGGTTGATCGCATCCACGGCGCCCAGCGACAGCATCAGGTCGGCCAGTTCGGCCAGCGTCATGCCTGCGCTGGTGGATTGCCGCCCGTCGAGGGTGACCAGTAGGAACTTCCCTTCCGCTGTAACGCCGAAGGCGGTGCGCGGATGGCGGCTGGTGGCGTGATTGAAGCCCTCTTCGGGAAGATCAATCTTCCCGGCTTGGACCAGGCGCGGCCCTGCGCCGACCATATCCTGAGGCTTGCATGCCTTCAACGGCGCGAGAGGATCCAGGCGTACGTCCACCTTCATGGCGGAGCCTATGGCAGCGTGTTCACGGAGCCAATCCGCCGGGTCGCCGGCAGCCGACAGAACCATGCCGCCCGCGGGAAGCTGGCTGCCGCCTTCACTCTGGCTGGCGGATTTGACCTTCCCATCCGCGCCCAGCACGACTTCGAATCCGGCCACCGCGGGTGTTGCCGGACCCAGCACTGACGTGTAGAGGACGAGTTCGCCGGCCTCTCTCGGACGATTCATTCCTGCCAGCGTGGCATTGTGGCCGTCGGCGGCTGTCACGGTACCCTTGAACCCGGCCGTGGTCACCGCCGTCCGCTCTTTGCCGCCGGTCTCCTCGCAGAAGACCAGTGACGAGCGCTTATCGCCGCTGGAGATGATCTTGCCGTTCAGTTGGTAGATACCCGTCGAAGCTCCGGGCAGCGGGCCGGACACATAGAAATAGCCGCCGTTGATGGCCGCCGTCGCGCCATAGCGTTTGGCAATCGACGTTGTCAGTTCCTTGCCGGCGGCGCGGTCGAGCGCGTGGACGGGAAGAAGGTTGATCGCCGGGTTGGAGGGATCAACTTCAAGGATCTGAAGCTGGACAGGCTGGTCCTGGAGCTTGATGTTGCGCTGCTTGTAAGCAACGCCTGGTGCGACCTGCTCGGTCAGTTCCTTCTGAGGAACCGCAGGCGTCGCGTCTTGCCTCGGTCCGCCGGGCCGGAAACCGCCGGGAGGAGGGCCCCCTGGAGGCGGGCCACCGGCGGGAGGTCCCTGCGGAGGCTGCGCCGCCCACAATGCTGCGGCGAGCAGTGCTATCAGCAATGGGCGCGCGGTGAAACGCGAGATCCGGTTCAATCGATGGATGTCTGAATGAGCTGCGTGGAAGAAGGCTTCAAAGGGCGAGTGGGTACTAGGCATTGAGGTCACATCCGGGACGGGCCGCGCTGTTAACCGCTGACACCGTCCCGATTGTTACCTTACCGCTTTGCCGGCGGCGCCGCAGCCTATCAAACGCCAGCCCGATCGACGCTGATGCCGCCGTTGGTGGTGGTCGCTTTGATCAGCGCGCCGCCTTTGCCGAGCGTGGCGTTGACCTGCTTGCCGGAGTACCTGCCTTGGATCTGGACGGGCAGGTCGGAACGGACGCCGCCGTTGGTCGTGCTAGCCTCCAACCGCGCCGAGTAATCGGCCGGGACCTGGATGCTGACTCCGCCGTTGGTGGTGCTGACATCGAAGCCTTCGCCCTGCCACGTGCTGCCCGCCAGTTCAACCTTCACGCCGCCGTTGGTGGTGTGGGCGGATACCTTGCCGGCGAGGCCGGCGAGTTTCAATCCGCCATTGGTGGTGTTGGCCACGATTGTGCCATTGACGCCGGAGATGGATACGCCGCCGTTGGTGCTGTGCAGGGTCAGGTCAATCTTCGATGGGACGAAGACCTCATAGCTGACGGAATAGTAGGTTCGGCCGGCTGATCGCGGACCGTCGGCGTTGATCTTGGCGCCGGTGGCGATCTTGACCTCCTTCAGCCTTGCCTCGGCTTCGGATTTGGTGTCGCCCCAGGTTTCGACCTTGGCGCGGAGCAGGATTTCCGCCTTCGACCAGGCCTTGACGGAGATGCCGCCATTCGGGGCGGCGTCAACATTGAGCGACGCGGTGGCAGGGAGTGTCATTTCGCGCATCTCGCAGGCACGCTGTTGGCGCGAGTCGCCGCTGTCGTACTGCTTGCAGGCCAGACTCTTGGCCGGATCTTGCGCCAGGGCTGCGCCGGTAAACAAAATCAGGGCCGCCCCAAGGACGGCGGGAATGCGATGGTTCACGTGCATTCAACCTCCGTCAACGAGAGACGGCCCACGGACGGTTTAGTTCGCTGAAGTTTACTTCAGCTTCTTGTACATCAGGTTCTTGTAGTAAACGACGCTCTTGGGGTCGTGCTGCTGCAGTGCCAGGTAACCCTTGGTGAACGTGTTCTTCTCGTCCACGTAGTCGGTGATCACCTTGTCATTCACCTTGATGATGATGTGGTTGCCCTTCACGATGATGTGCTGGGTGAACCACTCGCCGGGTTTGGAGGGCGATTCGAGGTTCTTGTGGAAATTATAGAGGCTGCCGGTCTTCACCGGGTCGCCGTGGGTGGCGTTGACCTGGGCTTCATAGCCCTTGGGGAAGCGAGGGCCGAATGCGGTACGGAAGTACATGCCGGAGTTGGCGCCGTCCATGATCCGGACGTCGGCCTTAAATTCGCAGTCCTCGCACTCTTCTTTCATCCAGAACAGGTGACTTACCTTGCCGCTGCCCTTGAGCATCTTGTCTTCGACGGTCCAGGCTTCGGGGTTCTCGTTGGCTTTCCAGCCGCTTTTTTCGATGCTCTTGCCGTCGAACATCTTTTTCCAGCCGCCGGCGGCGAACGTGGTGGGGGCGGCCAGTAAGGCCAGCACAAGTAGGGTCTGGAGTCTCATGTCCGCTATTCTATCGCGGAAGCAGCGGGCCCGAGGGGACGCACAGTGGCTGAAAAGACGTTCTTTGGAGAGGGGCCCGCAAAGTGTATATTCATGTGCAGACGGACGTCATCCGACGAAGAAGGAGTCCGAGCATGGAACTTGATCGAAGAATGTGGTTGAGAGGGATGCTCGCGGCCGCGCCGCTCGCCTCGGCTCGGTCCGCGGGCAAACAACTGGGCATTCCCGGACCATTCCCCGGATGCGTCATCGCTGTGAATCATCCGGGTAGCGCCGTTTCCGGCCGTCACCAGGCCGAGCCGGTGCGCGAGATGGTGGCTCGTGGAATGAAAGAACTGACCGGCGCCACCGACGCCACTGAGGCTTGGCGATACTTTTTCGAACCGGGCGATGTGGTCGGGATCAAAGTGAACCCCGCCGGCCAGCCCTACCTCATCTCTTCGCCTCTCGTCATTCAGCAGATCATCGCTGGGCTGGAGTCGGCCGGCGTTAAGCGCCAGAATATCTTTGCCTACGACCGCTTCCGCTCCGAGTTCCTCGGCGGCGGCGTGGACAAGTGGTTGCCCGAAGGCGTCCGCTGGGTGGCCGCCACGGATCGGGTGCTGAACGGGCTGCAACTTGACATGGACGGCTACGACCGCGACGTCTACATGGAGATGGCGTTGGTCGCGGCCAAGGCCGAGCCAACCAACCCGCACCATCGCCGGTCGTACGTAGCCAAGTTCCTTACTCAACAGGTGAACAAGGTTGTCACCCTCGGAGTAGTGAAACACCACCAATCGGCCGGTGCCACCATCGCGCTGAAGAACCTCTCGCACGGCTTCGTCAATAATGTTGCCCGCAGCCACGTCAGCTCGACCAACAACGCATGCGGCATGTTCATTCCCACGGTGGTCGACCTGCCCGTCTTCCGCCAGAAAATCGTCCTGCACGTCATCGATGGCGTCATGGCGGCTTACCATGGCGGGCCGAATCGCAAGGTCGGCCGCTATCTCTGGGAGCACAAGACGATGTACTTTGCCACAGATCCGGTGGCCGTGGATACCATCGGTGCATCGGTGATCGACATGAAACGCGGCCAAATGGGCATGGAGCCACTGGTGTCCGCCAAGCCGGACCAGGACAGTGTCTTCGCGCGCATGCAGCCCGAGTTCATCGAAATCGCGGGTGTATTGGGGCTGGGTGTGAGCGACGAGTCGAAGATCGACCTGCGCAAGATTGTGCTGGGCTAGCGGACAGTCGCTTCTGCGTTCACCCATCGGGCCTTGTAGAGCCGTTCGCCGGGACGCTCGATCGACTTCACTGGATTCGCGAGCCGCAACGTCTCAGTCCACCAGAAGCCGGGGTCCGCCTTTGTCCAGACGATCTGGCCAGTCAACGGGTTCACGGTGATGCTCTTCACGTTCTCGACGCCGCCGAACATCGGGTGTGGCCGAAATGTCCGCTGGTCGCGGTCGAAGAAGAATGCACGGCGCTCAGTGGTTACCGACAGAAATCCGGTTCTGGGAACAGGTGAAAGATCGTGTCCGCCACGATCAGGCAGCCGGTATTCGTCCGCCATTTCCAATTCCGGCTTGTTCGACTGCCAGTCCACCAGCTTGTATGCCCGAAGCTGCTCCAGGCCGAGCGCCCAAAGGAGTAGCCGCTCTTCGTCCCACACCACACCGTGGCCGCTGACCAGTTCTGTTTGAAACAGGGGTTGGTCAGGTTTCGAGATGTCAAACACGACCAGACTGTTGTTGCGTGGGCTCTTGCTGGTCGACGCGGCGACGGCGATCCTGCCGCCAGGCAGCATCACGGCCGAGTGCGCGCCGCCGGCGCTGCCATAGAAGAGGACCTTCCCGGTCTTTCGATCGACGAGGGCTACCCCGTCTCCGGACGAAGTGATGAGGATTCGAGTTCCTCCATCGACGGGCTTGCACTCGTCGGTTGTCTTGAACTTCTGCCTCATCCCCTCCGGCAGTTCCGGGCGGGTCTCTGCCTTCCAACTCCACACTCTTGGAGCGGGTGTCTCCCCGAGATCGAGTATGAATACCTCGTCCCAGCCGCAGACGATCAGTTCGCGGTCAGCCGGGCCAGGCCCATAGCCGGTCGCAGCCAGCAAGCCGGAGAGCGCCACCGCCATCAAGATCAGATTCGTGCATGATCTGGAATTCAACTCGCACCTCTTCGCCAGCCGAGTGTCGATCGTTCAAGGCGTCATTGTACAAAATGCCCGCTCCACAACACGCTAGCTCTGACTCGATCCCGTGGCGCGCTGTTGCATCCCTAGTTGCCGGACGATACAGTTCCCACATGAACCGCCGTGCGTTTCTTTCCTCAAGTGCAGCCCTTCCCGCCGCAGTCTCCGCATCGATCGTCCCCAATGGGACCGGCGGGACGGTTGGCGGCGAAGAGACGGCACAGCCAACTCCGTCCGGCACACCGCCGGGCCGTGCTGACCGGAACGGCCGCCAAGCCGCAGAAGCGCTCGCCCGCAGCCGGCGGGTCATGAAGGCCTGGCTCGACATGGCCGACCCCGTGACCGGCTTGTTACCCCGCACTGTCGAAAACCGCGCATGGGTCATTCGCGATTCCGCAGCCGACCTCTACCCCTTCCTGGTCCTACTTTCGCGATTCGTCGAACCCGAACTCCACGAAACCGTGATGCGCTACATCCTGCGCCAGGAGATGCTGCTCACGCAGCGTGTCGACCGCCTGAGCGACGACGTCTTGCCCGGCGGCAAGGGTTGGGTCCGGACGGAACTGAGCCTGGACGAGGTCATCTTCGGTTCAAGCGAATACGCAAAGGATGGCCTGGTTCCCATCACTGAACTGCTCGGCGCGACGCCCTGGTACCGTCGCCTCGTGGGCATCTCGGCCGACATCGTCCGCCATGCGC
This sequence comes from uncultured Candidatus Solibacter sp., assembly GCA_964604945.1. Taxonomy (GTDB): domain Bacteria; phylum Acidobacteriota; class Terriglobia; order Bryobacterales; family Bryobacteraceae; genus PNKE01. The sequence goes on from CAZSBK010000106.1 coordinate 6,431, forward strand.
CATACAAGACGCGCCATGGCCGAATCCCGGCGCGATCGGGTGAAGTGAACGGCAACGTCTTGCAGTCGTTTTCCCGGCTGTGCTGGAGGACCGGCGATCCGGCGCTCGAACAGCAACTTCTGTCGGTCGCTGACCTCTACTTCCTCGAGGTCTTGCCAGCCACCGGCTACCTGCCGCCCGACTTCTGGAGTTTCGAGAAGGGCGCGCCCGAGGGTCAAAACTTCACCCTCTCCGACCACGGCAACGAGATCGCTCTCGGCCTCTCCGAGGCCTACGTCTACTTCACGCACAAGCGGCCCGAAAAGGCCCGGCAGTACAAAGAGCCGTTCATGAAGATGATCGATCGCATGCTGGAGACCGGCCGCAACCAGGACGGCGTCTGGTTTTCAAAGGTCGATCTGGCCACCGGCAAACCGAGCGACACGCGCGTGGTCCACTGCTGGGGGTATCCCTATAATGCCGTCTACACAGCCTGGTTAGCCACGGGCGAAACGCGCTACAAAGCTGCCGTTGAGAAAGCCATCGACGGCGTCATCCGCGAATCGAAGTATCTCTTTGACGAAACCGGCTCGGGCCGCAAGTGGGGGTCGAACGCTTACTCGGACAGCCTCGAAAGCGCCATCGTTTTCCTGAACCGCCTGCCGAACCCGGTCTTCGAGGACGCCATCGACGCCGCGTTCCGCAAGTTCTTTGACCGCCAGCGTCCCGACGGCATCATCGAAGGCTGGTACGGCGACGGGAACTTTGTCCGCACTTCGCTGATGTACACGTTCCTCAAGACTCAAGGTACGTTCGCCTCGCCCTGGCCGCAGGATCTCGTCCTTGGGGCCGTACCGGACGGCGGCGGCATTCTGATTCGTCTCTCCTCCGGCCGATCGTGGCGGGGACGGCTCTGCTTCGACACGCCCCGGCACCGCGAATTCTGGAATATGCCGGTGAACTATACCCGGCTCAACGAGTACCCCGAGTGGTTCACCGTCGAACAGGACCGCACCTATGACGTGACGTTCGGCCACGACCAATCCCGCCGCGCGGCAGGCTCGGATCTGGTTCAGGGCATTCCGCTGGCCGTCGATCCTGGCCAACCCGTCGAACTTCGCGTCACGGGCCCGTTGCCTTACCCGGCGGCAAAGTAGGTTCGATCGAACCAGTGCGGACCGCCTTGCGGAGTCTCATGCCCGGACGCTACAGTTCCCACATGAACCGTCGTGAGTTCCTTTCCAGTAGCGCTGTCGCGTCGCTCGCCGTCCAAACGCCGCCGGTGCGAATTGGCGTGATCGGCGCAGGCAACCGGGGCAACAGCCTCCTCCGGGGGCTGATTAGCATCGACGGGGTTCAGATCAATGCGCTCTGTGACCCGAATCCGGCAGCCCTGGACCGCGCCGCCACCGCCGCCGCTGCCCACAAGCCGGACCTTTACTCCCAGGGCGACAACGACTACAAGCGCCTGCTGGGCCGCGACGATCTGGACGCCGTTGTCATCGCCGCGCCCTGGGCCTGGCACGCGACGATGGCCGTCGAGGCGATGAAATCGGGCAAGGCGGTGGCCTGCGAAGTGCCCATCGCCCAGACGGTCGAGGAATGCTGGCAACTGGTTGACACGAACCTCAAGACGAAGGTCCCGTGCATGATGCTCGAAAACTGGAGTTTTCGACGCGACAACCTGGCGGTTCTGAACATGATCCGCGCAGGCCTGCTCGGCGACATGGTCCATTGCCATTGCGCCCATTCCCACGACTGCATCGACCATTGGTTCTTCGACAAACAGGGCAACGACCGCTGGCCCGCCCGATACCTCGCCGAGCGCGACTGCGACCAGTACCCGACCCACTCCCTTGGCCCCATCTTGAGTTGGCTCGACATCAATTGCGGCGACGCCTTCGCCACCATCGCTTCCACATCCACATCGCAACGCGGCATCAACGCCTATTTCGCCCGCCAGTTCGGCCCCGAGCATCCGAATGCAAAGCGCCGCTTCGCCCAGGGCGACATCGTCACCAGCACGATTAAGACCCGGCTCGGCCGCACCGTCGTGGTCAACTACGACATGCAACTGCCGCGCCCGTACGACAATCGCTGGATGGCGCAGGGCACGCTCGGCCTCTATGATGAGGACAAGCAATCGGTCTATCTCACCGGCCGCAGCCCGAAGTACCACGAATGGGAACCGTTCGCGCCTTACCAGTCGAAGTACGACCACAAGTGGTGGACCGAGATGACGGCTGACGGCAACACCAGCCACGGCGGGACTGATGGGCTGGAGTTGTCCAAGTTCGTCGAGGCGGTGAGGGCAAAAACCCCTCTGCCGATCGACATCTACGACAGCATCGTAATGAGCGCCGTAATCGAACTGTCGGCGCGGTCGATCAAACTGGGCGGCGCGCCGGTTGAATTCCCTGACTTCACCCGCGGGGCGTGGAAGACCCGGAAACCGTACTTCGCTCTGTAGCCCTCCCTGGAGACCATTCGTTTGGCGGCGTTGTGCTACACTCCGCCCCATGTGGAGACTCCTTGTCCTGGCCATCTTAGTCGCGTCTGCCTTTGCCGCGCCTCCGGCCGTGGAGACGAACGATATCGAATTCGCTCGCCCTGGCGGCGTGGCGCTCACCTTGGACGCCTCGATCCCCGAGGGCAGAGGCCCGTTTCCGGCGGTCATCGTCGTCCACGGCGGCGGCTGGCAGAACGGGACCAAGCGCAGCTACGAGAAGCCGATTCTACCCGTGCTCACGGACGCAGGTTTTGCCTGGTTTACGATCAACTACCGTCTCGCCCCGCAATACAAGTTCCCGGCGGCGGTCGAGGATGTCGAAGCGGCCATCCGCTGGGCCAAACGGAACGCCAAGGAATACAAAGTCGATCCGAATCGCATTGCGCTCGCCGGCGAATCGGCAGGTGGGCATTTGGTGGCCTTCGTCGGAGTCCGTCCGACGAAGGAGACGCGCGTCGCGGCAGTCGTCGATTTCTACGGCCCGCACGATCTCGCGAAACGCGAGACCGACAAGGGCGAAGTCAGCAAGAATATGACCGCCTTCCTCGGTATCGATAAACTCGACGCCTCCGGGATAGCCAAGCTCAAAGAAGCCTCGCCGATCACCCATGTCAAGCCGGGCCTGCCGCCATTCCTGTTCATCCATGGGACCAAGGATGCGGCCGTGCCGTACGAGCAGTCGCCAATGATGTGCGACAAGCTGAAGGCCGCCGGCAACCGCTGCGAGGTCTATACGGTCGAAGGCGCTCCTCACGGCGTCGGCCCCTGGGAGAAGAACCCCGAATGGCAGGGCTACAAAGCCAAGATGGCCGAATGGCTGCGCCAGACTCTCAAGTAGCCTGCGATCGCGCGATACCATGGGTGGGATGTCTTTCGGGAAGCTCTGCCGGTCGCTCTACTTTCAGGTCATCGTCGCCATCTTGATCGGCGTTGCTCTGGGCATCTTCGCGCCACAGACCGGGGCTGCCATGAAACCGTTCGGCGACGCCTTCATCAAGCTGGTCAAGATGATCATCGCCCCGGTGATCTTCTGCACGGTGGTCATCGGAATCGCCGGCGCCAGCGACATGAAGCAGTTCGGCAAGACGGGCGCGCTGGCGTTGCTCTACTTCGAAGTTGTCAGCACCATCGCTCTCATCATCGGACTGGTCATCGTCAACACGGTCAGGCCGGGTGCGGGCATGAACATCGATCCGCTGTCGCTCGACGCCTCGGCCCTCGGACCCGCCGGGCACAAGCTCGAAAGCACCAAGGATTTTCTACTCAACATCATCCCCAACACGATGGTTGACGCCTTCGCACGCGGCGAGATCCTTCAGGTCCTGTTCATCGCCATCCTGGCCGGCATGGCCATTCAGCGCCTGGGCCCCTCCAAGGCGCGCCTGCTGACGCTCATTGAGGATCTCGCGCAGGTTCTGTTTGAGATCGTTGGACTCATCATGCGGCTGGCGCCCATCGGCGCGTTCGGCGCAATGGCCTTCACTGTCGGCTCGAACGGCGCACAGGCTCTGCTGTCGATGGGCAAACTGATGGGCACGTTCTATCTCACCTGCCTCGCCTTCATCTTTCTTGTGCTCGGCAGCATCACGCGGTTCCACGGATTCAGTATCTGGCGCTTCCTGCGCTATATCCGGGAGGAACTGTTCATCGTCCTCGGCACATCGTCGTCCGAGGCGGCGTTGCCGCGAATGCTCGCCAAGATGGAGACGCTTGGCGCGGGCCGTTCCACCGCGGGACTTGTGATCCCGACCGGCTATTCGTTCAACCTCGACGGCACTTCCATCTACCTGACCATGGCCGCCATCTTCATCGCCCAGGCGACCAATACGCCGATGACGCTGCTCCAGCAGATAACGCTGCTGGCAGTGCTGCTCCTGACATCGAAGGGCGCGGCCGGCGTGACGGGCAGCGGCTTCATCGTGCTCGGCGCAACGCTGTCCGTTGTGGGGAACGTGCCCGTCGCCGGGCTGGCGCTGATTCTGGGCATCGACCGCTTTATGTCCGAAGCTCGCGCCATCACGAACGTCATCGGAAACGGCGTAGCCACGCTTGTCGTCGCCCAGTGGACAGGAGACCTGGACAAGGCCGTGCGGGATGAGCGGCTGCGCGACGGACCAGCCAAAGTGGAAGAGGCCGAGGCAGAACCGGGCCATCCCATCGGCGCTGAGTTTTGATTCGTTACGCAGCCGATTTGGGGTGCGAAGCATCAATCACACTAAGATGCCGATCCCAAGAACGACCCAGATCGCCTATCGGGAAGTGACACCCAAGTCCCTTTACATGAGCCGCCGCGCTCTGATGAGCGCCGCCGGTGGAGCCCTCTTTGCTGGCCTGGCCCAATCCGGACAGAAGCTGTCCGGCTATGGCAAGAGCCGCTTCAGCACTCCTGAGAAACCGACGCCCTACGCCTCGGTAACCACTTACAATAATTTCTTCGAATTCGGCTCGGCTAAGGACGATCCGGTGGTGAACGCCAAGGGCTTCAAGACTTCGCCCTGGAGCGTGGTCGTGGACGGTGAGGTGTCCAAGCCTCGGAAGTTGGATCTCGACGCCGTGCTGAAACTTGTCCCCCTCGAAGAGCGTATTTACCGGCTGCGGTGCGTGGAAGGCTGGTCGATGGTGGTGCCGTGGATCGGATTCGAGCTGAATGCCCTGATCAAGACGGTCGAACCGACGTCCAAGGCAAAGTACGTCGTCTTCGAGACGTATTTCGATAAACGCCAGATGCCGGAGTCGGGCGGGACGGGACTCTCCTTTCCCTACATCGAAGGGCTGAGGATGGACGAGGCCCTGAACCCGCTCACTATCATCGCCGTGGGCCTCTATGGCGAGGTCCTGCCGAATCAGAACGGCGCGCCACTTCGTTTGGTCGTGCCGTGGAAATACGGTTTCAAAAGCGCGAAGTCGCTGGCCCGAATTCGGTTCGTCGAAAAGCAGCCGAGGACAACCTGGATGGCGGCGAATTCGGGTGAGTACGGCTTCTACGCGAACGTGAATCCGGAAGTGGACCATCCGCGGTGGTCCCAGGCTAGGGAACGCAGGCTGGGCGAGTTCACGAAACGTCCGACGCTCAAGTTCAACGGCTACGGCGACCAAGTCTCCGCCCTGTACTCCGGCATGGACCTGAGGCGCTACTACTGATGCGATTGTTGGCCACCCGTTGGGCCAAAGCGGCGGCGATTGCCCTCATGCTGACGCCGGCAGCACTGCTGGCATGGAACGCTTCCCATGGCGACCTGGGCGCTAACCCGATTGAAGCCATCACCAAGGGCACGGGCATCTGGACGTTGCGGATGCTGCTCATCTCGCTGTCCGTGACGCCGCTCAGGCGATTGATAAGCCTGCCCGAACTGGCCCCTTACCGACGCATCGCCGGCCTGGCGACGTTCTTCTATGCTGCCGCCCACCTGATGACCTACGTCTGGCTGGACCAGTTCTTCGACTGGCACGCCATGTTGCGCGACATCGGCAAGCGGCGGTTCATCGCCGCTGGTTTAGTCTCAGTTGCCGCCATGGCGCCGCTGGCGGTGACATCGACGAAGGGGTGGATGCGCAGGTTGGGCGGCCGCCGCTGGAAGGCGCTCCACCGCCTGGCCTATTTCAGCGCCGTGGCCGGGGTGGTTCACTACCTGTGGTTGGTGAAGTCCGACGTCCGGGGACCCGCGGCGTATGGGGCAGCGCTTGCGGTGCTGCTGTTGGCCAGGGCGGTGCCCGTCAAATCCGTGACCGGTTCTGTTGGAGATTCGTGAACCGCACGCGATTGGTTCCATCACTCCGGGTCCAGGCCACGGTATTGCACCGTCTCGGCGACGTGCTTGGCCGGGATCTGCTCCTGGCCCGAGATGCCGGCGATGGTCCGGCTGCTGTCGAATCGGCATGGCAGGTGCCCAACTCTTCTCTTCTCGGCGGTTCTGGCCGGTTCGTGTGAGTTGAGAGTCTGACGCTGGTAATTATTGCCAGTGGCGGGTAGAAGTTGCCGACCGTCAGGCGGAAGGTAGCGTTTGATTTCAACAACATCGTGCAATGGCACGAGGGTTGCCATAGACAGGGCAAACGCAACTGGGTTCGTTCACATCGGACGGAGCCACCAGTGTGCGGTCAACGCGGAGTCAGGAAGCGTTTCCGTGAGACAAACAAAGGACCTCCTGATCAGATTCACTGCCATGGCGGTGGAGCGGGCGGGGCACGATGGTTGAGCCGGCCCTCCCACGGCTGTGCCACAGGACACCATGCCTCGCGTGGTTTTGCGCAGGGGGAAATCCGCTGCGCGCTCGCCCGGCCGGCGGCGAGTCTCTCTGCGAGGCGATTCGGGGAGCGCGTGCGTTAATGGCTGCGGCTGACGTTGACGCCAGTGTGTAAACAGCAGTGGGGGCTGCCGGGCGGGACATGGCCGAGCGATCGGGCGTCTCGGCATCGACGGTGAGCGCCCCGAAACAGATTCAGTAAGCAAGAGGATTGACCATGCCAAACAACAATAATGACGAGAGAGTGCTGGATGCTCGAGAGCAGCGGACCACGCCACCGTGGATTGTGATGGGGGCGGCCTGCCTGGGCATCGCCGGGCTAGGCTTTGGATTCTACAGCCACAACCAGACGAGTCGGATCCTGGAATCGCGAGAGTCGGACCGCAAAGGAACCTTGGAAATGCAGGCGCAAGTGCAAACCCTGCGAAACCGCTTAATGGCGCAGGAGGAACGCGAACGCCAACTCACGGCCGCGCTGACCGCAGCCGAGCAGGCAACTGTCGAACGCGCGGCCGCCAAGCCGGACAAGGCGCCAGCGGCCGGGCAGCGTGCTGCCGTGCCGGCCCGTCCGAACAAGCAGTCGACCTCAGTGCGGCGTGTTGCGGACGATCCGCGGCTGAGCCAATTGGAGAAGCGAATCTCCGAGCATGACGAGAGACTGGCAAGTACTCAGAGACTCGTGGACACGGCACGCACCGATTTGGAAAGCCGGATCGACTCAACATCACGGGATCTGAACGGGTCGATCGCCCGCACCGCCGAGGAAGTGGCTGCGCTGCGCCGGCGGGGCGAGCGCGACTACTTTGAGTTCGAAATTCTGAAGTCGAAGCAATTGCAGCGCGTCGGGCCCGTGAGCGTGGCGTTGCGCAAGGCGGATGTGAAGAAGAAGCGCTACAACCTCGACATGCTTGTGGACGACAACAAGCTTGAAAAGAAGAGCGTTAATCTTCTGGAACCGGTGTACATCGCATCGCCCGATTGGGCGCAGCCACTCGAACTCGTAGTGAACCAGGTCACGAAAAACCGTGTGGCGGGCTATATCAGCGTTCCGAAGTACAAGCGCTCGGATTTGGCGCAGTCCAGTGCGGAACGGAGTCGGCTTGCCGCGACGGAAACGGCGCAGGTCAAGCAATAGCGCCTGCGTGCCCAGAGTGCTGCCGCCCGGACCATTGTTGCTACTTCGCACAAGGAGTCCGGACGGAGCTGCGGAGCATGGCGATGCGTCACTGGACGCCATCCGTCGTGCACGCCTTCGATCGGCAGCGAACCGGAGCCTTTGGGCCGGCTGGGGTCAACTCCAGTAATTCCGGTCCAACCCTCGGTACTGCACCGCCTCGGCGACGTGTTTCGACTGAATCTGCTCCTGGCCCGAGATGTCGGCGATGGTTCGGGCCACTTTCAAAATCCGGTCGTGGGCGCGGGCCGATAGTCCAAGCCGCCGCACGGCCGTTTCCAGGGTTCTCTCACCGGCCTCGTCCAATGGACAGAGCGCACGTAGCCGTGAAGCCGGGATCAGTGCGTTCACAAAGCCGCGCTGCTGCTGCACCTGCCTTGCCGCCAGAACCCGCGCCCGCATCTCGGTCGAACTCGCCCCGGCGCGCTGCCCGCGCAGTTCCTGGAACGGCACAGCTGGGACCTCGATGTGGAGGTCGATCCGGTCCAGTAGCGGCCCGCTGATCTTGCCGAGATACTTCTGCACAATTGCACCCGTGCACCGGCATTCCCTAGTCTGATCCCCCAGAAATCCGCACGGACATCCGTGCAGGTTGCTACTGCTACTGCGGCCTGAACTCAGCGTGCCGGGCAAGGGTACTCAAAGTTCGGCAGGGTGTCGAGGCCCACCGACGCCGGTGCTCGGCGGTCTGCATCACGAATACAGGCTGGAGAAGGAGGCTGCATAGCTCCGATCGAGTTTTTGCGGACCACAGCTGGATCCGGCACGATTGGCGGCCAGGATGAGGCGGCTCCGACGGGAATTCCGCTTGCATGGCATCGACCTGGACTTCAAACCCATTAACGGAGAATCAATGGCTTAGAGGTAATTTTCGAGAGTGACCCCTTCGCGACCCCTTCGCTTACTCGCTTGTGATCAGACTTACGCGCAGCGTCACAGGCAGGTAGTCAGTCGGCTCGGCACCACGTGCGGCTTGACCAACCACAGTGATTCGATGTCCTACAGATTCCCTCAGGCGGGACTTGCACTTCGGGAATGCGTTCGAATCGCACCATAACTGAATCTCCCGGAATTCTTCCCCCTTTTTGTCTCGTGACAGAGAGAGCTGCTTTGCGGAGCGAGGCTCCCGGAGTTTTAATACGAAGATTCTGACCTTGCTATCAATCTTAGGGGTCTCCCCGAATCCCGGGGGGCCCCACTCCACTTTTGATTTTAAGACCCCTGAAAGTGCCACCATGGGCGGTGAATCGCTTTCCGGAGGGGAAGCGTTGATCGTAACCACAAATCCGAACCATAGGGTTTGCACCGCCAAGACCGCAGCCAGCTTCTCGATCTTCACTTGATAATCTCCGATTTCCCCTTCGGGTCGTAGAAACCTTCTTGCTGTTTCACCTTCTCAATGAAGGCATCCAGTTGCGCGGGCGTCAATGCCGACATTGCCAAGCTCGCGTCAACACCGAGCGCCTTGCCCAGAGCTGCTGCATACGCTACTGGATCGTTGTCATCTGTCGCCGGAGCGAATTTCTCCATCTCTGCGGCTATGGAACGGGCTTGGACAGTGGGTGTCAGCATCAGCGTGCGTAACGCAGCTTCACCCGCGGATGAGGACTCAAAGACTATGAAGCCTACCTTGTCTTTCTTGCCCCCCTTGAGGACAGGCTGGTCAACGCCTATCGCACCGGACCATGATGTGTACGGTCGCATGTTCCCGGGATTGTTGTTTCGATAGGCGATGTTTCCAGTGCGTTTCTCGAGAGTGCCGTCGCGATGGACAATCCAGGTGCTGCGTCCCGATGACGACGAACGTACACCATGATCTGCATTCCATTGTGCTATTAGCTGGCATCCAATTCTCTCAGCATTCTTGCCGCTGCAGTCGATGTGACCATCGAAATCCCTGCGCGACAATGGACCATTGCGGACGTAGGCGTAGAGATTAAGCGTCTGCGGGTCCTTCAGATCAGCATAAGGAACCGGCTGCGGCTTCTCCGACCAATCGGGCGATGTCCACCTCCCCTGTGCAGCCGAAAAGTACCTAGCCCCGAAGTAATCCAGCCCCGTCTCGGCATCTCGTTCTTTGCCGGTAAACTTCTGTCTCGGTTCGCCGTCGGCGGCGTAGCCCAGTGCCGCGGTCCGGTAGTTGGTTTGCGTGGTGGCGATCTCTTCGCCAAACGGCCAATAATCCATCCGTCGCCACACCGCGCCGGTCGCGTCCGTCATCAGCCGCGTTGAACCCAGCGCGTCCGCGTGCAGGTACTTCGTCCCAGTCGAGGTCGCCAGGCCGCCGTATTCGGCCGTGAGTCTGCCCATCGCGTCGTAGACGTAGGCCGTCGTCGTTGTCCCGGTTGTCCTCGCAACCCGGCGGCCCTCGCCGTCATACACCGTCGTGGTCATGTTGTACTGCTGGCCCAGCGGCCAATTCTGAACCGCCAGGCCCTCGGCGTTGTAGCGGAACACCGACCGCCCGTCGCCCGCCACCGCGCCCGATGCCTCGTACGCGGCCGCGTTCCAGCGGTTGTTCGTGAACACCGCCGCCATGTTCTGCGCAGTGCAACTTGCCACCTGAGGCGTCATCGCGGTTAAGTCCGACCGTTGCAG
>CAZSBK010000107.1:0-16803 GCA_964604945.1 uncultured Candidatus Solibacter sp.
GATCTGGTTCACCTTGATCAGGATCGAGTTGGCGACGCCCTTCTCGATACCCTTTGCCAGAATCGCCGGGTTGGTCACAAACAGGTCGTCGCCGACAAGCTGGATCTTCGCGCCCAACTGATCGGTCATCTTTTTCCAGCCATCCCAATCGAATTCGGCCATGCCGTCCTCGATGGACAGAATCGGGTACTGTGCGCACCAGTTGGCCCAGAAGGCGATCATCTCGTCGGAGCTCAATTCGCGCTTGTCGGACTTCTTGAAAACGTACTTGGACTTGGTGCGGTCGTAGAACTCGCTGGCCGCCGGGTCAAGAGAAATTGAAATCTGCTCGCCGGGCTTGTAGCCCGCCTTCACGATCGCTTCCAGGATCACTTCCACCGCTTCGTCGTTCGACTTCAGGTTCGGCGCGAAACCGCCCTCGTCGCCAACCGCGGTCGAATAGCCCCTGCCCTTGAGCACTGACTTCAGGTTGTGGAATACCTCGGCGCCCATTCGGATCGCTTCGGAGAAGCAGGCTGCGCCGTGCGGGGAGATCATGAACTCCTGGAAGTCCACGCTGTTGTCAGCATGCGCACCGCCATTGATGATGTTCATGTTCGGCACTGGCAGCGTACGGGCGTTCACGCCGCCCAAGTACTTGTAGAGCGGCAACCCGAATGCGTCGGCCGCCCCGCGGGCGGCCGCCATGGAAACCGCCAGGATCGCGTTCGCACCCAGATGGCCCTTGTTTGGCGTGCCGTCGAGTTCCATCATCTTGTTGTCGAGCACCCGCTGCTCGGAGGCGTCCATGCCCAGCAGAGCCGGCAGGATTTCGTCCTCGACGTTGCGAACGGCCTTCTGCACGCCTTTGCCCAGATACCGCGCTTTGTCGCCGTCGCGAAGCTCCACGGCTTCGTTTTCGCCCGTCGAGGCGCCCGATGGAACCGCAGCGCGGCCCATCGATCCATTGCTCAAGTAAACGTCGGCTTCAACCGTGGGGTTGCCGCGGGAATCCAGAATCTCGCGCGAAACGATGTCAACAATCTCAGTCATGAATGCTTGCTCCGGGGGGATTTTTTGATCTACAGCAGATAGCCAAGTCCTATTCTACACCCCGCCCGGACGGCCGCTCGACGCCGCCAGAAGCCGCCGTCCCATGGCGCGAATCTCTCCGCCTCGATGCAAATGTCTCCTCCAACGCTCCGGGATCGCCTCTTCCCCGTAATACGCCCCGGCCAACTGCCCGTAAATCGCTCCGATCGTATCAGCGTCGCCACCAAGATTGACCGCCTTCAAAGCCCCTTCCTCAAAATCCCCGCCATGGAAGAACGCCCACAACGCCGCTTCGAGCGACCTGACCACATACCCGCTCGCCTGAATGTGCGGCGGTTGCTCCCGCCTGAAGGAGCCTTGCGCTACAGCCTCGACCTCCGGATGCAAGGGCCCCCGCCCCCATTTATGCCCTGCGGGAGAAAACATGGGCTCGCACAACTCGACCTTATCCACTCCCTCCAGCGCGCCGAGAATCAGCGATGCCAAATAGCGGCAACTGTCCACGCAAGCCTGCGCCGCGTGCGTCGTCCGCGAGCTTTCGCCTGCCATCCGGATCGCCTCTGCCTTATCAACCCGGAAGTACAGGACGGCCGGCGCCAGCCGCATCAATGATCCGTTGCCAGCCAACCGGGGGTCCTTCAATGGACTGACGGGCTCTCCAGTTCTGATGTAGCTTTCAATGGCCGCTCTCGTCACATTCCCGATGTCAAAGCATCGCCCCGCCGACGACCAATACCCCTCTTTCCACCAGCGGACATAGCGGTTCATCTGGTCCGCGGCATCGAAACCGCCGCATTCGAGAAGACTCTCGCCCAGACACATCGCCATCGATGTGTCGTCGGTCCAATAGCCGGCCGGCAATTGGAACGGCCCGTCCCCCTGATTATCGAGGATGGGTTGATAACTCCCTGGGCTGGCAAACTCCAGCGTCGTGCCAAGCGCGTCACCGCACGCTAAGCCGAGTAATGAGCCGGCGTACCGGCATTCAATCTCCACTCGACCACCGTCCAAAAAGAAAAAGAGCCAGAGGCGCCCTGCGTCCCCAGCTCTCTTATCGGATTCTTGCCGCTACGCTTAGATGAATTCGTACTTGCCCGGCACCGGGAATGGCGTCGGCGGATTCGTCGCGTTGTAGTCCCAGGTCTTGGGCATCAGGTCTTGCTTGGAGTTCATGATCTGATCCCACGTGAGTTGCAGACCCGAATAGGCCGCCTCGCGGCCCATGATACAAGTCAGTGTCGATTCGGCCACTTCCATCGCCTCATTCACATATGGGCCGTCGCCCCGGATGGACTTGTAGAGCTTGGCGTGTTCGGCCACATAGCCGGGAGCGCCCTTGGCCTGGTCGAGCGTCAGCCGTCCCTTCGAGCAGGCCACGATCTCGTTCACCTGCTGATAGCAGCCCTTCTGGTACTGGCGGCAGTGCGACGACATCCTCACGCCGTTCGGATACTCGAAATCGGCGCTGAGATGGTCATAGATATTGCCGTGAACATCATCCTGCGGACGCCAGGCGGCGCCACCCGAGGCCACGACCTTCACCGGGTGGGTCCCCATGATCCAGTTGCAGACGTCGATGTTGTGCAGATGTTGCTCGACGATCTGGTCCCCGCAAATCCACAGGTTCGAGTACCAGTTGCGATGCTGCCATTCGAACTCGCCCCACTTCGCCTGCCGCCCCTTGGGCTGCTGGATCACCGGGCCGCCGATCCAGTAGGCGTAGAGCGCCAAAACGTCCCCGTACTTGCCGCCCTTCAGGTCGGCCACTGTCTTGATGTAGAAATCGTCGCTGCGCCGCTGGGCGCCGCTGACCACGGTCAGTTTCTTTTCGACTGACTTCCTCGCCGCCGCCATGCACCTCCGCACGCCGGTCGCGTCCACACCAAACGGCTTCTCGCAGAAAACGTGCTTTCCCGCCTCGATCGCCGCTTCGAAATGGAGAGGACGCCAGCCTGGAGGCGCGGCGAGGAAAATCACGTCCACGTCCGTGGCTACCACTTTCTTGAACGCGTCGAAGCCCACGAAACGTTTGTCCGGATCGACCTTCACCCGGTCGGCGGCGTTGATCTTGGCCGCCCGGTCTCTCAAGTTCTTGATGCTGGTTTCGAGTTTGTCCTCGAACGCATCGCCCATGGCGTGCAGTTCAATCGCCGGATCGCCGTTGAATGCGTCGATTACGGCCTGCGTTCCCCGGCCGCCGCAGCCGATCAGCCCTGCCTTCAGTTTCGCCGGCGCTGATCCGCGCACGAGTTCGGGTTTGACGATTGTGAACGCCGTCGCCATTGCCGGCGCGCCAGTCAAGACAGACCGGCGAGTTCTCAGATTTGTAAAGTCCATGGTTTCCGCACCTCAGTCGCCTGTCATTGTATATCTAATAACGTGACCCGCAGAATCGCCGCACTCTCTCTCTTGCTGGCTTGGTCCCTACCCGCCGTTGCCGCCAGCCCCAAAATCCTTTCGTTCTTCTCTTCGATTGACGACTCCGAACAGCCCTACGCCCTCTACTCGCCGCCGAAGCTCGTCGCCGGCAAAAAATACCCCCTCGTCGTCAGTCTTCATGGCGCTTGGTCGAACCATCGCATCAATCTTCGACGCGTCTTTGGACAGGGCAATCGTCCGGGCGAGGATGACGCCGCCGCCACGCTCGTCTTCCCTCCCTGGAAGGATGTCGATTTCATCGTCGCATCGCCTTACGGCCGCGGCACCATGACCTATCAGGCCATGGCCGAAACCGACGTTCTCGAAATGCTGGCCGACGTCAAGCGGCGTTTCCCCATCGACGAGAATCGCATCTACCTCACCGGCCTTTCCATGGGCGGCATGGGCACACTGCTGCTCGGCTTACGCCATCCCGACATCTGGGCAGCCATTGCCCCGGTCTGCCCCGCCGATCCCGGCTTTGATACCACATTTGCTGTCAACGCCGCTCATATGCCCGTCCACTTCTTCCACGGCGAAGCCGACCGCACCGTGCCGGTCGACGTCAGCCGCCGCTGGGTCAAGGCCATGAAGGATCTCGGCATGAACGTCGCCTATGAGGAATACCCGGGCGTCGGACATAACGCATGGGACAAGGCCTACAAGGACGGCCGTATCTTCACCTGGTTCGCCCCTCACCGCCGCAATCCCCACCCCGGCCGCGTCCGCTACCAAACGAACCATTGGCGGTACCGGACCTCGTTCTGGGCCACCATCGAGAGCCTTGAAGAAGGGAAGACCGCCTCGCTGGATGCCCGATTCACCGGCCCCAACCGTATCGAGGCGACGCTCACCGGCGCTGCGGGCCTCACCCTCAGTCTGAAGGGTCATCCTAAATTCAACCCGGCCCGCCCGCTCACCGTTGTCCTCAATGGTGAGGCCGTGACCCGCCAACCAAACGAACCCCTGGCCTTCGGACGGATCGACCAGCCGCCCTCGCTGATCTCGTCCGTCCTTCAGCAACGCCATATCTGGGTCTACGGCACCGAGGGCGTCAAATCCCCGGAGGAAACTTTGCAGCGCCGCCAGCAGGCCCTCGACGCCTCTGACTTCTTCGGCGGCAATCAGCGCCTCTCCTACGCCCCACGCGTCATCGCCGACCGCCAGGTCAGCGCCTCCGATATCACCAACTTCAGTCTCATCCTCCTGGGCGACGCCTCTGCCAACCGCGTCACGGCCAAGTTCGCCGATCGTTTGAAATTCACTCTGGCGCCCTCTACCCCATCCACTGTCGGTCTCGTCGCTGCCTTCCCGTCCACCGCGCCCGGCCGCACCATCGTCGTCGCCGCAGGAGCGCCCTTTTGGACCGAACGCCCTGACTCCACAGTTCAACTCTGGCGCATGATCTCGCCCTCTCTCCGCACCCTCATGCGCGCCGACGGCGAACTCCTCATGTTTAACCAGTCTGGCGGCTTCAGCCGCGTCTTCACGTTCAGTTCAAAAGCCGATCCATCCGACCTGGAGGTCAAATGACACCCTTCGACATGTCGCCCGAGGAATTCCGCCGCCACGGTCACGCCGTGGTCGATTGGATCGCAGGCTACCTCGAGAACACCCGTGACTACCCAGTTCTTGCGCGCATTCAGCCGGGCGACCTTGCCTCCGCTCTGCCGCCTTCAGCCCCCGACCAGGGCGAGCCCATGGAGGCGATCCTGGCCGACTTCCAGCGCCAGATCCTGCCTGCCGTCACCCACTGGAACCATCCCGGCTTCCATGCTTACTTCTCGGTCAGCGCCTCAGCGCCCGGCATCCTCGGAGAAATGCTCGCCGCCGCGCTGAACGTCAACAGCATGGTCTGGCTCTCCTGTCCGGCAAGTGTCGAACTCGAAGCTGTCGTCATGAGCTGGCTCCGCCAGTGGATCGGTTTGCCCGAATCCTTCTTTGGCATGATCCACGACACGGCGTCGGTGTCCACCCTGCACGCCATCGCGGCCGCCCGCGCCGTAGCTGACCCGGGTATCCGCCAAATTGGCGCCGCCCGAGGACTCGTCGTCTACACGTCCGAACACGCCCACTCCTCAGTCGAAAAGGGAGCGCTCAGCCTCGGAATCGGCCGCGACCACGTCCGCAAGATCGGTGTCGACGCGCAGTACCGCATGGACCCCGCCCTTCTGCGCCAGGCCATCGCCGCCGACCTTACCAATGGCCTGAAACCCTGTTGCGTCGTCTCCACCACCGGAACCACTTCGGTGGCCAGCGTCGATCCAGTAGCCGCCATCCAGGATATCGCCGACGAGTTCAAGCTCTGGCACCACATCGATGCGGCCTATGGCGGTCCGGCTGCCATCCTGCCTGAGCGGCGCTGGATTCTCGACGGCGCCGAGCGTGCCGATTCGCTCGTCATCAACCCCCATAAGTGGCTTTTCACCCCTATGGACTTCAGCGGATTCTACTGCCGCCGCCCCGACATCCTTCGCCAGGCCTTCGCCCTCGTTCCTGAGTACCTCAAGACCAGCCAGGACAACGTCGCCACCAATTTGATGGACTACGGAATCCCGCTCGGCCGACGATTTCGTGCGCTCAAGCTCTGGTTTGTCATGCGTTACTTCGGCCGCGAAAAGGTGCAGTCGATCCTGCGCGCTCACATCGAGTGGGCCGCCGAGCTGCGCTCGCTGATCGAGGCCGACCCGCGCTTTGAAATAGCCGCGCCTACCCTGTTTTCGCTCGTCTGTTTCCGCTTGAAATCGGGCGATGATGCCACCCGCGCACTTCTCGAGGCCATCAACGCCTCGGGCAAGTCCTTTGTATCTGGAAATGTCCTCGACGGGCGCTTCGTTATCCGCTACGCCATCGGCAATATCGGGACAACCCGCGAGGATATCCTCGGCGATTGGAGCCTGCTCCAGTCCTTGGCGGGATGATCTGCCGCGGGGCCGCGGATCAATCCTCCACGGTGAACCGCGGGGCCGTCTTCTGCGCCGTTTTGGCCCGCTCAACCAGCCTTCGAGCCATCTCGAAAAACGGTTTCGCCTGCTCGCCATCCGGGCCCTGCAGCGCCGCCGGCCGGCCTGTGTCTCCGCCGATGCGGATGGCTGGTTCCATTGGTAGCTCGCCCAGGAACGGGACGTCCATGGCCTCGGCGGTCCGCTTGCCGCCGCCCTCGCCAAATACGTCCACCCGCTGGCTGGTCCCCGGAACGATGAGATAGCTCATATTCTCGACCATGCCGAGCAACTCCACCTTTACCTGGCGGAACATCAGCACCGCTTTGCGCCCGTCTTCCAGAGCCACTTCGGATGGCGTGGTCACCACTACCGCGCCCGAGATCGGCGCCGTCTGGATCAGGGAAAGCTGCACATCACCGGTACCAGGCGGCAGGTCCACCAGTAGATAATCGAGATCACCCCACTCCACTTGCCGCAGGAACTGCTGCATCACGCTGTGGAGCATCGGGCCGCGCCAGATCAGCGGCTTGTCGCCTGGATTGAGGAACCCCATCGACATCAGCTTGACGCCGTGCTGTTCGATCGGTTGGATCCGGCCGTCCACCATGTATGGGGTGTCGCTCACGCCCATCATCAGCGGGACATTAGGGCCGTAGACGTCGGCGTCTAATAAGCCAACCCTATATCCCATTGCCGCCAAGGCGATGGCCAGGTTCACCGAAACCGTCGTTTTGCCCACCCCGCCCTTGCCCGATCCAATGGCGATCAGGCTATTCACCCCTTCTATGGGCTGCTTGGGCGTTTCAGGTGGATGGGCAGTGCTCATGACTTCCAGTGTAGATGACCAGTGGTATGATGAGTGCCGATCGGAGTAGAAGCCATGAAATCGCCCCTTTTCTCTGCAATTCTCGGCGCCGCCCTGGCAGCGTGCATCCTCGCCCCGGCGGCCGGGCAGCAGACGCCGCCGCAACGGAAGCGGCTCCTTGTGATCGGCGCAGTCGAGGGATTTCAACACGATGCAACCTCCCACGGCATGGCCACGCTGTGGAAGCTCGGCCAGGACTCCGGGCTATGGGAGACGTACTTCAAAACCGATGTCCAACTGCTCACGAAGAAGAAGCTCACCGCCAACGCCAAGAATCTGGACTACTTTGACGCCGTGGCCTTCTACACCACCGGAGAGTTGAAGATGGACGACGAGCAGAAGGCGGCGCTGATGTCGTTCATCAAGGACGACGGCAAGGGCTTCATCGGCGTCCACTCCGCGCCCGACACCTTCTACAAGTGGCCCGAATACGGCGAAATGCTCGGTGGCTACTTTGACGGCCACCCGTGGAATACCTTCAAAGCGCCCATACTCGTGGAGGACCCGTCCCACCCGATCGTGAAGCACTTCCCTAGGGAGTTCGCCGTCCTCGATGAAATCTATCAGGCGAAGGACTACTCGAGGGAAAAGTGCCGTGTTCTTCTGCGCATGGACGAGAACAAGCTGGACATGACGAAGAAGGGGATCAAGCGCGCCGACAAGGACTTCGCCATCGCCTGGGTGAAGGAATACGGCAAGGGCCGCGTCTTCTATTCCACGCTGGGCCATACCGAGGAGAGCTGGAACGACCCCAACGTCCAGAAGATGTGGCTGGAAGCGGTGAAGTGGGCCATGAAGCTCACCGATGGGACCGCTCAGCCAAGGCCGCGGCCATAAACCTCGCCAGACAGGAACCCGTGCCATGAAATGGCGGCTTGGATTGATCTTCGCGACGTGCTGCCTGGCGGCGCAAGTGCGTCCCCAGGCACCTCAGTACGGGGTCTTCGAGCAGGTTCTGACGGCCGCCAAGCCTCCCCAGGATCCACTGGCGGCGCGTGTCCGCGTTACGTTCACATCCCGCGAAGCCACCGAGACAGTTGAAGCGTATTGGGATGGCGCCGCCGCCTGGAAGGTCCGCTATTCGCCGATGAATCTGGGCGAGTACGCCTTTGCGGTCGCCTCGCCAGACGTCGAACTGGAACCCCGCTCTGGCGCATTCACGAGCGTCCCCAATCGTGGCCGCACAGCGCTGGACCGCCAGGGTCCGCCTGTGGTTTCGCCTAACCGAAGGCATTTTGTGCATGCCGGGAGCGGGCAGCCCTGGTTCTGGCTGGCGGACACGGCCTGGAGTGGACCGATGCTGGCGACCACGGCTGAATGGGACGAGTATCTGGCGACGCGCGTCAAGCAGCGCTTTACCGCCGTACAGTTCGTCACCACGCAGTATCGCGCGGCCTATGCCGACGAGCAGGGCCGCACGGCCTTCCAGATCCTCGAAGGCAAGCTGGCCGTTGATCCGGCCTTCTTCTCCAGACTCGACCAGCGCGTGATGGCAATGCGGCGTGCGGGTCTGGTTCCTGTAGCGGTCATGCTGTGGGCGTTGTCCTCGAAAGTCGGCGAGAGCCCTGGCGAAACGCTTTCGGTTGCATTCGCCGCCCAGTTGGCGCGCTACATCCAGGCCCGGTATCACGCCTTCGGGACAATCTGGTTCCTCGGCGGCGATGGCGACTATCGCGCTGAAAAGCAGGATCGCTGGAAGGAAATCGGCCGCGCGGTCTTTCCTGCCGACCTGGCGCGGCGGCCCGTCTCGCTCCATCCTCGCGGAATGCAGGAACCATGGGAAGGACTCAAGGACGAGCCGTGGCTGGGTTTTCTCGTTTACCAGTCGGGCCATGGCAGTTCGCCCCAGAAGTGGCAATGGCAAGCATGGCGGGGCCCGGCGCAGGGTTGGCGGTTGACGCCGCCGCGCCCAGTGCTCGACGCCGAGCCGAATTACGAAGGCCATGTTTCGTATCAGAACAAGCTCATTGACGCCTTCGCCGTCCGGCGGGCCGCCTGGTATGCGTTGTTGTCGGCCCCGTTGGCCGGTGTCACCTATGGCGCACACGGAGTCTGGCCCTGGATGCGGGAACCGGGCCCGGTGTTGAATCATCCAAGGACGGGCGACGCCCCGTCGTGGCGCGACTGCATGAACTGGCCTGGTGCACAGTCAATGAAAGTCGCCGCGGACGTTTTGGCTTCGATTGCCTGGACCACGCTTCGCCCCGATCCGACTCTGGCGGCGCCCAATCAGGTCGTTGACGATTTTTCGAACTACATCGCCGCCGCATCCAGCGAGGATCTCTCCCTCGCGCTTCTCTACTTGCCCGACAACCCGGCCGCTTCTCTGGACTTAACCCGGTTTGCCCGGCCCGTCCAGTCCACCTGGGTGAGCCCGTCCTCCGGAGCTTCGACGCCTGGACCGCGCCTGCCCGCCCAGCCAGCCGTCACCGTCAAGCCGCCTGGTCCAGGCGACTGGCTGTTGCTACTCCGGCGTTAACTCCAGCCGCATTGCTCAAGACAGCGTAATGCGATCCTGCTCCGCTGACTTCGGCCCAGGATGATTGGTTCTGGTGCTCAAACGAAACCGGCCCCGAATCCGCTGCCTGCAGGTCCGGGGCCGATAAATCCATTCAGTGTCTGCAGTATCTACTGGTTGTCGGCCCGCGCCGGGGGCGGTGGCGCCACTGGCGGTTTCTTGATTGTCGACGGCGGCGCTGGCGGAGCGGGTGGCTCCGGCAGGCTCTTGCGCACCGTTAGGGATCCGCGCTCTGTTCGCAGTTTCACTTGTGGCACCCCGGCGGCTTCAGCCAGGAGTCTGCCGCCCCGGCCCTGCGATTCCTCTTTCAGGCGAGCACCAAAATCGTTGATCACCTCGCCGCGCTCGGTTGCGGCGTCGAGCCCGAACCGTGCCGACTCCGGCAGCGCCAGTTCAATATCGCCCAGCCTGGCTCTCGCGTCGATCTTGCCGGTCACCGGGCGCGTCTGGATCAACTCGACATCGCCCCGGTCCACATCGATCACGAGTTCGCCCGCTACGTCAGTCAGGCGTATATCCCTGGACCGTGTCTTGACAACCACCGGGCCAACCAGACCCTCGCAGGTTAACGTCGAAAGCGTCTGGTTCAACGTCCCGGGGATCTTGCCTATCCGGATATCGGTCACCGCGCTTTCGAAGCGCACCGGACCGGCGATATTGCGCATTGACGTTTCGCCCGAATAGCCGCCGCTGATGGTCACCTGCCCGGCAATGTTCTCCAGTTCAATGTCTCTGCCGCGGCCCTTCAGTTCGAGGTCGCCGCGCAGGTCGATTGCCTTGATCAGGTCACTCGACCGCGTGTCGATGACCACCTTCCCGCCTAGATTCTGCGCGCGTACGCCGCTTCTTTCCGAGTCGACTGAAACGCGGCCCTCAATGTCCGAGAAGTCGAGATCGACGTTTTTGCCTCGGCATTCGATCGATGCGCCCTTGGGGACAGTTACCTCAATGTCGTACGTCACCCGGATGTTGCCGGTTTGGTCCTCTCCCGCGCGCACCGTCACGGCATCCCCTGTGGCGACCGCAGAGAGCGGAGTTGCTTTGTGGGCTTCATCGGCGTCTTGCTTGTTCATGGCCCGCACGCTCTTACGTGCGGTGATCTTCACTTCTTCGGTGTCGGCGCCGATCACCCGGGCCGAGCCGCGCCCGATGTCGATGGTGACGCGCGGAGTCTTGCCCGCCTTCAGCGACAATGCGTCCACCGGGTAGTCGTAGCTTTCGCCGAAGACTTCCATCCCGCCGACCTTGAATCGCCCAAAGCCCTCCTCGGCCAACTTCTGGCCGCTCCAGGCTCCCGCGCCCATGATCACGATCAGGATCGCCAGCCACCATTCGCCCCCCGACAAGCCCTTCTGGGGCAGATCCTTGCCCCCGAAGTGAGCGACCAGAATCTCAATCGTGCGGATCGCGCCCCAGGCGATCAGAACGACGGGCCACCACGTGAAGAGCGTCTCCATAAGTGGCCAGTCTGGCCGGATGTTCCTGATGAGAAACACTCCGCCAATCAGGATCAGCAGCAGCGGCGCAATGTAGGAACCTCTTCTCATTTCACACCCCCTCTAGCTCCGGCTCTGTCCAGTAGCCCTCTGCATCAACTGCAGCACTCCGATCACGATCAGAATCAACGGCCACCAATCGGTGAGTAGTTCCCAGATCGGTGGAATGTCCACCCATCTGCGAAGCAGGAAGAAACCGCCGATTACGATAAGCGCCACCGGCCCTGCCAGGCCCTGGCGATTCATCACTCGCTCCTCTCCGCGACCTGCCCGGCTGTCCGCTGAAACAGCTTCATGAGGCCGTAGATGATCAGCAGCACCGGCCATGTCTTCCCGATTGAAACGTCGCTGAAACGGTGGAACGTGAGCAAAATGCCCAGCGCCATCAGCATCACCGGTCCCCTGATGGCTCGCATCAGGGCCGCTGTCCCTGTGTTCATTGCTCACCTCCGTCATGCTCTTCGGGCTTTTCGGGTTCCCGGCTTGGCGCCATGCGCAGGTAGAGCATGTAGCAGCCTGCCATGATCAGCAGCACTGGCCAGAACTTGAGCAACTGGGCAAGATACAGGACTTCAAGATTGTTGAGCAGGAAAAGCACACCCAGCCCAATCAGGACCAGCGGCAGTATCGGCAACCTGCCCGTTTTTGTATCGATCTGCACAAGCGAGCTGAACTCGTCCACGGCTTCGCCCATCATTCGCTTCCGGGCGGTGTGATACGCCTCGAAAGCCATATAGAAATAGAAGACGCCCATCAGCATGCCGAACATCGGCTCGAGCCCGCCGGCTGCACTCCCGGACATGATGCTAACCAGCAGGCCAAAGATCAGCACGTGAATCACGCCCTTGGCGTACTGGCCGTTATAGATCGCGCCGACGCCGGGAATCAGTCCAAGCACAAACGCCAGGCCGGGCGAGACGCCTGGATTGGCCAGCGGTTGCGCCGGAGCAACCGCTTCTGCGCGCGGGCTGGCCGCGGGCAGGTGCTCATCGCAGTAGACTGTGCCCTGCGCCAGCCGGACCGTTTCTTCGGTCAGCGCTTTGCCGCACACCCGGCAATAAGCGGTAACCGGTTTGGGGTTTTCACTGGCTGTCGTCATTGCGCGTTACCTCCCTCTTGCCTACCATTTCGATTCGTTTGGCCAGACCGTTGCTCGATCGGCCCCTCATCGACGTTGCTCGACTGGCCTGGCTTCGCGGCCGCGCCAGGAGCCGTCGGATCTTCGTTGGATCCGCTCCAATCATTCAGCGTCTGCTGGATCTCATACACCACGCGCAGGCTTTCGTAGTACTTCTTGGCCCGCTCCCAACTGCGGTAGGTCTTGTCCTCGATCGTTGCCCAGATCCGGGCCGGTTCAAGGTCGGACGGTTTCATTTGCCGGATCGGCACGCCGGCGAACCTGCCCAGCATCGAAAACGACAGAATCGTCATTGCCATGCCCATGGCGAACTTTGGCTGGAGAACGGGTTCCAGCAACTTGGCCAGCCAGCCGGCGCCCTTGGTCTTCAGTTCCGGCCCCTTGGCTTCGTTGCGCAGTTCGAACAGGATGCGGTTGACGAGTGCCGGGGGCGGCTCGACATCGGCAGCTCGCCCCATCAGCGCCACCGCCGCCTTTGCGTCTTCAACCAGCTCGCGGCAGGCCGCGCATTTTCCCAGATGCAGTTCAACCGTCGCGGTTTCGGCCGGCGAAAGCACGCCGTCCACGTAGTCGCAGAGCAGGATTTCCAGGTCGACGCACTTCACATCGCCACCTTGTGCTTTCTCAGCACACGAGCCAGTTCGGCCCGCCCCCGGTTGAGTCTGGACTTCACCGTCCCTTCAGGAATATTCAGTACATCGGCAATTTCGCGGTACTCCATCTCCTGCAGATCACGCAAAATCACGGTTTCTCGCAAATCAGGTGACAGCCGCGCCAGTCCTGCCTGGATCAGATCGCTTGCTTCACGCCCGGCCAGCACGCCGTCGGGCCGCGATCGCATGCCGCTCGCGGCTTCGAGCACCGGCAATTGGTCTTCGAGTGAATCGGTCACCCGCTCGAGCTTCGTTCGCCGGTAGTGGTCTATCAACAGGTTGCGCGTCAGCCTCGTCAACCAGACCACGAACGATCCCTCGCCGGCACGAAAACTCCTCAACGACCGGAATACGCGAAGAAAGACGTCCTGCGTCAGATCCTGGGCTTCCGACTCCCGGCCTGTGAATCGCAGGCAGATGGAGTACACTCGGCGTGTGTGGATCTTGACAAGATCCTCCCAAGCCGACTCCTCGCCGGAGGTGCACCTTTCCACTAGTTGTGTGTCCAGGTCGAAATCGCTCATCGGAATCCGGCTGGCAGCCCCCTCCGCCGCGTTTTGGTGACCCAGCATGCCCGCCGGGTGCAGTGCCGCTGCCCCGCTTGCGAACAGTACCGAATTGCCCAAATCCGCGGGCATCGCCATGACCTCATCCCTCTCTTGTCTGTCCCTGGCGACCCGGCCGGTACTTGCTTGGTCAAAGTCGCCTTCCGATTAGAGGAACGAGGCTTTATCATTAAAAGTTCGATCGATGTAGAGAGCAACCGCCGCGGCCTCTCATTTTAGTCCAAATCTTGGGTCGCAGGGCGCGCGTAGATGATATTTCGCTGTCAGAATCGTTACCTCCAGGCAGGCGTCCTGCTCGCCTGCGCCGCCGCATTGGCCGGCGTGCTGTGGTTCATCTGGGAAGCCCGCCGCGAAGGCTTTGAATCGGCCGAGTTCTGGTCATCCATCCGCCATGTCGATTGGCGTTGGATGGCAGCCACCGCCGCTCTCATGCTCCTCGCCTATTACGGACGCGCCCTTCGATGGGCCGTCATGATTGAGCCCCTCTGCCCGCATCCCCATGTCTGGAGCCTGTTTAAGGCCACCACTGTCGGGTTCACCGCCGTTGTGCTCCTCGGGCGGCCCGGCGAGCTTGTCCGCCCCTATCTCATCGCCCAGTCCGAAAGAGTCCCCTTCGCCTCTCAGTTGGCCGCATGGCTGATCGAACGGGTATACGACATCTTGATGGTTGTGGGCCTGTTCGGCTTCGCCCTCGCCTACCTGGGCCGGAAAGGCGACGATGCGCCCCGCGCCGCCCGCCTTGCCATGCAGACCGGAGGCTGGGTAGCCGGCTTGGGCGCCGTCCTCTGTCTTCTCGTCCTGTTCGCCCTCCACCGCTGGTCCGGCGATCTCCACACCCGCCTCTCCGACGTCCTGAAAGCCGTCGGCGTCTCAGTTCCGCCTTCCCTTGAAGAGAAACTCCTAGCCCTCAGCGATGGGCTCCATGCCATCAGGAGGCTGTCCAGCGTCATCCGCCTACTCGCTTGGTCCGTGCTCGAGTGGGCCATCATCGCCGCCGGCTACATCACTTTCTTCCGCGCCTTCCCCGAAACCGCCGGCTTCTCGCTCGCGCAGACGTTGGTCTATGTCGGCTTTGTCGCCTTCGGCAGTATCCTCCAGATTCCCGGCATCGGCGGTGGCATCCAGGTCGTCTCCACCGTCGTCCTGGTCGAGTTCTTCGGCCTCAGATTGGAAAGCGCCACCGGCATCTCTATCCTCGTCTGGGCCGTCGCCATGCTACTCGTGGTCCCGATCGGGTTGGCCTTCGCGCTCCATGACGGCATCCGCCTCGCCAAATTGAAGAACATCGCAACCGAAATCAAACCATGAACTGCCCCTTCTGTGGATTCAAGGAAGACCGCGTCATAGACTCGCGCGAAAGCCGCGAAGGCGAATCCATTCGCCGCAGACGCGAATGCCTCCAATGCCTGCGTCGATTTACTACATATGAAAGAATTGACGAGATCCCATACCTCGTCATCAAGAAGGACGGCCGGCGCGAGAAGTTCGACCGCCAGAAAGTGCTCTCCGGTTTGCTCAAGGCCTGCGAGAAACGACCGATCGGCATGGCAACGCTGGCTAAACTCGTCGACGACGTCGACGGACTCCTGGCCGACAAGCCGGAGCGCGAAATAAATACTACAGAAATAGGAGAGTTCCTGATGGCGCAACTCTCTCAGCTCGACAAGATTGCCTATGTACGTTTCGCCTCGGTCTACCGGGACTTCCAGGACGTCGAGGCGTTCCTCAGCGAGTTGAAAGACCTCATGAGAAAAAAGAAGCGCTGAGCACGCCGCTTCGCCCCCCGCCAACCGGGAGTGGGAGAAGCGATTTTAACGCGTTGACTTGTAACGGACTGCGCCGGCGGACATCGAATTAAATAGAACCTTAACAAAAGGGTCGCTTTCGTGTTACCCTTATGCGGAGCGCTGCGCCATTCTTCACGTCTTCGACGCCGACACGGCATTTTTGTCTGCCCCGCTGGAGGGCAGACGCTCTCAGCCACATGGACGTCTGTCAAGCCAGCCGTTCTTCGTTGCCAATAAGAATAACAAAACAAAGAACTTAATTGATTTAATATCCCTGTTTCGGGACTGTTACCAGTAGTTCCCGATTGCACTGTGAGGTGAGCCACCAGTGGACAATTACGACGATCACTTCTTAGCAGATTCGCAAGAGACCCTCCAACTGCCGACCTCGTTCGACGAGGACGCCAACTTTTTCCACCCCGGCGACGTGCAGGAGGAGGACTTTCATGCGGCGCAGCATGTTGAGGAGTCGATCTATACCGATGACCCAGTCCGCGTCTATCTCCGTGAGATGGGCGCCGTGCCTTTGCTGACTCGTGATGGCGAAGTGGAGTTGGCGCGCCGCATGGAGCGCGGTAAGTTGAAGATGCAGAAGGCTATCAGCCGCTCGGTGCTGGTCCATCTGCAAGTGCTGCAAGTCGCTGAGTCGATGAAGGAAGAGGACTCTGACTTGGGTGCCTGGGTCGATATTGGCGATGTCGAAGAGGGAACGACGGCGCACCTCAAACGCCAGGCGGAGATTCGCCGCCTGTTCAGCGAGTTCGCGGGGCATCTGAAGCGGCAATCCCAGGCAGAGGAAAAGCTCGCCGCCGTGCCGGCTTCGAACAAGAAACTGCGGCGCAAGGCCCAGAGCAAGTTCTACCGCGCCCTGGTGGAAACTGCGCTGCACATCCGGCGTATGCCCTGGTTGCTGCCCAAATGGAGACAGTTTTCGCTGGCCATCGAAAAGGCGGCCGAGGAGATGGCTCATCTCGAACTAGAGATCCGCCGCCTTGAGCAGCGCAAGGTCGACAACCAGCCCCGCATTCGCGAATTGAAGCGTGAAATCAAACGCCGCGAGCAGCAGGCCGGCGCTCCCTTGGGCGACCTCCGGCACACCCTCGCTGTCATCCGGCAGGGGGAACTTGAGGCCGAGCGCGCCAAGAAGGATCTGGTGGAGGCGAACCTCCGGTTGGTGGTTTCCGTCGCCAAGAAGTACGTGAACCGCGGTCTTCATCTTCTTGATTTGATTCAGGAAGGCAACATCGGCCTGATGCGCGCCGCTGACAAATTCGAATACCGTCGCGGCTACAAGTTCTCGACCTACGCCACGTGGTGGATCCGCCAGGCCATCACCCGCTCGATCGCCGACCAGGCGCGCACCATCCGCATCCCGGTGCACATGA
>CAZSBK010000108.1:0-16777 GCA_964604945.1 uncultured Candidatus Solibacter sp.
GAGGCGCGCTGGGCCGGGTCAGTGAGCGCGTTCATCAGGCGTAGGCCGGTCATGGCGTCCTTGGCGTAGAGGGTGGCCGAACCGTAGGCCGGGGCGATCTTGTTGCGGGTGAACTTGTCGGACAGCGCAGCGCCGCCGACAAGTAGCGGGATGTCGATGCCGGCGTTTTTCAGGTCCTCGCCGGTGATGACCATCTGGAGCGCGCTCTTGACGAGCAGGCCGGAGAGGCCGAGGGCGTCGGGGGCGTGGCGGAGACAGGCCTTGATGATCTCCTCGGGCGGGATCTTGATACCGAGGTTGACGACCTCGTAGCCGTTGTTCGACAGGATGATCTCGACCAGGTTCTTGCCGATGTCGTGGACGTCGCCCTTGACGGTGGCCAGGACAATCTTGCCGCGGCGCGAGCCTTCCGACTTCTCCATGAAGCCTTCCAAGTGCGAGACGGCGGCCTTCATCGCCTCGGCCGATTGAAGGACCTCGGCGACGATCAGTTCATTGTTATTGAACAGGCGGCCGACCTCGGCCATGCCGGCCATGAGGGGTCCGTTGATGACGTCGAGCGGGCGCGTGCCTTCGGCGAGTTTCAGGGTCAGGTCGTCGATCAGACCGTCCTTACTGCCTTCGATGATGTAGCGGGAGAGGCGTTCGTCGAGCGGCAGATCGGCGGCCTTGGGCCTCACCTTGACCGATGCGCCGCGGAAGTGTTCGGCGATGGCGGCGATGTTGTGCTGGTTGACGGCGGCGCGCTCTTCCTTTGACTGCTCGCGCCAATCGTCGGAGACGCCGGGGAAGGCTTCAGGCAGGGGCGTATTGAAAAGCAGATGTTCGGCCAGGCGGCGTTCATGTTCGGGGATGGAGGCGAAACGTTCGAGCTTTTCGGCATTGACGATGGCAAGGTCGAGACCGGCTTTGGTGGCGTAGTACAGGAAGACGGAATTGACCACTTCGCGGGCGGCCGCCGGCAGGCCGAAGCTAACGTTTGAGACGCCCAGGATGGTCTTGACGAAGGGGATCTGCTGCTTGATGAGGCGGATGGCTTCGATCGTCTCGACTGAGCCGCCGATGTAGTTTTCGTCGCCGGTGGCGCAGGGAAAGACCAGGGGATCGATGATGAGATCCTCGGGCTTAATGCCGTATTTCGTTGTCAGCAGATCGACGCTGCGCTGGGCGACGGCGAGTTTGCGTTCACGGGTGAAGGCCTGGGCCTGTAGGGGGTCTTCGTCGATAGTTCCGACGATGAGGGCCGCGCCGTAGGAGCGGGCGACGGGGCAGATTCGCTCGAACTTCTCCTCGCCGTCCTCGAGGTTGATGGAGTTGATGATGGCCTTGCCCTGGCAATAGGTGAGCGAGAGTTCGACGGACTTGGGGTCGGTGGTATCGACCATCACCGGGGCCTTGATCTTCTGGATCAGCTTTTCGTAGAACAACGGGATGTCGGCGGTTTCGTCACGGTCGCTGGACTGGAGGCAGACGTCGACGATCTGTGCGCCGTTGCGGACCTGGCGGCGGGCGATTTCGCTGGCCTCTTCCCACTTTTCATCGGCGATGAGGTTCTTGAAAAGGCGTGAGCCGATGACGTTGGTGCGCTCGCCGACCAGGAGCGGGCGATTGGAGTCTTCGGCTTCGACGAGGTCGATGCCGGAATAGTAGGCGCGGTGGGAGGGCTCGGGGCGCTGGCGCGGACGTTTGCCATCGACCATCTGCGCGATGGCCTGGATATGCGCCGGCGTGGTTCCGCAACAGCCGCCGACGATATTCAGCCAGCCGTGGTCGGCGAACTTTTCGAGTTGGCGCGCGAGCGACTCGGGCGTCTCTTCGTAACGGCCATCCTCGTTCGGAAGACCGGCATTGGGATAGCAGGACACAAACGAACCAGCCATTTCGTGGATGGTGCGGATGTGGTCGGTCATGAACTCGGGGCCGGTGGCGCAGTTCAGTCCGGCGGCGAGCAGATCGGCATGGGAGATGGAGGCATAGAAGGCGTCGGCGGACTGACCGGCGAGCATCGTGCCCATGGGTTCGATGGTGCCGGAGACGATGGCGGGGATGCGGAGTCCGAGTTCTCGGGCGAGCGTCTCGATGGCCAGCAGAGCGGCCTTGACGTTGCGGGTGTCCTGGCAGGTTTCCACCAGCAGGATGTCTGCGCCACCTTCGATGAGGCCCTTGGCCTGTTTGTAATAGCCGTCGCGGAGCTGGGCGAAAGTCGTGCCGCCGGTGACCGAGATGGCCTTGGTGGTGGGACCCATCGAACCGGCGACGAACCGGGGCCGGCCGGGTTGATCGAATTCGTCCGCGGCCTGGCGGGCGAGCGACGCAGCGAGGCGATTGACCTCGTGGATGCGGTCTTCGAGACCGAATTCGGCAAGCGTAATGGCGTGGCCGCCAAACGAATTGGTTTCGACCATATCGGCGCCAGCGGCATAGTAGGCGCGGTGGATGTCGCGGATCCAGTCGGGGCGGGTGAAGAGCAGGTTCTCGGAGCAGTTTTCGAAGGCCGGGCCGCCCCAGTCCTCGATGGTGGGGTTGTACTGCTGGAGCATGGTTCCCATGGCCCCGTCGAGGACGAGGATACGGGTATTGAGCGCTTCCAGGAGCGCCTGCTGGCGGACTTCAAATGACTTCATGCGGGGGAAATCCAAGTTTAGCGCGATTGCAGAAGCCGCTTCACGGCGGCGGCGCAGAGTGCGGCGGCGTGGTGCGAAGCGGAGGGCAACCCGTCGAGTTCGGTTACGACGGCCTGGCCGATTTCGGCGTTGCCGAGATGGGCTACTTCGTCGACAGACTTGCCGGTGAGCCAGACAGTCAGGGCGCTGCCGGCGGCGATGGCGGCGGTGCAACCCTTGGCGAGGAAGCGGACTTGGGCGAAGCGGCCGTTTTCGATGAGGGCCGAGAGGCTGAGCTGGTCGCCGCACACTGGGTTCTCAACACCGGCGGTCAGGGCCGGCGCGGCGAGCGAGCCGGCGTTGGATGGGGACTGGAAGTGCGCCAACAATCGCTCACTGTACAATGGTGAAACCGGCGGGACTCGCACCGCCGCCTCCTAACCCATTCTAAGACGCATGCAGAAGACGCTGATCGTTGTCGCCGGGGTATTGTGCCGTGAAGGGAAACTCCTTATTGGGCAACGGCTTTCGGGTGACCGGCACGGTCTGAAGTGGGAGTTTCCGGGCGGCAAAGTGGAGCCGGGCGAGACGCCGAAAGAGGCGCTGGCGAGGGAGTTGCGCGAGGAGTTAGACGTGGAATGCGTGATCGGGCGCGAGCTGGCTCGCTACGAACACGTTACCAAGGGCCGCGGGCCGCTGCTGTTGCTGTTTCTGCAAGTGGACCGGTGCGAGGGCGTGCCAAAGGCGGAGGCGTTCGAGGAGATTCGGTGGGAGGAGTCCGGCTCACTGCTGGATTACGATTTCCTGGACGGCGACCTTGATTTCGTTCGGCGGCTGTCGCGCGGAACCATCCGGCCGAACCCTACCAATTAGCCGCGCGCCTCCGAATCCGAAGTCTGCGGCTCATTTGACGCAAGCGCCGATCGAAAGATTTTGTAATCTTGACCAAGTCCGCAGCGTCATAGCTGACTGAAGGGCCAAGTACTGCCCTAGCCGGGTCCAGTCGTATCGATTCCGTCGGAAGGCTCAGGATACAAATGGGGAATTCGGCTGTCCAATGTCTGCCCGCATCCTTCCGCGACCCGGCTGGGTACGTCTTCAGACGCGAAGGCGAGATCCTGAGGGCGGTGACGGCGCAAGGGGCGGCTGACTACACGCACTTCATGCAGTGTGGGCTTGGGGCCGCGCTGACACAGGACAACCTGCTGCTTGGCCATGTGGAGATGCAGGGGAAACCCGACGGCTGGCCCGATGTCCTGCATGTTCTTCGACCCGAGCAACTGGAATTTGTCTCCTATCCCTATGAGTGGTGCTTCTCCCAACTGAAAGACGCCGCCCTGTTGACGCTGGAGATCCAGCGGCGGGCGCTCGAAAAGGGGATGAGCTTGAAGGATGCCTCGGCATTTAATGTGCAGTTTCGAGGTGGACAGCCAGTATTTATTGACACGCTGTCGTTCGAGCGCGACGAAGGCGGGCCATGGGCGGCGTATGAGCAATTCTGCCGCCATTTTCTCGCGCCGCTGCTTCTCATGAAGACGGTGTCGCCGGACATCGGGCGGTTGTTGAGCGGCGATCTGGGGGGGATTGGCTTGGCGTTGGCCTCGCGGATGCTGGGCTGGCGCACCTACCTCAGCGCCGGGGCTCTGCTCCACGTCCACCTTCACGCCAGAGCCATCACCGCACAGTCCCCGGCTGGCGGAATGCGAAAACCTGAGGCTGGCCGCCAGGCAAAGCCGGGATTGACCGAGTCACTGCGGCGGGCGGTGGAAGGGACCCGGCTGCCTCGAAGCGAATCGGAGTGGTCCGGATATGAAGACCATTTGACACACTACGGGGCGGAAGCGCTTGAGGCGAAGTCGAAGTTCGTCGAGGAGGCCATCAACCGGACTCCGCGGGGACTTGTCTATGACGTGGGCGGCAATACGGGGCTTTACAGCAGGATGGCCGCGGCGGCCGGGCACTTGTGTGTACTGTTCGACGCTGACATTGCGTGTGTCGAACGGGCGTACCGGCGTGGGAAGGAGGCGAATGAAAGCCGAATCCTGCCCCTTCGGCTGGATGTCAGCAACCCAACGCCGGCGCTGGGCGTGAATTTGTGCGAGCGGTCGAGCCTGTTCGAGCGGCCCAAAGCTGGTTTGGTGATGGCTCTGGCCCTGGTTCACCATCTGCGGCTGAGAGAGAACATCCCGTTCGGGATGATGGCTGATTTCTTCTCCCGTCTGGGTGAGCGATTGCTGATTGAATGGGTGGGGCCTGAAGACGAGAAGGCGAGTGTGATGCTCGCCGCGAAGAAGATGCCTCCGGCGGACTACAATCTGAGCGCATTTTTGGATGCGTTTTCCAGTCTCTACCGCCTCACCGGGAAATTGCCGCTGGCGGGCATGGACAGACAGCTTCTGTTATTCGAATGCATGAACTCGACCAAGCCCTGAGCGTGTCGAACTGGCGCGGCCGTTCAGGCGTACTCGCATGCCTGATCGTATTTCCCTTTCTTGGATTCGTCGTGCGGGGGCAGTATCCGCTGTTCAGTGTGGAGGCGGTCGCGGGCCTCGGATTGCTGGTGGCGACCAGCATCGCGATGGGGTTGGTCTGCCGGGGCGTGGTGTTCCAAGCGGTTGTCCTGATGGTGAGTTGCGTTTCGGCGCTGGTCCCGTTGCAGAGGGAGTTGGCGCGATGGACACATGTGCGGATCAGCGTGCTCGCGGTGGTGCTGCTGGTTGGACTTGGGCTGTTGATGTGGCGGCTCAAGGAGCGGTTCTATCTGGCCGTGGTGGTGTTCATGGCGACGCTGCTGGTTGGGAATCTGTTCCGCATCGGCGCCCCGGCGCACGTCGTTGCCAGCGAGTGGAATGCGGGTGAGGGTGGTCCGCCGGCGCACTTCCTTTATCTTGTTCTCGACGAGCATATGGGGCCGGGCGGACTGCCACCGGATATTGAAGAGTGCCACCAGGCCAGGACGAGGATCGAACGCGTGGCCTGGCGCTGGGGATTGACGCTCTATCCCAACGCGTACAGCAACTACGCCACAACGTTCGATTCGCTCACCAGCGCACTGAACGGCCGGCTGCTGCCACACCATCTGGCACTGTCGCCGCCGCCCGATGAGAATGGCATCCACCACCTCGACACCACGGAATTCCGCGCTGCGGCCAAACGCCAGGGCTATGCGCTGCGGTTCATCCAGTTGAGGAACGTCGATTTCACCGGCGGCAACCAGGAGCTCGCCTTCAATTACGACGATTCCATCGCCGAGGCAGGCAACATGCCCGGCGGATGGACCGACAGGTTTAAGCTGCTTGTCGGGCGCTATCAGGCCTCCGACCTCGTCTTCGCCCGCTTCAAAGGATTCTTTCCTTTCCGGTTTGGCCTGAGGATGCTATACCCTCTGTCGGCGGGCCGCCAATGGCCTGCCTGGCTGATCGAGGAGATTCTCGCCGCCAAACGCCCGACCCTCTTCTTTGCCCACATCCTGTGCCCCCATGGACCCTATCTCTACAAATCGGATGGCACCCTGCGGGCGCTGCGGGAATGGGCGCACGACCAGGACTATCAGCGGCTGGACCAACAGCAGTACCGCGCCCGATACGCCCGGTATGGCGAACAGGTACAGTTCCTTCAAACTCAGCTCAGCTATCTCTTCGCCGAGTTGAACGCCCGCGGCTTGTTCGAACCGATGACCGTTCTCGTCCATGGCGACCACGGCAGCCGGATTCTGGTCCGCAGGGATGGAATTGCGAAACTGGATGTCAGCGGGCCGGCCGGCGTCGACCGGTTCGACTACGAAGGCAATCCCGATTCCCAGGACCTGCGCGACCGGTTTTCTGTACTTTTTGCCGCCAAGAGAGGCGGACAAAAGATCGGTAATACCCAAGTAACCCCCATCAGTCTCATCCGCGTCATCAGTACATACACAGGCGTTACTCCCCTGCCGGAGGAGCCTTCAGCCAGCGCTGCCTATCTGTTCGACGGCGCCGGCAAACCCGTGGCGATACCGATTCGCGACTATTGGAGACCCTAATGCTCTGCCTTTTCTACCTCGACCCAGCCTCCGGCAGCATGGCGTATCAGATTGCTTTGGCAGGCTTACTGTCGCTCTCGGCCATCTGGCGCAAACCGTGGGTGTGGCTGGCGTCGCTGTTTACCGGCAAATACAAGAACGGCCGCTGAGGAGCGTGGAGGTTTCACAGACCGGCGGCATGCTGATTGACCGGCCCCTATGCGGAATCGCCGTCAGTATCGCCTGAAGTTTGTCTCCACGTTGGCGCTCACCTTCACCGGCTTGCCTTCCTTCATCCCAGGCTCGAATTTCCACTGCTTCACCGCTTCGATAGCGGCTTCGAAGAAGGCGGGATCGCCATCCAGCGGCTCGGCCTCGGCGACTTCCCCTTCGGTTCCGATGACGATCTTGAGCATGACGCGCGCTTCCTGAGTTCCGTCAGGCACGCCTGATGGGAATTTGGGTTGCACGCGGCTGATCGGGACCGGGGCGCTCACGCCGCCGCCGATACGGTGCACATCTGGCGCCTCCTCTGAGCGGGGGGCCTCGGCCGGTGCGTCTGGCAACGTGAATCCGACATCGATGTTGGTGATCACCTCCACCGCTTCGCCGTTGAGCAGAGTCGGCCTGAACGTCCATTGTTCGACCGCCTGCTTTGCGGCCTGAACCAGCAGCGGATGGCCGCCGAGCAAAGTGAGTTGCTTCACTGAACCGTCGGTTGCGAGAACGGCGGTGAAGCGGACCGTTCCCTGAATCCGGGCTTGCCGGGCCAGAGGAGGATACTCCGGCTCGACCTTTCGCACGATGTTCGCCTGCTGGACGCTGCCGCCAACCGTGATCCGCTTCACGCCCGGCTCAGCCGGCACGATGTTCACGATGTGGGGTTCGGCCGAGGCGCGTAGCAGCGAAACGCGCCAGCGCACATCCTCAGGATCCAGCACCTGGGCTCGTTTCAGGTACTTGGTTGCCAGTTCGTTGCGCTTCTTGAGCCGTTCCCGCAGTTCGGCTTCTTGCTGAGGGTTATGGCCGGTCACTGTGATCGTCTGACTGGAGGTGAGCATTTCACCGGCGAGGCCGACGAGCTGGGCATCGGGCGATGTGCCGAGTTCGTTCGCCGCTTTTCTCCTGAATGATTCAATGTCCGGGGCCATCGCACTCGCGTTCATTGGCGGGTCCAGCGCAGTCACATAGATCGAGGCAAGCTGCCCGAGGTAGCCCCGGTTGTCAGGCTCCAGCCTTCTCGCCTTCAGAATCAGATCTTCGGCCTCGAAGAAGTCGAAAGTGCCGAAAAATGTCAGCGAGGCCGTGGCGAGCACCTTCGGATCCGTGGAGTGGTTGCGCGCGTGTGACCGCCAGATGTTCCGAAGCCGGTCCCGCTCGGCGTCGTCCCTGATCAAGCTCCGTCCCGGAACAAGAAGCGCGCGTGTAGCGTTGTAAGCCTCCCGCGACGCAGGGGCGTTTTCGACCAGCCACCAGGCTTGCTGGCGTGCTTTGTCCCGGTCGCCGGCGGCTAGATAAAGACGCATCAGTTCCCCCCGAACTTCGACCGAATTCGGGTTGCGGGCGAGCCCGGCTTCGAGCCCCTGCACGGACATGGCCTGGGCCTGGACTGGGTCCAGTTGCTGCGGAGCCGAGGCAGGTAGGGCCGCGGCGGTTTCCAGACGAACCTCAGGCGCGCTGGGCGCGAAGATCGCTGCCACGAGGGGTTCGTTTGGTCCCACGTGACGCACTTCGGGCAACACCGATGCCGCGACAAGAATCAGCGGCGCGGCCAGCGCCGCCACGGTTGAGAACACGCCGCGTTTGAGGCCGGACGCGCCGGCTCCCTGGCTGGCCAGGATTCGTTCCACCCTGCGCCCGACCTTCGTTGAACGTGCCATCGCTGTCGCCTCCATCGAACCGAGTCTCTTTCCCTGCATGGCGATGGCGAAATCAACCACCGCGCTCGCATAGTGCTTCACGTCGCCAACCGCGGCCAACGCCGCCTCATCCACCGCTTCTTCCGCCAGCGCCGCCAGGTGTCTTTCCAGCCACCACGCCGCCGGGTTCCACCAATTCACCGCACGATTGACTGCCGCGACCCTGCCCGCGAGCCAGTCGCGGCGTGCCACGTGCGCCGTTTCGTGCGCCAGGACGGCGAGCCGCTTCGGGTGGCTCCATTCGCGCCAGTCGTCGGGAAGCACGATCACCGGCGCACTCACGCCATAGGTGAACGGTACCCGGACTTCGCAACTCTCGCGCACCTCAGGCAGTCTGCCAGTGAATCCGACAGCTTGCGCAGCCGCGGCGAACCCTTCGACATCCACGGTTTGAGATCTCTTCAGCAACCGGCGGAGCGTCATCGAAGACCACGCCTGTCGAATCAGCAGCGCGGACGCGCCCGCCAGATAGATGGACAGCAGGATGGCGTGTGGGTTTACGGGCCTGGAGGGCTCCTTTCGGGGCAACGAGGGAACCGTGGCAATTGCGTTTACCACCTGCGGGTCCGTGATATCCAGGCTCTGTGAAACGCTTGCGGCGCGCTCGATCCACACCGGGAAGGTCCACCCTGGGACCCCGGTCTGCAACAGCGGCAGCAGGAGCATCCCGGCGACGGCAGAGGTCCAGACCGCATGCCGTACAGCCGGCTGCGCCTTCCTCAACGCCAGCGCCGCCACTCCGGCTACGACCAGGAGCGCGAGGTCGCGCAGGGTTAATTCAATGAAGAAACGCGGTAAGGCTTCCACGGGACTTACCTCCGGTTCTGCCGCTCCAGCTTCCGGGCCAGTTCCTTCAACTCGGCGGGAGCGATCACCTCGTGCTCGACCATGCCGGTGACCAGTTCTTCGACCGAGCCGCCGCAGAAACGGTCGAGCAATTGCCGCAGCGCCCGGACGGCCACGCTGCGGGGTTTTTCCGCCGCCGAGTACAGATAGGCCCGGCCCTCCTCGACGTGCGAGACATAGCCTTTGTCCTCCAGGCGGCGCAGCAGCGTGCGTACAGTGGAGTCGGCCAGCGGCTTGTTCTCGGGCAGGGCTTCCCGGATCGTTTCGGCCGTGGCCGGACCCTGCCGCCACAGGATGTCGAGAAGAAGGTTCTCAAGGTGGCTTGGGTCTTTGGATGGTGGGTTGGGTGTGTTACGGGTCGTCACGCTACAAAATGTAACCCATTCTCTGGCGGGTGTCAAGCCTCTTGTTCGGCATCTTTCAGCCACTACCGGAGGGACGGGCTTGCGCGGCTGCTAATCTGGACATATGTTGTTCACCGGATTGGAACACACGGCCATCGCCGCCCGATCGCCGAAAGAGCTTGCCCAGTGGTATGTGGACACGCTGGGTTTCGTGATCAACTTCGAGTACGACGGCAACTACTTCGTGAAGGCGCCAGACGGCGCGATGCTGGAGATCATTCCGGCGCAAGGCGAAGCCCTGGCGGCGGGGGCGAAGACGCCGGGGCTGCGGCACCTGGCCGTTTCCGTGGCCGACTTCGACGCCGCCCAGGCCGAACTGGCGGCCAAGGGGGTGTCGCTGGCCGCGCCGGTTGAAGTGAAGGGCAACCGCTTGGCGTTCTTCTCCGATCCGGAAGGAAATCTGCTCCATCTGATTGCCCGCGAGAAGCCGCTTCCCTAGGAACCAAGCAATTTGCTGCGACGCGTCTTCACAGCTTTCGAATACCGCGACTTCCGGTTGATGTGGGCCGGGGCGTGCACGTCGAGCATCGGCACGTGGATGCAGAAGCTCGCCCAGAGTTGGCTGGTGCTGCAGTTGTCGGGTTCGGCCTTCATGTTGGGGCTGGATGCGTTTTTGGGGGAGATTCCGATCTTCCTTCTGGCGCTGGTGGCCGGTGTTGCGGCTGACCGTTTCGATCGGCGGCGGTTGCTGATTTACTCGCAGATGCTCCAGATGAGCTGCGCGTTCGTGCTCGCCGTGCTGTTCGCGATGGGGGTGGTCCAGGTTTGGCACATCCTGGCGCTGTCGTTCGTAGTGGGCGTGGCCCAGGCGTTCGGCGCGCCGGCGTACCAATCGCTGCTGCCGTCGCTGGTGCCGCGGGAGCATTTGCCGAATGCGATCGCGATGAACTCGATCCAGTTCAACCTGGCGCGCGTCGTAGGGCCAATGCTTGGCGGACTGGCGCTTGCCAAACTCGGCGCGGCATGGTGCTTCGGTCTGAATGGTCTGAGCTACATCGCCGTCATCATCTCGTTGATGATGATCACGACGATGTTCATCCCGGCGCCAGCCAGAGAGAGCGTCGGCGAGAGCATGAGACAGGGCCTGCGGTTCATCGGCCGGCAGGCGGGGGTGAAGACACTGATTGCGGTGTCGTTTGCAGCCACCTCGCTCGGCGTCTCCATCGTCACCTTTCTCCCTGTGTTCGCCAGGGACGTCTATGGCGGAAACGAGGCGACCTACACGCTGCTGCTGACGGTGGAATCCGCGGGCGCAATCACGGGTGCACTGCTTGTGGCATTCCGCGGCAAGACCGACCAGCTTTGGCGCGATGCGATGATCAGCCTGGCCGGATTGGGTGGCTGCATGATCGCATTCGCGCTGGCACCATCCATGATGCTGGGACTGGTCTTCCTCTTCTTCGGCGGCCTGGCGCTGATTACCTGCTTCGCCATGATGAGTTCACTGATCCAATTCATGGCAACCGATGAGATGCGCGGGCGCGTCATGAGTATTTACAACATCGCCTTCCGCGGCGGAATGCCCATAGGCAGCCTGATCACGGGCCGTCTGGTGGAGGACTTCGCGGCGAAGCCCGTGATTGCGGGCGAGGGGGCGATCCTGGTATTCATCGGTCTGGCGATGCTTGTGTCGAACCGGCGGATGCTGGCCGAGTAGAGCCTTATGAAAATGAAACTCGAACTGATCCCGGCTGTACTGACAGGCGCGCTGGTTTGCCTGGGCGCGCCGCCCGAGGCATGGCTGAAGGCACGCGACATGCAGGACCGCGCGGCGCTGGACGCGATCGCGGCGGAGGCGCGCAAGGGGGCTGACGCCAGGCCGAAGTCGGGCAATGCCCTCTACCAGGCCGCTCTAGCGCAATCGCTGCGCAGCGAAGTGGCCCTGGAGATGCGCGACAAGCGGGCGGCCGGTTCGGCGGCCGAGGAAGGCATCGAACTGGCCCGCCGGGCGCTGGCCATGGATGGATCGAATGCCGAATACCACAGGATGCTGGGGACACTCTGCGGCCAGGTGATCCCGGCCAACGTCCTGCTGGGGCTGCGTTACGGGCAGTGCGCGCTGGACGAGGTTTCGAAGGCGATCGAATTGAATCCGAAATCGTCGCCGGCGTGGCTGAGCCGCGGTGTGGGCAACTATTACCTGCCCGAGAGCTTTGGCGGAGGCCCCGTCAAGGCGGTCGAAGACATGAAGAAGGCTATCGCACTGGACGCCAAGAACGCCGAGGCGCACATGTGGCTGGGCATCGCGTTACGCAAGTTGAAGCGCAACGCCGAGGCGCGCTCGGCGCTGGAGGCGTCGGTGAAACTCAATCCCAGGCGGACGTGGGCGAAACAGCAGTTGGAGAAGACGCCGCCGAAGTGACGCACCGCGAACGAGCCCTGATTCTAGTTGTCCTGGCGTCGCTCACGCTGGTGGGCTTCTACTATTTTCCGGGTCACACCTGGCTTCAATCCGACACGCAGATCTATATCCCGATCTTCGAGCACCTGGATGACATGTCGGTGCTGGCCAACGATCCCGTCGCCGTCCGGCCGCACGTCACGTGGACGATCTATGACGAAATCGCGCGGGGCGTGCATGCCGTGGCCGGATTCGAGTACCGCGACATCCTGGCCGGCGAACAGATCCTTTTCCGTTTCTTTGGTCTGCTGGGCGTGTTTCTCGTTGCGCACTCGTGCGGCATCGGGACGGCCGGAGCGCTGTTTGTATCGGCGATGTTCGGACTTGGGGCGGTGGTCAACGGCCCGTCCGTGCTTACTTTCGAATATGAACCCGTGCCACGCGGCTTTGCGGTGATGCTGCTGATGGCGGCCATCGGGTTCGGTGCCAAGGAGCACTGGAATCTGGCCGAGTTGTTCGCGGCGCTGGCGACGCTCTATCATCCGC
The DNA here is from genome assembly GCA_964604945.1 of uncultured Candidatus Solibacter sp. GTDB lineage: Bacteria > Acidobacteriota > Terriglobia > Bryobacterales > Bryobacteraceae > PNKE01. Next base: position 12,657 of record CAZSBK010000108.1, read on the forward strand.
CGACGACGGCGCCGTTCTGGGCGTGCGCGCTGCTGTGGTGGCTGGTGCGGCGAGACGCCTTTGAACGGTTGCGCCTGCTGGTGTGGGCGCTGGTCGCCGCCGTAATCCTGCTGGTCTTCGCCATGATCCAGCCGGGGGTGACGGAAACTCAGCCTCTGTTCGGCCGGATCGGCCCCGAACTGGAACGGTTGCAGCGTCTTCGCGGCTCCTACAATTGGATCGGGCTCTGGCCGGACACATGGTTCTGGCAGTATCCGCTGCTGTTCGGCGCCGTGGCGGCCGCCTGGTTCCGGCTGCGTCACACGATGCCTCCCAAAGTGAAATGGTTTTCGATCTCGCTGCCCGTCTTTGGGCTGCTGATGGTCCCGCTGACGTGGCTCCTGTTGGATCACTGGAAGTGGATTTTGATGCCGCAGTATCAGCCGGCACGGGCAGTGTTGTTTATCACTGTTTTTGCGGTTGTCCTCAGCGCCATTGCCGGTTGGCGCGCGGCGGGCGAACGGCGTTGGGCAGAGGCGGCAGGCTGGTTTTTCATCGTCGTGGCGATCCCGCTGAACGGCCTGGTGCTCCAATTGATCACCGAATCGTTCTCCTCCCCGCTTGCGGCGAAACGTCTGGCCCTGGCGTTGGCCCTGGCCATTGCCATGGCCTTCATCGCCGCCCTGGCTCAGCGCCGCCATGCCCTGGCCGTGGCGCTGGCCATGGCCGCGCCGCTTCTCGCCATCCCGACGATCGGCGAGACGCGCAATTATCCGAACGTTGATGCGAATCCAGAATTGATTCAATTGGTTTCCTGGGCTTCACAGAATACCGACAAGGACGCGGTGTTTCTCTTCGCCGACGGTGGCCGCGATCTTTCGGCCGGCGTCTTCCGCGTCGAAGCCAAGCGGGCGATGTTCGTCGATTGGAAGGGCGGCGGACAAGTGAACCTGCTGCGGCGATTCGCCGGCGAGTGGTGGCAAAGGTGGTCGGCGGTGAATGAATGCAAGCGACTACTGAAACCCATCGAAACTTACCGGTCTCTGGGCATCGACTATCTGGTCGTGAAACCGTCAAGAGTCCCTGCTGGCGTCAGCACCGTGTTCGGCAACTCCCGCTACGCCGTTGTTCGGCCCTGACACCGGTTCTCGCGCGCCGGGCGTGGATACAATAGGAGTTCGACGCTGGAGACCCATCATTGAAGGTTCGCGACATTCTCGGCCGGGGTGATTTCGCTCTCATCTCGGAACTGATCCCGCCTGACTCGAAGGTGCTCGACCTGGGCTGCGGCGACGGCGCGCTGCTGGCCTGGTTGCGCGAAAACAAGCAGGTGGAGGCGCGCGGGGTCGAAATCAACCGAGAACTGGTGCAGAAGGCGATCGGCCGGGGCGTCACGGTTTATCAGGGGGACATCGACCAGTCAGTGACCGAGTACCCAGAACAGGCGTTCGATTACGTCATCCTGTCGCAAACCCTGCAGGAGACCCGCCAGCCTTTGCGCGTACTCGATGAGATGTTGCGCATCGGCCGCCATGCCGTGCTGGCCTTTCCCAACTTCGGCCACTGGCGCGTGAGGTTGAGCCATCTGACATCTGGACGGTCGCCGCGCACGCCGACCTTCCCCTACCAGTGGTACGACTCGCCGAACATTCACTTTCTCACGATATTGGACTTTGAGGAACTCGCTGCCGCGCAGAAATGGGTGGTCGAGAAACGACGGTTTTTGGCGGGTCACTCGCAAGTCTCATTCATGCCCAACCTGATGGCCGAGATCGCCGTCTACATGGTCCGGCGCTGACCCAGCTATACCTCCGCCAAAGTCAGCCGCTTGCCGCTGCGGTAAGCGAGATTACCCAAATGGCAGGCATTGGCCGCACCCACGGCCTCATCCACCGGCGCGTTGGGCTGCTTCCGCGACCGGATGCAATCGAGGAAGTTGGCGGCGTGGTCGCGCGCTCCATCGCGAGCGGACCTCATCTGGATCTCCGGTTCGGGGTAGATCGTTTTCTCGGTGGGAACCAGTCCTTCGGGAAACACGGCAAACCCGTCGCGGTTGAGCTTCATCATCGCCTTGTCGCCGCGCATGAGGATATTTCCGCCATCCAGCGAACAATGCATCGTCCCGTTGTAGGCGATGGACAACTTGCCCGGGTACTCATAGAAACAGTTGATGGTGTCGGGACAGTCCTGGAAATCGACCGCATACTTGCCGCCGGCGGCTTGGGCATAGAGCGGCTGGTTCAGGCCGAAGATCCAGTGCAGCGTGTCGCACCAGTGGCTGTAGAGATCGGTCAGGTGTCCGCCGCCGTAATCCCAATACCAGCGCCAGCGGGCATAGCGCCAGGGGTCTGGCGGACGGTCGGGCGCATTGCCGAGCCAGGCTTTCCAGTCGATCTCGCTTTCGTTGAGCGTTGGCGGCTTTGGCAGCGCCAGGAAGACTTGGTACCAGGAGGCCAGAACCAGCGTGATCTTGCCCAGCCGGCCCGACTGCACGATTCTGCGGGCCTCGATGAAGTGGTCCCAGGTGCGCTGCTGATAACCCACCTGGACGAGGTTCTTCGACGCGGCGGCCACGGCCTTCAACCGCGCGCCTTCCTCGACAGTGTGCGAGACGGGCTTCTCGACATACACATCTTTGCCGGCCCGCAACGCGTCAATCGTCATCGGTACGTGCCAGTGGTCGGGAGAACCGATGACCACGGCGTCGATGTCGTTCCTCTCCAGCAGCTTGCGATAGTCGCCGTACTCGGCTGCCTGCGGGGCGATCAGCTTGGCCTGGCGGAGCCTGGGCTGATAGACCTCGGCGAAGGCAACCACTTCGCAGTTGCCTGCCTCGAGCGCCTTCTTTAACACAAACTGGCAACGGCCGCCGCAGCCGATCCCGGCCAGCCGGATGCGGTCGTTGGCGCCAAGGATGCGACTCTGCGAGGCGGCCGTGACGGCTGCCGTGCTCTTCAGAAAATCCCGCCTGTTCGCGTTCATGAGGCCCCCAGTTGCTTGTCGTGGTGCTTTGGCAGCACCCAGTATATGCCCGGACGTCAACGCGGTTGCCAGGTCGCGGTGAAGGCGGCCGATTGTCCGGTGGTCTCGAGATACAGGCTCTCGCGCGTGGCCGGAGGAGCGTCCGGCGTGGTGGCGTGGGTCACCTGCAAAGGATCGGCCGACTCGACCGTGAGCAGGAACTGCTTCCCTCCGGCAGTGACCATGACTTCAATCTTCCGCCCGCCGTCCCAGCTTCGCGCCTGTTTCCAGTACGGCAACTGGATGTCGGCCGACGGGGAAGCCGCGCCCGGCACGTCCACCTTGCCCTGGATTTGTAGCACCAAACCGATCCGGTGAGGCGCCGTATCCGAGCACTTGACGCTGGTTGATTCGATCAGCTTTGCGCCATCGATTGCCAGCTTCCTTTCAACCGCGATCCCAGGGCGGAATTCGTCCTGCCTGGCCGCCACTATCGCCTTGCCGCCGTCGAAGCCAACCAGCGTGCCGGGGTTCCACTTCGCCTGGCCCATGCCGTCGATGAGCACGGTGTTGTGCGCCGCGCCTGTCTGAAAGAACCCCTTGTGCAGGGGTGACCCATAGCCGACCGTGCCGGCATCGTGCGTCACATCGATGGATTCGAAAAACGCCTCGTAGTTCAGCGCCTCAGCCTGAGCGTGTGACGGGTCGAGTTGGCCGTAGTGGAAGTAGACCTGCCACGGCCCTTTCCTGATGATAGCCATGCGGCTTGATTCGAAATTGCGGCTGGCGATCTCGGGCAGCGGCTGCTGCTGCACAGTGGGCGGAGGATCGAGCAAGGTGGCCCAGGACCTCTGCCGTGCGGCGGCAGCGATGCCAATCGACGTCGGGAACACCCGCCAGGCGCTTCCCAGAATACCGGTCTCTGGCGCTTTGCGTGGACCGCCGGTCGAGTCGGCCGGCGTCGGCAGTTGGCCGCTGGGGAATCTCAGATATATGGGCGCGAGCATTAGGTTCCCGATGGATGCGGCATCCTGTCTCAGTTCGTCGAGCCGCCCGGCGAGGCCGGCGTATTCGAGGAACGAGAGGAAGGCCGAGACGACATAGCTGTTGTAACCCAGCGATTGCTCAACCCATAGGTAGTCGCTCGTGATGCCGTCTCGAATCTGCCGCCGGATCCCGTA
>CAZSBK010000109.1:0-16232 GCA_964604945.1 uncultured Candidatus Solibacter sp.
GGCCGGCCGCGCCGCCGCGGCCAACTCCGCTCCGCTAAAACCATGCGACTGTTCGACTTCATACGGACGCCCGGCGCAACCGCAGTGGGCGGAGGAGCGGTCAGTTCAAACCGGAGCACCGGTCGGGCAGTGGCTGCGCACCCGAGAACAACAGCACCGCCTCGGTCCGGTAATTCGTAAGGTCGGTGCTTGGCAGTATAACCCCCTGTTTTGTCCTATCGATGTAGATCAGGGCTCCCGCGCCGGCGGCGTTCGCGACTTTGTCCAGCGTCTCGCCGCTCTCCAAGCGGCCCTCATCCGGCGTCCACAACATCTCCTGTGAACGGCCGCGCCACGCCCAGCGGCCCGTCAGAGGGAATGTCATCAGGGAGAAGACCTTCAGCCCGGCTTGCTCAAGGCGGAGAGCCATCGGCGCGAACGGGCGGTCGCGGTTCGCCCCGCCGTCCCTGCGCATCGACTTCGAAACGTGGTCGGAGCCGTAGAAGGCGAGTACGCCGCGCGCGCCTTCGAGCGCAACAATGTCGCGAATGTCGGCGGCGATGACATCTTCCCGGGCATCAAGATACGGGCTGCCCTTGGGCTCGCCAGTACCGACCTCCAGCCCCAGCCGGTTCGCCTCAATCGACCCTCGAATGGTTCGCAACTCGGAGCGCAGCGCCGGACCTTTCGTCAAACGCTCGAACGAGTCCACCGTCTCCAGCCCATCCTTGGCGACCGAATCCACGCCAGGGATGGCGACTTTCACGGCGGCGGGAATCCGGGCGCGGATAGACTCAAGATGCAGCCGGATGGCTTCGGCGGGCGTGTCGATATCGACCAGATGAACACGGACCATTTCGTCCGGCTCGCGGCCCTGATTGATCCGGCGAACTGCTTCGAGGATGCCGGCCCGAAGGCAGAGCGGGGCAGGGACGGTCTCGCGCCGGCCTTCGACATAGGCCCGGGCATCGGGTGCATAGACGGGGTCTTCCTCGATAGCCACATCGCGCAGGCCGGATTCCCGGTTCAACCTGATCAGGTACTGTTCGAACAACCGCTCGTTCTGGACGATGCCGTGCATCTCGCCGAGGAGGTAGACCTGGTAACCGGACGCCGGAACGGGGAGGTCGTCGATGGACTTGCCGGTCGAGAGGCCAGGGTTCCGTTCACCCTGACTCGCAGCAGCCATGGCGACGACGATCGAGGCGCCGAAGATCGCAGCCATTGTCCAGTTGAGGCCAGTGTGGCCGTGGCCCGCAGAGATCCGGAACACCCCCCTCTGTGAAGCTTCATGGCCCATGACATCAATCCGGCGGTGGGCACAAACTGCGCCCTGGCGCATTGCGCAGGATTCTCGTTCTCATTCGGACCAGCGAAGGCAGACGCTGCTTTGAGTAAGTAGCTGCCTTGATCCAAGTCTCGCCAGTTGGGCGTTGCAGTTCAGCCCGGATCGGTTTGTCATTCCGGTAGAACTCGACCACGCGGTACTCGCCCGAAATGATGCCCAGCATGGCTTCGCGGAATTCCGAGACCACGCGAGGGTCATCGCAGGGGAACCAATTGCAACAAAACACTTCGCCGACCGCCAGCTGCAACTCATCAGCGTTTTGCAGATTGGCGCTCACAGGGAAACTCAGTCCTGGTTGAACGTCGAAATCGAGGGACAAGTCTAGCTCTGGAATCGGCTGGACATGGAACGAGGAACGAAGAGGTTTAGATGCAGCGGCTACCTCCAATAGGATCTTCCGAGCGATCTCGAGACATTGCTCTCTCCGGTCAACTTTCATGGATTTGAACGCTTCCATTCTATTCACCCAGGCAAGCCCACAGTGAGTCGGATGCGCAGACACCAGGAGCAACCACGAGCGACTCACGAAGAAGTCGACTTCCGCCTTTGGAACAGCAGGCCGGACCAAGTTTCGTCTATGGAGCAGATTCTGTAGTCCACCCAGCCGAGATCGATGGCGGATTGGCGGATCATGTTCTGGGTGAGGCCTGTGAACTGGGACGAGGTCTGTTTGGGCCAGGCGATCCAAACCGGCGAGGGCGCGGCTTTGCGGAGGATGGAGGCGACCGAGTTCTGGAATTCGGCCGGGTCGCGGGCGAACCAAACGAACAGGTCGCCCTTGGCGGGTCCGGCGAGGATCTCGGCGCCTTCGGGCAGCGGTTCGAGCAGCGACTCGGCGTGGCGCGGCGCGTCGATGAGGACGACTTTCATGTCCGGCTTTACGCCAAGCTTGTCCACAAGCAGCCGCCCTGGTTTCGACATGGGCATGTCCAGCGGAACTACGGGTTTGCCGGGCGCGTTGCCGGCGGCGTGACGGATCGCGTCGCCGATTGCGTCCCACTCGCAGAAGACGGCGTCGGGGAGCAAAGCGCGGACCTTATCCACCTTCTCCGCTTCGCCGCCGGCGAAAACCAGCGGCGTGAAGCGAGTCGATTTACGCCTTCGCAGCGCGTGGCCATATAGGAGACCGTGCGAGGGCATGCGCGTCAGGTCAACGACGATGACGGCCGGAGCCTGCGCGTCGATGGCGCGGAACAGCGGCGTACTCGCCAGCGGATCGAACGCCGCGTCAAAGCCCAGCCGGCCGAGTTGCTCCACCCGCGGCGCGGCTTCGCCGGCGCGTTGATGGATCAATCGAACGGCGATGCGGCCGTGTTTTACTGAACCGTTTTCCATGCAGGTAGAGATACCGTGGTGCGGTAGTTGGATTCGTTGAAGTCCGGGTTGCGAACCGGGGCGTAGATCCGCTTGCCCTTGAACGGCTGGTCCTGGGTGTAGATCCAGATGCGCTGCTGGTCCCAGAGGATGATCTCGTCGCGGGCGTCGCCGGTGAGATCCGCGGTCATCGAGGCAAGGTCGGGGTGGCCGTCGTCGGGGAACATGACGACGCAGCGGAACTGGCCGTCGATCATGCCGCCCTCTCGTGCGTTGCCGGACAGCAACGAGTATTCGATTCCGTCGCCGCGCCAGTTCACCGGGAGCAGCGGGCTGCCGGAGTGGATCGGTTCGTCCTGCTTCAGGATGTTGCCCTGGGCGTCGATCAGCGTGAGGATGCCGGGATTGCGCCAGTAGTTGATGGTGAGGAGTTGGAGTCCGGGAATGTCGGCACGGTACTTGGCGACCGACGGGCTCTGGGCGTGGCCGATGCGAATGTGCTTGAGGATTCTGCCCTCGCGGTCAAAGAGAAGGAAACCCTCGTCGCTGCCGCAGGCATAGGCCATGGGCGGCGCCTTTGGGTCATCGCTGAAGTTGCCGATGGTGATGCCGTCGGCGTGGTCTCGAAGTTCCTCGTCGCGCGACCAAAGCCGCCGGCCGTCGTGCGACCACAACGTGTAGCCCATGACGAACTCCTGCTTCCCGTCGCCGTCCATGTCGTAGGCATAGGGGAAGTGGCCGGTCTGGCCATCGCCCTTCCAGAGAAGTTTCAGGTTGCGGTCGTAAATCCAGAAAAACTTGTAGCGGTCCTTGACCAGGATCTCGGAGGCGGTCTTGCCGCCGGATAGGTTGAGGAACGCGATCGAGTCGCCGGAGTTGAGTTCGTAGGGGCGCTCTTTGAGCGTTGCGTCCATTGCTGGAAGGAATGTGGCGAGCTTGCGTTTGCCCGTTTTGCCGTCGAGAATCTGAAGCTGGAAATCGCGGACCAGGACCACCTCGGCGGCGCCGTCGCCGTCGATGTCGTGGACCTGGAACGGCATGTCGTTGGTGAGCAGGCCATTGCGCGGGTCGGGCTTGCCGGTCTGCCAGAGGATCTTGCCGTCGAGATTCATGGCGGTCAGGCAGCTCAGATGCGAGAAGGCATCGCCGCGAACGCGTGGGATGTTCTGGCCGATCAGGATGTCTGTGCGGCCATCGCCATCGAGGTCGCCGAGGCGGATATTGCGGCCGGCGCCGAAGCCTGGCGTGTTGATCTTCTTCCAGACGACGGGCTTGGAATTGGCGGCGCGCAACGTGGCGAGTTCAGTTTCGCGGGCGGCGATTCGGGACTTGATGGCGGCGAGTTCGGAGTCAGGAGCGGTGATGGCGAAGTCCTGGAAACGCGCCGGGAAGGTGGCAGAGACGCCCGCCTTGCCCTTCAGGATCTCGCTGTCGGAGGCTTCGAGAACGAGCTTGCCGTCGATATAGGCCTTGATGGACGGGCCGGAGTTGACGACACGCAGATGGTAATAGCGGCGGGTGTCGTACTGAAACTCGGCTGAGCCGAGGTCGCGCCAGGCCATGCGGCGGAACTCGGTTTCGATTGGCAAACGAAGCCGCAGGACGGCGCGATTCCCGCCCACCAGGGCGAACTGGTAGAAGTGGCGGTTGGTGTGGTAGCGGAAGGCGATGCCGGCGGGGTAGCGGAACGAGAGTGGCTTCATTCGAACCTCGGCAGTGTAGTTGGACCACTCGGGATCGCCCGTGATCATGAGCGCGGTGTACCACTCGGGCCAGTCGGTCATGAGGTGCTGTTCGAGGTAGGGTTTGCCGTCCTCGTCGCTGACGACCCAGGCGTCCTGGTGGTTGATGGGATTGGCCCAGGGCGCGAGGGGGACGCCTCGGTGCGGCAGGTAGTGATACTCCTGGATAGCGGCGTTCAACTGGCCGACGGGCGCGGATAACCACCCGGCGGGGTAGCGCGAGAAGTCGTCGCGGAACAGGTCGCCGGCCATTGCGGCAGCCGGGACGAGGACGAAGACGAGAAGATATCGCATGGGCTTTCCGAGAAGCCCAGTATTTCAGGACTGGCGCGAAAAGGCTATTCGACCACCGGCGCGGCGGCGGGCGCGGGGATGGGCACGAAGTGGACAGTCATGCCGGCGGGCTCCAGGACTTGTGCGGGCCGCTGGCCGGCTTCGCCTTCGGCCAGCAGAAAGACCCTGCCGCTGGCTTCAAGGCTGGTCGGCGTGAAATCCAAATCGACAACCCCTACAGTGGTTGAAGTTCCAGCGTCGAGCACAAGCACCTGGCGCGCTTTGCCGTTGGCGACAAGCAGGCGGCGGCCATCGGCGGTCAGGGCAATGCCGACTGGATCGGAAACGCCATGGGCGGAAGTTGCGACAGTGGTCATCGTCAGATTCGAATCCCACCCCTCAATCCGCACCACTTCATTCCGTTCGCGGTCCGCGGCATAGATCGAAGCGCCGCTGACGGCCAGAAGCGAGCCGCGGCTCATGGCCTGCAACATACGCGGGCTTTCGCCCACCCGCAACATATACAACGCACCTGCCTCGCCATTCTCGATGGTCGCGAAAGCGGTGCGCCCGTCAGAGCCAACGGCCAACGCAGAAACGCGCCCCTCGATCAGTGAAAGGTCGATATCGCCAGTGGATTCGGGCGTTTCCTGCGCCCCGGTCCACATACGCAGCCGCGACGCTGATGGGAAGTAGACAGCCAACGATTTGGCATCCGCGCTCCAGGCGGCGGCTCCGGCCGCGGCCTTGTTTTCGCCGAGCTTTCGCCAGACCGGCTGGCCGGAGTCAAGGTTGCCGACGGAAAACAGCGTCGCTCGCTTTACCACTAAAGCGGTTCGGCCGTCGGACGCGGCGAGTGCGAATTCGGCTTCACCAACGGCATTGCCACCCGCGTAAGCTGACCCGGCGAGGCCCACGATGGGGCGGATCGAATGGGTTTGACGATCGACGAGCAGTCCTGAAACCGGGCCGCTCATCTGGTCCGCCGAGCACAAGGCGACCGAAGCCGTCAACAACAATGAGATGATCAGTATTCTGCTCACTCTGCCCTCCATGCCGTCCAATTAGCCTTGTTTATAGCATGAATCGGCGGCCGCGGCGAGGGGGTTATCAGACCCGTGCTGCGGCATGGTGGTTGGGTAACCGGCGATAATCGGCATGTTGCCCTCAAAACAACCATCCCAGGCATCCGGAGCGCGGATCTGGCTGGCAAGCTTCCTCATGATGCTCTGCTCGCTGATCAGCTACATCGACCGCCAGACGTTGGCCGTGCTCGCGCCGACCATCATGCGCGAGACGCGATTGACGACTCAGGATTACGGCATTGCCATCAGCGCGTTCTCGATCGCCTACATGCTGGGCAACCCGCTCTGGGGCGGTATTCTCGACCGGATTGGACTGCGCGCGGGCATGATCATCGCCGTAGGCATTTGGAGTGCCGCGAGCGCTTCGCACGCGTTGATGGCCGGCTTGGCCGGCTTCTCGCTGGCGCGCGCCGCGTTGGGCTTTGGTGAAGGCGCCACTTTCCCGGCCGGATTGCGAACGGCCTTTGATTCGCTTCCACCGCGGAAACGCTCGCGAGGCATCGCCCTGGCCTATAGTGGCGGATCACTGGGCGCGATCATCACACCCTGGATCGTCGTCCCGATCGCGCTGCATTTCGGCTGGCGCTCCGCGTTCCTGTTTACGGGCCTAGCCGGGGTCACTTGGCTCATCGTCTGGCGCGTCTTCGCACGGCCCCCCTATCTGCCTCCGCCCGAGCGCCGGCCGGAGCGGTTTCACCTGCCAAATCCGGGCGAACGCCGTTTCTGGGCACTGTTCTTTGGCTATGCGTTCGGCGCGTTTCCCCTGGCGCCGGTGCTGTATGTTGCCCCACTCGTTCTGAACAGGTTGCATGGCCTGAGCCAGTCCGATCTCGGGAAACTGCTCTGGATTCCCCCGCTTGGATGGGAGATCGGCTACTTCTTCTGGGGCTGGGTTGCCGACCGGAGGTCCGCCACAGCGGCAAGACCTGTGGGTCTGGTAGTGTTGCTGGCAATCATGGGATTGCCGGTCGCCGCCATCCCAGCTATCACTTCAGCCTCTGCCGCCTTGGCGGTGTTCTGCTGGTCGATGTTCACCGCCTCAGGGTTTATCGTTATCTCGCTCCGCGCTGCCGCTCAGGCGTATCCATCCGATCAGACCGCACTTGTCGCGGGCATCGGGGCTGGATCCTGGTCGGCTGTCGTCGCCGTCCTGTTGCCAGTGGTGGGCCGGATGGTGGATCACGGCCAGTTCCACGCTCTATTCATGATGATCGCCGCGCTGCCGCTGCTGGGCGCCGCGGGGTGGGCTGTTTTCACCCTCCTGCAGTCGGCGGACCGCCAGGCGGCTTAGTCCCCTTGCCGGGTTATTCAATCACCGCCTGAGCCACGGCATTGTCGAAATCAAAGTGGATCGCCCGGCCCGGGGTCTGGATGAACAGAATCGTGGCAATCTGTTCCTTCCGGTTGACGTACCAGTAGGTTCCGAACGCGCCATCCCAACCATAGCTGCCGTTGGGCTTGCGCAGGCGCGCTTCAGCGGCATTGAGTACAACCTCGCCGCCCAACCCGAAGCCAACGCCCTTGGAAGATCGCCCGATCTGGCCATTGAACAGATCGCCGACCTGGTTACTCATCATCAACTCGACCGTCCAGGGGCTCAATATCCGCTTGCCGTCTAGCGTGCCGCCGTTGCAGAGCATCTGGGCGAAGCGCAAATAGTCCCCCGCCGTCGACGTCAATCCGCCAGCGCCGGAAGGATAGTTCGGCCCGCCGATGGAAATCCGCGCCGGCGGTTTCTCTAGTCCGCTGGCCGTTCTTCTGTAGATCGTGACTTTGCGGACGGCTTCACTCTCTGGCACGTTGAACCAGGTGCTGGTCATGCCCAGGGGTTCGAAAAGCCGCGTACGCAGGAATTCGTCGAACTTCATGCCCGAGGCCACCTCTACGATGCGGCCCAATGTGTCGAAACCGGCCAGCCCGCTGTAGCGCCACCGTGTGCCAGGCTGATAATCCAACGGCACGCCGGCCAACTTGGGAATGAAGGTCGCCAGGGTGTCGGCAGGCTGGCGCGTCTTCATGACGGCCTGAAACTCGGCGTTCGCCGCGCCCCCCGCGCCTAGACCGGACGTGTGCGTCAGCAGGTCGAGAATCGTGATCTGGCGTTCGGCGGCCACTTTGGTGGTTCCGCCGCCTGTGACCTCCAGAGCGACCTTCATCTCCTTGAACTCCGGGATGAATTTCGACACGGGATCAGTCAGCAGCAGTTTGCCTTCTTCCATCAAGATAAGAATCGCTACCGCCGTCACCGGTTTGCTGGTTGAGGCGAGATGGAACAGCGCATCCTTGGTCATGGGCTTCTTCGATTCAAGATCCATCACGCCGTGTGCTTCGAAGTGGACTACTCTTCCTTTGCGCGAGACGGCGGTGACCGCACCAGTGATAGCGCCTTCCTTCACCTTCGTCATCACCATCTCGTGAATGCGAGTCAGCCTCTCCGACGACATCCCAACAGCGTCAGGCTTGGGCTGGGGCGGGGCCGCCTGGACAATTACCGCCGCCGCTATACCAGTCGTCAGCATCAACCACCCACATCGAGTTGCCATCTGCAAAACTCCTTTTCTTGCACGCATCCACGCCATGGAGATTCTATCCCCGATCCAGCCCCCGGCGCTGCCAAAGCTGGACAGTCAAAAATGTCACTTTCTTCATGCCGCATAGAACTTTCTGCCGCCTCGTGCGTCTAGAGTGTATGAGCGGTAGTTGAACGGTACTAAACGTACCGGGCAACTAGTGGCACACCTGGACCCCGGTTTTTCCCACCCGGCAGGCATTCGTGCTCTAAGTGTGTGTCCACGCTCTGTTTGGAGACTTGTATGCGTCAACGAGCGAACGAACCCCGGCAACCTCGGCGCCTCCCGCTCGGCGGCATCCGCCCCGACGAGGAGGACCTCGTCCGCATCGTCCTTGGGCTTCAGCCCCGGACAGTCAGCCGGAAAAGCGAGTTGAACCAATCCGCCTCCCCGATTCGTTTCGTCACCTCGCCTCGATATCTAACCGATAGAATCGACGCGAAGTAACAGACGCAGTCTCCCGTCGTGCCATTCTCGCCGGTGTCCGCTGAGCAGCCGAAATGCGGGCACACCGCATCGCTGTGCGGCGCACGGCCGGACCTCTGGACATCGGCCAGCCCCTCTTGACATCACGCGGATTTGGCGCGGGTTCGGCTGCCCTCAAACGGCAACTCTGCTGCTGGCTCGTGGCCATCCGTCGGCGGCGCGGCTGGGCCTGGTAAGACGGCGACGTCAACGTGGCGGCATAGGGCCGCCGCCTGGACTTGGACCCCACCAAACGTTCCGTGATAAAATTCGAAAAGCGGCAGGAGTTGTGCCACGCGGGCAATTTGCGCGGTGGTGAAGCCCTCTGACGCACTGTGGGCCACCCTAGCTCAGTTGGTAGAGCGGCTGATTCGTAATCAGCAGGTCGCCGGTTCGATCCCGGCGGGTGGCTCCATTCTTTTCAATCACCTGCACCCATTGGCCTGTCGCCGGACCATTTAGAGCGCCAAAACAGACGCCTCGACTGCCGGCCCCTCGCCGGTTCCCCCATCCTTGGGTTGCGCCAGCCCGCCTCCACACGTACCCTCCAGGACCTTTACGAAAGAGGGATGATGGAGGCTATTCCTGTGAACCGCCCACGGCAAGTAGGTGGAAGGGCAATCCCACGAAAGGGGCGGACTGGCGGCTCGGAACCCGTCTCCCAACCGCTTCGGGCCGATATGCTGGCGACATAGAAAGGACACCCGATGGAGCTGAACCGCCGCAGATTTGTATTCAGTGTTGCCGCATCCGGCGCCGCCGTTGGGCAGCAGGGGCCGCCGCGCGAAGAGCCGGTCGAGAAGATGACGCCCGGGCCGAAACCGGCCATCGCCTTGAACCACCTCGGGTTCCTGCCGGACGCGAGAAAGATACTGGTTTTCCGCGCGCCGGCGGGTTCGCAGCCCAGTATGTTCACCGCGCGTGACATAGGCAGCCCGCCACAGCCTTTCTCTATCGCTTCCGCGCTGAAACGCGTTTCAGGCGACTTCGGAGATTGCCTGATCGGCGATTTCAGCAACCTCAAGCGCGAGGCGATGTACCAGATCTCGGTCGACGGCGAGCGTTCAGTCCCGTTCTTCATCCGGAGCGATGTCTGGCGCCGCACGTTGCCCAAGGCCGTCAGCTTCCATACCGCCGAGCGTTGCGGCATTGCCGTTCCCAATGTCCACCAGGCCTGCCACCTCGACGATGCCCGCCGCCGCGACAATGGCGAATACATCGACATGACCGGCGGCTGGCACGACGCCGGTGACCTGCGCAAATGGATGACCGCGACGATGACTAACGGCTTCGGGCTCCTCTATCTCGCCCGCCATCTGGGCAAGCAGTGGGACCAGGGCGGCTCCGGGGTGAAGACTCTTCTTGAAGAGGCCCGTTGGGGCAACCGCTATTTTCTCAAAATGCAGGATACCGATGGCCGCGTCTTCGCCGATGTCGCCGGCGGCGTTAACGGCGACAACAGCGACAACCACTGGACCGACAACGTCGCGGGCAACAACGACGACCGCTACGTCAACACGGCGAAGAACCCGGCGGTCCAATGCATGTTCACGGCGCTGCAGGCCCTTGCCGCTCAGGAGTATCGAAGCTACGACCCAAGCTTCGGCCAGCAATGTCTCGCCGCCGGCGTCCGCTGCTGGAAGGCGAATCCGCGTGAGGGCGCGACTTGCGACCTCGGCTGGTGGCTCATTGCCGCCACCGAACTGTCCCGCGCGACCAAGGATCCGGACTATGCCGCTGAGGCCGCCCGCCTGGCGCAACTGCTGCTCGCCCGTCAACAGACTGCTTTCGCCGGCAACCAGCGCCGCATCCGCGGATACTTCCAAGTCTCGGCGACCGAGCGCTTGCCGTTCACCGATGCGGTCTATTCAGCCATCCCGGCGATCGCGCTATTGATGGCTGCCAGCCAGCTTCCAGCACACCCTGCCGCCGGAGGCTGGCGCGATGCAGTCCGGATGTACCTCGACGAATACGTCACTCCGTTGAGCGAACGCTCAGCCTTCCGGATCATCCCGTTTGGCGTCTTCCACGGCTCGCCGACGCCTGAGTCCTACCGTCCACTCGACGGTGAACTGACATACCGCTACTTCCTGCCCGTGCGGAAGCAGTTCTGGTGGCTGGGCACAACTTCTCACCTGGAGATCCATGCCGCCCTGTTGGGCATGGCCGCGCGGGTTTTCGACCAGCGCGAATACCGCGATCTGGGCTACCGGCAGATGGAATGGGTGATGGGGGCCAACCCATTTGGAGCCTGTCTCATGACGGGCGAAGGCATGAGGAACGTCTATCCTCACTCCCGATTCGCCGGACTGATCAACGGCGGCATCGTCAACGGCATCGCCGGCAACGCGAAGGACGAGCCGATTCTTGACACCGAATACGGCTACGACTGGCGCACAACGGAATACTGGAGCCCGCACAACGCCTGGTATCTCTGGGCAACGTCGCAGCTCGAACGAATGTAAGGGAAGAACTGATGAGATTCATGGGAATCTGGCTGTGCATGACGGCCTGCATGCCGGCACTGGCGCAAACGGGCTCGGCGGCGGAACCAGTCCGCTATCTGGGCGGTGTATACGTTGACCAGGAGGTGCATGACGGGCGCCTCAGGCCCGCGGTCGGCGTGGAAAGCTACCAGGTGATGCGCGCCAACCGGTCCCGGCCTGGACTGGGTGACGGTTTCGGCTGGACTTACAATCACGCGGCGATGCTGGCACACTGGCGCGGCAGGTTCTACTTGCAGTATCTGAGCAACCCGGTGGGAGAACACGAGCCGCCGGGGCAGACTCTGCTGGTGACCTCGGCCGACGGCCGGCAGTGGGGCAAGCCGCGGGTGGCGTTTCCGCCGTATCCGCCGCCGGCTGGCGCGGACCAGGCGCTTCCGCCGAAGACCACCGGCTACATGATGCACCAGCGCATGGGTTTCTTCGTTGCACCCAACGGGCGCCTGCTCACAGTTGCGTTTTACGGATTCGCTCCAGATCCGTTCGGACAAGGCGGCATTGGACGGGTGGTTCGCGAAATCAGGGCCGATGGCAGCTTTGGACCGATCCATTTCCTGCGCTACAACACAGGAACACGGTGGGACGAAGGAAATACCGCGTTTCCCTTCTACAAGCGTTCACCGGATGCGGATTTCGTGGCTGCTTGCGACGCGCTGCTGGCCGATCGACTCATGACCGCGCAGTGGCGCGATGAGGATCCCAACGCCGGCGATGCCATGCCTGGGCCCTGCTCCGCGGTCAGCTACTATCACCGTGCTGACGGCAAGGTTGTGGGCGTGTGCAAGAACGCGATGACCACCATCACGAAGGACCACGGCCGCACATGGTCAAAGCCGGTCCGCGCGCCCACGCTGATCACGAACAACGCGAAAATCTGGGGGCAGCGGACGAGCGACGGCCAGTACGCCCTGGTCTACAATCCAGTGCTATTCGGGAGCCACCGCTGGCCCCTGGCCATCTCGACCGGTTCGGACGGGACCATCTTCGACACGCTTCTGGGGGTGAACGGCGAGGTGCCGCCGCGGCGTTTCATCGGCAAATCGAAGGATTTCGGGGCGCAGTACATGCGGGGCATCGCCGAAGGCAACGGCGACCCCGGCGATGGCGCGCTGTGGGTGGTTTACAGCGTGAACAAAGAGGACATCTGGATCAGCCGCATCCCTGTGCCCGTCCTCGACGGCGTGCAGCAGGGCATGGGGGGTTGGAATGTGTACAGCCCGCTCTGGGCGCCGGTGCGCCAGACAGGCCGGGAGTTGGAGTTGCGGGACAAGGACCCATATGACTATGGGCGGGCCGTGCGCGTGTTTCCTGAATCCAAGGCGGCCCGCTTGCGCTTCCGGGTGAAAGCCGGGAGCGTTGGCCGGGACGGCATGGAGGTCGAGGTCACCGACCGCTACGGGAATAGGCCCATCCGGCTCGTGTTCGCGACCGACGGGTGGCTGCGGGCCATGGACGGGGGGAAGACAGTCGGCCTGCGCCGCTACCGGACGGGCGAATGGATGGATTTGGCTCTGGATGTGCGGACTGCTGGAAGCGACCATGGCCGCTTCAGTTTGTCGGCGGGCGGGAAGGTGCTGCTGGCGGATGCTCAGTTCGCCGAGGCTGTGCGCTCAGTGGAGCGGGTCTCGTTCCGAACGGGCGCCTACCGCAATCAACCCGATCGGCGCCTGGACCGCTATGATCCGCGGCTGAAGGACCTGGAAGGCGCCGACGTGCCCGTGGCGGAATCCGTGTTTCACGTAAGCGATGTCCGCTTGGAGCCCCGGTAGAGTGCCGATAGTTCGCTGGGGCCAACATGTGTCTGCCAGTGGCCAGGGTTCACGGCTCAAGGAGTCTGAGGAGCGCGGCGGCTGAGAGCGGCCTCGATCACCAGGCGGCAGTTCTCCTCCACCTGTTCCTGGTGCTTCGGAAACATGCCGATGACGACGGCATCGCCGGGCTTGGCATATCGAAATGCCAGATTCAGGGCAGCCCGCCTGTCTTCAGGCGTTGCGCAGTGGCGCGTGGCGGCGTACACCTTGAAGATCAGGCAGGGCTTGGCTGTCCGCCTGACACGTTCGAGCATGCGTTCGCGGTCCGGGTCGTGGAAGTACTCGCCCTTGACAGGCCGGCCGGCCAGTTTCTCCGCTTCTTCCTGAGAGCGGCTCAGGTTATAGACACAGGTCATGTAGAAATCGAAGTCCCAGCCCTTCGACTCCACATAGTCCACGACTTCGGGTATGTGCGTGCCCAAGCCGACCTGGGCGCCGGTTTGCCTAATCGCTTTGAGAGCCTCGCTGGTCGCGTCTATCTTCCCGGAGAGCCAGTATTTGTCGGTTTGGGAGCCATGGTGGTAGATGCCCTCGGGCCGTAGCGAAGAGGCTTCGCCGAGGTTGCGCTTCAGGTCGCCGTACTCTGAGGCAGTCTGGGCGATCCACTGGATACGCCCGCCTTCCTGCCGGTATTCGTGCAGCAGGCGCATGATATGACGATCGGCG
The DNA here is from genome assembly GCA_964604945.1 of uncultured Candidatus Solibacter sp. Taxonomy (GTDB): domain Bacteria; phylum Acidobacteriota; class Terriglobia; order Bryobacterales; family Bryobacteraceae; genus PNKE01. Next base: position 13,758 of record CAZSBK010000109.1, read on the forward strand.
CGAGACTGCCAGGTGTTGATACCGGCGCGCTCGCAATCGGCCAGCATCTTCTTGGTGTTGGCCGCGGTGAAGTAGTCGCGCATCTCCGAACTCAGTGCGCCCGAAACGTGAGAGTTCGCGCTGACCGGATTGCCGCCAACGATCAACCGGGAAATCGAATGAGGGCCAAGCCGGATGGTGGGCATGGCTGGTGATGGCGCCGCCGCGGCCAGCGCCGGGACCGAGTCGAGAAAGCTTCGCCGGGTGAAGGTCTTCATTTGAGCAGCTCCAATTCGTCGATCATGCAGCCCCCAGCGTATACCACGGCCCGTACTCATTCCATTGCGCTACCAAGCGGCTCGGCGGGACACGACTGGATCCGGTCCAATGAGGGCCAACTGGACGATGGGCCGTGTTTGGGTCAGTCCGTGCGCGCTGTTTCTGCTCCCTCGTCGATCACCTGGAAGCCAAGCAGACGGCCGAGTTTCGCGGTTTCCTTCATGTAGTCGCCGTAAAACACGACACGATGGAGAAGATCGCGTGTGCCGGGCATGCCTGGACCGGGCGTCAAGGTCGCACCCCAGTTCGCCAGGAGTTTCTCGCCGTCCCGGACCCGAGTCCGGATCTTTGTCCGGCAACCGCGCTCGTTGTCCACGTTGCCCAGCGCCTCGCCGTTCGAGATCATGAGCCGTTTGGCGTCGGCAAACTTGGCCACGGTCACCGGCTCGCCCGATGGAGCCAGCACCTGCATCGAAGCCCCCTTGTGGTCTTCGAGGTGCGAACGCACCATGTAAGGCGATGCCTCGCCGTCCACGCCCTTCAACTTCGTCGCCGACACGCAATGCGCGTGGATCACTTCGTTCCGGCTCGTATCAAAAACCGGATCCGAGACAAAACCGGGCCGGCCCGAGAACGACGTGACCAGCAATTGCGTCATGGTCGATTCCACGTCGTTCTCGCACACCCCGTACATCCCCACGTCGTTCAGCTTCGAGAACGAGATGCACGGATAGGCCGGCAGTTCCTTGCGGCCGAAGCCGCCCAGGCAATCGATGGCGATGGCGTTGGCCTGCTCCTTGCGCATGAGCGCCTGGATCGCCAGGTGCAGCCTCAGCGATTTGACGATCTCCTCCCGCGTCGGCTCGACCACTTTCGAAGCGGCCCGGATGAACTCATCGGCCAGTCTTTCAGCCGTACCGGCATCGGCTGCGTCATAGAGCCCGGCCAGTTCGGCGTAGGCCGGGAATCCAAATGTGGTGCCGAACTGCTTGGTGTAGGCTTCCGTTTTCGGCCGTGCCGTGCGTGTCGACATCAGCAGCACTTTGCTGTGCTTCAGATGGTGGATCGTCCTCACCAGCGGCACGTATGGATCAAGGGCCGTCGGATCGCTGGACGCGATCAACTGCAACCGGGCTCCCTTCTGCATGAAGGCGGCACCGTGAGTCCAGTCGTGGCCGTTGTACGGAAAGGAGAACATCAGGACGGGCTTTTCCGTGGCGACCAACCGCCTCAGTTGCGGATACGTGATGGTGATCATGGGGAACACCAGCACGGCGTCGCTGGGGTCGGGCCGCGCGAGCCAGGCGTCCATCTCCTCGGCGGAGTTGACCGTCTCGCCTCCGGTGAAGCGAATCTTGCCCGGATAGCGGCGTTCAAGTTCGGACATCTGACCTTCGATGGCGGCCACCTCTTGAGCCAGATCCAGGTCCGGCCGCGGCCAACTGGGCCGTCCGCCCAAATAGAGCTTCCGGACGACGGCGGGCCCGTCCCACTCGCCTGAGGGTTGAGCGGCGGCGCGCGCCCAGAAGGCGGTCGCCGCGGTTGAACTCAACATGAAGCTTCGTCTTGAGAGATAAGTCCTTTGAACAGGCATCGATGGCTCCCTTCGCTGCGCGATTTCAGGCCGCAGACTCCACTTTGAATTGAATGGAGTATAACGGAATCCGCAACTGGGAGGAATCCCCACAGCCGAGCCGGAACTCGACCGCCCCCGCAATCCTGGACCCACCCCACCGCAGGAGCACAACGAAGCACACACGGCAAGGAATAGTGCGAGTCAGGGCAGACCTCTGTTTTGGAATTCCGGCGGGGAGGGGCACTTCGAGCACGAATGGGCCGAAGTCGCCCGTCAGGTCATTTCCTAGCGCTCGTTTCGGGGACGCATCAGGGCTCGGACACCGCCCGTTGTAGTCGCCGGTCGGGGCACGGCTGAGGCGGCTTTGGTTTTGGGGTGGCTGGCGAGGGATTTTAGGTGGGTGAAGAGGGGTTTGAGGCGGACGGCGGGTGGGATGTGGGTGGGGAGGACGGCGGTTTGGTTGGTGGCGAGAAGGGCTCGTTCCTGCTGTATCTGTCTCAATTGATTGAGGCTACGGAAGAGGAGCCGTTCGTGGGAGCCGCGGTAACGGGCCAGTTTTTCGCTGCGACCAAACGAACCGGGGGCACCGAGGTCGATGTCGGTGAACAGCTCCATTTCGCGGATTTTGTAGAGTTGCCAAG
>CAZSBK010000110.1:0-15931 GCA_964604945.1 uncultured Candidatus Solibacter sp.
AGGTGGTGCGGTGGAAGTCGAAGGACGGTGCGACGATTGAAGGAATTCTGATCAAGCCGGCGGACTTCGACGCGTCGAAGAAGTATCCGCTGCTGGTGGTGATCCATGGGGGTCCAACGGGGATCGATACGCCAATCCGGCGGGCCGACGGAACCTACCCGATTGAACGGCTGGTGGCGAAGGGCGCGGTGGTGTTGCAGCCGAACTATCGAGGTTCGGCGGGCTATGGCGAAGCGTTCCGGTCGCTGAATGTGCGTAATCTGGGCGTCGGCGACATGTGGGACGTGATGTCGGGCGTGGATTACCTGATCTCGCAAGGCTTCGTCGACGAGTCGCGCATGGGCTCGATGGGCTGGAGTCAGGGCGGATACATCTCGGCGTTCCTGACAACGAACACGACGCGGTTCAAGGCGATCAGCGTCGGGGCGGGCATCAGCGACTGGATGACGTATTACGTCAACACCGACATCACGCCGTTCACGCGGCAGTACCTGAAAGCGACGCCGTGGGACGACCCGGCGATCTACGCCAAGACATCGCCGATCACCAACATCAAGATGGCCAAGACGCCGACGCTGATCCAGCATGGGGAGAACGACAAGCGCGTGCCGATCCCGAATGGCTACCAGCTTTACCAGGGGTTGAAGGACGTGGGTGTGGAGGCGCGGTTCGTCATCTATAAGGGATTCGGCCATGGCATTTCGAAGCCGAAGCAGTTGCGGCATGTGCAGGAGGACAATGAGCGGTGGTTCCTGAAACACATCTGGGGTGAGGAGATGGCGGAACCTGCGCCGGCCAAGGACGAGAAGAACGAAGCCAAACCCTAGCCGGATTGCGACCAAACGAACTCCTTACGAAATAATTTATTTATTATCAATAACTTACTGACAATTATAAGCACCGGATCACGGCCTGGGAGGCGGCGTTGTGGCGTCTATCCCCTTGGGGGTAGAAAGGAGTATGACCAGCCAATCCAGCCAATTGGCCAGCCAATCGCAAATTGGCTGGTCTGGGCGTTTTGGCCACCGGGTACGGGGTGGCGGGTGGGGGCGTCGGAAGGGATGGCAGTTCGCGGAAGCAGGCTGACGCCTTCACCTGTCACCGGGGAAGTGCGGGAGGGCGGATGCCCGAAGGACAAGCGCGCATTCGGAATGAACTGCGCCGCTCTATTGCCCATCTCCCAATCCGAACGCGAGAGTGGTATAAGTGTTATATCAACGATGCGTTTCCGGTTCGATGAGGAAAAGAATCGCCGCGTGAAGGAGAAGCACGGCGTCAGTCTGGAGGAGGCGCAAGAGATCTTTGATCAGGCGCATCTTATCGACCAGAAGAATGACGACCCGGAGCAGTTCCGCGCAATCGGTTGGAGCGGGGGCCGGTTGTGTTCGGCCATCTTCGAGATTCGGCGGGATCGGGATGGGGAGTACTGCCATCTGATCACCGCCTGGAAAGCGACCAAGCAGGAAGAGGAAGCCTATGCCGAACAAATCTAGACCGACGGCGACGGCCGACAAGATTGCCGAGATGGCGACTCGGGGCGAGGATGTGTCGCGGTTTTTCACCAACCAGTTTACGGTGGTGAGACCGGTTCGACGGGTCAACGTGGACCTGACCCAGGGCATGCTGCGGGAACTGGACGAACGGGCCGCGCGGCTGAACGTGAGCCGCCAGGCTGTGATCAAGACCCTTCTCAGACAGGCCCTCGACCAGAGCGCGCCGCGGCGACAGGAGTCAAAACGCCGGGCAGGCTGACCCGCGTGCTCGCCGCGTTCAATCGCGGCCGCTCGGAGGAGCCGAATGGCTCAAAGCACGTAGCCCTTGAAGTTGGCACGTTGTTTCTCCATTTCGCGCTCGAAAATCGGCTTGAGGTCATCCCTCAACTCCCCGAGGAACTTCGCCCAAGTGGCTCGAAATTCATCGAGCATGAGTTTGTTCGTAGTCCCATCCCATGTCCTTCGACGTTCTTTCTTAGTCCGCCCGGCTGTGAGATGCATGAGGTGCGACTGAATGTGGGGTTCCCACCGCTCCCATGTATTGAGCGACGGCTTGAAGTCCCCGCGAGTGAAGTGATCAGCGCGGACATCTTGTCGCCCAGCGAAGAACTCAACCATGGTGCGGTAGTGCACCAGAAAGGTGCGCTCCGCATAATGATTGAACGGGTGCGGATGTGGTTGTTGCGTGTCAGTACCTGAAGCGAAAAGGTAGGCGCAATCGTGAACTATGTGCGGGACCGCATCCTTCAGGTCGTATTTCATCAGTTGATCCTATCACTGGGCCAAATCGACGGGGCGTGCTGCGGGGCGCAGGGCGGATGGCGGGTGTTCCACAGCGGTTCCCGTGCTGGGAGAACGCGGTTGGTTCCGTCCGGTTGGTCGGGAATCCGGAGGGTGTCGCGCTCCTCTTCAAGCTGTCCTGATAAACAGGGAAGCATGGATCGAGCGAAGCCCGGGGGGCTCGCCGCGATCCGCGCGTGCAACGGGCGTCAGAGGTTGTACGAGTTCAGAAGCGGCGCGTGGATCAGGCCATTTTGACCTTGTCCCAGGTCATTTCCTTACCCGTCACGCAGGCTTCCAGCGCCATGACGGCGACCAGCGTGGATTCGGCACCCCACAGGGCGGCGTTTTCGAGTTTGCCGTTCCGGACACCATCGACGAACTGGTTCACGTTGTCGATCGTGATGTCGTAAGGCGTCTTGGCCGTCTCGGGCGCGCCTGGTTTGCGCCAGATCGAATAGCCGTTGCGCGAGACGTTGACAGCGCCTTTTTCGCAAACGAAGGTCTCGGAGACGTCAGCGTATCCGGGCGTACGGAACTGGTTGGCGGTGTAGGAGAAGACGGTGCCGTCGGCGAACTGGAACGTGGCGGCCAGGTTATCGAAGACGTTGCCGTATTTGCGGATGGCTTGCGAGCCGTAGCCGGATACCTTGACCGGGTGCGCGTCCATGAACCAGTTGACAACGTCGATATTGTGGCAGTCCTGCTCGATGATGATGTCGCCGGAGAGTTCGCGGTAGAAGAACCAGTTGCGCATCTTCTCCTCGCTGGCCGCGTGGCCTTTGGCGATGGCGGCGCCGTTGCCCATCCAGGCGGCGCGGATCTGGCGGATGGCGCCGAGCTCGCCGGATTTGATCACTTCGCGGACCTTGCGGTAGTCGGTCCCATAGCGCTGCTGAAAGTCCATGGAGATTCGTTTGGTGGGATCGGCCTTGCGGGCGGCTCGGAGGACGCGGTGGCAACCGGCGACGTTCACGCCGGCGGGCTTTTCAAGAAAGATGTGTTTGCGGGCGGCGACCGCTTTTTCGAAGTGCTCCGGGTGCAAGTAGGCCGGCGTGGCAATGAGGACGGCGTCGACGTCGCTGGCCAGCAGCGCGGCGATGTCCTTCTCGCGGCGCGCGCCGGAGTACTTGGCGGCGGCGGCGGCGAACTTGTCCTCATAGATGTCCGTATACGCGGCGACACGGGCATTCTCGTTTTTTGCGAACAGGCCGCTGACGTACATGCCGCGGTTGCCGCAGCCGATCAATCCAAGGGTCATGGCCGAGTTGGCCTGCGAACCTCGCACGGCCTGCGGCGCGACGATCATGAAGCTGGCAGCGGACGCCTTGACGAAGTTTCTGCGGGAATCAGTGCTCATGTAAATCTCCTTCGAGACGGGACGATATTCTCGACTCCGAGTATATAACCTTGGCAACTGGGAGCCGGGGCCCGGCCCAGTTCGGGGCGGGTCACTTCAATTCGATCAACATGGTCCTATATGGTGCGGCGCCGGCGTTGACCAGCACAGGAGCATCCTCGCCCCTGGAATGCCAGATAACGTCTCCGGACTTTCGAATACGGATGGATTTGGAGCCGGTGGCCGAGTCAGTTCGTTCGTAGCGGCAGTCGTCCAGGAAGATGATCACCTGATCGGTCTGGCGCGTCTGGCGCGGCCGCGGCACGCCAGGCTGGTACACGATCTCGCTGACGCGGACACGGCCATTCTCGAGTCTGGAAGCTGCGTGAGGCTGTTGATTCGCCGTCAGACGAAAGGCGAAGTGCGTTGCGGCCGCCGTCAGGATCGCGGTGAGCAGACATGCATAGAAGGTGCGACTCATTTAGCTCCCCCAGGGCCGCTCAGCCCAGCTTCCACGGCTTGCGGTATTTGCGCGTGACCATTTGATTGGCGCTCCTGACGTTGGTGACGCGCTCGGCGTCGTCGTCCCACCGGATTCGCTCACCGGAGCGGAAAGCGATGTTGCCGAGCAATCCGCCCTTGGTGAGGCGGTGGCCATATTCGAGGTTGCAAGTGGTTATCTGGCGGGACTTGATGGCATCGAGGAATTCGCGGATGTGGCCGGGCGAATTGGGAATCGACTGCGGAGGAGGGGTGAAATCCTCGACCCGCTTGCCCTTCACCCAGAGTTCGTGACGCGAGTAATTCGAGACGAGCGTGGCATCCGAGCCTTCGAAGATGACGCAACTGCCCATGTGCTCGTAGCCCGGGCGGCCGCGCGGATGCATCGTCCAGGTCAGGACGAGATTCGGGTATTCATAGAGGACTTCGAGGACGTCGGGAGTTTCAGCGTTGTCCTTCGCCATCCACCGGCCACCGGCGGCTGAGACGGCTGTGGGGGCCTTGAGGTCGAGCGCCCAATAGGCGAGGTCGGCGTAATGGCACCAGAAGTCGATAAAGACGCCGCCGGAGTAGTCCCAGAAGTAACGGAAAGAGCGGTGGGAGCGGTTCGAATCGTAGGGGCGGCTGGGCGCGGGGCCGAGCCAGAAATCGTAGTCGAGTGTGGCCGGCGGCGCACCCGAGGTAGAGGCCGGCAGACTGTTGTCACCGCAGGTCAGCGCGCAGAAGACGCGGTTGATCTTGCCGAGTATCCCGGAGCGGACGATTTCGACGGAGCGGCGGTAGTTCGGCAGGTCGTTGTGGATGTGGTTGCCGAGCTGGGTGACGCGTTTGTGGCGTGTGGCGGCATTGGCCATTGCGCGGCCCTCGCCGATGGAATAGGCCATCGGTTTTTCGACGAAGACGTCCTTGCCGGCCTGGCAGGCCGTGACGGCGGGAAGGGCATGCCAGTGGTCGGGCGTAGCGATCATGACGGCGTCGATGTCATTGCGCTCGATCACCTTGCGAAAGTCGCCGTAGGCGTCAGGTTTGTGACCCTGGGACTTCTCCACCAGGGCCGATGCGTTGTCCAAATGTGTCTGATCGACATCGCAGACGGCAGCCGCAAAGACGTCGGGATGGCGCATGAACTCGCCGAGGCGGCCCGTGCCCTGGACGCCGAGTCCGATGAAGCCGACGCGGATGCGGTCACTTGGCGCGGCCTTCGCCTGGCCTCCGGCCAAGACGCCAGCCGCTGTCAAGGCGGCGGCCCGCTCAAGAAATGTCCGCCTGGTCGAATCGGTGTCCGCACTGCGCATTGTCATACCCACCTGCCTTTCGGAACGGCTCGATAGAGCCGTGCTGAAGCGAATATAGCAATCCCGGCCTGGGTGCGGCATGCACCGCCAAGCGGCAGCGGCGGGTTAGAACCAGTTCACGGTGTAGCTGAACCTGATACCGCGGCCGATCTCGGGCGCGTAGGTCTTGATGAAGCTGAGATGGTTGCGGTAGAGGCGGTCGCCGAGGTTGAAGGAGTTGGCCGAGATGGTGTGCATCACGTGCTGCGAGGTCCAAGTATAGCTGGCGTTGAGGTTCATCAACGCATAGCCGGCGGTGGCCGTTTCGGTGGGCGCGACCTGCCACTGACGGTTGGCGAGGACGAGTTCGGGGCGGATGCCGAAGCCCTTGTGGTTAAAATCGAAGCCGATGCGGCCGCGCACGGGCGGAATTCGCGGCAGGTTCTGGCGGGAGACAGTCAGGTTGGCATCGACTGCATCGACACCCAGTAGCAGCCAGAGTTGACCTGCCAGCGCCACCTCGGCACGAGACTCGACCCCGAGGAACCGGGAGTCGGCCTGGCTGTATTCCGCCACGGGCAGCCCGTCTTCCTCAACGCCTGTGGCCTGAAAGTAGACGAAGTCGTGCATGTGGTAGCGGAAGAAGTTGTTCTCCATCCGGAAGCGCTTGCCACGATGGCGGAGGGCGAAGTCGAAGCCGTCGCCGCGCTCGTGTTTCAGGTTGACGTTGCCAACCTCATAGACGGCGTTGCCTGGGTGAGGCCCGTGATTGTAGAGCTCTTCGAGCGACGGAGCGCGGTAGGAGTGCATGTAGTTGAGTACGGCAGCGCCGTCCTTCCAGAGCGGGACGAATAGGCCAGCCGAGGCGGATGCGCCGGTGAAAGAGCGCGAAGTGAGACCGGTGGGACTGTAGCGGTTATCTTCAAGCCGTCCGCCGAACTGGACCCGAGCCCGCTTGAAGCTGAGTTCTTCGAGCGCAAAGAGCGCGAGGCCGTTCTGGCTGACCTTCGGCGCCAGGGCTTCGGCTCCTTGTGAGTCGAAGCGGCGGGTCATGCCCCAGAAGCCGAAGCTACCGTCGAGATGGCCCCTGCGGCGCTGCGTGAACGAGCCGCGATAGACGAGTTGTTTGTTGAAGAAGCGAGTGCCGATTTCGGCGCCTTCCAGTTCGGTATGGTTCCAATCGGTGTAGCCGGCCGAGAGCTGCAACTGTTCGATGAAGGGTCCAAGTTCCTTGACGACGCCGTGGAAACGGGTGTTATGGCGGCGCCACTTGAGGCTGACCGCACCGTGTTCGTGGTGCTCTTCATCATCCAGAGGGGAGAGGAGGGACATCGGCCGAAGGGCACGCAGTAGCGTAGCGGACTGGATCCCGTTGGTTTCCTCGTGCGCTTCCTCCGCCGGGTCGAGCGGGATCCCGTAGAGGCCCTCCTGCAGGCCGTAGCCTGTGTTGAAGGAGAACTTCTCGCCAAAGCGGCCAAGACCGCCGGTTGCCTGTTTCATTTCAGTGGCTGAGTTCTCGACGCGGCCCAGCGAGGAGGAATAGTCGCCGGTGTGGGTGCCGCCGCCGGAGGCGTAGAAAATCCAGTTGCCACGGCCAAATTCGAAGTTGCCGTGGCCGCCGCCCATGGCGTTGTTGGTTCCGCCAGTGGCATTGAGCGAGCCACGAAGGCCCTCGTGGGGATGCTGGTGGAGAATGTGATGCTCCGTGAGGACGTTAACCACGCCGCCGATGGCATTACTGCCGTAAAGGAGGGTGGCAGGTCCGCGGACCACTTCAACGCGTTCGATGGCATTGGAATCGATGGGTTCGCCATGGTCGCCGGACGACGACGAGAGGGTGCCCGTGCGCAAGCCGTCCTGGAGCACAAGGACCCGGTCGCCGTCGAAACCGCGGATCACCGGACGGCCCGTGCCCGGCCCGTAGCTGCGCTTGGCCACTCCGGTTTCGCCATCCAGCAGGTCGCCCAGGCTCGGCGCAGCAGCTTTGCCTGTCAGTTCGTAGTTCTCCTTGGACAGCACAGCCTGGAAGGTTTCCATGACCTCGGCCTGCTCGCCGGTGGCGGTGACCGTGACCGCCTCGCGCACCGGTTGGAGTCTCAGGTTGAAGATGACTTCCACAACGGCATCCGGCTTGACTTCCACGATCTTGCGTTCGTCGCCCAACGCATGCATGTGGGCCAGGAGAGTGTATTGGCCCGGTAGCAGGTTGGCAAAAGTGAAGGAGCCGCGATCATCGCTCTCCGTGGTCTGGTTCGAAGGGATCAGAACAACGGTAGCGTGGTGGAGCGGGACGTCGCTGCCCGCCAGGACTACCCTTCCCTCGATGCGGCCCGTTGGCGGCGCGGCGGAAGCCGTTTCCAGAGCATGGGCGGGCACGAGGACGAAAATGGCAGCGGCGACGAGCGATAGCTTCATGATAGTGAGATCCCGTTCTTAATTAGAACATGACTCAGCGAGCTATGCAAACGCACTCCCAAATCCGGCCCTTGCCGTCATGTTAGACTCTACATTCGCCGAGACGCAGCGATCCCATGCCTCGTTACTTCACACTTGAAGAGGCTCAACAGCTATTGCCTGCAGTGCAGCAGTGGTTGCGCAGCGCAGTGGAAGCGAGGCATTTGTTGGCGGAGGCCGATGCGGGGATGATGGAGTTGCGGCGGCATGTGATCGCGATGGGCGGGGTGCGGCCGGATCCGGCGCGCGCCCTTGTCCTGAAGGCGAGGCGGGACTCCGCAGTGGAGGAGGTGAACCGCTCGATCGAGGCGATCCACGGGTTGGGCGTGCAGGTGAAGGATCTCGACAGTGGGCTGATCGACTTCCTGACGCTCTACCGCGGACGCGAGGTTTTGCTCTGTTTCCGGCTCGGCGAACCGGGCATCGCCTACTGGCACGAACTGGACTCCGGATTCCGCGGCCGCAAGCCGATCGACCGCGATTTCATCGACCACCACGAGGGCGGCGACACCGAGTCAGCCGGGTGACTGGTTTGACACCCCTCGCACGCGGTCTCTACACTGAAATTGAGGATCTTCCGGGTTCGACCCGATCATCTCAAGCTTCATGCTCATCGCCAAGGAATTCGTCGCCTACCTCTCCCGCCAGATGGCCGCCAAACTCGCCGACGGTACAACAATCGAAATCACAAATGTCCCGGCCGTGGCCGAACTTGTGAACAACGTGATCGTCGAAGAGCTTTCGGTCGAAGACCAACTGAATGACGAGGTCCGGACGCTGCTCGAAGAGTACAGCGTCTACATGACCAATAACGGCATCAGCTACTCCGAGATGTTCCGGAGGATCAAGAACCAACTGATCCAGCAGCGCAAGATCGTGCGGGCATCGGGGCGCGACACCCACGATTCAATGAAACTGAGCCGGGACAAGATCAACGAGATGTCGCACCAGATTGTAAAGGCGCTGCGAAAGTCGCGCGACTGCCGGCTGCGCAAGGATTCGAACGATGTGCGCCTGGAAATCGTGCGGCTGATATCAGAAATCCTGCTGAACGAGGACAAGGCGGACAAGGCGGCGCGCACGAAGATCCGGACGATGAAGCGCGAAGTGCCCGAGGGCACCGAGGAGTGGGATCTGCTTCACAAGCGCTACTATGCCGATGAGCTGAAGTCGCTCGGCATCGATCTGGCGCGCAACTGACGCGCACGGATCCAATCCACCTTCTTCCCCGCCCGGCGCAATATATACTGCCGAGTCCATGTGAAGGTGCTCGTGCGGCGATAGAATGATTGCATCATGAGCGTCAACCGAAGATCGTTTCTCCTCGCAACTCCTCTGACCGCCCGCGCCGCCACCTGGCAGGACACGCCGAAAGTGCCCACAGCCGTGATCGGTGTCGGCGGCCGCGGCTCCTATCTGCTTTCCGGCGTGCTTCAGCAGAACAACACCAAAGTGGTGATGCTGTGCGACATCAAGCCGGACCGGCTCGACAAGGCGGCCACGGCCGCGGCGAAAGATAATCCGAAGACAACTTCGGATTGGCGTCAGGTGCTCGCCAACAAAGATGTCGAGGCGGTCTATATCGCCACACCGCCTTACCTTCACGCCGAAATGGCAACCGCGGCTATCCAGGCCGGCAAGCACGTCTATTGCGAAAAGCCGATCGGCCTGAAGCCGGCCGAGATCAAGCGGCTGCTGGCGGCGGCGAAGTCGTCGAAGAAAGTGTTCGTGGCCGGCCAGCAACTGCGTTCGATGACACAGCTTCAGGAGGCCGTCGGAAAGATTCACGATGGCATAATCGGCGACATCGTCATGGTGAAGGCGCAGCGACATGCCACCGCCGACTTACCCCATGACGGCAGCTCGGGCGACTGGTTCTTCGACGTAGCCAAGGGCGGCGGTTACCTGGTGGAACAGTCGGTCCACAACCTGGATCTTTGCAACTGGGTGCTGAACGGGCATCCCACCAAGGCCTGCGGCTTTGGCGCAATCAATTTCTACAAGAATCAACCCGCCGGCCGCACGATCTTCGATTGCGGCAGCATCGTTTACAACTACCCGAACAATGTGCAGATGTCGTTCACCCAGAACGTCTTCCATCCACGATCCATGCCCGCCGGGAACCAATTCATCCATGTGTTCGGCACCAAGGGCGCGGTGGACCTGATGGGCGCTGCCACGATGTATCCCATCGACGGTGGTGCACCGGTGGTGCTCGCTGAGAAACGCCGGGAGAATCAGTTCGCCCACATCGAGATGTTCTATGCCGCGATTACCGAAGGCAAGCCGGCGCCGATTAACGCCACGGTGGGCGCGACAGCTGCGTTGACCGCGATCCTGGGCCACGAGGCGATGGCCAAGCAGGCCATTGTGAACTGGAGCGATTTCGGGATCGACCTGTAGAGCCGCCCTCGCATCTGGTTCGGAAAGATAGGGCCCGTACCCTCGTGATGGGGGACGGGCCCTCGGACTGTTTGGCTGCTGACGCGAGTAACGACCAGGCACCCCACTCCGCCGAAGAACAACTCACGCACCCGCCTCACTGCGGCGCGCGTTCGACCCGCTGGAGTTCGTCTCTTACCGCGATGGGCAACCGCGGCTCTTATTGCAGCAGGGGCGCCGACTGCTCCGGTGTGGTCACGCCAGGCGGCAATTCCATGATGCGGATGTTGCGGAAGTGGATCTCGGCGCCTTCGGACTCCAGGCACAGATAGCCCTTCTTCTGGGTCGATTTGCTGATGCCGTTAACGAACTTTCCGTTCACGGCCAGTTTGATCACCCCGTCCACGGCTACTACGTCATAGGTATTCCACTGGCCGCGCGGCTTGCAGAGGTTCTCGATCGACTTGCTGCGCTCGCCGCGCGGGTTGTCGGGCACCGTGGTCACGCCGTTGACTCCCCACACTTCTCCGTGAACATAGGCGATGGGCGGCTCTATGCCGTCGCGCGTGTGCAGTTTCACCCAATCGAGTTCGAGCATTTGGATCTCGACCCCGTTCGGCAGCCGCGACTTGGGATTCGGATTGGCATTGCTCCAGGCGAAGGTGCCCGAGTTGCCGCCGGGTTCGATGTGCATCCACTCGATGTGCAGGATGAAATTCTCATACTGCCGGTCTGTGCGCATCACGCCGATCGGTTTGCCTTTGCAGACCAGGATGCCCTTCTGCACCGACCATGTGTCCGGATCGGTGTTGACGTTCACCCAACCTTTGAGATTCTTGCCGTTGAACAGGTCACGCCATTGGGGCGGCTGGGCCATCAGCGGCGCAATTGAAGCAGCCAGTGCGAGAAGCAGGATCGGTTTCATTTGGGGACACCTCCAGAATCGTTTCGTGCCGAGTATAGTACAGCAGGCCGGCCCGATAGGCGGCGGATTAAACGGGAAGCTCAAAGGACTCGCCAAGATAGATCTTGCGCACTTCCGGATCGTTGGCCAGCGCCTCGGGCGACCCGGCACGGAAGATGCGGCCGTTGTTGATAATGTAGGCGCGGTCGGTGACGGCCAGGGTTTCGCGGACATTGTGGTCAGTGATAAGAATGCCGATACCGCTCTGCTTGAGTTCGGCGATGATGCGCTGAATTTCAAGGACCTGGATGGGATCGATTCCGGAGAACGGCTCGTCGAGAAGAAGGAATTGCGGGTGGATGGCCAGTGAACGGGCGATTTCGACGCGGCGGCGCTCACCGCCGGAGAGCATATAGCCTTTGTTGGTTCGCACCTTTTCCAGCCCAAGCTGCTCGATCAGCAAGGAAAGGCGCTCGCGCCGCTCATGGGCGGACAGCGGCAGGGTTTCGAGGATGGCCCGGAGGTTGTCTTCAACGCTTAGTTTCCGGAAGACCGAAGGTTCCTGGGGCAGATAGCTGATGCCGGCCCGCGCCCGCTCATACATGGCCAGTCCTGTGATCTCTTCCTCGTCAAGCAAGACGCGGCCAGCGTCCGGACTGATCAGACCGACGATCATGTAAAACGTAGTGGTCTTGCCTGCACCGTTGGGGCCCAGAAGTCCGACTACCTCGCCAACGTCAACCGACACCGACACGGAATCGACGACACGGCGGCCACGATATGATTTGGAGATTTCCTGAGTGCGCAGGGTGCGCACCCGGTTACTTCCGTTCGTTGCTGAGGATCCGGCTGACGGCAGGGCCACTCCCCGTATTATCCATCATCAGGCGGTCTTCCCTCAGAAGCCAGGTGATAATCGAACTCCGCGTCGTCCCACGCCGCTTGTCGGTGACCAGCGGATTGCCGCCGGTCAGCACCATGCGTTCCTCGCCGGGATAGTACTCGCCATGCTCCGACGACCCCGTTTTCGAAGCCTTCGGCCCCTTCTCGACCACCATCACCGCGCCGTCGGCGAACATGCGGTCCAGCTTCGTATCGGCAGCGCCCTTCGAGTCCTTCTCCTCGCGGAACCAGACGCGCAACTGCGCCGACTTCAGGTCCATGTTCGGCCGCTCCATGGTGGTCCCGCCGGAGTAGTAGGCTAGCTTCACTTTGTCGTCATAGACCATCGACGGCGCCCGCACCGTCGTCGCGCCGGGCCGTGTCCGGCCGCCGCCGCGGTCGTCCGGGATCAGCGTCATCACGTCGCCGGTGGCGGTCAGGCGGCCGGCGTCGCGGTCGATATCGACGGCGTGGGCGCGGAGGCGGCTTCCGCCCTGCCACAAGAGAACGTCGCCGTCGTAGCGGATGAGTTGGTGCTTCCTGGTTACCTCCATGCGCTGGGCGCGCGCCTGGATGGGTTGGCGGGAGTCGAGCATGCCGCCGGAAGATTTGTCTGCGGCATCGGGCATCCGGGTGGAGGCAACATGGCCCGTGGCCAATACATCTCCAGTGGATTGCTGCAGCACAATGAGATCGGCGCTGGTGGAACCGGTCGGGTCCCACATCCTCGCGGCCCCATCCAGAGTGATGGTTTCCTTGGCCGAATCCAGGGTCGCCTTCGTGGACCGGGCACGCGTCGCCCCCTCCTCATATTCAAAGTCGGGCCACTGATCGATCCTGGTCATCTGGCCTGTGACGGGATCGAATGACGACTGGAACGATTTGCTGCGGGTGGTTGCCACCGAGACCTTTCCATCCTTCTTGGGGGATTCGGTCCGGGTGGTGACGTTCACGGCGTCGATGGAATCCACCATGTTGTCCCCGGCATAGCGGATCGTAAGGCGTTCTCCGTTCAACTTGCGCCGCTTGTCGCCCACGCGCCTCGGGACAAACTCGACTTCGGCCGGGCTGTGAGTGGAGACCTGGCGGATCTGTTCGCCGCCTTCGCGCATCAGCAGTTCAATCGTCTCGCTGGACAGGATGCGGATGGGCGGCAGGAGTCCGTTTGGCCGCTTGACGGGCGTCGATTCGACCCGCGCCTTCCCCGTGCCGAGGGCGCGCGTCAACTGGCTCTCGTGGTCCTTCGTGACAAAGTCCAGATCGACGCGATTCGATGTGACCACGGTTGAGCCGGAAGGAGTGTCCGTGACAAGCCGGGCACCGTCGACTCCCTCGATTTTGTTGATTTCGCTGCCCGCGAAGTAGACGTACAAGTGAGCGGCATTGTAGGCGAGCGTCCGTTTCGGAGCGCGATCCGAGCCCTGGGCCTGCAGCGCGTCAAGACGGTCGAGTTCACCATCCTTCAGTACGACGACGGAAGGGCCGGCGTCGAGAGTGAAGGCGCCGCGGGTCATGCGGGCAGTGGGCGTCAGAAAAATGTCGCTGGTGAGTTCGTGATAGACGAGGTGCCCAGTCTCGATCACCATCTGGCGTTCGACGGGACCCGCGCCTCGCCAGTGAAGCACGACATTGGAGTCCATCTTCAGTTCCTGCGACGTGGGATCGTAGCTGGCGCCTGTGGCCGAACCGTCGCCTTTGCCGAAGTCGAACGATGCCGTTCGTTCGGTCCAGACCCTGGTGCTACGGGCGTCGAAGTGAACGCCCGACGAGTGGATATGCATTGGAGGGCTGGATGGGACGCCGCCGTCGGCGATCGATGTATGGATGTCGACTTCGCCGTCGGCATACATCTCGCCGGTGGCTGTGTCGAAACTGGCGTTGGCGCTGTTGATCAGGCTATAGCTGCCCCCATCGGCGGCATACACGCGCATCTCGACACCTTCAAGCAGGAACGCCGATGGCTCCTTCACCTGCTGGAAACTGCGCGCCTTCACACTGACCTTGGGGTGATCCCCCTGCTTCAGTTCCCAAGTCCAGAAGTCGGCCGTGGCAGAGATGTTGGCTGGCAGGGGGGCGGAGCTCTGAGGACGGCTGTGGCGTTGGGCCTTGCGTTGGACGTAATAGGTACCGGCGGTGAAGGCTGTCACCACGGCCAGCGCAAGCAGAACGAGCCAGCGTGCCCGCCTGAACATGACTCCAGGATAGCACTGGGGTGGAGGACAGCCGACGCGGCATACTTTAGCCAACAGGACTAAGATTATCTACAAGTCTCATCGCCAGGAACGACGAAATCCATGGTTCCTGTTTTTTCTGTGAAGTTTATTTGCTTTATATACAACACCTTACAGAAGTCACTTGGCACTCCTCGAAGAACTGTGCTAAAACAATGAGTGTTGTCCGGAGACCTGCCGGACCAGACTTACGATACTCGAAAGTCGACTCGAAACCAAACGGAGGTTTTGACCAATGAAGATTCGTCCGCTTTATGACCGGCTGGTTGTCCGCCGGATCGAACAAGCCGAGACCATGATGAATGGCATCATCATCCCTGACACCGCTAAAGAGAAGCCGCAGGAAGCCGAAGTGATGGCCGCGGGTCGCGGCAAGCGACTGGAAGACGGCACTGTGGTTCCGCTCGACGTGAAGGTCGGCGACCGCATCCTGTTCGGCAAGTACTCGGGCAGCGACATCAAGATTGACGGCGAGGAATACCTCATCCTGCGTGAGGACGAAGTACTCGGCGTGCTTGACGACGCAAAGTAAGAGATCAGGTTTCCCCAACAGAAGCGAAGGAGAACAATTCAGATGGCAGCGAAACAGGTAGTTTATAGCGAGAATGCGCGCCAGGCGATCCTGCGCGGCGTGAACCAGTTGGCCGACGCGGTGAAGGTCACCCTCGGCCCCAAGGGCCGCAATGTGGTCCTCGAGAAGAAGTTCGGCGGCCCGACCATTACCAAGGACGGCGTCACTGTTGCTAAGGAAATCGAGCTGAAAGATCCGCTCGAGAACATGGGCGCGCAGTTGGTCCGTGAGGTCGCCTCCAAGACCTCTGACATCGCTGGCGACGGCACCACCACCGCCACCATCCTCGCTCAGTCCATCTTCCGTGAAGGCGTCAAGGCAGTTGCGGCGGGCGCGAACCCGATGGCGCTCAAGCGCGGCATCGAAAAAGCTGTCGAAGCGGTTGTGACCGAAGTCCAGAGCCTGTCGAAGCCGGTTTCCGGCGACATGATCGCTCAGGTCGGCACCATCTCCGCCAACGGCGACGCCGAGATCGGCAACACCATTGCCGAAGCGATGTCCAAGGTCGGCAAGGACGGCGTTATCACTGTCGAAGAGTCCAAGACGATGAGCACCGAACTGCAGACCGTCGACGGTATGCAGTTTGACCGCGGCTATCTGTCGCCCTACTTCATTACCGACCCCGAGCGCATGGAAGTGGTCCTCGAGGATCCCTACATCCTGATCCACGAGAAGAAGATCAGCAACATGAAGGATCTGCTGCCCGTCCTCGAGCAGATCGCCCGGTCCGGCCGTCCGTTGCTCATCATCGCCGAGGAAGTGGAAGGCGAAGCGCTTGCCACCCTCGTCGTCAACAAGCTGCGTGGCACGTTGAACGCCTGCGCCGTCAAGGCTCCTGGCTTCGGCGACCGCCGCAAGGCCATGCTGGAAGACATCGCCATCCTGACCGGCGGCAAGTCGATCATGGAAGAAACCGGCATTAAGCTGGAAGGCGTCCGCCTGGAAGACATGGGCAAAGCCAAGCGCGTCACCATCGACAAGGACAACACCACCATCGTCGACGGCGCCGGCGAGGCAAAGCAGATCGAGGGCCGCATCAAGCAGCTCCGCGCCCAGATCGAAGAGACCACCTCGGACTACGACCGCGAGAAGCTCCAGGAACGCCTGGCCAAGCTCGCCG
>CAZSBK010000111.1:0-15873 GCA_964604945.1 uncultured Candidatus Solibacter sp.
CTTTCAGCACCATGTCCTCGATGATCACGCCGCCGCCCAGCCCAGTCCCGACAATCGCCGAGATCGACGTCTTGCTGCTCGACGCACCAAAGAGAGCAAAGTGGCCCCACAGCGCGCCCGCATTGCCGTCGTTGAGATAGGTGACCGGCTTGCCAAGCTTTGCCTCCAGACCGGCCCGGAGGTCGAAGCAGGACCAGTCCGGGTGAACGAAATTGGTCGATCCCTTGGCGCTCAACACGCCCGTAGCGCTCGCCGGACCCGGCGTATCCAGGCCCACAACCGCCACGTCATCTAGCTTCACGCCCGCATTATCAGTGGCGATTTGAAGCCCCTCAGCGATCTGCTGCAGGCAGATCGCTGGCCCTTCCTTGGACCGCGCCGGATGCTCGCATAGCCCCTCGATGAGGAACTTCTCCTCCGCAGTCATCAGCGTGTAATTGACGGCCGTGCCGCCCAGATCCACTCCAGCTACAACTTGCACAGACGTTCTCCTCGCGCCGGGATTGTGAGTTCTCAGACTTTCCAAGATAGCAGGCCGCCGGGGGGCTTGGCGCCGGTCGGGTCACATCTCGAGGTTGCCCACATAGACCATCGGCTTGAGCGGGAAACGCTTCTGGAACTTGAAGATCTGCATGTCGCCGCCGACCTCGACCTCGCCGTCGCTCAAGCGGACTGCCTCGGAATCCGGAAACGTCACCAGGATGGTCAACGACAACGCGTTCACTTTGGCCTCGGCCTTCACGGGCATGATGCGCCGCCCCGAGCCCGTCTTCATGTACACCGCCTGCCGGGCCAGATCGGCCACCGTCTCTGGCCCCTGGTGCGCCACTTCGGCCGGAACGCCGTAAATCTCCAGCACGTAGCCACCGCCCCGGGGAGCGATCAAGTCGATCGCCTTCGACGCGGGTAATTTCTCGTCCCTCTGGCGGTAGAGCGCCTTTGCCTGGCGCACAGGGAGCGCCGACGCCCAGCGGATGAGGAGATCGGCGCTTCCCGGAAACGCCGATTTGGGAGCGCCGATCCCGCCCACAGGGCTTCCGCCCTGGATCATGCCGGGCCGTGCCGTGGGCGACTGGTTGACGCCCGGCACCTCCATCGGATTAAAAGGCCGCTGTTCCTGCTTGTGCCACGTCAGTTTGACTGTCTCTGGCTTGGCCCAGGGGGAATCGGTCACCAGATCAACCACCGCGTCGTTGGACCAATCGGGAAACGGCGCCTTCTTCCAGGCGTCGCCAGCCAACGCCGTAGCCGCCAGCAGAAACAAGCACACTCCGAGTCTCTTCATCGCCTCACCATCTTGAGGACGCGCCCGCGGCGGGTCCCGTTTCCAGGGTAGCCCGTCGAGATTTGCCTGCGCTGAATCCGTCTTCGCGGGGAACCCAAAAACTACTGAAACCCACCACCTCAGTGCGGCGTCTCAAGACCCGTAACCCAACGTAACGCTCACTTGAACAAATCCGGCCGGCCGCGACAATCTCAACCTTCCCGTTGGTCGCGCCCGGCCGGAATCGGTTTTCCCGAGTTGAACGCCTGCCTAGTGCTTCTTCACCCTGCTGCACGCCAAGGCCGCGCCGTTCGGATCCAGCGCAGTCTTGCCCTCCTCAATGTGCTGGATGATGCCATCCGAATCGACAACAAACGTCGCCCGGTTGGCAATTCCTGACTGTTCGATCAACACTCCATATTGCTTCGACACGGTCCGCATGAAATCGCTTCCCAGCGGAAACTCGAGCTTCAGCACTTCCTTTGCCCAGTGGCTCTGCGACGGCAGATTGTCGGTCGTGATGCCGATCACCTGCGCGCCGGCCTCTGTGAATTTGGCGATACCAGCCTGGTACGCCGTCATTTCCTTCGTTCAACCACTCGAGAAGGCGGCTGGCATGAAGGCGACAACCACGGTCTGTTTGCCTTTGTAGTCGGAGAGTTTGAAGTTTCCGCCGGCGGTGGACCGGACAGTGAAATCCGGTGCCGGATCGCCGACTTTCAAGTGTGTCTGTGGTGGCGCGGTTTGGGCCGTCAAGGCCATCGAGGCCAAGCCAAGAACCGCGAGTGAGTACAGGATTCGCATGAAACCTCCCAGTGGAATTCTGTGCGCGAACGTACTGGGAGCATAACAGCCCCGCGAGTGGTTCAGCAAGAGCCCGGTGGTCACATGTTCGGCCAATTCGCGCCCCGCCAATCGGTCCATCCCCGCAGCCAACTGCTGAGCGCTTCGATGCGCGGCGAGAAGACGGCATCCTCCCTGCTCTGTGGGCAGACCTCGTTCACCGCAGCCCGCAGCGTCTCCAGCATCGGGCTCGTCTTCAGCGGCGCCAGAAACTCCAGCGCCCGCGCGGCCGTCATCAACTCGATCGCCAGAACCAAACGAACCAGCTTCACCGACTCGGCCAGTTTCAGTGCCGAGGTCATGCCCATGCTGACGAAATCTTCTTTGTTGCCGCTGGTGGTGATCGACCCCGTCGATGCCGGCGACGCCAGCACCCGCAACTCGGCCACCAGCGACGCCGCGGTCACCTGCACCATCATGAACCCCGACTCCAGCCCCGCGTGGCCTGCAAGAAATGCCGGCAGCCCTTCGCTCAGCATCGGATTCACCAGACGGTCGATGCGCCGTTCACTGATGCCGGCCAGGGCGGCGAGGGCGATCGCTGTTGAGTCCATCGCCAGCGCCAGATGCTGGCCGTGAAAATTGCCACCCGACAGGATCTCATCTCCAAACACCAGCGGATTGTCGGTAGCCGAATTCAATTCGATCGAGAAGACTCGGCGCGTTTCGGCCAGCACATCGCGAACCGCGCCATGCACCTGTGGCGCGCAGCGTAGCGAGTAAGCGTCCTGGACGTGGCGGCAGGTGCGATGCGAATCGCGAATCTCGCTCCCGGCGAGCAAGCGCTCCATCAACCGCGCGCTGGCCAACTGACCCGGATGCGGCCTCACCTGATGAATGCGTTCGTCAAACGCCCGCGGTGTGCCGCGCAGCGCATCGAGCGACAACGCGCAAGCAGCGTCCGCGATCTCCGCAAGTACCTCCGCATCGATCAACGCCATCCCGCCACAGCCCAGCATCGCCTGCGTCCCGTTGACCAGCGAGATGCCTTCTTTGGCCTTCAATTTTATCGGCTCGATACCCGCGCCGGTGAGCGCTTCTCCGCCCGGCATCCGGCGGCCATCGAATTCCGCCTCGCCTTCGCCGATCAGTACCAGCGCCATGTGCGCCAACGGCGCCAGATCGCCCGATGCCCCAACGCTGCCCCGCGACGGAACCACCGGCGTCACACCTTTATTCAACAGCGCGCACAAACGCCGCGCCACCACCGGACGAATCCCCGAATGCCCTTTCGCCAGCACATTCGCCCGGATCAGCATCATCGCCCTGACTACCTCTCGCGGCAGCGGCTCGCCCACGCCGCAGGCGTGCGACCGCACCACGTTCAACTGCAACTGCTCGATCTCGTCCGCCGCCACCCGCTGATCCGACAGATACCCGACGCCCGTGTTCACCGCATACACCGGCGTATCGCCCGCCGCCATCCTGTCGATGACGTCGCGCGACTTCCTTATCCGGCTGATCGCCTCTGCGCTGATCGCCGCCTCATCGCCGTTCCGCGCTACCGCCGCTGCCTGTTCCAGGGTCAGCGACCATCCATCCAGTGTGACCATTGCTTCACGATATCCTAGTCAATTGGCACGGAACACCCCAATCCCGGTCATTGTCGTGCTCGACCACATCCGCAGCATGTACAACGTCGGCGCGTTCTTCCGCACCGCCGACGCCGCCGGCCTAGAACGCCTGATCCTCTGCGGGATAACCGCCCATCCGCCCCAACCCGGCGTGTCCAAGACCGCTCTTGGCGCCGAACAGTCCGTCGCCTGGGAATACCACGCCGACAGCCAAATCCCACTGCGCATCTATAAATCCAAGGGCTACGAAATCGCCGCCATTGAAACCGGCCCTGGCGCGATCGACCTCTTTGATTGGCGTCCGCGATGGCCCGTCTGCGTCGTCTTCGGCAACGAGGTCGATGGCCTGTCGCCCGACCTGCTGTCAATCTGCGACGTCCATGTCCGCCTGCCCATGCTCGGCGGCAAGAACTCACTCAACGTGGCCACTGCCGGCGGCGTCGTGGCCTATGAACTGCTGCGGAAACACCACCAAGGGACATCGTCATGAAGACCTTCGCGCTGATCCAGTTCCTCGCTCTCTCCGCATTCGCCGCACCTTGCCTGACGCCCGGCGACGCGTGTACCGAGAGTCTCGCCACCGGCAAGCATCACGTCCGCATCTACCGCACGCATGCTCTCTCCGGCCCTTCTGACGCCTCGCCGCGCCTGGCCTACATCATGGTCCACGGCACGGGCCGCAATGCCCGAGACTACTTCGCCTGGACTCTCGCCTCCACTGCCGCGGCCGGACGACTGGATTCCACCGCCGTCGCCTCAGTCCACTTCAAGGCCCGCATGGCCAGCGCAAACGACACTGTCGCCGATGGCGAGCTTTTCTGGAGCAGCGAAAGCTGGAAGTCCGGCGAGACCGCCCTGAACGGAGTTGAAACCTCCTTCGACGCCATGGACGCCCTGGTCCGCGCCTTCGCCGACAAGAACCGTTTCCCGAACATCCAGGAAATCGTCGTCGCCGGCCACTCCGCCGGCGGCCAATTCGTCCAGCGCTATGCCGCCGCTAACCGGATCGATCCCCTGCCCGGAGTCCAGATCCGCTACGTCGTCGCTAATCCATCAAGCTACGTCTATATGAGTCCCATGCGCCTCCGCGCCGGCGCATCTTGCAGTGAATCGGAGGGATGCAGCGGACCCTTCGGCTCCTACTTCGACGCCGACAATTGCGCCACCTACAACCATTACCGCTACGGATTGGACTCGCTCACCGGCTACGCCGCCACAACCGGCGCGGACCGCATCCGCAAGCAGTTCGCCGCCCGCCGCGTCATCTATCTGGCCGGCGAACTCGATACGCTGATCGACGACCCCAACCTCGACAAGTCCTGTCCCGCCCAGTCGCAAGGCCCGAATCGCCGCCAGCGCGCCATCACCTTCTGGAACTCCATGCGCCTCCTGTCCGGCGCCGCCCACAAGTTCGCCATCGCCCCAGGCTGTGGCCATTCAGCCGTCTGCGTCTTCGCCGGCCCGGCCGGCGTCAAGGCCGTTTTCGGAGCATATGAGTAACGCTGCGGCCACACGAAAACGGCGACAATGGTGAGAATACGATGGACCCGAGCAACTCGCAACCACCCGGCGTACAACCCACTCTGACGAGCCCGGGCTGGTCCGGCGACACGTCCTTCCTTCTCTACCAGATCGTGCTCAAGGACTTCCGCATCCGCTACCGCAACATGTCGCTTGGCATCTTCTGGTCCGTGCTCAACCCCTTGGTCATGATCGTTCTGCTGACCTTCATCTTCACCCAGGTCTTCGTCAGCAAGACGTCGAACTACCCGATGGTCATCCTCACCGGCCTCATCCCTTACAACTTCTTCGCTCTTGCCTGGTCCACCGCCACCACCTCGCTCATCGACAACTCCTCACTGTTCAAACGCATCCCCATCCGCCCGGAACTCATCCCCATTGGCGTCGTACTGGCCAACATCATGCACCTGGTCGTGCAACTCGCGTTGCTCATCGTCATCGGCCTGATCTACGGCGTGTATCCCACCTGGTATTGGCTGTGGCTGCCACTGCTCTGGGGCTTGGAACTGCTCTGCATCATGGGCCTCGGACTGGCCACGGCGGCACTGCATGTCGTGGTGCGCGATATCCGCTACGTCGTAGAGAGCATCAACACAGTCCTCTTTTGGCTCGTGCCGATCTTCTACACATTCGCCATGGTGCCGGACCGA
The DNA here is from genome assembly GCA_964604945.1 of uncultured Candidatus Solibacter sp. GTDB lineage: Bacteria > Acidobacteriota > Terriglobia > Bryobacterales > Bryobacteraceae > PNKE01. The sequence continues at coordinate 5,853 of CAZSBK010000111.1, forward strand.
TTCAAGGAGCTTTATCTGTTCAATCCGGTCTCGGCCCTCGTGCTGGCCTCGCGCCTCGTGATTCTCGAACATCGCCATCCGCCCGAGACGCTACTCTGGAAACTGACCTTGGTCTCGGTGGTCAGCTTCGTCGCCGGCCTGTCGGTTTTCCGCAGGCTTCAGTCCAGGTTCTATAGCTATCTGTAATGCCCATGATCCTCGCCAGCGTCGAAAACCTCACCGTCCGCTTCCAGCCCCATAGGCAGACTCTGCTGCTGCGCCAGCGCGTCCGGAACCTGTTCAGCCGCGGCGCCGGCGGCGGTTCGTTCCTTGCCCTGGACCGCGTTTCTTTCAACGCCTCGGCCGGCGAAGGCATCGCTATCCTGGGCCAGAACGGCGCCGGTAAATCGACTCTGCTGAGCGTGCTGACCGGTGTGTTGAAGCCTGACTGCGGCAGCGTCAAACTGGGTGGACGCGTCGGCGCTCTGCTCGAACTCGGCGCCGGTTTTCACCCCGATTTGACCGGCCGCGAGAACCTCACCCTGTACGCCGCCCTGCTCGGGCTCAGCCGCCATGCCATCAAGCAGCGCTTCGACAGTATTCTCGAATTCTCCGAACTTGGCGGCTTCATCGACGAACCGCTTAAAAACTATTCTGCCGGCATGCGCCTGCGCCTGGCGTTTAGCGTCGCCGTCCAGGTGGATGCCCCCATCATCATGATCGACGAAGTCCTCGCCGTCGGCGACACCGCCTTCGCCCACAAGTGCATTGAGCGGGTGATACGCCTGCGTACCGAAGGCCGCCTGCTCATTTATGTCACCCACATCACGGAAGGGCTGGATCACATCTGCAACCGCGCCATCTGGCTCCACTGTGGGCGGCTGATCCAAGATGGGCCTGTGAACGAAGTCGCCACCGCCTACCAAGCCTTCATGGCGGACCCGGATCGCCGCTTCCGCGACCCCGCGTCCTGACGCAGTAGGACAGGCCTCCCTGCCGCGCTTCCAGGCCACGAACAGACCTATTGCTTTCGGATTTTTCCGTCCAGGATCACCATCACCGGATCGATCTGCTTGATCTCATCCTCGGGGCACGTCAGATAGTCGCGGTCGATCACCACCAGGTCAGCCAGTTTGCCGGCTTCGATCGAGCCCTTCGTCTTTTCGCTGAACTCGAGATAGGCGGCCCACGTCGTCCACATCCGCAACGCTTCCACGCGCGTGATCCGCTCCTCGGGATAGATCACCTTGCCGACCCTTGTCTTACGCGTGATCGTCTGCCACATGTTGAAGAACGGGTCGTACGGATTCACAGCCAGCCGCTTGTCGTGGCCCATCATGTGGTCGCTGCCGCCCGCCACCGGTATCCCTGCGTCGATGATGCTGCGCACCGGGAAGAAGTAACGCATGTTCTGGTAACCGAAAACCTGCTCGAGCGCCGGGACATCGAAGTGGAGCCAGCCGGGCTGTGCGTCGTAGAGGATGCCCATCTTCTTCGCCCGGTCGATCGCGTCACGGCTCATGAAACTGCCGTGCATGATGTGCGAACGCGTCGGCGCGATCGGTTTCACTTTGTCCAGCGCCTCGAAGGCATCCAGCAGGTTGTCGATGGCCGCGCCGCCCTGCACGTGCGCGGTCAACTGCCAGCCCATGTCGCGGGCGGCGGAGAAGATGCGCCTCAGTTTCTCGGGTTCGATGAAGAGAGTGCCACGCGCGTCGGGATTCGTCTGGCCGTAGAGTTGGCGGCCAAACGGTCCATAAGGCATCCGCTGATAGGCCGTGCCAACGCTCTGGCCACCGTCGAGCGTCACTTTGAATGTCCCAAAACTGAGCCACTCGTCGCCCTGCCCTCTGCGCCACTTCGAGGACCTGATCTCCTTCTCGATCTCCTCGATCGGCCTCTGCGCGTCGACGCGCCACGTGAGCACGACGCGCGTGCCCAGGCCCTTCGCTGCTTTGAGCCTCTCATAGATGCGGACGTCTTCCTCGTTCACCGCTCGGTCGCCCACCGTCGTCAACCCGGCAGCCAGATACAGGTCGAGCATCTTCTCAAGCCCGGCGAGTTGTTCAGCCTCGGTAATGGGGGCAGCCTGGGCGGGGCGCTTCAGCAGGCTCGCGGCGTTGCGCAAGATCCCGTTCGGTTCACCGTCCTCGCTCTTCACCACTTCCCCGCCCGGCGGATTCGGCGTGTCGCGCGTGATGCCGCTCACCTTCAGCGCCATCGTATTCGCGCCCCAAACATAGCTTCCGTCGAAGGCCACTGGATGGTCGGTCACCACGTCAAGGTCGGCGCGGTTGGGAAAACGCATCTCCTTCAACCGCGGCGGCAGAGTCCGCGGCACGACGATCCATTCGCCCTTGGGCGTGGTCTTCGCCTTCTCCTTCACCCACGTCTGAATGGTGGCGATCGAGTCAAACAGCGGCAGCTTTTCTCTCAACTCGCTCACGCCCGAGTCGATCGCATGCACATGGGCGTCGATCAGTCCGGGCAGCAAGGTCTTCCCTTTCAGGTCGATCACTCGCGTTTTCGGGCCGCGCAAAGCCAGGACGGCTTTGTTTGTCCCCACCAACTTGATGTGGTTGCCTTCGACGGCCACGGCCTGATGAATCGAGAACTTGGCGTCGACCGTGACGACCTTGCCGTTATGCAGAATCAGGTCGGCCTGGGCCAAGGCGGCGGGCGCCAGGCAAACCAGTATTGTCAGCAGATGCTTTGAGCGCATGTGTGCTGATTTTACTGCAACCGGCCTCGCGGCGCTGGCCTGAAGACTCTGCCTGAACTTGGCGGAATGTCACTCGCTAACGGCGCTGTAGCGGCCCGGCAGGATGGAGAGGTAGTCTACCAGGCGGCGCGTCTTGGGTTCGTTCGTATGCGACGATTTGTCCAGGATCGCGTTCGAGAAACCGGCAAACTGCCGGCCCAGCTCGCTGGTCGGCTCGACTGCGCGACCGGCCTGGAGTGAGCGGTGAACGCCCTGGTAGTCGTTCATCAGGCAGGTCATCACCGGTACACCCAGCAGGTTTTCCACTTGCTCAGGCGTGATGACCGCCCGTTTGTGATTGCGATTCAGCACAATCGAAATCCGGTCGCCGAGTTCGATGTTAGTGAGGTATTTCAGTTTTTCCCGGGCGAGGTGCAGAGTGGGAATCTCCGGCGTCACGACCATGAAGATGCGCTTGGCCTCGTGCATGATCTCCACTGAGTAGCGCTCGAGATTCCCCGACAGGTCGACGCAGATTGCCGAATGGTGGCGGCGGGCGAAATCGAGTAGATATCGGATCTGGGTGCTGTCGACGCGGAATTCTGGATTGAGGCCGCCGGTCGGCAGGACCTCCATCGGCCCCTTCCGGGTCACAAGTTGCGGCCAGAGTGACTCGTCCAGGTTGTGCGCGTTTTGAGCGGCATCGATAATGGTGCGCGAAGGATTCAGCTTCAACATGAAGCCGAGGATGCCCGAGGTCAGATCCATGTCCATCAGCAGCGTCGGCATGTCCTTGTGCGAGCCCAGCGCCCAGGCCGTGTTCAACGCCACCGTCGAAGCCCCCACCCCTTGCTTGGCCGGCAGGAAGGCATAAAGCTGATCGGTGATGCTGAGATTGGGCGGATTCTTGCTCACGATCTCTTCCACACGCGCCAGCGACTCGAAGACCGATTCACGGACGAACGGCATCGGCAGATACTCCCTGATGCCATGCCTCATCAATTCCATCAGCAGCGTCGGATCGCAACTCCTCCCAATGGCAACAACCTGGATGCCCTGTGCCTGCTGCTCGATCGTCTTGACGGTTTCAAAGAGCTTACTCAGCGATTCGGTACTGACAAAGATGACCTGTGGTGCGTGCGCCAGAACGACGCGCATCAGATTGACTTCGCCGGTATACCGGTCCATTGTTTTGACCACCCCAGCTTGGTTGGTCTCCCCGAGAGCGGCCGTCAGTGCGCTCGCCAGTTCCGGGTCCGGGCAGATTAGCAATCCCCTCAGCATCACATGCCTCCACACTCAGCGTAGAGAAAGCGATTGAGGCCAACAATCAGCAAAGCTACTTAGAACTGTCTGGATTTATCTCCAACCGGTCAGTCGAAAAGTAAGGTTTTCTAGGGCCTCCGCCTTAGCCCAAATGGGTTCAGAATCCCCTACGGCCACCGAAGAGTCCGACATGAAGCCGGGGACAGAACCGGTATCCGGTCTGCTTGCAGATGTCCACCAGCCAGACCGATCGCTCATGCAACTCGTCCGTATTCCGGGCCTCCGGCATGAGCAAGACCTTGTCCGGAACTGTCTGGCAGAGCCGGGCGAGCGCGCGGATTTCACCCAGGTCCTCGGGCGAAGCCACGACGAACTTCAATTGATACTCATAGCGGCGGGTCAGCCGGAGCAGGACATCTTCGTTGACGCGCAGCCGGTCGTGGCGGGTGGCCCAATCCCCGGCGGATTCAAGCGGCGGGATCGAATTCGCCAGTTTGGGACTGAGGCTGAGCAGGTGGCAAGCTAGGTCCGCGAAGACCGTTCCGGCGGTTTCGATCGTGATATGCAGCCCAAGGGCATCGAGCTGGCGGGCAAGTTCCGGCAGCTCGGGCTGAATCATGGGTTCGCCGCCGGTCAGGACCGCATGGCGGTAGACCGGCTGCTGTGCCACCCAATCGACGATCCGGTCGACCGTCCAGTCCTCCCCTTCGGGCGCCCAGGACGCGTACGGTGTGTCGCACCAGCGGCAACGGAGATTGCAGCCGCTGGTGCGAATAAACAGCGAAGGAATACCGGAAAGCATCCCCTCACCTTGAATGCTTGCAAAGACTTCGCTGATCCTCATGGCCACCTCAGAGGTTCGTTTGGTAGACCAGCGGATCGGTCAGCCCGGCCCCGGCAAAACCCGCCAAACGAAGCCGGCAGGAGTCGCATTCCCCACACGCGCGGCCAGCGGCATCTGGATCGTAGCAGGAGTGCGTCAGGCTATAGTCGACCCCGAGCGAAACGCCGAGGCGGATGATTTCCGCCTTCGACAGCGAGATCAGTGGCGTGTGGATATTCAGCGCCATCGAGCCTTCGACGCCCGCCTTGGTCGCCAGATTCGCCATGCGGCGGAAGGCGTCGATGTACTCGGGGCGGCAGTCGGGGTAGCCCGAATAGTCCACCGCGTTGACGCCCAGGAATATGTCGGAGGCTCCGAGAACCTCAGCCCAGGCCAGTGCAAACGAGAGAAAGATTGTGTTCCGGGCCGGGACGTAGGTCACCGGGATGCCATGGGCCAGCTCATTGACCGCGCGGTGCTTTGGCACGTCGATGTCGCCCGTTAGCGCGGAGCCGCCAAACAGCCTCAAGTCGATCCGCGTGACCTCATGCCGCAACGCGCCGAGCGCTTTCGCCACGCGTGCTGCCGCTTCAAGTTCTATCTTATGCCTTTGACCGTAATCAAAAGATAATGCGTAGGTTACGAATCCATCACGGCGCGCACAAGCAAGACCGGTAGCCGAGTCCAGTCCACCGCTCAGCAGGCAGACAGCTCTCTTCACCGGATGACCTCTTTCGGAATGCGGCTGGTCACCCAGAGGCCGATCAGCGGGAAGACGAGGAGCAACTCGAGTGCGAATCCCAGCGAGGTGCGATCAGAAATGTAGCCGGTCAACGGGATGAAGACCATGCCCGCCATGCCCCACGCGAAACCCATCATCAGCGCCGAAACCGCTCCCGATTGCGACGGAACAAGTTCTTGCGCAACAACAACATTGACAGGAATAGTAAACAAAAGCACAAAGCCACCCAGAGCCAGCATTGCATACGAAAGCAGTCCCGAAGTGTGGAAGAAGGCGGCCATGAAAGGGACCGAGAATAGGAACGAAGCCATGATGACGCGACGCGCGCCGAAGCGGTCTGCCAAGCGTCCACCGAGGAATCCACCAATGGCGCCAGCGGTCAGGTAAAAAGTGAGCACGGTGGCGGCAACCGATAGAGGCAGATTGAGTTGCGTGTTCAGGTAGAGTGCCAGGAACTGAGCAAAACACACCTGGACAGCTGAACGGCAGAAGACGGCGAGGAAGAGGTATGTCAAAGGCTTGGCCGCCGATTTCAGGGCGGTGCTGTCAAAGCTCTGGCTGGCTCGCCGCCCGTCAGGCGGGCGGAGTGTGAACAAGAGCAGGAGCGAGAAGGCGAGCGCCGGCAGGGTCGTCCAGAGTAACCGGTCGAAACCGAGTTTGTCAATGGAGATGGAGTAGAACGAAGGAGACAGGGCCATGCCGAGCGTTCCGGCGCTAATGAAAACAGCCATCCATTGTCCCTTGCGGGTCTTGAACCCGGCGGCGGCCCAGGACGCGCCCTGGGGGTGAAAAGCGCTGACGGCCGCGCCGCCGAGAAAAGCAATGACGAGGGCCCAGGCGAATGATGGGGCCAGGCTGAGGCCGGTGAGCAGCAGGGCGGCCGCGCCGGGCGCCAGGACGGTGAACATGCGTGTGCGGATACGGTCACTCAGGTAGCCGTAGATGGGTTGGGTGACGGAACTCGAGAAGACAAGCAGTCCGCCGAGCAGTCCGGCCTGGGTGAAGGAGAGGTGGAGTTTACCGACGAGCAGGGGCTGGAAAATACCAAGAGCGCCGCCGTGGAGATCGACGAAGAAGTGAGCGAAGGAAAGGAGAACAAGCGTAGGGAGGGCTGAACTGAACCGCGCCGGAACAGTGGTGGAAACCTGGGCGCTGACGGCGGCGGGGGTGTTCATTTCATCAAGCCGGGGGACTCCTTCATTATAGGCAGGCAGCCTTTGTGAAGGCGCGGTTCCGGAAGCGGCCACTCTGATTCATCGAGAAGGTGTTGAGCAGACGGACTCGAACCGTAGGATCATGATAGGGATGAGTCTGAGCCAGACATTGCGGTCGATGGGCGTAGTCGGCGCGGGCGGAGCAGGCTTCCCGGCATCGGTGAAGGCGGCATCGCAGGTCGAGTACCTGCTGGCCAACGGGGCCGAGTGCGAACCGCTACTGCACAAAGACTACGAATTGATGAAGAACTTCCCCGCCCCGGTTATCGAGGGGATGAAGGCGATGCGGGCATCGACCGGAGCACGGACGGCGCTGTTCGGCATCAAGGAAAAGAACAAAGGGGCGATTGCCGCCGTTCAGCCGCTGGCCGAGGCCGCTGGCATCGGCATGACGTATCTGGGCGATTTCTACCCGTCGGGCGACGAGTATGAATTGGTGTACACGGCGACGGGGCGGTTGATTCCGGCAGGCGGGATTCCGTTGAACGTTGGCTGCGTGGTGAATAACGTCGAAACGCTGTACAACGTCCAGGAGGCGGTGGAAGGGCGTCCGGTGACGCGGAAGTTCGTTTCGGTGAACGGCGCGGTCAGGAGACCGTCGAGCTTTTGGGTTCCAGTGGGCACGCCGTTCAAGGACCTGATCGGGATGGCGGGCGGCATGACGGTGGACGACGCCGGGCTGTTCGTTTCGGGGCTGATGATGGGCACGCTGAGCTTCGACATGGATCAGCCGGTGACCAAGGCCATGGGCGGGCTGATCGTCCTGCCGGCGGATCACGCGCTGGTGGAGCGGCGATTGAGGCCGAAAGAGGCGATGGCGCGGATCGGCCGGTCGGCCTGCGACCAGTGCAGCTACTGCACGGAGTTCTGCCCGCGATATCTGCTGGGCTACGACGTGCAGCCGCACAAAGTAATGCGGACGCTTGGGTTTACTCTGGCCGGGGCGGACAACTGGAACCAGTGGGCTCAACTTTGCTGCGCCTGCGGGCTGTGCACCCTGTATGCCTGTCCGGAGGACCTGTTCCCGAAAGAAGCCTGCGACCAGGCCAAGGTGGACCTGCGGGCAGCGGGGATCAAATTCGTCCAGGAAAAGCCGGTGAAGGTGCACCCGATGAAAGAGTATCGCCGGGTGCCATTGGCGCAGTTGCGGCAACGGTTGAACGTCGAGCGCTACGAAGCGCCGACGCCGTATACGGCCGCGGAACCGGAACCTGAGAAGGTGAGAATCCTGGCGCGGCAGCATACGGGCGTGGCGGCGACAGTGGTTGTGAAATCGGGCGAGAAGGTGAAGCTTGGCCAGGCCGTGGCGCGGATGAACGAGGGCGAGTTGGGCGCAGACGTTCATGCAAGTATCGACGGAACGGTGACGGCGGCGACGGCGGAGTTTGTGGAGATTTCAAGATGAGCCATTCGATTGGGCTGATAGAGCTATCGAGCATTGCCGCGGGGTTCGAGGTGTGCGACGCGATGCTGAAGGAGTCCGATGTCTCGCTCGTCCTGGCGCGGACCATTTGCAGCGGCAAGTACATGGTGATGGTGAAGGGCGACGTGGCGGCGGTGGAATCGGCTGTCGAGGCGGGCAAGACGCGAAACGAGTTCAGCGTGATCGACACGTTCGTGATTCCGAATGTCGACGACGCGCTGTTTCCGGCCATCGCCGGGACGGTGACGGCGGGGACGATGGAGGCGATCGGGATTGTCGAGAGCTTCTCGGTGGCGAGTTTGATCGAGGCGGCGGATCAGATGGTGAAGTCGGCCAACGTGCGGCTGATGGAAGTCAGGCTGGCGATGGCGATGGGGGGGAAGGCGTTTGCCGTGGTGACGGGGAGCGTTTCGGCGGTGAAGAGCGCGGTGGAGGCAGGGGCCGTGGTGATCGGGCGGAAGGGGCTGCTAGTGAATAAGGTTGTGATTGCGAATCCACGGCCGGAGTTGCTGAGCGAGTTGATCTGAGCCGGGTAGAAACCCGGCTTCCGGGCGGAAGCCCGGCCCCACATGCGCTGCAGGCGAGGAGGGCTGTCCTACTGGAGCATCGGCATCGACAACGGGCGCTCGCCGGTGAGTGAGTAGATGGCTGCGGCGAGGGCTGGGGCGGTCAGGGTGATGCCGGCTTCGCCTGCGCCGGCAGCGGTGATTTCGCGGCGGTCGATGATGTGGACATCCATGACGGGGATGTCGCTGAAGCGGGGAACCCGGTAGTTTGTCAGGCGGGTGGTCAACTGCCTCGTTGAGTCGAATTCGAGGCGTTCCCAGAGCGCTCCGCCGATGCCCATGATGAGCGCGCCCTGGACTTGATTCTGCAGGTTCGACGGGTTCAAGGCCGCTCCGAAATCGGCGACGCAGGTCATTCTCAGAATGCGGAATGGCTCGTTCGCACATTCGACGAAAAGGGCCATGCGGCCTTCTTTTTCGAGGTTGCAGGCGAGGCCGACACCGGGTTTGCGGCCCTTGTAGCCGAAGCGCTGGGCGGCGAGTTCCAGGGCGGCTCTCAATCGCCAGTCGGTGATGTGGGCGAGGCGGTATTCGAGCGGGTCGCGGTTGAGGGCGGAGGCCCACGCGTCGATGGTCGATTCGCGGGCGAAGTTATTGCCGGTGGCGGCGAGCGAGCGGTAAGAGCCTTGGCGCAGCGGCGAACGGACGGCCCAGAATTCGTTCGAATGATCGGCGAAATCGTACGGCGGGCGCAGGCCGGGGGCGCCGGCGTTGTAGTTGCGGTGACGCCAAGAGACGATTTTGCCAGCGGCATCGACGCCGGACTCTGTTTCGATCAGCGCGGCCGGGCGAGCATACGACCAAACGAACTCCTCGGCGCGGGACCATTCGACGCGAACGGTCTTGCCCGTGGCTTTGGCGAGGCGGGCGGCTTCGATCTCGACGTCGGCGCGCTGCTTGCAACCGAATGCGCCGCCTGGCATGTCGACAATGATGCGGACGTCGGTCTCCTTCATACCCATGGCCTTGGCGACTTCGGCGCGCACGACGAAGGGGGCCTGCTTGCCGCAGCGAATGGTCAGGCGGCCATCCCCGGCGAAGCTGGCGATGGCGGAGCGGGGTTCGAGGGCGGCGTGGGCGATGGGAGCGAGGGTGAAGCTGAGCGACTTCGTTTGGTCGGCGGAGGCGAGGGCCTTGGCGGCGTCGCCGCGGCGGATGAGCGGCGGGTATCGGGTCTGGTTGTTTTCGATTGGTGCTTTCGCATCGGCCTTGAATGCGGCGATCATCTTGTCGAAGGCGGGCAGGGTTTCGTGGTCCCATTCGGCCTTGGCCTTGGCGGCGAGGGCGCGGGCCAAGGCGAGCGTGGG
>CAZSBK010000112.1:0-15858 GCA_964604945.1 uncultured Candidatus Solibacter sp.
GACGGTCATGCTCGCCGGTATCCGCGACATCCTTGTCGTCACAGGCGGCGGAAACGCCGGCGATTTCCTTCGCCTGCTGGCCAACGGCAAGGAGTTTGGCCTCACCCACCTGAACTTCACCTACCAGGAGGGCGAAGGCGGCATCGCCGATGCGCTCGGCCTCGCCCAGCACTTCGCCGAGGGTGACCGGCTCTGCGTTGTGCTCGGCGACAACATCCTCGAAAAGCCGATCAAGAATGCGGTCGACGCCTTCCGGAAGCAAGAGCGTGGTGCTCGCATCCTGCTCAAGGAAGTGACCGATGCCGAACGGTTTGGCGTGGCCGAGATGAATGGTCACCGAATCGTGGGCATCGAGGAGAAACCTTCTAAGCCGAAGTCCAACTACGCAGTCACTGGCATCTACCTGTACGACGAAACCGTCTGGGACAAGATCAAAACCCTGAAGCCATCAGGCCGCGGCGAACTCGAGATCACCGACGTCAACAATGCCTATATCGCCGAGGGGACGATGGAGTTCAGCTACCTCGACGGCTGGTGGACCGACGCCGGCACATTCGATTCGCTTCTGCGCGCCTGCAACCTTGTCGCCGAATCCCGCTCCTTCGAATAATCCATGGCATCCCCAGTGACTCTCATCAAGATAGATATCCCGGCCTGCGCTCCAGGCATCGGCAGCGTCATCATGACGCCGGATTCGGCGCAGTTGATCGACGGCGTCCGCGTGCAGCCGCAGTCGATTTGGGCCGACGATCGCGGCTACTTTATGGAAGTGGCGCGGCTTGGCCAGGGTCTGGTCGCCGGCTTCCCCGGCGAGTCCACTCAGGTGAGTTGCGCGCTGAACTATCCCGGAGCCATCAAGGCCTTCCACTTCCATCGACACCAGACCGATTTCTGGAATGTCGTTAGAGGCATGCTCCAGGTGGCGCTCGTGGACCTGCGGCCTTCCTCGCCCACATTCGGCCGCAAGAACACCTTCTATCTCGGCCAATTGCGCCCCTGGGCGGTTTCGATCCCGCCCGGCGTCGGCCACGGCTACAAGGTGATCGGGATCGAGTCCGCCATGCTGGTCTATCTCACCGACCGCATCTACAACCCGGAGGACGAAGGCCGCATCGCTTACAACGAAGCCCGTATCAACTACGACTGGGAGTTGCAGCACAAATGAGATTGCTGGTGACTGGCGGCGCCGGGTTCATTGGGTCGGCTTTTGTCCGGTTGGCGACGACGCAGGGGTGGTCCACACGTCTCGTCAATCTGGACAAACTCACTTACGCTGGCAATCTGGAGAACCTCACAGCGATCGAAAGCGACCCCGCCTACAGTTTCGTCCACGGCGACATCAACGACGCCCCGCTCGTGAAGCGTCTACTTGAAGACGAACGCCCCGACGCCATCGTCCACTTCGCCGCCGAAACCCACGTCGATCGTTCGATTCTCGGCCCGGGCGCGTTCTTTGAGACCAACCTACGCGGCACGTTCACATTGCTTGAAGCGGCACGCGCCACTGGCATCGCCCGGTTCCTCCATGTGTCCACTGACGAGGTCTACGGATCGATCGACGAGCCTGACGACGCGGATGAAACGTACCCGTTGAAGCCATCCAGCCCTTACTCCGCGTCCAAGGCCGGCTCGGACCTGCTTGCATTGAGCTATTGGACAACATACCGGGTTCCGGTCACCGTCACCCGCGCATCGAATAACTACGGCCCCTACCAGTTTCCCGAGAAACTCATCCCCTTGATGATCACCAACGCCATCGAGGACAAGCCATTGCCAATTTACGGCGACGGCATGCAGGTGCGCGACTGGCTCCATGTGGACGACCATTGCCGGGCGATCTGGGCCGCGTTGACCAAGGGCGCGCCCGGAGAGATTTACAATGTCGGCGGCTCACGCGCCTTGCCCAACCGGACGGTTGTAGAGATGATCCTGGACGCCGTCGGCAAACCCCGCAGCCTGATGACCACAGTCAAGGACCGGCCAGGCCACGACCGCCGCTACGCCATCACCACGCAGAAACTGGAACTGGCCACCGGGTGGCGCGCTGAAGCCGACTTTGAGTCCGGACTGGCGCAGACCATCGAGTGGTACCGGGCCAACCCGGAGTGGGCCGTCCGCGTAAAATCGGGCGCCTACCAGGAGTACTACGAACGCAACTACGCCAGCCGCTGATCGCCTTGCGCAATCAAAGAAAACGACCTGAGCCCCGGCCGAGACACCCCTTCGAATGGCGTCCGTGCCGGCGTCCAGGCCGCGTTTCTCTTGCCCTTGCCTACAGGCCGGCTTGCTTCTTGGCGAAGTCGCCGATCACGGGCAGGTTCAGACCCTCGCCCTGGTAGGCCTTGACCATCAGGATGATCCAGAGTACCATCGCGCCCAGCCAGATCACCAGGCTGAGCGGTGCGAGCACCAGCGCGAGGATCCCGCCCGTCAGCGCCGTCAGAATGCTGAACAGAACCATGATCGCTATCATGGCAACGTTGAAGCCGATGGACTGCCAGGCGTGGTATTTGATCTTCGGATCGGTGTTGTACGGCTGAATGACCAGGAAGATGATCCCGGTGATGAAGCCCGCCAGGTAGCACAGCGCCGCGGCCATGTTGTTCGTCATCCCGGCGGCCTGTGGCTGCTGATATTGCTGCTGTTGCTGGTACTGCGGGCCGGCTCCCGGGGCCGGACCGGCACCCATCGTGGCTCCGCAGTTGCCGCAAAAATTCCCTTCGACCTGCGCTCCGCAGTTCGGGCAGAAAGCCATAGTCATCTCCTCCATCCCGGCGCATTCGCGCCCATAGCCATCTGGGGCTTGTCTGCGAGGATACTACAATTCGAGCTTTGCTGAAACCACGGGGTCGCCCGGTTCACGCGTTAGTTTGAAGCCCAGCTTCTCACTGACCTTCTGCATGGCCGAATTCTCGGCCAGGATGTCGGCGGTGATCACCTTCACCCCCTCTGCCCGGCCGATCTCGACCAGCCGCCGCAACAACTCCGTTCCCAACCCGGTCTTCTGGTATTCGTCGGCGACGACGATCGCAAACTCCGATTCCGCGGCGCCGGCGATCCCCTGCAGCCGCCCCACGGCGATGATCTGGTTCTCGCCCGTGCCAGGCACTTCACGCTCGACCACCAGGGCCATCTGACGCGCGTAGTCGATGAAACAGATCCGGGTCAGTCGCTCGTGTGCGATGCGCTGGCTCAGGTTGAGCATCTGCAGGTAGCGCTGGTAGACCGTGCGTTCTGAGAGCGCCTGATGGAACTTCACCATCATTGGTTCATCCTCGGGCCGGATGGGACGGATCGTGACCGGATCGCCGTTCTTCATCGTCCAATCCGACTCATATTGCACCGGATATGGACGGATGGACGGCTTGGGCAGATCGGATTCCTGCGTCCCGGCATCGTGCAGAACAACGCGCGCATCAAGCGCCAGCAGCCGCTCAGGCGAAGCCAGCAGCGGGTTGATGTCGATTTCCTTGATCCACGGGTGATCGACGACCAGCAGGCTGAAGCGCACCAGCAACTGCTCCAGGCCGGCGAGATCAACCGGCTTGCGCCCTCGCACGCCCTTCAGCGCCGTGTATATCTTGGTCCGCTCCATCAGCCGCCGGGCCAGCGTCGTGTTGAGCGGAGGCAACGCCAGCGAACGGTCCTTGAAGACCTCCACTAACTGTCCGCCCATGCCGAACAACATCACCGGTCCGAATTGCGGGTCAACTGAACTGCCGATGATCACTTCGTAGCCTTCGAGCTTCGCGAAAGGCTGCACGTTGACGCCGCCGAAATGCTCCGCGCCCACCTTCGCCGTGACCGAGGAAAGGATCGACTCAAACGCCGCCTCCACCGCGGCAGCGTCTTTCAGGTTCAACATCACGCCGCCAACGTCGGTCTTGTGCGTGATCGTCTCCGAATGCAACTTCAGCACCACCGGGTAGCCCATGCCCGCGGCCGCTTCAACGGCATCGGCAGCCGTAGTGGCGATCACCGAGGGCAACGTCGGAATGCCATATGCCGAGAGCACCTGTTTGGATTCATGCTCGGTCAGAATCGTCCGGCCCGTCTTCCGAACCTTCTCAATGATCGCTTCCGCGCCCGCACGGTCGGCGGCCTCATTGACGCCGCCGTATCGGGGCGTCTCATACAATGCGTTCACGTTCCGCGCGTAGCGCCACATGTAGTTGAACAACCGCGCGGCGGTATCCGGGTAGGCGTAGGTCGGAATACCCGCGCTGTTGAGAATCCGCTCGCCGGCGGCCACATCGGTGCCGCCCATCCAGGACGCCAGAACCGGCTTGTCGCCAAGCTTTGCGTAAGGCTTCAAGTGCTCGGCCGTCTGCGTTGCATCCGTCATCGCCTGTGGAGTCAGGATCACCAGCATTCCATCCGAGTTCGGATCCTTCGCCGCGACTTCCAGTGCCTTGGCGTACCGTTCCGGTTCGGCGTCGCCCAGGATGTCGATCGGGTTGGAGTGGCTCCAGGCGCCCGGCAGAAAAGCATTCAGCTCGGCGATGGTCTGCTCGGAAACATCGGCCAGCTCGCCGCCGCCCAACAGCAGCGAATCGGCCGCCAGCACTCCAGGTCCCCCTGCGTTGGTCAGAATCGTCAGCCTCGGGCCTTTCGGGCGTGGCTGTTTGGCCAGGACTTCGGCCATGTAGAACAGATCCGAGATGTTGTTCACCCTCAACACGCCTGACCGCATGAACGCCACGTCCAGCACGTCATCCGAACCTGTCAGCGACCCCGTATGCGAAGCCGCCGCTTTCGACCCGGCCGCCGTCCTGCCCGCCTTGATGACGATGATCGGCTTGTTCATCGCCACCTCGCGCGCCGCCGACAGGAAACTCCGCGCGTCGCCCACCGATTCCATGTAGATCAGGATCGACCGTGTTTTCGGATCATTGCCCAGGTAGTAGATCAGGTCGCCCCAGCCCACATCTGCCATTGAGCCGATGCTCATGAACGCCGAAAACCCAACCATCTCCTGCATCGACCAGTCCAGCACGGCTGTGCAGAGCGCGCCCGACTGTGACAGGAAACCGACGTTGCCCGATCTCGCCATACAGGACGCAAACGTGGCATTCAGGCCGCTCGGCGGAACCATAACGCCCAGACAGTTGGGCCCGATGATCCGCATTTGGGCCTTCGACGCCTCTGCCAGCAGTTCCCGTTCGAGCCGCTTGCCTTCCTCTCCTGCTTCCTTGAATCCGGCCGAGATCACCACCGCGGACTTGATCCCCGCGTCGCCACACTCGTGAATGATCCCGGGAATGAACTTCGCCGGCGTCGTGATCACCGCCAGATCGACTTCCGCTGGTATATCTTTCACCGTCGGGTACGCCTTGATCCCAAGTACGCTGTGGCGCTTCGGGTTCACAGGGAAGATGGCCCCGCCGAACGGCGAGCTCATCAGGTTCCACATCGTCGTCCGGCCTACGCTGCCAGGATTCTCCGTGGCCCCGATCATGGCCACGTTCTTCGGCGCGAAGAACGGATCGAGCGGGTTCGATTCGTGTTTGAAAATGTCGTGCGCGGATTCGGGCTTGGAGCCAAGTGGTTTCATAGGATGAGTTCCCGACAGAAAAGTCTCTTTACCCTCTTATCTTCGACCTTCGCCCAGCCACACTTCAACCCGTCCGAAGCACTATTGGCCGCTTTTATCCCACGGTTGGCGTTCATAAGGGTTCACCCCCTCCCCACGCGCATCCCGGGCGTTATACAATCCCGCCATGGTCGCTCGTACAGCACTCATCGCAGCCGTCTGCTTCGTCGCACTAGCCTCTGAACCGAATGAACGATTAAAGCGGTTCAATGAAGCCAAATTCGGCATGTTCATCCACTGGGGACCGTACTCGCTGGCGAGCGTCGAAGCATCCTGGCCGATCATGGGCGTGAGCCGGTGGGGCATCTCCGAAGCCGATTACCGCCAACTCCCCAATCGCTTCAATCCATTGAAGTTCGACCCCACTGCATGGGTTCGTTTGGCCAAAGCCGCCGGCCAGCGCTACATCGTCTTCACCTCCAAACACCACGACGGCTTCTGCATGTTCGATTCCGCTTACACGAACTACAAGATCACTCGCACCCCTTACGGCAAGGACATCGCCGCCCAGCTCGCCGAGGCCGCTCACAAAGAGAATATCCCGCTCGGTTTCTACTACTCGCCGCCGGACTTGAACCATCCCGGCTTCCGCGACACGTCCATCGATTCCAACAAGAACTGGCGCGGCGAACCCTGGCGGGCCGAATGGTCCACTTACCTCGACTACATGGAGATGCAGTTGCGCGAGCTGCTGACCGGCTACGGCGACCTCTTCGTCGTCTGGTTCGACGGCCTCAGCGAACAGCGCAAGTTCGATGGCTACCGTTTCCACAAGCTCATCCGCGAAATGCAGCCCCAAACCCTCATCAACAACCGCGTCGGGCTCACTGGCGATTACGTCACGCCCGAGCAACGCCTTCCCAAGGCCATCCCCGTCAAAGGCGCCAAGGTCGGCAATACGGACCCCAACGACTCGGGTCTCAGCGCAGTGGCCCCCACGCCCGATCAGTTCCAGCCCTGGGAGACCTGCATGACCATCAACAACACGTGGGCCTACAATCGCAACGACCGCAACTTCAAATCCACCACCGAATTGGTCCGGGCCCTCATAGAAGCCGCCAGCAAGGGCGGCAACTTCCTGCTCAACGTCGGACCCACACCGGATGGCGAAATCCAACCCGAGTTTGTCGAACGCCTGGAACAGATCGGCGCCTGGCTCGCAAAGAATGGCGAGGCGATCTATGGAACCACATTCGGCCCCTTGCAGCAGACACCCGGGCTCCGTTCGACCGCCAAGGGCAAGACCGTCTATCTCCACATTCTCGATTGGCCCGGCGCCGAACTCTCTATCGACAACCTGCCCGGCCAGGTCCGCCGTGTTCGTTGGCTTGGCGGCACAGCCACCCCGACTTTCAAGCGCGCCGGCGCCAAACTCGTCATCGGCTTGGCCACGGTCAAGCCCGACCCCCACGCCACTGTCCTTGCCATCGACATGAAGTAATTCACAGCCTGTGGAAATCCTGTGGACGTGCTTTTCATAACCAAAGAAACCCGTGGATATCGACTGACGCTACTCTTTCTCCCGCCGTCAACCCCGCGCATGCCGCGCTAAAATGGGTGGGTCCGGCTCCCTCCCATGGCGGCTTCTCAGACCACCCGCGATCCCGAATTCGAGCGTGGACTTCCCTCGAACGTCTACGCCGAGCGAATGGTGCTCGGCGCAATCCTGCTCAACGACGCCTCGTTTATCGCTGTCGCCTCCGCCCTGCTTGCCGACGATTTCAGCGTCGAGAAGCACCGCAAGATCTTCCGCCGCATGCTCGAACTGAACGAGCGCGAAGAACGGATTGACCGTGTCACGCTCGCCAACGAGTTAATGAAATACGGCGAACTCGAGGCCGTTGACGGGCTCAGCTATCTTGTCACTCTCGACGAGGGACTACCCGAACTGCACAACCTCGAGAGCTACGTTCAAATCGTCAAGGAAAAGGCCGTCTTGCGCGAATTGATCTTCTCGTCGCAGGAGATCATGCAGCGCTGCTACATGGGCGAGGAGTCGCCTTCAGGCATCATCAGCGCGGCCCAGACGTCGCTGTTGAAGCTGAGCGAGTCGCAGACCAAAGCCGATCTGGTCAGCGCGCGCCAGGTGTTCGAGAACTTTGAGGGCGGTCTCGGCGCGTTTCTCGACCCCTCCCATCGCGAGTCCGGCCTCCATACCGGTTTCATGAAGTTCGACGACATGACCGGCGGCCTTCACGGCGGCGAACTCTTCATCCTGGCCGCCCGCCCTGCCATGGGCAAAACCGCGCTGGCGCTCAACATCGCACTGCACATGGCCACGCACCACCGCAATCCGAAGGGCGTGGCCGTCTTCTCGCTTGAAATGTCGAAGGAGTCGCTGATGACGCGACTCATCTGTTCGCGCGCCCGGGTCAACCAACAAAAGTTCCGCATCGGAGCGCTCGACCGCGAGGAGCGCGGCCGCCTCAGTCTGGCCGCCACCGACCTCTTTGACGCCCCCATCTACATCGACGACACCAGTTCAACGACCATGATGGACATCAACGCCAAACTGAGAAAACTCCGCGCACAGACCGACCTCGGCCTGGTCGTCGTCGATTACCTCCAACTCATGCCCACCCCGGCGCTTGGCCGGAACAGCAACCGCACCCAGGAAGTCGGCGCCTTGTCGCGCGGTATGAAACTGCTGGCCAAGGACCTCAACGTTCCTTTCCTGGTCCTATCGCAGCTCAGCCGCGCCCCGGAGCAGCGCATCGGCGACCACCGCCCTCAGTTGAGCGACCTGCGCGAATCCGGTTCAATCGAGCAGGACGCCGACCTGGTGGCCTTCATCTTCCGCCCCGAGGTCTATCAAAAAGACCGTGAGGATTTGCGCGGACAAGCCGAGCTCATTCTCGCTAAACAGAGGAACGGCCCCACAGGGAAAGTCCCGCTCGTTTTCCTGCACGAATACACTAAATTCGAGAACCCGGCGGAAGACTTCGTCGAAGAAGAAGGCTGAACCGGTCCCATTTCGTCACCGGTGGGGCAGGCTTCGGTATGCGAAGGGCTTCAGCCCGCTCTCGCCGGAGCAGCCCGCCGCGACTTGCTGCAGCGTAGTGTCTGGCCTTTGCCGTGCGACACCCGCATCAAATCGCGACGGCCCGGCCTATGTTACTTTCCCTTCCGCGACCACTCGCGAATCTGGCCGATCTCCTCGGCGGGGATCTTCAGAAATTCGAGAAATTCCTGGTGCTCGGCCGGCGCCGTGCGCTCGAATTCTGTATGAAAACGGTTCATGTCGTCGTCGGTCAGTCCGGCCGCGCGCATGATGGATACGAGTTTGTCCTTGGTAAGCATCTTGAATCTCCTGAATGACTGTCTGGTTCTGAGTAGTTGAAGTATGGAGCGCTGATGGCCCCTGAGCCGTTCGATCTCCGCGGTAATCCCTGTCAGCCGCCTTTCGAGAACAGCGGTTGCATCGCTGCCGCCCTTGGCGTCGAGCAGGCCTCGGATATCGTCCAGTGTGAGCCCCGCGTTGCGGTACGCCCGGATCCGGGCGAGCCGCTCACGATGCGGTTCGCCATAGCGCCGGTAGTTGCCCGTGGTGCGGGGAGGTGGCGGCAGCAGACCGGCCGATTCGTAATACAGCACCGCGGTGCGGCTCAGGCCGCATTGCCGTGCGAGTTCAGTCACGGTCATCAGCGCCTCCTGAATACAGCTTCAACCCTATAGTTATAGACAAGTCAACAGGCTGGTTCGAAAATAGCACGGGGACAAAGAAAGAGGGCGCCCCTTGCGGGACGCCCCCTTGAGTCGAGTATGGTCTGTCGCTTAGAACGCCAGGCGCAGACCGAACCGGAACTGCCGGGTTGAATCGGCGCCGGTGATCGTCGAGAAGCCGCCCAGTGGCGCGGCAAGCGACGTATTCAGCGAACCGTCTGCGTTGAGTGACTGGCTGGCCGAGGAACCGGACGGGTTGCTCCAACGGGTGTTGTGGGCCAGGTTGGTCGCCTCGGCGCGGAACTCCGCGTTCACCCTCTCGGTGACTTTGAAGTTCTTGAAAACAGCCGGATTCAGCTGCCAGAAACCAGGCCCGTGGAACGGCAACTTGCCGGTCGAACCAGGCTTGTATACGCCGGTCTGCTTCTGCCAGTACAGCGGATCGCGGAACGAACTGGGATCGAAGTAAGACTGCAGCGGTCCCTTCTTGTCCAGCTTCTTAAACTCGCCGATCTGTTCACCGGTCTGTGTGCAACCGATGCATTGCAGCGATGAACTGCTGCCGCTGATGTAGAACGGGGTTCCAGTGTAGGCATAGAACGTACCGTTCATGCTCCAGCCGCCCAACAAGGCCTCCACAACCTTCGAATCGGAAGCCCACTTGCGTCCTTTGCCGAACGGCATCTCATACACCCACGCGTTGGTGAACATGTATTTGCGGTCGTATCCGGCATAGCCGTAGTTGCGGTTCATCATCGGTTCCCAGTTCCAGCCCCAGAGGCTGGCCCAACCGGTATCGTCAGCCATGTTGAGAGCCTTGCCCCAGGTGAACGCTGTCTTCATGAACAAACCGTGAGAGAGGTTCTTGTTCAACGTCGCCTGCAGCGAGTTGTAGGTCGCGTAGCCGATGCCGTCCCACATGCTGGCGCCGATGGTCTTGCCATAGAGCTTCGCCAGCGGGAGGTTGGCCGTGGAGGTGCCGAGGCCCGGTCCCACGGTGTTGATGTTGCGGTCCATCAACTGGCGGACAGTGTTGGTTGCAACGTAGGCCACCGAACCGACCATCTCCCACGGCAACTTCCTCTCCAGGGTGAAGTTCCAGGATTGGATGTAGCCGCGATGGATCTCGCCGCCCCAGGGGCTGCGCGGACCCATGTCAATGCTGGTTGGCAGGGTACCCTGTCCCGTGCTGACATCCGGCGTTGCAATTGCCGGGATGCCCTGATCGACCGTGTTATACCAGCCATACGTCGTGACGGGCGATGTCCAACCGCCGGTCAGTGTCGAGGGATACAGGCCACGCAGCGGACGGCCGAACGGCACCGCGTCGTAGGTGATGCCGTAGCCGGCGCGGATCACGGTGTTGTCGCCCAGACGGTAGGCGAAGCCGATACGCGGAGCAAACAGCTTCTTCGAAACCGTAACGCCCGCGTTGCGCGGCGTGTTGCCGAGGCCACCGAAGTAGACGATGTTGGTGTAGGGGTCCCAACGCTCGATGCCGCGGTCGCCGCGGTTGATCAGCGGGTAGTACTCGTAGCGCAAGCCGAGGTTCAAGGTCAGCTTGCGGTTGACCTGCCAGCGGTCGCGGAAGTAACCGGCAAACTGCCATTCACGGGTCTTCATCTCGAAGAACTGGATCGACTTCGTGTAGTTGTACACATTGCCCAGGAGAGCTGCGGCAAAGCTGGTCGCCGCGCCCCGCTGGTTGGTGGTCAACGTCGGGTGAATGGTGCTGCCGTTGGTGAAGTTGATGTAACCGCGCGGGTTGGCGGTTTCAGGCTGCCAGTGGTTCAGTTCTAGGCGGCGGGCTTCACCGCCCCACCGGAATTCGTGTGCGCCCATGATCTTCGAGAAGTTGGTCTGATACGTGTAGCCGCGCTCATGCCGCCACACAGGAGCCCACGTGGCGCTGAAGCCGATGGAGCTGAATCCGAATCCATCGATCTGTGGGGCGCCGCCGTAACGGTCGTCGCTCTTGTACTGCGTGCCGCCGTTGGTGCCGGGGATCTTCCATTCGTCCAGTCCGACGTTCTTGTCGGTGTTGGGCAGCAGGACCGTCTGGTCCATGCGGGTGTAACCGAAGACGCCGTCCATGAAGAAGGTCGGCGAGAAGGTGTAGTTGAACCCGATGGTGGGAATCTGGGTCGTCGTTTCGCCGCTGCCATCCGTGCCCAGCGCCGAGCCGCCCAGATTGCCGAAGGGATAGGCGCCGTTCACGGGCGCGTCCATGCGGCTGTACTTGCCCCAGATCATCAGTTTCTCGTTGACCGTGTAGTTCGACTTAAAGTCGTACTGGTTGCGGTTGAGTTTCAGTGTGGCCTTTGTGTAGTAGTTGCCGCTCAGGTTGTAGGTGGGATCGGTGGGGGACTGCACGTTCGGCAGCGGCATCTGCTTGTAGATGTTCGGGAAGATCGGGTTGAACCGCGACTGCGGAACGATGTTGCCTGCAAACGGCGTACGCGAAGCGGCGTCAGTCATGGCTGCGGATGCCGGATCGTAGATCGTGCCGACGGGCGTGTTGGCCCACTGGCTGAAGTTGCCATCCCGCATCGACTGAGGGGCCACGGAGTAATAGCCTTCGTAGCCGGTCCGCTCCATCGTCCGCTCGAAGCTGAAGAAGTAGAACAACTTGTCCTTCTTGATCGGTCCGCCGATCGTGCCGCCGCCCTGGTTGAAAATCGTCAACGGCAGCTTGTAGTTGGCGGAGCGGAAGTAAGGAGCCGTGTTCAGGTGCTGGTTGTTGTGGAACCAAAAACCGACGCCGTGCAGATCGTTCGTGCCCGACTTCGTGGCAACCGTGATTGCCGCGCCGCCGGCCATACCCTGTTCGGCGTCGAACGAGTTGGTCGTGATGTTGACCGTATCAATCGATTCGACGGGCTGGACGTAAGCGGTGTGGTGAGGCAACCAGACGTTGATGTTCACCGCGCCGTCTGTCAGCGTATTGTTCGTATTGCGGGCCGTGCCGTTGACGTTGGTGGTCAGCGCGCGCCCTGGGGTGTCGACGACGGCATTCTGGAATGCGGCCGGCGTTGCGCCAGGCACCAGGTTGATCAGCGACTGGTAGTTGCGATAACCCGGCAGCGGCATGTTCGTGACCGTCTGCGACGTGATCTCCGTTCGCACGTCAGACTTGTCGGTCTGCAAGGCGACCGTGCTGGCCGAGACAGTCACCTGTTCGGTCATCTGGCCGACTTCGAGCTTTGCATCCAAACGCGTGACGGTGTTAATCGTGATTTCGACACCGGTCCGCGTCAGCGCGCGGAAACCCTGAGCCGTCACCTTAACATCGTACGCACCCGCCTGCATGTTCGGGACCGAATAACGGCCCTGATCGTCCGCCTTGATCTCGCGTGTAGCGCCAGTGGCGGGGTTAGTGATTGTGATCGTAGCGCCCGGAACAACCGCCCCGGTGGGGTCTTCCACCGTTCCGACGATTGACCCATAGAGGACCTGCGCAGTCGCCGGAGCTGATGTAAGCAATGCGAGCAGCAGCACGGCAACGGTTAGCCCAAGAAGCATTCTAATTTTCATGTTCGATGGTTCTCCATGCATATACACCTGTCCGCACAACGTGGGCGGACAGCGAATGCATGCAGGGAAGCGAAAGGCGCAACGGTCACGAGGCGTTCCACTGACCCGCTCTCCATAGACTCATTGCGACGACTCCCAAGCATGGTATCTGCATTAAGATACCATCGTGGGACGGCTATCTCAAGTACAATCCTTAACAAGTTTCAATATACAAATATGAAGGGCGACCTCTGACGAGGCCGCCCTTTGGTCATCCTGCTGGCTCTTGGCCGTTAGAAAGACAGTCGCGCGCCGAACCGGAACTGCCGGGTCGAAGTCGCGCTGGTGATGGTCCCAAAACCGTTTAACGGATTCGAAACTGAGGTATTGAGCGAGCCGTCCGAGTTCAGGCTCATGTTGGCCGATGTCCCTGACGGGTTGCTCCAACGCGTGTTGTGCATCACGTTGGTTGCTTCCGCGCGGAACTCCACGCCGACCTTCTCGGTAACCTTGAAGGTCTTGTAGACAGCCGGGTCGAGTTGCCAGAAGCCGGGGCCATGGAACGGCAGTTTGCCGGTCGAACCGGACTTGTACACACCGGTTTGCTTCTGCCAGTAAAGCGGATCGCGGAAGGAGCTGACATCAAAGTACTGCTGCATCGGGCCCTTGCCGTCGAGTTTGATGTACTCGCCGATCTGCTCCGCGGTCTGCGTGCAACCCGTGCACATCAGTGACGCTGAACTGCCGCTGATGTAGAACGGTGTACCCGTGTAGGCGCTGAACAGACCGTTTACACGCCAGCCGCCTAACAGGAATTCGACGGCCTTCGACTCCGAACTCCACTTCTGGCCTTTGCCGTAGGGCAGTTCGTAGACCCACGCCATGGTGTACATGTACTTGCGGTCGTAGCCGGCATAGCCGTAGTTCCGGTTCATCATCGGCAGGTAGCTCCAGCCCCAGACACTGGCCCAGCCGGTGTCGTCGGACATGTTGAGCGCCTTGCCCCAGGTGAACGACGACTTCATGAACAACCCGTGCGAGAAGTTCTTATTCAGCGTCGCCTGCAGCGAGTTGTAGGTTGCATACCCGAAGCCGTCCCACATGCTGACGCCGTTGGTGCGGCCGTACAGCTTTGCGAGCGGGAGGTTCGCGGTGGTGGTGCCGAGACCTGGTCCCACCGTGTTGATGTTGTAGTCCATCATCTGGCCGATGGTCTTCGTGGCCACATAACCGACCGTTCCCACCATCTCCCACGGCAGCTTGCGCTCAACCACGAGGTTCCAGCTCTGGATGTAGCCCCGGTTCAGTTCGCCTCCCCATGCGCTGCGCGGACCCATCGTCTGGCTCAGCGGCAGGGTGATCTGTCCGGTACTCACGTCAGGCGTTTCGATCGCCGGGATGCCCTGGTCGATGGAGTTGTACCAGCCGTACGTCGTCACGGGCGCCGTCCAGGTACCCGTCAGTGTTGCCGGGTACAGGCCACGCAGCGGACGGCCGAACGGAACCGCGTCGTAAGTGATGCCGTAGCCGGCGCGGATCACGTTGTTGTCGCCGATGCGGTAGGCGAAGCCGATGCGGGGGGCAAACAGCTTCTTCGAAACCGTGATTCCTGCGTTCATCGGCGTGTTGCCGAGCCCGCCGAGGTAGACGATGTTGGTGTAGGGATCGTAACGCTCAATGCCGCGGTCGCCGCGGTTGATCAGCGGGTAGTATTCGTAACGCAAGCCGAGGTTCAGCGTCAGCTTTCGGTTGATCTGCCAGCGGTCGCGGACGTAGCCGGCAAACTGCCATTCACGGGTCTTCATCTCGAAGTACTGGATCGACTTCGAGTAGTTGTTGACGAGACCCAGCAAGGCCGCGCCGAACGAGTTGGCTGAGCCCTGTGAATCAGTCGTCAGCACGGAGTTGTAGGTCGCGCCGGCGTTGAACCCGATGTAACCGCGCGGGTTGGCGGTTTCGGGTTGCCAGTGGTCCATCGTTAGACGGCGTGCCTCAAAACCCCAGCGAATCTCATGTGCACCCTGGATCTTCGAGAAGTTTGTCTGGAACGTGTAACCGCGCTCCGCGCGCCACACTGGGGCCCAAGTTGCGCTGAACCCAATGGAACTGAAACCGAAACCATCGAGCTGTGGAGCCCCGCCGTACCGGCTGTCGCTGGCGTACTGCGTACCACCGTTGGTGCCCGGGATATTCCACTCATCCAGGCCGACGTTGCGGTCTGAATTCGGAATCGTCACCACTTGGTCCATGCGGGTGTAACCGAACACGCCGTCCATGAAGAACGTCGGCGAAAACGTGTAGTTGAAGCCGATGGTCGGGATCTGCGTGGTCGTGTCGCCCTTGCCGTCCGTGCCAAGCGCCGAGCCGCCCAGATCGCCGAACGGATACGCGCCCTCGACGGGAGCATCCATGCGGCTGTACTTGCCCCAGATCGCCAACTTCTCCGTCGCCGCGTAGTTGACCTTGACATCGTACTGATTACGGTCGAGTTTCATCGTCGCTGCGGCGTAGTAGTTGTTGCTCAGGTTATAGGTCGGGTCCGATACCGACTGGATGTTGGGCAGCGGCATCTGGTTGTAGATGTTCGAGAAGATCGAACTGATCCTCGACTTCGGAATCTTGTTGCCCGGAAATGCGGTACGCGCCGCAGCGTTGTTCATCGCCGCCGACGCCGGGTCATACACCGTGCCGATCTTGGTGCCGGTCCACTGGCTGAAATCGCCGTCCCGCATCGCCTGCGGGGCCACCGAATAGAAGGCCTCGCTGCCGGTCCTTTCCATCGTGCGCTCGAAGCTGAAGAAATAGAACAGCTTGTCCTTCTTGATCGGGCCGCCGATGGTGCCGCCGCCTTGATTGAAGATGCTCAGCGGCATCTTGTAGTTGGCTGCGCGGAAGTACGGCGCCGTGTTCAGGTGCTGGTTGTTGTGGTACCAGAAACCCACGCCGTGCAGATCGTTCGTGCCCGACTTGGTCGCAACCGTGATCGCGGCGCCGCCGGCCATGCCCTGCTCGGCGTCAAACGAGTTCGTCGAAATGTTCACCGTGTCGATCGATTCGGCCGGCTGGACGTATGCCGTGTGGTGCGGCAA
>CAZSBK010000113.1:0-15826 GCA_964604945.1 uncultured Candidatus Solibacter sp.
GGCGCTTCGACCTCCGCACGGGCGACACCATCAGTGGCCAGATCCGTCCACCCAAGGAAGGCGAGCGGTATTTCGCGCTCATCAAGGTGGACGCGATCAACTTCGAGCCACCCGAGGAGGCGCGCAACAAGATCTTCTTCGACAACCTGACGCCGCTGTATCCGCAGGAAAAAGCCAAGCTCGAAACGGCCAAGGATAACTACACCGGCCGAGTCATGGACATGTTGACCCCGATCGGCAAGGGCCAGCGCGGCTTGATCGTCGCTCCGCCGCGGACCGGCAAGACGATGATGCTGCAGTCTATCGCTCATTCGATTGCCACCAACCACCCGGAAATCGTGCTGATCGTCCTGCTGATCGACGAACGGCCCGAGGAAGTCACCGACATGCAGCGCTCGGTGCGAGGCGAGGTAATCAGTTCGACGTTCGACGAACCGGCGGCGCGGCACGTCCAAGTGGCGGAGATGGTGATCGAGAAGGCGAAACGGTTGGTCGAGCACAAGCGCGACGTGGTGATTCTGCTCGATTCGATCACGCGCCTGGCGCGCGCCTACAACACGGTTGTGCCGCCTTCAGGCAAGGTACTCTCGGGTGGTGTCGACTCCAACGCGCTGCAGCGGCCGAAACGGTTTTTCGGAGCGGCCCGCAACATCGAAGAGGGCGGCTCGCTGACCATCATCGCCACTGCGCTGATCGACACGGGATCGCGCATGGACGATGTGATCTTTGAGGAGTTCAAGGGCACCGGCAACATGGAGGTTCACCTGGACCGCAAACTGGTGGACAAGCGCATATTCCCGGCCATCGACATCAACAAGTCGGGCACGCGAAAGGACGAACTGCTCATTCCGCGCGAGGAATTGAACCGGATCTGGGTGCTCAGGAAGGTGCTGGCCCCGCTGTCGCCGGTCGAATCGATTGAGCTCTTGCTGGACAAGTTGTCAAAGACGCGCAGCAACGGCGAGTTCCTGGCGTCGATGAGCGCTTGAGCCCGCCGACATCTGGGAAGGTGCGGAAGACGGCTGCAACGTATTGATAGAAAAGGCTTCGCGCGGGCAGCCATCCTCCAACCAAGGCCCGGGCACCCGCTGGGATTGGGGCTTGCACGTCCGATATAAGTCGTGTATGCTTAAAGCTCCGCCCGTGGGGACAGCCCCACCCTCTGTCCCCACGCCGCCCCGGGGCGGGCCGACCCCACGGCCCGCCCCACCCCACGCAACCGAAGCGCACGCCCCATCCACGGAACTGGCTCCTGTTTGCGCACCGAAGGTTTGGCTGGGCCAAACTTTGTGTCATGCTTTCCAAAGGGACTGCATAACCTTAATGGTTGTGCCGTCGTCTTGACTCTAGGAACAGCCGAGGAGATCTGGCAGCCGGCCATGCCCCTTTTGGGTTCGGCTGCTCGCCTCAGGACCCAAAATGCAACCGCAACCGATACCCCAGCCAAGACCCCAGCCCGTGCCCGGGCCGGAGGCGCCCCAGAGACGGCGAGGCGGGCGCAACCTGTTGATCCTGTTCGGCATACTTGCCGCTGCCGGGATTGTGGCCTACACCCAGCGAAGTTCCCTTATGCCGAGTACGGGCGGACCCGCGGGCGTTTCCAGCATCCGCACGGCCCAGGCCTCGACCGGGCCGATCGAGCGCACGTTGAGACTGACAGGTGTGACAACGGCAGAGCGTTCCGCATCCTTGATCTCTCCGCAGATGCGTGGCCGCCGTGATGGTGGTGCAACGACGGTCGTCACTGGCGGCCGGAGCGGTGGCGGATCGATGACTGTCGTGACCAGCAGCGGTGGCGGCGGCGGATCATCATCCACTTCTGATTCATCCTCAGCAAGTACTTCGACCAGCACGAGTGCATCAACTTCCGGCAGCAGCAGTGGGACGAGTTCGTCAAGCACGTTCCGCGCCACCTCGAACCGTTTCTCGTCGTCATCGTCCTCTACAACGTCGTCTTCGTCGAGTTCGAGCAGTTCGAGTTCCTCGTCGAGTTCGTCTTCCACTTCCTCGTCGTCCTCGTCGTCTGGCGGCGGAGGCGGGAGGATGTCGGGCGGGTCGAGCGATTTCATGCAGGTGCTGCAGAGCGTTATCGAACCGGGCAAGCGTGTCAGCAAGGGCCAGGTTGTTGCCGAATTCGATACCCAGTATCAGCAGACCCGGCTGGATGACCAGAAGGCGGACCTCGATCAATCCGAGCGCGGCCTGAATGCGTTGAAGGTGCAGTTGGACGTATCGCGATCGCAGAATCAGTTTGCGCTTCAGCAGGCGCGGTCCGTTGTCGATAAGGCGAAATTGGACTTACAGACCTCGCCGGTCTTGTCACAGATCCAAGCCGAGAAAATGAAACTGCAGCTCGAGGAGGCCGAAGCCCAACTCAAGCAGTTGCAGAAAGAGGAGCCGTTGCGACGGGTGAGCGAGACGGCCGAGCTTCGGCAGGCTGAGATCCAACTGGCCACCACCCGGACCGAGTACAAGCGGGCCGCCGAGAACGTCGAAAAGATGCGGATGAAGGCGCCCATGGATGGCATGGTGGTGATGCAGAAGATCATGTCGGGGAGCGAATTCCGCCAGATCCAGCAGGGCGATCAATTGTTCCCAGGACAGATGTTCATGCAGATCGTCGATCCCAGTTCGATGCTGGTGGCGGCGTCGGTGAATCAGAGCGACAGCGAACTGGTCCGGGTCGGGGCGAGGGCCCACCTGCGGTTCGACGCATACCCGGGGTTGGAACTACCTGGCCGTGTCGTCTCGATTGGAGCCGTCACGCGAAGCGGGGGCATGAGGGGCGACTTCATGAAGGAACTCCCCGTGTACATCAAGATCGAAAAGATGGACGACCGGGTGATCCCGGATCTCAGCGTGAGCGCTGACGTCGTAATCGCGCACGAGGACGACGGCGTGATTGTGCCGCTGGAATCGGTTTTCTATGAAGGCGGAGCCGAGGGCAAAGCTTTCGTATATGTCCGGACAGCGAAAGGTTATGAGCGCCGCACGGTCGAGTTGGGGCTGACGAATTACGTGAAGGCACGTGTGACGAATGGGTTGAAAGCGGGCGAGCCGGTGGCGCTGGAGCCCCCGCCGACGCACGCCACGCCGAATAGAACCGCATCGAACCCGTCATCGGGATCAGGAGTCTGAAGAAGATGTCGAAGGACTTGAAGCCAAAACAGAAATTGGGTCAGGCCGGGTCGGGCAAGGGCCGGGCGGTTATGATCGGGGTGATCCTGCTGGCGGTGGCCGGGGGCGGATTTGCGGCATACCGGTACAACACCAACAAGCCGATTGAAGTCCCAGTGGCAGCGGCGCGCCGGGCTGACTTCGTCATCACGGTTAAGGTCCGCGGCGAGATTCGCAGCACGCGGTCGAAGATTCTGATGGCCCCGCAGGTACCCGATCCGACAATCACAATGCTGGCCGAGTCCGGCAAGATGATCAAGGCCGGCCAACCGGTGATTGAATTCGACACGGCGACACTTGAAAACACGTACCTGGACCGCAATTCCCTGATGCGGACGATCGATTCCGAAGTGGTGCAGACCAAGGCGAGCCACAAGATTACGGACGAATCAGATGCGACCAACAAGATGACAGCCGAATATGACGTGCAACGGGCCGAATTGGAAGCGTCGAAGGCCGAGATTCTGTCCGAGATCGAAGGTGCCAAGAACCGGATCGATGTCGGCGTATCGAAAGGTTCACTGGAACAGGTGGGCGTGACAATCAAGTCGCACGAAGTGACTCAGCAAGCTGAAATCGACCGGTTGCAGACGCGCAAGGACAAAGCCGAGCGCGACATGACGCGGGTGAAGAGCTACCTGTCGAAAATGGTCGTGCGAGCACCCAGCGACGGCATCGTGAATCTATTGCCGAACTTCCGGGCGCAGGGCAGTTGGGGGTCGACGCCGCCGCCCTTCAAGGAGGGCGACAAGGCTTGGACTGGCGCGGCGATTGCGGAGATTCCAGATCTGACAGAGATGCGGATCGAGCTGAAACTGGACGAAGTCGACCGGGGCAAGATCAAGCTTGGCCAGCCGCTCAAGATCCGGGTGGATGCGATTCCGGACAAGGAGTTCGAAGCTGAGCTGACCTGGGTCAGCCCGATCGCGGCGCTGGAATTCAGCCGGTCCAGGACCGCCGAGAAGAGTTTTCCAGCCCACGCTCTGTTGAAGCAGTTGGACCCGCGCTTGAGGCCGGGCATGAGCGCGTCGGCCGAGATCGTGATCGACCGCCAGCCGTCGAGCCTGCTCATTCCTCTCAAGGCGAGCTTCTCGCAGGGTGGCAAGCCGATGGTTTGGGTGCAGCGGGGCCAGGGTTTTGAAGTGCGGCCCATCGAAGTTGGCCGCCGCAACGACAGCGACATCATGGTGACCGCGGGATTGCGAGAAGGCGACCGCGTGGCGCTTGAGAATCCGGCTGAGGTTGCCAAGCGTTCGAAGAAGTTCTGAAACAAGCAGGATCAGAAACGATGAAGAAGGTTGTGTTTCGACTCGTGATCGTCCTGGGCCTGATCGGCCTGGGATATGGCGGCTGGAAGTTCTATAAGAGCCTCCCAAGCAAGCAGGAGCAGATTCCCACGACGCGCGTCCGCCGCGGCGAGGTCGTTGTCCGGAGCTATGCCCGCGGTGAGCTGCGGGCTGTTCGGTCGGCGACATTGTCGGCGCCGAACCTATTCGGAACGGTTCAGGTCACCAAGCTGGCTCCCTTGGGTTCGCTGGCGAGAGACAAGGACCTGGTGGTGGAGTTTGACGATGCCGAACTGATCTCACGCCTAGAGCAGAAGCAGTTGGAACTCGAGCAGATTGACGAGCAGATCAAGAAGGCGCAAGCCGATCTGGCCATCAGCAATAACCAGGACGAGGTTGACCTGCTGCGCCAGCGGTATGCGGTGCGGCGGGCCGAGTTGGAAGTGAAGCGCAACGAGTTGCTTTCCACCATCGACCGCAAGAAAAACGAATTGAATCTTGAAGAAGCCAAACGTAAGCTGGTCAAACTCGAAAGCGACGTGAAGAGCCGCCGTGAACAGGCTCAGGCACAGATCGCAGTATTGCGGGAGAAGCGCAACCGCAGTGTACTCGACATCCGCCGCGAACAGATGCGCCTGTCGCAGACCAAGCTTCTATCGCCGCTGTCGGGTTTGGTTGCGATCAAGCAGAACCGGAGCGGGTTCAGCGGCATGTTCGGCATGACGGTGCCCGATATCCGGGAAGGCGACCAAGTGTCGCCGGGCAATCCCGTGGCCGACGTGATGGATCTGTCCGAGATGGAGATCGTGGCCCGCATCGGCGAATTGGACCGCGCCAATCTGGTCGAAGGTCAGGACGTGATGCTGCGCCTCGACGCCCTGCCGGACAAGGTGTTCAACGGCAAGATCAAGTCGATGAGCGGAACGGCCAGCGCCAACATCTTCTCGTCGGATCCTGGCAAGAAGTTCGACGTGTTGTTTTCGATCGACATGCGGCAGTTGCTGAAGGCTCTCGGCGCGGATGAGCAAGAAATCCTCCGCATCCTGCGCACGGCTGAGGCGAACCGCAGGAAGCCGGTCACGGCCGCATCCACATCCCTGTTCGGCGGCATGTCCGGCGGCTTTCCCGGAATGGGTGGAGGCATGATGGGTGCCCAGATGGGCAGCGGAGCGGCCATGGGTGGCCAGACCGGCGGACAAGAAGGGCAGAGCGGTGGAGGGGAAGGAACGGCGGGCGGTCAGCGCGGGCCGCGAATGATGGGCGGCGGCAACATGACTCCGGAACAGCAGCAGCAGATGAGAGCGGCATTACAGAAGGCGCTCAAGGGCCGGAACATGCAGGATCTGAGCCAGGAGGAACGGCAAAAGATCTTCTCAGACCTGCGCAAGACCATGGCTGGCGGCGCGAGCAAGTCTAGCGACGCCTCGAATAAGTCTGGTGCAGGTGCAACCCAAGCATCTGCCACCGGTGCGCCCGGATTCGGGCCGCAGATGCCCGCAGGGAGCCCCGCGGCTGCGGGCGGGGGACGTGCGGGCGGAGCGCGAGGCGGTCCGGAGGGCGGCATGATGAGCATGGGCGGAGGCGGTTCTCAGTACTCGCAGAAGGACCTCGACAACGCCAAACTGCCTCCTCCTCCAGAAGATGACAGTGAACTCAATATCCTGCTTCGTCCTGGACTGCTGGCCGACGTTGAGATCATCGTCGAGAAGGTCCCCAACGCCATCTATGTGCCGAATCAGAGTGTCTTCGAGAAAGATGGCAAGGCGGTTGTCTACGTAAAAGAGAAGTCCCGTTTCGTGGCGAAACCCATCAAGATTGCCAAGCGGAGCGAGTCGGTTACTATTATCAGTGACGGCGTTAACGCAGGCGACGTGATCTCTATGTCCAATCCGGAAGCCCAGCCCGGCGATGCGAAGAAGAGCGGAGCCAAGAAACAGGGCGGCGGCGCTGCCGGAATGATGCCCGCTGGCGGATCGAAAGGCGCGCAGTAAGCCGTCATGAGCAAACTTATTCAAGCCTACATTCCAGAAATCTACATGGGGCTGTCGAGCCTCCTTGTCCACAAGCTTCGGACCTTGCTCACCATGATGGGCATGATCTTCGGTGTTGGCGCGGTGGTGGCCATGCTCGCCATTACCGCCGGCGTCGAAAAGGAGATGCTCTCCTATATCGATTTGCTCGGCGTCAACAACATCATCATCGAGGCCAAGGAAGCGGCTGACCGGAACGAACTTCAGGCACGGCGGGCGATCTCGCCGGGCATGTCGATGCGCGACTTCCGCGCCATCAAAGAAAACGTCGCCGGACTCGATCAGATGACGCCCCGCAAACGGTTCAAGCCGATGAAGGTCCTGCCGAAGACCTCCGCTGAGCCGCCGATTTTGATCGGTGTCCTGCCGAACTACCGGGAGATCCAAAGCCTGAGAATCGTCGAGGGACGGTTCTTCACGGCGGAGGAAGACGAGCGTTCGGCGCCTGTGTGCGTACTCGGCGAATCAGCCAAGGTGAATCTGCTCGGCTACGATCCGGCCGTAGGCAAGTTCGTCAAGGTGAACGACGTGTGGTTGCAGGTCATCGGCGTGATGGCCCAACAAGCCGGCGCCGACACCGATGTCGAAGGCGTTGAGATCATCTCGCGCAACAACCTGATTGTGGCGCCGTACAACACCGTCATGCGCCGCTTCGAGGACAACAACTCCTATTTGAAGGATGAGATCGACGGGATCTACATCCGTGTCGCCAGCGGAACCGATTCGGTCGAAACGTCGAACGTCATCAACGCGATTCTGACCGCGACGCATAAGGATGCGGGCGACTACACGGTGACAGTCCCGGCGGGACTTCTCGAACAGAAGAAGCGGACCTCCGACATTTTCCGAATCGTGATGATGTGCATCGCCGGCATTTCGCTTCTGGTCGGCGGCATCGGCATCATGAACATCATGTTGGCGACTGTCCTTGAAAGGACGCGCGAAATTGGCATCCGGCGCGCCATTGGCGCACGGCAATCCGATATCGTCCGGCAGTTCCTTACCGAGGCGGTCATGATTTCGATCATTGGCGGTCTGGTAGGGATTGCATTCGGGTTTACGCTGTCGCGCATCATTGCGGCCGCGGCCGGGTGGTCCACAGTGGTCACGTTCACCTCGATTGCGGTGGCCTTTGGCGTCTCGGTGGGTATCGGTCTGTTGTTCGGGATCTACCCGGCGGTGCAGGCCGCCAAACTTGATCCAATCGAGGCCATCCGGTATGAATAATAGGCGGGACCAGACACAGATGATACCAGTTCAAATTGGGTCGAGCCAGAGAATACAAATGCGAGTTCTTGCAGTTCTAATCATTTTCTCCATGACGCTGGCGGCACAGGTCACCAGCAAGATGAACAGTGCGCTGGACCAGTTTTCGGCGCCCTGGCTGGGTACTTCAAACTATTGGAAGAAGAACTTCACCCACATGGACAAGACGGTCACTATCCGGCCGCCTATCAAGCTCAAGGATTACATCGTCGACGGTAAACTTCGTCTTTCGTTGCGCGACTACCTTGATCTGGTTGTCAACAACAATACCGACATCGGCATCCAGCGGCTCAATCTGGAGACGCCGATGAATGCGATCCAGCGTGCCTCGGCGATCTTCGATCCCTCGGTGACGGCTTCGTATTCGGCCACCCGGTCGGAAACCCCGGCAACGAACCAATTGCAGGGCGCCAATGTTGTGTCGTCATTGTCTCAACCGTTCAGCGTGCGATTTCAGGAGTTGACGCCATTCAGCACTACGCTTTTTTCGCAATTGAACATCTCCCGGTCGTCAACCAACGACGCCTACCAGGTTTACAACCCCAGTTCGGTACCCGTGTGGCAGATGGGTTTCAGCCAGCCGTTGCTCCGGAATCGCGGCCGGTATATCACCAAGCTGCCCATCACAATCGCCAAGGCGCAGCGGCTTTCCCAGGTGCAGTCGTTCTATAACCAGTTGCAGACTCTGCTGGTCACCTCCGAGAACGCCTATTGGGATACGATGAGCGCGCGTGAACGACTTCGCGTTCAACGCGAGGCCCTGAAACTCGCCGAGGCGTCGCTCGAACGCACCCGTCGCGAGGTGGAACTCGGCGCGACCAGCGCCCTCGAGATCTACCAGCCTGAACAGAACGCCGCCACGGCCAAGACCAGCGTCGTTCAGATTGAATATCAGTTGCAGCAGTTCGAAGATGTGCTGCGCCGCCAGACCGGCGTCGATCTCGATCCAGATATTCGCGCCTTGCCAATCGAGCTGACTGAGGACATCGCCGGCAGCGTCGACAATTCGCCGCTGGAACGCGAGCAGATGGTCTCGCTCGCCTTCTCCAAACGCCCGGATCTGGCCGCGATCAAGACCAATATCGAGGTAAACGACCTCCAGATCGACTCGAACATGAATCTCACCAAGCCGCTGCTCACGCTCCAGGGCACCTACAGCACGCAGGGCCGCGGTGGCAACATGCGCACCACCGACGCCAACGGGCTGCCGATCATCATCCCGGGCGGCATGGTGGATGCCTTCGGCCAGTTCTTCAACTACAGCACGTATGCCTTCAGCTTGAATCTGACGTTGCCCATTCGCGACCGCAGTGGCGCCGCCAACCTGGCCGACGCGGTGGTCAGCAAGAAGCTCAACGCCATGCGGCAGCGCACGACCGAGCAGACGATCCGCCAGGAAGTGCTCAACGCCGTTTCGCAGGTCGAGTCCAGCCGCGCCAACATCAAGCTGGCCGAAATCGCAGTCGATTTCGCCCGAAAGCGCGCGGCAGCGGACCAGAAGCGCTACGACCTTGGCACCATCACCATCTTCTTCCTCTTGTCTGCGCAAAACGATCTGACGGTGGCCGAATCGAATCTGGTCACTGCCCAGGTGACCCACCGGCGCAACCTACTCTCGCTGCAGCAGAGACTGGGTACACTGCTCGAAACGAAGAACATCGTCATTCAGCCCTAAGTACGGTCACGAAACGCTACTCTAGAAGGGCGTCCCGACGCGGGACGCCCTTTTTGCACCCATGGGCAAGATTCGAGTCCTCTCAGACATCGTCGCCAACAAGATTGCCGCCGGCGAGGTTGTCGAGCGCCCAGCTTCGGTCGTCAAGGAGTTGCTCGAGAACTCACTGGACGCAGGCGCAACAGAGCTTCGAATCGATGTGGAGAGTGGCGGCCGGAGACTCATCCGAGTTGCCGACAACGGGTGCGGGTTGATGCGCGACGACGCCATGCTGGCATTTGAGCGGCATGCGACTTCCAAGCTCAGCGATGTCAAGCAACTCGATGCCATCGCCACACTGGGCTTCCGCGGGGAGGCATTACCATCGATCGCCTCAGTCTCCAGGCTCGTCGTGGAAACCATCGCAGATGGGGAATCGGTCGGGACCCGCGTGGAGATCGCCGGCGGGAAGATGATCAACTGCACCGATCACGCCGTTGCTTCGGGGACCGCCATCACAGTGCGCGACCTCTTCTTCAACGTGCCGGCGCGGAAGAAGTTTCTCCGCACCGAACAGACTGAACTGGCGCACATCGCCTCGCTGGTCACGCATTACTCACTGGCGCATCCTCAGAAGACATTTTCGCTCTATCATGGGGCCAAGGAACTACTGCGCGTCACTCCAGTCGAGACACTGCGAGAGCGCGTCTTTCAGGTCTTCGGCGGCGCGGCGCTCGAGGATCTGATCGAACTCGATCCCGGCTACGCCGAACTTGCCGCCGAGGATGGATATCGAGGGTTTCACGTCTCCGGCTTCATTTCCCGGCCGCAGGTGCAGAAGAGCAATCGCAATTCAATCTTCCTGTTCGTGAATCGCCGGTTGATCCGCGACCGGCTGCTGATGCACTCCATCTCGTCGGCTTATCACAACCTGATGCCGCCGGCGTGCTACCCATTCGCGCTTCTCTTTCTTGATTGTGACCCGGCCGAAGTCGACGTCAATGTCCATCCATCAAAGACCGAAGTGCGATTCCGCCACTCCTCCTTCGTTCACGACTTCGTGCGTGACACGATGCGCGAATCGCTGATGCGGACCCGGCCCATGGCCTTGGCGCCGCCACCACTCTCTCCTGCACAGCCTGCCGCCTATCTGCCCTACTCGGAATTCTCACAATCATTCGAGACACACCGTTTCGACGAACCGCGCAGCGTCTTGCCCGATCCTTTGGAACTCAAGCTTGCGCCCCCCCCTCCCGCGCCGGCACAACGCTTCGATTTCCAACCCGCGCCGCGGCTGCAAGAGGCGGCTCCCACTGAGTTGCTGCGCTTGAAAGTGCCAGACACGCACATGGGCTTTCCGGCCTCGCTCGACCTCGATCCTCCGCAATCGATGGCCGCGCTCGGAACTCTGCGCGTGCTTGGCCAGTTGCACTACAGTTTCATCATCGCGACCGGGACCGACGGGCTCTGGATCATCGATCAGCACGTCGCTCATGAGAGGATTCTCTTCGAGCAGGTGCTTCAAGCTCAGTCGCGCGGGAACGTGGAAGTGCAGCGGCTGCTGCTGCCGGCCGTCATTCAGCTCACTGCCGCACAGCAGATCGAATATGATCGCATCGCCGGCGAACTCGAAGCCTCCGGCTTCGAGACAGAGCCTTTCGGCAACCGTACCATCGCAGTCAAGGCGGCCCCAGCTGGTCTGCCGCAGGATGAGCTCGAGCGCGTTGTTCTGGAAGTGATCGAGATGGCCGAATCCGAATTCCGGCGCGTCTCTGTCAGCGATCTGCGGCGGGGCATCGCGGCCTCGATCGCCTGCCGTGCCGCAATCAAAATCAACACGCCTCTCGACGCCGCCAAGATGGACTACCTGCTTGTCGAACTCGAACGAACCCAATACCCCATGGCCTGCCCGCACGGCCGACCGGTCGCCCTGCGCTACACAATGCGCGAGATCCTGCGCAGCTTTCACCGCATCTAGGCTGCGCCGTGCAGGTAGAGTGCGGCGCGTGATACGCTCATCAGCCGGAGGACCCATCACACATGGATCTCGGCCGCTACGTCATTTCCATCCTCACGTCCCTGGTCATCGGGCTAGGCGGCTTTGTGGCCGCTTACAAGATCTTCGACTGGCTGACGCCGGGCGTTTCGTTCAACGAACAGTTGAACAACAACAACACAGCTGTCGGTCTGTTCCTCGCCGGGCTCTTTGTTGGACTCGGCCTGTTGCTGGGCAGCGCAATCAAGTGAATCGTTTGATTGCATCTTTCGTGTTGGCAATGGCAGCGGTCTCCGCCCAACCTCCCGAGGATGCCGTGGGGCGCATCCGCGCCTCTATCGACCGTAACCTTCGCAGGCCTTATGTCTGGGGATCGAGCGGACTGAAATCGTTCGACTGCTCAGGTTTCGTCTTTCGCGTCTTCGAACAGAGCGGACTATACATGAAGCGGACAACAGCGCGAAAGTACTACTTTGCCATGACCCCCGCTTCGAAACAGGAGGAGAGTAAGTTTGCAACCATTGTCTTCTTCGACAACCTCAAGCATATGGGCATTGTGAACGACGGCAAGTCGTTCTACCATGCCCAGTCGTCGATAGGCACCAACTTGTCAGAGTATTCGCCATACTGGCGCAGACTGGTCTGCGGATACCGTACGATGCTTCATTGAACCGCCCATCAAACATTTGTATCGAGGGCACCAGGAGGGAAACAGCTCGCTGCTCATGGCAAGAGCGTGGGCTGCACGGCCACCCGGGCGCCCGGCTCATTCAGCATGCTGGCTGCGAGTAGCCTTCTCATGACGCTTCGCGGCGAGGCGGCTGAGCCGTGACTTGGCAAAGCCGAGGAACGGGAGTACCGACAAGACAAGGTCACCCCAGAATGTGCCGGGACTCACGGCGAGGTCTTCGACAGTCCGGCGATCCCTCCATAGACGCTGGTAGACCATATTGTTGACGGAGGTGCAGGAATCTTCCCAGCCGTGCTGGTCCCCGGCTTCTTGCCGGATGCACGCCAGTTCAAGTAGCGTTCCCGGCGAGTACTTGGCGTAGGCCTCATCATAGGCAATCTTAAAGAGATACGACCCCTCACCCGCACGAAACACAGTGCGGGCGGCGATGGCGCGCCCGTTGAGCCACAGGCCCGACATCTTGAGTCGATGCCGTTCGTGTGCGGCCTGCGCCACAGCCCGGAAAAACAGAGCATGACTTTCGAGTGATGCCAACGCGGTGCCCACCGACCCCTTCCACCCCGAGGCTTCCATCTGCAAAAAGTCGTTGACCCAGGGTGCAACATCATCGTCTGGAGCGAGTTGGCGAAATTCCAGCGTGCCCTGTTCAGACAACAGTTCCTGTTGCCGTCTCGAGTGCTTCAGCGCCTTGCTTGAAAGATGGCCTGCAATATACTCAGCCGGATCGGCCGGGCATCTGTAGACTGCGCGCGTGTACCGCCGCTCGATGAAATGAACATGCGCGTGCGAGTGCAGCGCATCAAGGAGCAATTGATGGAATCGCCCGTCGGTGGGCAGGCTCTGGAAAGTCGTGATCCTGGTGCCTGAGGCGGGAGCCTTCTGCCATCGAAAGTACGCATCAAGCGCCGGCTTGGCATGCTCGCTGTGCAATAGCGGGGCACCGGAGAAGCAGTAGATATGAGTGAGTATGTTTGCTGCTGAGACCGGGAGCCCCTTGTACCGCCGCTTAATCGTTAGCGGGAAAAACCCAACCAGCAGCGGCTTCGCTTTGGCGTTTGCTGGGTTCCGGTACCAGACGAGCGCCACCTCAACTTCTCTGTTGATCTCAACGACGCTTAACGCTGGCAACAGCATCCACGGTTCATAGAATGGATTCGGCTCAATCGCGTGCTCGGCGAGCAGCGCCCAGTCATGCTCGACACCTGGTAGTCCGCCAGCCGAGATGACCTGAACCTCGAATCCAGTGTTAACCATGGCTCCTCTTATATTATGGTGCGACCAACGCCCGAATCGCGATTGGACCGCATTCTTTGCGAATAGGTGAATTTACCACAGGCGCTACCCCGATGAGTGGCATGGCCGTACCGAGCGCTTGGGGTCCGGTTCACTGCACAACTGCGCGCATGGCCGGCCAGCGGCACTACTTCACGTACCGCACCCACACCTGGCTTGCGGAGGCGCCGCGATTCAGAAACGTGTAGTAAGGTGTGAAGATCAGTTCGACGGGCTCTCCCGGCTTGTCCTTCGAACCTTCAATCGGCACGTAGAGCGGGAGGGAATTGTAACTCGCCGCCGCCTTCCGCCCCTTGTGTTTCAATGTGATGATGCCGCCGAGCAGGTTTGGTTCGAAGCGTTCTGTGAAATCCTTTGCTGCATCGCCGGTTAGGGCCAGATAGCTTTCCAGGACGTCCACGCCCGGCGCTTGGCCCACTTGCTCCAGGAGATAGACCACTGGCCCTCGCCGGATAGCAACGCGGCCCTGGTTGTCCGCGACCTGAGGATGAGACACCAGCACTTGGGGCGTCATTTCGAATACCAAACGGACTGTATCCCCCTTCTTCCATGCCCGGCGGATCTCGAAGTACGAACCGGGTTTCGGTTCGCCCGCCGGTTTGCGCCCGCCTACGGTCACCGAGGCTGCACGCGCCCATCCTGGGATGCGCAGCATCAGGGAAAAATCCGTCTCGGGCGCCTCTTCAATCGTCAGATCCACCGTGCCCTGCCAGGGGTATTTCGTCGTCTGAGTGAGTTTGATCGGAGTGCCGCCATCGAGTTTCCAATCCAGCCGGTTGTTGTCGTAGAGGTGGACCCAAAGCCCCTCCTTGCTGACTCCATAGAAGTATCCCGGCAGCGATGCCAGCATCCGCTCGAGATTTGGCGGGCAGCAGGTTGTCGTGTACCACGGATTGCGGATTCGTTTGGACGCCTCCTCGGTCAGTTCCAGCGGGTTGCGGTAGCAGTACATGGTCCCGTCGAGCGACATGCCGGAGTTGATCGAATTATAGATCGCCGTCTCGACGATATCGGCGAAGCGGGCCTCGCCGGTGGCGGCCAGCATCCGCCAGTTCCACATCAGGTTGGCGATGGCGGCGCAGCTTTCCGTGTAAGCCTTGGCGTTGGGTAACTCGTATTGATCGCCGAATGTTTCCCCAGATGCACGCGAACCAGTACCGCCAGTGACATACATCTTGCCCCTGGTCATGTCCGTCCAGAGGCGATCGAGAGCAGCCTTGTAAGCCGGATCGCCGGTTTCGATGTAGTAGTCCGCTGCTCCCGAGGCCGCGTAGCCGACGCGGACGGCATGGCCTTCTATGATCGTCCGCTCGGCGAATGGGCGTCCGCTGAAGGTGTAGCTCATCTGTTGTGGGGTCAGCTTAAGCCGCGCGCCGTCGCCGCGCAGGATGTACCCGGCTAGATCGAGGAACTCCTTTCGTCCGGTCGTCCGGTACAACTCGACCAGCGCAAGTTCGATCTCCGGATGCCCAGCCAGGAGCGGCTGCCGGTCCTGACCAAAGTCGCGCAGCAGGTATTCGACGAACCGGATGCCGCCGTCCATGAGCTTTCGATTGCCCGTCGCCCGGTAGTAGGCGATGCCAGCCTGGAGCATGTGGCCGAGGCAATAGAGCTCGTGCCCGGTGACCATCTCTTTCCAGCGGCGGTCCTTACGGTCCTCCGTCCAATAAGTGTTCAGATAGCCGTTGGGCTCCTGGGCGGCCAGGATCTCGTCGGTCAGCGTGTCGAAGGTTGCTCGGAGTCTTGGGTCGTCGGTGGTTTGCAGTGCGAAGGCAACAGCTTCCATCCACTTGTAGATGTCCGAGTCGGTGAATAGCGGACCCTTGCGCGGGACGTCCTTGCCGGCAAGCCGCCGGAAGTTGTCGACGATGCCGTGCTCTTCGAGCAGGGCCAGCAGGGTCGGGATGCTGCGCTCGACGTTGGTTGTCATGCGCGGCTGCCAGAAGCCATCGCGCATCGTCACGGCCGAAATCGGTACGTTCTTCACTCGCGCATAGGGCGACTGTTCGAGATTCATCACCACCCGGTCGGCCCCCGGCAGCATCGCAGCAAACAGGCATCCAACAAGCAGTAATCTCATGCGAGAACTCCAATCCTCTCCTACGGTTCCGGGATTCATCGTACCGCACCGGTAAGCAGGCGAGTCCGTGTTGGCCCAAGTTGTGCGATTCGGCAAAACCCGATCTGCGTGGCAGTAACAAAATACCCCTACGGCGCGCTCCAGTCTTAGCAACTGCACTATTTGCGTCTGAGCGCCAGGATAGGACTAATCAGCAGACAAGCGGCAGGTTTCCGTAGCCTCGACAACGATGGAAGATTGGGCAAGACACTTGAGCCAGGGCTTTGTGGAGTTTTGGGGGCCGGGGAGGGAATGGCGGGGACGACGGGGCTCGAACCCGCGACCTCCGACGTGACAGGCCGGCGTTCTAACCA
>CAZSBK010000114.1:0-15728 GCA_964604945.1 uncultured Candidatus Solibacter sp.
ACGCCCTGATTCCTCTCTTTGGAAATGGTGCATTGTGTTCCTGTCCCGGTTTAGAGGTTGCCCGAGGCGTCATAGACAAAGGTGGTGGTTGCGATGTTGGGGGCGGTGCCGGTCGATTTCGACACTCTCCGGCCCAGGCCATCGTAGGTATAGTTGGTCGCGATGCTGTTCAGCGTCGAGGTCTTCACGCGGCCTTCGTGGTCGTAGGCGAACGTGTAGCCGCCGATATTGGTCTGGTTGCCGGCCAGGTCATATTGCGGGTTGATGGCCGGGTCAGAGTTCACCAGACGGTTGTTGGCATTGAACCAGGACGGCGATGCCGGCGTGAACGACGCCGGCGACATCACCCGCGTGGCGCTGACATACATGTTGCTCTAGTTATCGTAGTCGAACTTGCGGCAGGGCATGAAGTTCATTTCGTGCCAGGCGCCAGCATGATGTCCAGCCGCACCTCCTTATTGATCGCAACATCCACGCACCTCAGTTGGCCTTGCGCCAACCGAAGTGCTTTCCCCGCACGCGTGTACGCTGCGACGCAGAAGCGACCTTGGTCCAGCAAGGCTAGGTAGTCGCCTGTTTGCTGCGTTAGAACTAGGTTTCGGTGTCCATCTGCAGCCGCAAACACCAAAACGACGTTTGGTGCCTCCGACATAGTGCGAGATGGCTTGGAATCGAGGAATCCGACGGTCCCGTAAACCTGACCGAAGACGAGGTCACCAGTGCTCACTTGGCTCGAAGCACTGCAACCCGCCAGCACCATTGCGGTGACAAGCCAGCCCAATCGTACCGTCATTTGGACCTCGGGACCGCGTAGACCGACGGCGGAATCGTAGTTATGGGGATTTGCTGCGTAGCCCGTCCGCGATATGGACTTCCGGCGGCATCCAGCTTCTTGACAACCTCCTGGAGTCCCCACTGTGCAGCCTGCCCGAGACCTTGCAGGAACTTGCTCTGGTCGCCACCAACCGGTTCGGCCATGAACCCGGCCATGAACGCATTGGCCTCATCCACCAGATCATCTCGGTAGCCCTGCCACTTGCCCGTGATATTGGTAAACCCGAGCAGGCCCTCCAGGAATTGCTCGCCGTGCTTGAACTCATGGGCGAGTTTCTGAACGTCGGGCATTTCACCGTATTTCGAACCGCTGCCCTGCATCTCAACGTAGAGGTGTCCCGGCGTCCCCTGGTACGTGAGTTCGCCCGAACCGCTGCCGCCTTCTCGGACGACATGGAAGACCTCCTTGGCGTCCTGGAGTTTCTGGTAAGTGGTGGCCAAGGCGTTGCCCTTCGCCCGCTGCTTCTTGTCCTTGCTGCTCTGAAGCTGTTTGATGCGGTCCTCGTACTTGCGCTGGAAATCTGTCCGGCAAGCCGTTTCGCCCGTCTTACACTTCGCGCCAGAGTCCTCCCAACTCACGACCATCCCCGTCGGGTCGGTGTGGCGCAGCGGGTTGTTCCACGCGTAGGCATATAAGTTGAGCGACTGCGGCTTGAAGGTGGACCCCGCCACGGGGTCCGGGCTGACAAACCTCCCCTGCACTCCTGCGAAGTACCTCGCTCCGAAGTAATCCAGCCCCGTCTCGACATCTCTTTCTTTGCCGGTGAAGCGTTTGGTCAGGGCGGCGAACTCTTCGCTTGCTTCGTATTTGAGCGCCGTTGTTCGTCTTCCCACTGTGGCGGGGATGAATTCTCCGAACGGGAGATAGTCGATTCTCCGATCTATGCTCTGGTCCTGTTTGGTCACCAGGCGGGTTGAGCCGAGGTGGTCGGCGGTCAGATAGCGCGCGCCGGTTTCGGTCACGGTCCCGCCATACTCGGCGGCGAGGTTGCCCGAAGCGTCATAGACGAAGGTCGTGGTCGAGCCGCCGGTCGATTTCGCCACTCTCCGGCCCAGGCCATCATAGGTGTAATTGGTCTCGATGCTGTTCAGCGTCGAGGTCTTCACGCGGCCCTCGTGGTCGTAGGCGAAGTCGTAACCGCCGATATCGGTCTGATTGCCGGACAGGTCGTAGCCCGAGCCCTGAATATTGAGCCGGTTGCTTGTGTTGAAGTTCGTCGACGATGTCGGCGTGAACGACGCCGGCGACATCACCCGCGTGGCGCTGACATACATGTTGCTCCAACTATCGTAGTCAAACTTGCGGCAGGGCGTGGTCCCGGCACCGCACGCAGGCGAGGCCGAGGCCGAAGCGGACTCCTCCATCACCGAGATCCGGTTCAAATCGTCGTAGGAGTAGTTCTGGAAGATGTTCAACGGCTGGATCTGCTGGTTCATGATGTTGCCGTTGTTGGTCACGCAGT
The DNA here is from genome assembly GCA_964604945.1 of uncultured Candidatus Solibacter sp. Classification (GTDB taxonomy): domain Bacteria; phylum Acidobacteriota; class Terriglobia; order Bryobacterales; family Bryobacteraceae; genus PNKE01. The sequence goes on from CAZSBK010000114.1 coordinate 2,298, forward strand.
CGGTGCCAGACAATGCGCCGGCGCAGTAGCTGAACTTCCAGCGACCGGCGGAATCCTCGACGCCCGAGGTTCCGAGCCGGATGTCATAGGGCTGGAGGCGCTTTGCATTGTACGTCCAGCGTTCGACCAGATCGTTGCCCAATGTCATCGACTCCATCAAGCCGTGAGAGCCGTATTCGATGCCCTTCACGCGGTAGTTAGACTCGGCGCCGAGTTCGCTCTTGACGCGATGGACCCGGCCCGCGAGGTCCGTGGAACCACCTGAGTTGGCCAATTCGTAGCTTACGACGCGGCCCGATGGGTAGGTCACCGACGACAGGCTGCCGTCCATATAGTACCCATAGGAGAAGGGATAGGAGGTGCTGCCGATGGTTTGGGTGCTGGTCTGGAGGCGGCCGCCATTCGTGTAGGTGTAGGCCTGGGTGACGCCGTTGGTGGTGACCACCGACTGGAGTCGCAGCCCGTTGTAAGTGTTCGTGACGTTGGGAGTTGTGGAAGGACTCGTGTAGGTCTTCGTCGTCGGCCGGTTCAGGTTGTCGTAGGCGATCGTGGTCACGCGAGACTCGGCGTCGGTCTTGTTCAACAAGTTGCCGTTGCCGTCGTATTGAGGCTGGCAGACGCCAGACGTCCCGGCGAGTAGCTTCTGAGACTCTCCGGCTGCCACATGTTTCGAAGGTGGAAATGGAGGCCGTGGAGAACCGCCCCGAAGCGGCATTGTGACGACCTGTCGAGGAACGTAAAGTGTATGGAAACGTTGGCACCAAGGGTCGTAGCCATATCGAAAGATAGGAGAACTTCTATCCTAGACAGGCTAGAACATCTTGTGGTATTTTTGTTCCGGACGAGAGTCTATCGTACCTGTACTAGCTCGGAGGATTTGGATACCCATGAGATCTCGCGTTGGGGGAGTTGTAGCCGCCCTTACATGCACGCTGTTCTTAGTGGTCAGCGGCATCGCGCATGGCGCAATCATCAACGGCGGCTTTGAATCCGGGACTCTTTCCGGGTGGTCGTCGCTGGGAACCGTTGGTGTCTCGACTGGGCAAGATTACGGATCAGCGGGCAGCGTCGCGCCGGTGAGCGGAAGCTATTCGGCGCAGTTGATCACGACTGGAGCCACTGCGGCGGAGTTGGCTACGGCAATGGCGGTCTCCGAAAGCACACTCGAGGCGAGCAATGGCGGGGTGAACGCAACGATCGGTTCGCTTATCTGGCAGTCCGTTGATGCCGCGGCCGGCGACTCCTTCCAGTTCCGCTGGAACTTCGTCGAGCAGGACTACCTCCCGTACGATGACTGGGCCTTCTATGGGATCAGCCTGAATGGTGCTCCCGCGACGCTGACAAAGTTCGCCAGCCTGGCTACGGTCGGCCCACTGTCGGGTTCGACGGTCAACGGCTGGGAAACGCTGACCGTGACGATCGTGGATCCAGGCACCTATACGTTCTATTTCGGAGTGGTGAACGCCGTGGATTCAGGGTTGGATTCGGACCTGTGGATCGACGGAGCCTATGTCGGCGACGCGCCGCCGGTCCCGCCCGATGGGGCAACGGTTCCTGAACCGGCCGTGGCCGGACTGGTCGGTCTGGGTCTGGCTGTTCTAGGATTGAAGCGGTTCCGCAAAGCCTGAAGCAGCGAAAGGTTTTCATCGGGAGCGGTCTCGCGAGAGGCCGCTCTTTTCGTTGCCGCATGTGGGGGCTGGCGCGGCCGCGATTCAGTTTCATCCTGTTCAGCGTGTTTGCGTCACTGGGACTGGTGCTCGCAACGACCGGCGTGCATGGCGCGATTTCGAAACCGGCCGCACAGCGCGCGCCTCCGACTTTGCGGGCATGGTGCTGCGAAGTCCCGGTCCACTCCGCTTCACAGGTCCTTCCACCACTTCGCCTGTCCATTCCTGATATAAACGGTCACATGTGCGTCCTTCCGAGAGAGCTGTCCGTGGTTGGTGCGTGGGTGCGGCACGTGGGCACCAACTACGGCGAATCGAAGGCTGGCGCGCATCAGTTGTCTTCCAAGTCCGGCTCGGAGCGATGGCGAGCACGTCAAGGACGTTTGGGCGTTGCTGACAGATCCCTCACAGGGTGGCTGGGCTGTTGATAGCAAGTAAGCCATGGTTGCGGCTCCGGCCAGCCGCACGGGGGACCATCCATGCGCTTGCGCTGTGGGCGTGCCTGCTTCCAGGCTCAGTGGGCGCGGCTGCACAGAAGAGAAATGAGGCGTACCAGTTGCGTATTCACCGTGCGCCATCACCGATCGTGATTGATGGCAGCGCGCACGAACCAGCCTGGCAATCGGCCGAGGCCGTCAGTAACTTCTGGATGGTCCTGCCTATGGACACCGGCCGGGCGAACGTGCGAACCGATGTCCGCATGGCGTACGACGATCAGCACCTGTACCTCAGCGCCATCTGCTATCACGGCGAGATTCCAGGGCCCTATATGGTCGAGTCGCTCAGGCGGGACTGGGCGTTCAGCAACAACGACAACTTCATCTTCTTCCTCGACACCTTCGACGACCAGACTAACGGTTTCACTTTCGGAGTTAATGCCGCTGGTGCGCAGTGGGATGGCCTGCTCTACGAAGGGGGCAAAGCCAACCTGAGCTGGGACAACAAGTGGACCTCCGCGGTCAGGACGTATGAGGATCGCTATGAACTTGAGATCGCCATCCCGTTCAAGAGTATTCGCTATAAGAAGGGCATAGCGCGGTGGGGCGTCAATTTCAGCCGCCTGGATCTGAAGACGACGGAGAAGTCTTCGTGGACGCCGATTCCACGCCAGTTTCCGACCGCCGCGCTCGCATTAGCCGGTGTTCTGCTGTGGGACGAGGCGCCTCCGTCGCCGGGCCCCAACATCTCGTTGATTCCGTATGCGCTCGGCGGCATCAGCCGCAACTACGAAGCGAACACGCCGTCGTCCACCCGGCACGATATCGGAATCGATGGGAAGGTGGCCCTCGGTCCGGCCCTCAACCTGGATTTGACCGTGAATCCCGATTTCTCCCAGGTCGACGTCGACCAGCAGGTGACCAATCTCGACCGCTACGAGTTATTCTTCCCGGAGAAGCGGCAGTTCTTTCTCGAGAATGGCGACCAGTTTGCGAACTTCGGGTATTCCACGATTCGTCCGTTCTTCAGCAGGCGGATTGGCCTCGGCGGGGTCCCGATCCGCTTCGGAACGCGTCTCAGCGGGAAGTTGAACAAGGACTGGCGTCTCGGGGTGATGGACATGCAGACAGGAGCAGCCGATGACGAAAGCTCGCCGCCGCAGAACTTCGCCGTCTTCGCGCTGCAACGCCGCGTGTTTTCGCGTTCGAACATCGGCGTCCTGCTGGTTGACAAGGAGTCCTCAAGCTACCAATTCGCCGGGACGCCGCGAACTGAATCCAGCTACAACCGCAACCTGGGCGTCGAATACAACCTGGCGTCCGCGGATAACTTATGGACAGGCAAACTGCTCTACCTGAAGTCGTTCCTGTCGGGCAACCAGAGCAGCGGCGCCGTCTATGCGGGGCATTTGCAATACTACAGCCGCCGCTGGCTGCTCAACGGGCAGATGGAAAACGTCGACGAGAACTACAGTGCCGAAGTCGGCTATGTGCCGCGGCGCGGCTACCACCGCGGAGCGTCAACCGTAGGCTATACGTTCCTGCCTGGGGGTGGTCCTGTCTTGAGTCATGGCCCCACTCTGAACAGCAGCAACTTCTTCGATTGGTCAGGGAGACTCAGCGACTACGAGACCACGCTGGGTTACACAGTGACACTGCGAAGCCTCAGCGTCTTCACGGTTTCGGCCAGCACCGCTTACGTCCGGTTGCTGGAGCCCTTCGACCCAACCAATTCAGGCCGCGAGAAACTGGAGGCCGGCAGTGTGCATCGCGGGAAGTACTGGAGCACGAAGTTCGACTCCAAGCCACAGAGTGTGTTCCGCTACGGCTTCTCGTCGCTGTACGGCGGCTACTACGCGGGCGGGACGCGACTCAACCTGGGCGGCACGATTGGGTATCGTATCCAACCCTTTGTGAGTTTGGCTGGCGCAGTCAATTACACCGACATCCGTTTGCGGCAGCCGTGGGGACACACCACGTTCTGGCTGGTCGGACCGCGATTTGACGTCACACTGACGAACACGCTCTATTTCACAACATTTATTCAGTACAACGAGCAGCAGAAGAACATGAACGTGAACACGCGTGTGCAATGGCGCTACAAGCCGGCATCCGACGTGTTCGTGGTCTGGACCGACAACTATATGTCCGATCACCAGCAACTGGGCCAGAACGTGCCCGGATTGTTCTCGGTCCGGAATCGCGCGCTCGTGCTGAAGTGGACGTATTGGTGGAATCTCTAGCGCCCTGTGGCGGCGCACAATCGCAACCGCCGCAAAGCTTGAGCTGCAAGTGAACTTGCGGTCTGCGAGTCCTGCCCCACTCCCACAGTGCCTGGACGATGAGAGTTCGTGAGATTTGCCGCGATGGTTCCCCGCACCCGTGCCGACGTGTACCCCGCTGGTCCTGCGAGCGGCTGCTTTGCATCCACATGAAGTTGTCTTGCCGCTGGAGGCGGGGAGCAAGACCCGTTTTCACCGGATTCTGCCCCGCTACTCGGACTTCCCGCCACTTTCGGCGCCGGTTCAAGCTCCCCGGATGCCCAGGCCGGATTTGGTAAGTTGTGAGTAGGCATGCGAAACTCCACTGCCCTCAGTACCACGGTGCGGATCATCGCCGCTTTGGCCGCCGCTCACTGTCTGTGCGCACAGACGCCAAACGTCGCAAGGGAGGTCCAGGGGCTGCCCGCCCGAGTGGCGCCAGCCGACTATCAGGCTCACACGCAGGTGGGCAAGGTGACAATGGCCGCCGAGTTCACCGGCCACGGCGTCCCGAACGCACAAGAGGCGCTGTACTCGGACGGCTATGTGGTCGTGGAGGTCGGGCTGTTCGGCCCGGCGGATGCGCGTCTCACGATCGCCGCCACCGACTTTTCGCTGAGGATCAACGGGAAGAAGGACCCGTTGCCCAGCCAGCAGTGGGGGTTGGCAGCCAAGGAAATCAGGGACCCCGAATGGGTGTCGCCCGAGGCCGAGACCGGTTCGCAGTCGAAAGGCGGTATCAGCAGTTCAGGCGGCGGCAAGGAGCCTGGCGCTCCTCCGCCTTCACCGCCCAAACCGCCTATCGAGTTGCTTCGCAGCTGGCAGCAACGAGTGAAGAAGGCTGCGATTAGCGAAGGAGACCGCGCCTTGCCCCAGGCGGGCCTGATCTTCTTCCAGCACCGGGGTAAGGTGGAGAACATCCGATCGCTGGAACTGATCTATGCGGGTCCCGCAGGAAACGCCACGCTGGCGCTCAAATAGCCGAAGGCCGCAGTCGGGCACCACCGGCGCTCCATAAACGGTCTCATTTCCTGCGAACTAGTCGAGCTGCCGTTCGTCTTTAGAGAATTAGAGGCAGTAGGACGGTGGAAAGCCTGATTCTCGATCTGAAGCATGGTTTGAGGTCACTGCTCCGGGACAAGGGTTTTACGATGACGGTCGTGCTGACCCTGGCCGCCTGCGTCGCGGTGAACACGGCCACGTTCGCCATTGTGAATTCCGTTCTGCTGCGGCCGCTGCCGATCCCGGAAGCCAGTTCGATTGTGGTCCTGTCCAACCGCTATCCCAAGGCCGGCGCCGGCGACTCGACCAACAGCAGCGCGGCGGATTATGTTGACCGGCTCCGCCAAGTAGTGGCGCTCGAGCAACAGGCGATGTACCGCTCCGCGAATCAGACTGTGGATATTGAAGGCTCGCCGGAGCGGATTGAATGCATGGCCGTGACACCTTCGTTTTTCAAGCTTGTGAGGGTGGCGCCCGCGCTGGGCAGGGCATTCACTTCCGAAGAGGGAGAAGCCGGCAATCACCACAAGGTGATCCTCAGCGATGCCCTGTGGAGGCAACTCTATGGTGGCGAATCGTCCGCTGTCGGGCGCGACCTAAGGTTCAGCGGCGTCCCGTTCACCATTGTGGGCGTAATGCCCAGGGACTTTGTTTTTGTCAACCCGGCGGTCCGATGCTGGGTTCCGCTCGCATTTACGGCCCAGGAGAAGGCCGCCTATCACAGCAACAACTGGATCCACATTGGCCGGCTCAAACCAGGGGGCACTATTGCGCAGGTTCGGTCGCAGGTCGACGCTCTGAACGCCACGAATCTCGATAAGTTTCCTCAACTCAAGCATGTGCTGATCGATGCCGGGTTCCATACCGCGGTTGAGCCGCTGCAAGACACGCTCGTCAGAGGCGTGAGAGAGTCGATGTACCTGCTGTGGGGCGCGGCGATCTTCGTGCTTCTGATTGGCGGACTGAACATCACCAACCTGGAACTGGCGCGGCTCAGCGTCCGCGGTAAAGAGATGGCCACGCGGCTGGCACTTGGCGCGGGCCGTAACCGGGTGGTGAGCCGGCTGGTGGTGGAGAGTTCGCTGCTGGCATTGGCAGGGGGTGGCGCCGGGGTGCTGCTTGGCGCAGCAGTGCTGCGCGTGATGGCGACGGCGGACCTGAACCGATTCCCGCGTGCGAACGAGGTTCGCATTGACGGGACAGTGATTGCCGTCGCTCTCGGATTGGCGATCGTCGTCGGGGTCGTAATCGGGCTGGCCCCGCTGGTCAACGTCTTCAAGAAGAACCTAGGCAGCCTGCTCCGCGATGGCAACCGCACGGGAACGAGCGGCACGCGGGCGCGGAGGCTGCGTCAAGGGCTGGTGGGCGCCGAGATCGGATTGGCGTTCGTCCTTCTCGCGGGAGCGGGATTGCTGCTGGCCAGCTTCAGGCATCTGCTGGCGGTCGATCCGGGATTCTCCAGCGAAGGAGTACTGACGGCTTCCACGAATGCCCCACAATCGAGGTACTCCGGCGACCCCGAATTGTGTATCCTGATGGACCGTGCATTGGAAACGATTCGCCAGTTGCCGGGGGTCGCGGCCGCCGGCGCCACCACAGGGATTCCCTTCGGCAGCAATCGCAGCGACAGCGTGATTCTAGCCGAGGGCGCGGAACTGAAGCCGGGCGAATCCGTCATTTCTCCGCGCACTCTCGTTGTCACACCCGGGTACTTCGAGACCATGAAGATCGCCCTGTTGAGGGGGCGGTATTTCGAAAAGCGGGACAGCGAATCGGCCCAGCCCGCCATCATCATCGATGAACAATTGGCCCGCCACTTCTGGCCGGGCCGCGATCCGATTGGACGGCGGATGTACCGGCCGCGAGGCGCCAACGAATTGAGAGCCGATGCCAACACCCGGTGGCTGACTGTCGTCGGAGTTGTGCGATCTGTGAGGTTGGAGGACCTGGCAGGCACCCGGGAAGATTTCGGCGCGTACTACTTTCCGTATGCACAGGAGCCTTCGAGGACCTACACCTTCGCCGTCCGGACGATCGCGGGCACGGGTACGACAATACGAGCAGTGCGCGCGGCCGTAAGGGGGATCGATTCGCAATTGGCACTCTTCGACGCGAGGACGATGGTTGAGCGGGCGGAGCTGTCGCTGGCTTCCCGGCGGACGCCGATGATGCTGACGCTGGGCTTTGGCGGCCTCGCGCTGTTTCTGTCCGCGATCGGCATCTATGGGGTGCTGGTCTACCTGGTCGAACAGCGGAAGAGGGAGATCGGCATCCGCATGGCGCTTGGGTGTGCGGGCGGGGGCGTCGTGAAGCTCGTGCTCCGCGAGGGAATGCTGATTGTGGCCACGGGGCTAGCGGCCGGATTGGCCTGCGCGGCCGCGCTTCAAAGAGTGATTGCCAGCCAGATCTACGGGGTACGGCCCCTGGATCCGGTAGTAATCGGGAGCGTAGCCGTGCTGCTTGGGATCATCGCGCTTGCCGCCTGCGCGGTCCCGGCGCTGAACGCCATGCGAGTGGATCCCGCCCGCGTGCTGGCCGAGCAGTGACGCCGGCTGGAATTGGGGTGTAGGCGGCACGGTTGGGGAGCGGAACCAGGCCCGCGCCCGATGGCCATGCGAGGTTTCTGCGGGTGCGTAATTGATATTTACATTCAGTACGGTTCAGTCTAGACTCGTCAGATGTTGCGATCAATCCTCGCTGTGCTAGCCGGGTGGGGGACCACGGGCGTGCTGGTGGTGTGTTTTGACCTGATTCTGCGAAAGGTCATTCCGAACGACTACCGTGACGGCCAGATCCCGCCTGACGGGGTGTCCGCCATGGTGCTGGCGACATCGGCGCTTTTCTCCATTCCCGCCGGCTGGGTGACCGCGAAACTGGCCCGGATCGACCCGTCGCGCCACGTCGTCTACCTGGTCCTTTGGGGCTTGCTGATGGGGATCATTTCCGCGGTGATGGCCTGGGGCCAGATTCAGTGGTGGTACCACATCGGGTTGCTGATCCTGTGGATTCCGATGGTGCTGCTCGGAGGGCGCCTGGCGATCAAGAGATCTTAGGCAAAGCCGGGGTCCACGACCTTGACATCGATTGGCGAGGAGCGGCTACGCCCCTTTTGAGTAGCGGTCCGGCACGGGTGACAATGGAGCGACGGCAATTCGAAGGAGCTCACCCATGCGATGGACCCTCAGTTCTCTGGTGTTCGTTTTGACCGTGGCGGCCGCAGCTCAGGTGCCCGAGGACGTGTACCGTGGAGATCTGGTGGCTTACCCAAGCGCCTGGAACTTCCAGATCCCGGCCACCACCATCATTCTCACCACCGACGAGGAATTGGAGGCCCTGGCGTCGGACCCGGACCGCATATTGAATCTTGCCACAGGGCGGAAGCCGCGCATGGAAAGCCTGCGGCAGATCTGCGAGCGCGCGCAGGCGTCCGGACAGCGAACCATCAAAATCGCTTTCGATCACTTCTTCCGGCAATACCGTCCGGGGCAGGATAAACCCCGCCGCCTCATGCCCGACTCTGCCGAGTACGTGCGGCAGATCGCAACCATCGGCCGCTTCGCCGCGCCTTACGGATTGGGACTCGAACTCAGTCTGCTCAGCCCGCTTGAAGTCGGCCCCGCCTACATCCGCCGGACCGGCGAATCAGGCGCCTGGATGCAATACCGCAAAGGCCTGCGCGACCCGCGAACGGGAGCTTTCAGCGTCGAACTGTGGCGGCATCTGCGCTGGGTCAATAACAAAGGGCCCATCGACGTGACACCCAAACGCGTACGGGTCTTCGCCTTCCGGGAGAAAGCTGTGCCGGGGACATCCTACCGGGCGGTGGACCCCGCCGGCATCGTCGAAATCCGCGACGGAATCGAGGTCCAGGTCTATGACGGTATCGTGCGCCGCAGCGGCGACTTCCAGGCCCAGCGCATCCGCGTGCACGGCGCCGGCGCCCTGCCGCAGGGCGACTTCGACCGCGTGCTGGTGGTTGAAGAGTACCGCACGCCGGAGATGGATTACTTCAGCCCCAAGGCGCTTGCCTTCCTCGAAGGCCTCGTTGATCAGTATGTTGGCGCCGGAGTGAAGCTGAACGGGCTCTATTCGGACGAGATGCACATTCAGGGCGACTGGGCCTACTTCGGCCATCATGACAATGGCCAGTTCACGCTGCGCTACGTGAGCGACGGCCTGCAACGACACTACGCCGAACTTTACGGAGAGGAATTCCGCGACTTCGCCAAGTTCCTGGTCTACTTCACCTACGGCCAGGAGGACACGGCCGGGGACCTGACTGCGCGGCAGGGCATCCAGCACGTCTTTGGCGCCTCACCCGCCGAGATCCGCCGCACGGCTCTATTCCGCGCCCGCTACTACCATCTGCTCCAGGACGGCGTGGTGGACCTCTTCACTGCCGCTAAACGCTACGCCGAACACAAGGTGGGACACCGGTTGGAGGCCCGGGCGCACGCCACCTGGGCCCAGAGCCCGACCATCGACTACTGGGACACCGGCCGCCAGAATCGCAACACCATGATGTACGAGTACACCTCGAACTTCCTCTGGTCAAACACCGTGCACCAGGCCGCCACGGCTTGCTACGACTACTTCAAGTGGGGCGACTTCCTCACCGGCAACGGCAACGATCACGCCGAAGGAGGCTGGCTCGACCGCGACTATTGGGGCCTCGCGCTTGCCGCTTCCACCGGCGTGCTCAACGAGGTTCCCAACTCCTACGCCGCGCATTGGGGCATGCCGGCCGCGGTGGATGCGCGCCGCGACGCCCTGGTCAGCGCTTACGGAGCAGGGGCCCGGACTTTTTACGCGGCCGTTGCGGACATGCGGCATCGCGAAGTCGATGTGCTGATGCTGTACCCGCTCGACCTGGTCGCCGTGGAGGAACGGTTCGGCAGTTGGATGACACAGTACGGCTACGCGAATTACATCACACCGGCCAAACTGCTGGAGCGCGGCCGCGTCGTGGACGGCGGAATCGAAGTTGCAGGCCATCGCTACACGACGCTCGCCGCCACCTTCGAGCCCTTCCCATCCCGCCGCCTTCTAGACCTGATGCGGGCATTTGCAGGGCGTGGCGGGCGGCTCGTCTGGTCCGGCCCCGCGCCCGTTCTGACCGCGGAGGGGGGTGACGCGCTCACTGCATGGCAGGAGATCTTCGGTGTCGATTACCGCCCCGAGCCAGCCGAGGGTCTGCTCGCTCCGGGCATGCAGGTCGGCTTCTCGGGAGTCCTCGAGAAAGTGCAGTCTCAGATTATATTGACCGACCTGCTGCCTGATCACATCTATCCGGTGACTCCGCGCGAGGGGACCGCGGCCGTCGCGCGCGTCAAAGGATTCGTCGTCGGAACTCACCGCCAGGTCGAGGGAGGCGGCACCGCGACATTCCTCGGCTACCGTCCGCGCGACGACCAATCCCGAAGCCTCGGATATGAGATGCGCAACTGGTTCGAGGTGCTTGATCAGCTCGGCGCCTACCCCGGAGAAGGCAACACCGAGCGCATCTCCCGGACCACCGGCTACCTTGCCACCCGATTTCCCAACGGAGCACTGGCGGTCGCGCCTCACCTGCGTTGGATGGAGGAAAGCTGGCCAGGAGGGTTTTCACGCGATCCGGAAGCCGATCGCCTGATCATGTTGACGAATCCGCCACCCTCCGATTCCCTGCGACTTGACAATGTGAGGATCCAGGGCCGGACAGTGTCCTACGAAGGGACTGGTGCTCTGGCATTTTGCCTCGACAGCCGCGGCGAGTTGCTCGCTTTCGCCGGGAATGATACGAAAGGGATCACTGTGGATGGCCGCCGCACCATCCTCGCGGATACCCCTCTCGACCAGATCGGCTGGGCGCCAATCGCGGAAGAACGCCGCGTGCCTGGGGGAGCCGTCGCGCAGATTCTGGCGCGCGGGACCGGCCGCGTCCGCATTCCCGCCGCCGGACTGGCATCGGGATCCACACTGATTGCGGAAGGGCCCAAGCCGGGAAGCCGGGGCGCGGTGGTGCCGGCACGCTGGGAGGACGGATCGTTTCTGTTCGATATCACACCTGCAATCAGCGGGCGCACGATCTTCGTCCTCCCCCCACGCGGGCGGTGATGGGACGGCGGGGCCGGCCATTCCGCGTTCGGACCGCTGCCCGCATAGCGAGACCAGGAGAGGAAGGCGTCATGGCGAAGCTTCAGTATCGATAGAATGTGCGACATGAGCGACTTCAACAACACAGATCCAGGCAGACGCAATTTCCTCAAGAGTGGGGCCGCGGGAGCGGTGGCATTTCCGGCAATCCTCAGCGGCATGCAGGCCGCCAAATCCATCAAGGTCGGTCTCGTCGGCTGCGGCGGGCGCGGCACGGGCGCCGCGCAGCAAGCCTTGAAAGCTGACGATTATGCCGAACTGACGGCTGTGGCCGACGTCGACATGCAGCGCATTGACCAGAGCCTGGCGCGCTTGCAGAAGACGGCGGGCGAGAAGGTGAAGGTCGATTCAACAAAGAAGTATGTCGGCCTCGACGCGTACCGCAAAGTGGTGGATGCGGGCGTTGACGTGGTGTTGCTGGCCACGCCGCCGGGCTTCCGCCCCGATCACATCCGCTACTGCATCGAGCAGGGCAAGCACGTCTTCTGCGAGAAGCCCGTCGCCGTCGATGCGCCAGGCTGCCGCAGCGTACTCGAAACCAGCGAACTGGCCGCGAAAAAGGATCTTTCGCTTGTGGCGGGATTCTGCTGGCGCTATTCGAACTTCATCAGGGAGACTTTCAACCAGGTGCATTCCGACGCGATCGGAGACATCATCGCGTATCACGCCACGTACTACACAGGGCCGGTGAAGCCGATGCCGCCGGCGAGCGAACGTCCGGCCGGTATGGGGGATGTTGAGTGGCAGATCCGCAACTGGTACAACTTCTGCTGGACCTGCGGCGACAGTCTGGTGGAGCAGGCCGTTCACAGCGTCGACAAAGTCGCATGGGCTTTCAAGGATCAGCCACCCATCAGCTGCGTTGCAGTGGGCGGCCGCCAGATCCCGCAGCCCAGTGGCAACATCTACGACCACTTCGAGGTCAACTACCTCTATCCGAATAATGTGCGAGCGTTCGTCGCGAACCGGCAGATCACGGGTTGCCACAACGAGAATGCCGACTACATCCTGGGGACCAAGGGCGCTTGCCTGATTGGGGGAAAAGGTTCCCAGCCGCCGCGGATTGAGGGTCAGAATCCCTGGACGTTTTCGGGACAGCGCAACGACATGTACCAGGCCGAGCACGACGAGTTGTTTGCCGCCATCCGCCGGGGCAAGCCGATCAACGACGGCAAGCGGATGACCACTTCCACCCTGTTGTCGATCATGGGCCGCATGGCGGCGTATACAGGTCAGCAGATCACCTGGGAGCAGGCTTTGAATTCGAAAGAAGAAGTCTTTCCCAAGAACCTCGACTGGAGCGGCAGCCTCCCCGAGGCGCCCATGCCGATGCCGGGCCGGACGAAGTTCATCTGATCCGCGCCAAAGCGGCGCCAGTCAACGATTCCGGGCTCAGCGCTTCGACTTGCGTGAAGGGATCTCGATGGCCCGGAAATCAATCGCTTCTCTGTCGTGATCCTGTACGGCCACCGTTCGAAAACTGGGCGAGAACGTTTACAGCCGGTGGGTGGGCCGAATGGTGTAGCTGCCGGGGGCCATGTTTTGGAGGGTGAAGGTCCCATCGGATTTCGTGGTTGCCGTGCGCCGTGGTTTGCCTTGGGAAGTGGCGGCCACGGTGGCGCGGTGAGATCCGGCCATGTCAGAGATGTGGCCGGATACCGTGTACTTTGGCGTTTGGGCCTTCTTGCCTTTGGAGGGGCCACTGCCGGCTGCGGCAGCAACGGCGAGAATTGCCGCGGCAAGTGTGAACAATAGGGACGGGCGGGTGGCATGGGTCATGGTATCTACTGCCTCAACAGCCTGATGATACTCCCTCAGGGCCTGGAAAGTGCCTCTGTGATTGCAGCCGGACAGATGCGATTCAGGACGGTTGTCCAGCGGGCACGGCGTCGTGCAGGCGTCCGCCACCCACCGTGCGGCCCCAGCGCC
>CAZSBK010000115.1:0-15332 GCA_964604945.1 uncultured Candidatus Solibacter sp.
ATGGGTCGATGGCGAATGCTGGTCAGTCCAGCCCGACTGGTCGCCCGCCGCGTTGGCCGCCTACTCCAAAGCCACCGGCCGCGCCGAAGTCCCGCGCGGACCAAACGAACCCTTCTGGCAGGAGTTTCTCGAATTCAACCGCCAGCGCTTCCGCGACTACGTCAAACACTACATCGATGCGCTCCACCAATCGCATCCCAAGTTCCAGATCGCATCAAACTGGATGTACTCGACACTCGCGCCCGAACAGCCCACCCTGCCCGTCGATTTCCTCTCTGGCGACTATCTCGGCAACGCCGCCATATCGCGCGCCCGCGTCGATGCCCGCTACCTCGCCCAGTCCGGCCGCCCCTGGGACCTCATGGCCTGGGGCTTCCAGCAAGCCAATTCGAACGCCATCGGCCATGTCCACAAGCCCGCCGTCCAATTGATGCAGGAGGCCGCGGCTGTCCTGACACAGGGCGGCGGTTTCCAGATCTACTACGTGCCTTCGCGTGCGGGCCATTTTGAGGATTCGCACATACAGGTGATGGCGAAGGTGGGCCAGTTCTGCCGCGACCGCCAGGCCATATGCCATAAGTCCGAAACCGTCCCGCAGATCGGCATCGCGTTCTCCAAGGAATCACTCTACGGCACATCGAACCGCTTGTTCGGCGGCTGGGGGCGCGCGACCGACGCCGTCCGCGGCTGGACAGACGCAATTCTCGACAATCGTTACTCAGCCGACATCCTGCCCGACTGGAAGCTTGCTCCCATCGCTTCCGGGTACCCGCTCATCGTCCTGCCCGAATGGACTGCCCCCGGCGAGGCCGCCCTCGAATCGCTTCTGAACTATGCCCAGTCCGGCGGCAAACTGATCGTTTGCGGCGCGGAGAACGGCCTCTGGTTCGCTCCCAAACTCGGCGTCAAGCCGGCTGGCAAGGCGAAGGTGCAGCCGGCTTTCATCGGTGGAGGTGAGGTTCTGGGCAACGCGAAGGGACTGTGGCTCGACCTCGAACCGGGTCCGTCGGCGGTCATCGCCCAGCGGCACCCGGATCACGATTCTACGCGCGACGGCCAACCCGCAGCTTTGGCCGCCAAACTGGGCAAGGGCGAGATTGTACTCGTCCCCGGACCCATCGGTTTGGTCTACGCAGCCACCCACGCCCCGGCCATTCGCGATTTCGTCAAACGAATCGTCAAACCGCGATTCACAGCGCTGGTGGAAGTGGATGCCCCACCGGTGGTTGAGGTCGCCCTGCGCCGCAAGAACGGCCAACTCTACGTCCACCTGTCGAACCTGGCGCAGATGCAAACCGCCGGCGACTTCGCGGCCCTGGACTACGTCCCGGAAACAGGCCCGATCCACCTGAAATTCAATGGCAACCAGCCCGTGGCTCTTCGTCTTGACCCTGGCGGCCGGATGCTCAAGGCCCCGTTCGTGGTCGACCGGCTCCACCTGCACTCGGCCCTCGCCGTGTTATATTGAAATCGTCCCGCCGCGAGCTTCGCCTCGCCGATACGACGGGCTCGTAGCTCAGTTGGTTAGAGCGCTACCTTGACACGGTAGAGGTCGCAGATTCGAGTTCTGCCGAGCCCACCACCTAACTCCTGGCTCTACGCCATTAATGGGGGCAGCCTTTCCATTCCGGGGGTTCTACGCGGCCTTCTGTTCTCCCAGTGCCGCTCTCTTCCTGGACCTGCTCGTGCTCCGGTTTCACCACCGCTGGTCGCATCCGCCACCCCCGTGGTGACGTTAGTGAGACACTCCAGGTCCTTGCGCTCGGTGAAGCCGAATGCATGTGCCGCGCCCGGCCGCGCCGCACTCCTCACTCCCCTGGCCGCCTATCCGTTGGTTTGCTACCTGTGGTTTGCTGCCTGGCCCCCTACTTCCCTCGCCACCGCGTACCCATCTACTGGATCCTCCTTCTGCTCGCCGGCCACGCAACCGCCGGATGGTTCAGCCGTCCGCCACAGTTCGATCCGCCTAACGCATTAGCCCCCACCGGCCGATAGTCCTACTTGAAGGGGAGGAGGGTTCCTCTTCTCTGTGGAAATCAACCGCCGGCCATGGCCACCAGCACCAACCATCTGCAGCCCACCCTGCCCGTCGCCGCCGGCGTGAGAGCCCCCGCCTGGCTCGCCCGATTCTCCCCCAGTCTCTTCGATCTCTTTCTGTTCTCCGTCCTGGCCTGGACCTTCCTGGCTTCGGCCAAGGACTTTGGCTGGAGCCAGATGCTCAGTGACGGCGACGCCGGTTGGCACATGCGTGTCGGCCAGTGGATTCTCGCGCACGGCCGTGTCCCAACCCAGGACTTCTTCTCGTTTTCCAAGGCTGGCCAGCCGTGGTTTGCCTGGGAATGGCTCAGCGACGTGATCTTCGCGCTGGCCCATTCCTGGTTGGGGCTCAAAGGCATGGTCTGGCTCGCCGCATCGCTGTTCCTGTCAGTCGTCGGACTCGTTTTCTACCGGGTTGTCCGCGCCGGGGCCAACATCTTCGTGGCCGTTCCGCTCACCATGATCGCCGTCGGCGTCATCCGCATCCATTTGCTCGCCCGGCCACACATGTTCACGCTGCTGTTTGTCGCCCTCGCCTTGTGGCTCATCGACCGCGACCTCAATCAACCCACCCGCTGGATCTGGACACTCGTCCCGTTGACCATCCTCTGGACCAATCTCCACGGCGGTTGGGCCGCCCTTGTGGCCATCCTGGCGGTGGTCTCGGCCGGCGCCGCCGCCGAAGCCCTGGCCGGCCGCCGCGACTTCTTCGCCGCCCGCCGCTACGCCACCCTGGCCG
Organism: uncultured Candidatus Solibacter sp.; assembly: GCA_964604945.1. GTDB lineage: Bacteria > Acidobacteriota > Terriglobia > Bryobacterales > Bryobacteraceae > PNKE01. The sequence continues at coordinate 2,777 of CAZSBK010000115.1, forward strand.
CCTGCTGTGCCGCCGCGTCGCTGGTCAACCCCTACGGATGGCAGCTCCACGTTCATATGGGCGCCTATCTCGATTCGAAGTGGATCAACGATGCCGTCGAGGAGTTCCAGGCTCCCAGGTTCCGCACCGAAGGCCAGCGCATGCTCGAAATCATCCTGCTCGGTGCCCTCATCGCCGCCGGATTCCAGCTTCGCCGCCGCCGCTTCATCCAGCCCTTCCTGCTGTTGTTCTGGACCCACGCTTCGATCACCTCGGTTCGCCACGCTCCCATCCTGGCCATCGTCGCCCTGCCCGTGCTCGCCGCCGGCCTCGCCTCGGGCTGGAACCAGCTGGCGCGGCGGTTCAGGAAGTCTTCGCTGCCCGGCATCATCCACGCCGTGGGCCGCGACATGCAGCCGTCCATCTCCAGGCCGACACTGTGGTCCGTCCTGCCTATGCTCGTGCTGGTCACTCCCCTGCTGCCGCTGCAGTGGCCTGCCAACTTCCCCGACAAGATGTTTCCCGTTTCTTTCGTCGATCGATACCAGCCCGTCATCGCCCAGGCCCGGCTGCTCACCACCGACGAGTGGGCCGACTACCTGCTCTATCGCAATTACCCCAATCAGCGCGTCTTTTTCGACGGCCGCAGTGACTTCTATGGCGAACGCCTCGGCCGCGAATTTCTGCGCCTCGTCAACGGTCACTATGACTGGGACAAGCTATTGAAAAAACACAAGATAGACGCTGTCATGCTGCCTCCGGCCACGCCCCTGTCCAGCCTGCTCAAGGGCTGCCGGCAGTGGCGTATCGCCGCCGATTCGGGCGACGAGATCTTGTTTGTGCTGAAGGGAAGCACCGCGGAAAATGCCGCGCTCACCCTAATGGCCGGTCCGGGAACTGCCGAAGTTACCCGTGGAGAGACTCGATGACAGCACCTCCCCCATTGCGGATTCTGAACCCGGGCCCGGTTGCCGGCGTAACCCGCCCGCCGGCCCGGTCCGCTTGCCTGTGGAGTCTGCCGTCGGGTGAGGATTTGCTGCAGTTCGCCGTTCAATGCCCTGTCGCCTTCGCTGTCGTTGGCAGTCCGGCGGCGGTGCACAGCGCGGGCGCCTGGGGTTCGATGAGCGCGAGTCGCGCAAGGCTAAGTTTGGGCAGATGATCAGGAGGCCGTGAAAATGGATCGCAAATTGCTGACAGTATTGGGTGTCAGCCTGGTTTTTGCACTGGTGGTGAGCAGCATCTTCTACCAGTTTTCTTCCAGGACGTCTGGCCCCAAGAAGGCGGAGGACCAGGACCTCAAGGACGTCGTTGTCGCCGCCAAGGCGCTTGACGTCGGCACCACCGTCCGGGCCGAGGACATCAAACTGGTCAAGATGCCTGTTTCGGCCTTCCCCAAGGGCGCCTTTAGCAAGCCCGAGGATGTCGTCGACCGTCCGGTCATGAGCAGCATCCTGATCGAGGAACCGGTTGTCGATGGCCGTCTCGCACAGCGCGGCTCCGGCGCCGGACTGGCGCCCATTATTCCGGTTGGCATGCGCGCCGTCACCGTCCGCGTCAATGACGTGGTCGGTGTGGCCGGCTTCGTGCTGCCTGGAATGAGGGTCGACGTCCTCATCACCGGGGACCCGCCCGGCACCTCCCAGCGGATCACGCGCACAGTCCTGCAGAACATCCTTGTCCTGTCCGCGGGCAAGACCATCCAGACCGACGCCACCGGCAAGCCGATCGACTCGCCGAGCGTCACCGTCCTGGTCACGCCGGGTCAGGCAGAGGTGCTGACCCTGGCGGGTAACACCGGCCGCATCCAGTTGGTCCTGCGCAACGGCGGCGACCAGAATATCGAAAAGACGGGCGGCTCCAATCTGGCAAATCTCTACGGCGGCAAGTACAAGCCCGATGGCAACTTCGTCGCTGCCGACGAGTCCGGCGACATCCCGGCCGAGCGCCCCAAGCGCCAGCCCAGGCCCCAGCCCGTGGTGGCCATGGCTCCCCCGCCCGCCGCGCCGCCTGCGCCTGTGGTCGATCAGATCATTACCATCCGGGGCACCGACCGGAAGGTCGAAACCGTCTCCATCAAGAACAACGAGTAGGGAAGGTAACTTTATGAGCTCCCCGAAATGCCGCAGACGCGCCGCACTGGCGGCCGCCCTGGTCTTTGCCGCCGCGCCCTGGGCCGCGGCCCAGTCCTCCTCGGACGAGATTCGAGTCACGCTCGGCAAGAGCATCGTGATCGACTACCCCGAGGATGTCTCACGCATCTCGACCTCCAATCCGGAGGTCGCCGATTACGTCCCGGTCAGCTCGCGCGAAATCCTGCTTCACGCCAAGGGCCTTGGCGCGGCCACACTGGTCGTCTGGGCCAAATCCGGGCAGCGCAATTTCTACAACATCTCCGTCGAGCAGAACCTTGAGCCCATTCGTAAGCTCATCAAGGACACCTTTCCGTCCGAGGACATCCGCCTCCAGGCGGCCCGCGACTCGATCACCATCTCCGGGCTCGTCAGCTCGGTCGCGGTCGCCGACCGAGTCAACGAACTGATGAAGCCGCTTGCCAAGAGCGTCATTAACAACGTCGCCATCAGACCCTTGCCCGTCGAAAAGCAGATCCTTCTGAGGGTCAAGTTCGCCGAAATCAACCGCAATATCTCCAAGCAGTTCGGCTTTAACCTCATCTCCACCGGAGCAGGCAACACTCCTGGCGCCATTTCCACGGGCCAGTTCTCTGGGGCCAGTACGTCCTCGCTCTCCGGCACCATCGGCGGATCGACCTCGGGAACCACTTCGGACTTCTCGCTCACCGACGCCTTGAACATCTTCGCCTTCCGTCCCGACCTGAATCTGGCTGCAACCATTAAGTTGCTCCAGCAGCAGGGCATGCTCCAGATCCTGGCTGAGCCCAATCTGGTGACGACCAACGGCAAGGAAGCCAGTTTCCTGGTCGGCGGTGAGTTCCCGGTGCCGGTGCTCCAGGGCGGCTCCAATTCCGGCGCCATCACCATTCAGTTCCGCGAATATGGCATCCGGCTCACCTTCACGCCGAGGATCACCGAGAACGGCACGCTGAAGATGCACGTCAAGCCCGAGGTGTCCACCATCGACGTTTCTAACGGCGTCACCGTGAGTGGTTTCACCATTCCGGCCCTTGCCACGCGGCGCATCGAATCCGACATCGAATTGGGGCAAGGCCAGAGCTTTGTCATCGGCGGCCTGATCGACGACCGCACAAACGAGACCTTCTCCCGTATACCCGGCCTGTCCAGCATTCCGCTGCTCGGCGAACTGTTCAAGAGCCGCAACGAGAATCGCACCAAGTCCGAGCTGCTCGTCATGGTCACCCCGGAGCTGGTCGAGCCGATGTCGGTCAACGATCCGCGCCTGCGGCTGAGTGTCGTTCATGACAAAATGCAGCCCGCCCTGCTGCCCAACGGCATCCCCGGGTCCACTGCCTCCAAGTCCGAGCTTCCGGCGCTCAAGATCGACCGCAGCGCGATTGCCGACAAGCCGGCTTCGAAGTCTAAGCGCTAGCTCCGCCGTTCGACCGCTAATTGGGGGAGCCGCCATAATGACTCAGAAAAGCATGGTCCGTGAGCCGGCGTTGCCGGCTCTTCTGATCACGCCCGACCGCGAACTTTCCTCGGCCGCTCAGAAGGCGTTCACTGAAGCGCGCGCCTTCGAGGTGGTCTCGGAACTGAGAAGCTATCCGCCGGCTCAGACGCTTGAGATCCGCGTCCGGCAGGCCCAGCCCGATGTCGTCCTGGTCGACCTGTCCTCGGACTTCGATGCCGCCAGGTCCGTCCTGCAATGTCTGGCCTCCATGCGGCCCCCCGTGCCCGCCATCGGCATTAGCGCCGTCAACGACTCGTCGCTGCTGCTCGACGGCCTGCGCGCCGGCGTGGGCGATTTCCTTTATCCTCCCTTTGACCCTGACGCCCAGCGCGAGGCCTCGGTCCGCATCCGGCGGCTTCGCCAGCCCGAGGAGCCGCAGCACCAGGAGCAGGGCCAGATCGTTGCCTTCGCCGCCACCAAGCCCGGCTCGGGCGCGTCCACCCTAGCCATGCAGACGGCTTTCGCCCTGCGCCGCCTCACCGGCAAGCGCGTGCTGCTCGCTGATTTCGACCTCATCTCTGGCTCGGTGGCCTTCTCCTTGAAAGCCTCGCCGGTGTACTCGGTCCTCGACGCCATGGGCCTGGCTGACCGCCTCGATCCAGCGCTCTGGAGTTCGCTCGTATCGAACTGCCATGGCGTCGACGTCCTGGCCGCGCCCGACGTGCCCATCGACGACCTGCCGGAATCCAGCCGCGTGCACGACGTGCTCGAATACGCCCGCATGCTCTACGACTGGGTGCTGGTCGACCTGCCCACGGTCTTCCACCAACTCAGTCTCTTTATGTTGTCCGAGGCCGACCAGGTCTATCTCGTTTCCACCTCCGAACTGGCCAGCCTGCACCTGGGCCGGCGCGCCTCCGTCCTGTTGTCGCAACTCGGTTTTGAGCGCGACCGCGTCCGCATGATCGTCAACCGGCTGTCCAAGCGTGAAGACATCGCCAAGGCCGACATCGAGAAGATCTTCACGTGCCCCATCTATGCTTCTTTCCCGAACGACTACTTCGCCCTGCACAAAGTCGTCACGCGGGCCGAACCGCTCGGCCCCGAGTCCGAGCTGGGCAAGGCGGTGGAGCGCTTCGGCGCCAAGGCGGCCAACCTGAGCGCGGCCGAGAAGCGCGGCGGCAAATCACTGCTCGGCACCAAACCGGCGCTTTCGGAGATGTGATGGACTCAAGTTTTTTCCTCCTTGGGCCGATGGATGAACAGACGGATGGAAGCTCTGCTTCCTCCAGGCCGATACAAGAGAGTCTTTGATGTTACCGACGATGGATCAAAAGCCGGCGCAACAGCTTACCTGGGAACAGAGGCTGCTGAAGAATGCCGGCAAACCTAAGTCCTCGCTGAAGCCCGAGTACCAGGAGCTGAAGTTCACGCTTCACCGAAAGCTACTGGACAAAATCAACCTCGAGGCGCTGGCGACCATCGACAACCAGCGCGTCCGCGGCGAAGTCCGGCAGGCGCTCATCACCCTCATCGACTCCGAGCCGACGCTGCTCAGTTCGCTCGAAAAACAGCAGATTTGCGACGAAGTCCTGGACGAAGTCTTCGGGCTCGGCCCGCTCGAGCCTCTATTGCAGGACCCGACCATCTCCGACATCCTCGTCAACGGCTGCCGCCAGGTCTATGTGGAGCGCAAGGGGTTGCTTGAACTGACAAGCGTCACCTTCCGCGACGATCCGCACCTGATCCGGATCATCGACAAGATCGTCAGCCAGGTGGGCCGCCGCATCGACGAATCCACGCCCATGGTCGACGCCCGTTTGTCGGACGGCTCGCGCGTCAACGCCATCATTCCGCCACTCTCGCTCGACGGCCCGCTGCTCTCCATCCGCCGGTTCTCCCAGGATAAGCTCATGCCCGCTGACCTGGTCGAGAAGCGCGCCCTCACCCCAGGCATGATGGAACTGCTTGAAGGAGCCGTCAAGGCCCACCTGAATATCGTCATCATCGGTGGTACCGGTTCGGGCAAAACCACTCTGCTCAACGCCCTGTCGTTCTTCATCAACCCCAAGGAACGCATCATCACCATCGAGGACGCCGCCGAGCTGCAGCTCAAGCAGCCGCACGTGGCTCGCCTCGAAACCCGCCCGCCCAACCTTGAAGGCCACGGCGCCGTCCGGCAGCGCGAACTGCTTGTCAACACCCTCCGCATGCGTCCGGACCGCATCGTCGTCGGCGAGGTCCGCGGCGCCGAAGCGCTCGACATGCTGCAGGCGATGAACACCGGTCACGACGGATCGCTCACTACGATTCACGCCAACTCGCCCCGCGACGGCATTTCGCGTCTCGAGGTCATGGTTTCGCTGGCCAACGCGAGCATGCAGCTGATTTCCATCCGCCAGCAGATCGCCAGCGCCGTCCATATTCTCGTGCAGGCCGCCAGGTTCAGCGATGGCTCCCGGCGCGTCACCAGCATCACCGAAGTCACCGGTATGGAAGGCGAGATCGTCACCCTCCAGGACATCTTTGTTTTCGAGAAACGCGGCCTGAATCCCGACGGACGGGTGGTGGGGCGTTTCGCCGCCACCGGTATCCGCCCCAAGTTCTACGAGAAGCTCCTGTCGGCCGGCATCAAGCTCCGTACGGACCTGTTTGACGAAGTGGTCGAGATTTGACGCCATGAACTTCCTACTCGTGCTACTCCTGTTTTGGGCCATGGCCTTCGGCGGCTGGCTGATCGTGCGCCGTTCGTTCCAGAGCGCCGACGCCGACAAGATCCGCGAGCGCCTCATCGGTGCTCAGCACGCCCCAAAATCCCGCAAGGCGCAGGGCACGGCGGGGCCGCTGCTGACCACCGAGGACACCTCCCGCGGCAAGGTCGTCCTGCGGCTGCTGGCGCGCTTCGACCTCCAGCCCAAGCTCAAGACGCTCATCGAGCAGGCGGGCCTTCGCTGGAACGTGGCCAGGCTGGTTCACATGTGTCTGGCGCTGTTTCTCGGCGGCTACTCGGTCGGCTGGCTCTTCCTTCCGGCCAACATGCAGCTGATGGCCTTCATCCCGGGCCTGATCGCAGGCGTGCTGCCGTTGGTCGTTGTGGCGCGAAAGCGCTCGTCGCGGCTTTGGAAGTTTGAATCCCAGTTCCCGGAAAGCCTCGAGTTCATTGCGCGCTCGATGCGCGCCGGCCATGCCTTCTCGGTGTCGCTCGAGATGCTGCACCGCGAGTTTCAGGAGCCGCTGGCCGGCGAGTTCCGCCGCGCCTTCGAGGAGCATAACCTGGGGCTGCCGCTCGACACCGCGCTGCAGAAGCTCGCCAATCGCGTGCCGCTTCTCGACGTGCACTTCTTCGTCTCTGCCGTGTTGCTGCAGAAGCGTACTGGCGGCAACCTGGCCGAGATTCTGGACAAACTGGCGTCGGTGATCCGGGAGCGGTTCAAGCTGCGCGGCAAGATCCGCGCCATCAGCGCTCATGGCAGGATGACCGGCATGGCGCTGTCGGGGATCCCGATCGGCGTCGGCGCGATGATGTTCCTGGTCAACCGGGAGTACGTGACGTTCTTCATCACCGAAGAGGTGGGCAACTACATGGCGATCGCGGCGCTGGTGCTGCAAGTGCTGGCCTACGTGACCATCCAGAAGATTGTCGATATCGAGGTATGAGAGGGAAACACCAATGAGCGCCATCATCCTCGCCGCCGTCCTCTTCTTGGCCATCACTGCCGTTGGGACCCTGCTCGGCTTGAAGCTCTGGGCTAAGCCCAAGGAAGCCATCGAGCGCGTCACCTCCACCGGCGGTGACATGCCCGAGGAAGTGCCGGTCCACCCGAGCCTGGTGTTCCGCGATCTCCTGAACCGGCTGGGCGAGAAGTTGCCGACTTCGCCCAAGGACGTCACCGTGATGCAGAAGCGGCTGATCCGGGCCGGTCTGCGCGGGCAGAGCGCTCTGAAGATGCTCTACGGCTCGAAAGTGGCGCTCGGTATCGGTCTGCCGGCTGTGATGCTGCTGGCCACGGTGGGCAGTTCGGCCGACTCGAGCAACAAGATGCTTGCGATTGTGGCCGCCGCCGGATTCGGCTTCTTCGCCCCGAACGAATACGTGTCGCTGATCTCCAAGCGGCGGCAAAAACAGATGGCCCGCGGCCTCCCCAACGCGCTCGACCTGATGGTGGTCTGCGTCGAGAGCGGCCTCGGCCTGGACCAGGCCATCCTGCAGGTGGCCAAGGAACTCGAACACGCCCATCCGGAGATCAGCGAGGAGTTCGCCTTGGTCAACCTCGAGTTGAAGGCCGGCAAGCGGCGCGCTGAAACGTTGCGCAACCTGGCCGACCGCACCTCGGTCGATGACCTCAGGAAGCTGGTCGCCGTTCTGATTCAAGCCGACCGGTTTGGTACCGGTGTGGCTGCAAGCCTCCGCGCGCATGCCGATTTCATGCGCGTCCAGGCAAGACAAATCGCGGAGGAGAAGGCCGCCAAGCTCGGCGTCAAGCTGGTGTTTCCGATCTTCTTCTTCATCCTGCCCACGCTGTTCGTCGTAACGGTGGGCCCGGTCGCGGTCAAGATCATGCGGGAGTTGATCCCGATGATGCAGGGCATCTGAGGCGCAAGCCGCGGCGGCCCTGAAGCGAAATCAACGTATGTGAGTACACGCGGGTAAAGAAAAGGAGTCAACAAACATGGAAACCAACACACTCGTTCGTCTGGTCTGCACCGTGGTGGCGGTCGTGCTGCTGGGTGCTATCATCTTGCGGCGCAAGAGCCGCAACGTCGAAGACTAACGGCTTTCAAATTGCCTGATCAGGAATCTGGCCGGGCGGGCGCCGCCCGGACCGCCCGGCCAATGCCTGTTCATTTTTGTGGGATCCACTTCGGTCAGGAGAGAGAGAAATGAAGAGGAAACAGTTCAGTTGGAAGATCGCAGCCGCGGCGCTGCTGCTCATGGCGACCTGCTATGGGCAGTACTTCGGGCGTGTCGTTGCCATCGGCGGCCACAGTTCCGACCTGGCCTTGGATGAGGTGCGGGGCGTGGCTTACGTGGCGAACTTCACGGCCAACCGGATTGATGTCGTGTCGCTTGCCTCGGCCAAGGTGACCAAGTCGATGAATGTCGCCTCCCAGCCGAGCGCACTGTCGGTGAGCCCGGACGGCCGACACCTGGTCATCGCCCATTTCGGCAACTACGAAGCGCCCAATACGCCGCGCAACGCACTGACGGTGGTTGATCTGACAAATAACGGCCGCCAGACATTCGCGCTCGCCGATCCGCCTCTTGGCGTCGCTTTCGGCTTCGACGGCAAGGCGCTGGTCGTGACCACGAAACAGTTCATCCTCTTCGAGCCCTATGGTGGAACCATGCTCGTTCTGGAGACCATCGCTGGCGTTACCGCCAAGACGCTCCCCCAGCCGCCGGCCAACTACCCGGCTGAGATCGTCGCGGCGTCGGTGGCCGCCTCGCGCGACGGCGCCATGATCGCCGGCGTGAGCGACACCATTCTATTCTCCTATAGTGTGGCCAGTCGCCAGGTGAGTTCGATGGGCTACGTTGCGGAACCGGCGCTTGGTCCGCGCACCGTTAGCGTTTCCGGCAGCGGAGACCGCTGGCTGGCCGGTTGGGGCATCTTCGACAATAAGGGCCTCCTCGCCCAGTTCGCCGATCCCTCCGGCGATCTCGCCATCGGCTCCCATGCCATCGATTCCGACCGGAATACGATCTATGCCCAGGTCGCCCGCAAAACCGACGCCACGGATGCCTCACCCCAACTCCAGGTTGTCGACGCCGATAACCTCAGAGTGCGCGAACGCCTCAATCTCAAGGAAAACCTCTCGGGCAAGGGCGTGCTCTCGTCCGACGGCGCGACGATGTACGCACTGTCGGAGAGTGGCCTCACGGTCCTGCCGGTCGGCAGCCTGGACACCCAGGCGCGTGTCAAGGCGTCGAAGGAAGACATCGTCTTCCGCGGCAGTGGCTGCAGTCCCACTGTTGTCACTCAGCAGATCGAAATCGTCAATCCCGGCGGCGGCAGCACGCCGTTCAAGCTCAAGGCATCGGCCAGCGGAATCAGGCTGAGCCAGACCTCCGGCACCACCCCGGCGACCATCACGGTCAGCGTCGATCCGGACTCGTTCAAGGACACGCTCGGAACCACCGTCGCCTCGATCGCGGTCACCTCAACCACGGCGGTCAACGTGATCAGCCCCGTGCGCGTGTTGGTCAATCTTCAGGATCCCGACCAGCGCGGTTCCTCGGTCAACGTTCCAGGCAAGCTGGTTGACATGTTGACCGATCCCCAGCGCAACCGGTTCTTCATCCTGCGCCAGGACACCAACGAGGTGTTGGTATTTGACGGCGCCAGCTACGAACAGTTGGCCACTTTGCGCACCGGCAACACGCCAACGTCCATGGCGTTCACCTACGACCGCCGCTACCTCATGGTGGGCAACGATAACTCCCAGTACGCTAACGTGTTCGACCTCGAGACCCTCGATGCGACCGAGCCGATCCGGTTCCCCTTCGGACACTACCCGCGGTGGCTGGCGGCTTCCGGCGACGCAATCCTCGCCGCTACGCGCGTTGCGGGCGCGGTTCACAAGATCGATCAGGTCGATTTCTACTCCCGCACAGCTACCGAACTGCCCAGCCTGGGCATCTATGAGAACGACATCGACATCAACACGGCGCTGGTGGCCTCGGCAAACGGCAGTTCGATCATGGCCGCCCAGGCCGACGGCAACCTGCTCCTTTACAATTCCAGTGCGGATACGTTCACCATTTCCAGGGAGGAGTCCGAAGCGTTGAGCGGCGCCGTTGCGGCTTCCAACTATGATCAGTTCGTCGTCGGCGGCACGTTGTACAACGCTTCGCTGGTACCGGCGGCCGTATTCGATTCGACCATCGAGACCACCTCCGGCTTCGTCTTCATCGACCAGTACGGCTACCGTACCGGCACGCAGTCAGGCGGCGGCACGGGCGTGATCCAGAAGGTCGATCTGACCACCGGCGGCGGCCAGAAGTCCACTCGCATGGCCGAGGCGCCCGTGGCCGGCGACGAGTCGGCAGCGTTCACCAGGTCGGCGGCGGTGCTGGCAAGCAGGAGCGCGATCATCAACCTCACCACGTCCGGCTTCACGGTGTTGCCCTGGAGCTACGACTCCTCTGTGTCGATGCCCGAGATCCAAAGCGTGGTCAACGCGGCCGACGGCACCGAGGCCGTGGCGCCGGGCGGCTTGATCGTGGTGCGGGGCTACAACCTCACTCCGACCAACGCGGCCACCCAGGAGATGCTGCTTCAGAATGCGCTCGGCGAAAGCTGTCTCACCGTCAATGGGCTTTCCGTGCCGATGCTGATGGTCTCGAGCACCCAGATCAACGCGCAACTGCCGTTCCAGGCCGAGGGCAACTTGACGATGTTGCTGCGCACGCCCGGCGGCGTGAGCGACAACTTCAATATCACGGTGTTGCCGAATGCCCCCAGCGTGTTTGTTAAGGAGCTGGCGGCCGACTATTCGGTGCCGCTGGTGGTGCGCGCGTCCAACGGCGAGGTGGTCACGCCGGCCAATCCCCTCCGGTGGGAAGAGGAGGCGATCATTTACCTCACAGGCATGGGGCAAACCTACCCCGAGGTTCCGGCTGGAAAAGCGGTACCGTCGGGTGAGCCGGTGGTGCCCCTCACAGAAGCCACGGTGACGCTGGCCGGACGCCAGATCCCCATCATCCACACTTTGCTGACTCCGGGTCAAATCGGCGTCAACGAAATTCGCATCTACATTCCGCGCAACACGCCCAAGGGGATCAGCCAGCCCCTCACGGTGGAGCAGGGCGGGTATTCAACAACGGTCGCGGTTCGCGTCGTGCAGTAGGCAGGCGCGGCCGGGCGAATCGAAGTTCAAAGACAGCAGCTGGGGCGTGTTCAACGCCCCTGCGGGGCTAGACAGGATAACTATGAGCACTCGAATCTGGTCATGCATGACGCTGGCGATGGTGGCGCTTGCCGCACCGGCGGTGGCGCAGAAATGGGAGGTCGGAGCCGGTGGCGGCGCCGCCTTCTACAACTCGAAAACGGTCTCGGGGCCCGACGGTGACATTAGCGCCAAATTTAAGCCCAATGCGGGTGTGACGGCGTACCTGGGACAGATCGGCAACCGCGTCGGCGGCGAGATCCGCTACACGATGATGTTCAACGGCATGGAGCTGTCCGGCGGCAACGCGTCGTCATCGATGGGCGGTCGCAGCCAGTCGATCGGCTACAACGTCCTGATTTACACCAACCGTAAGGAAGCCAGGACGCGGGGCTACATCCTGGCCGGTGGCGGCATTAAGCAGTACACAGGTACAGGTTCCGACGTCGTCCTGCCTGCATTCATCCGGACCGCAGTGCTCACCGAGACCAACCAGTGGAAGCCGATGGTCACTGGGGGTGTCGGCGTGCGAATGAAAGCCGGTGAGAACTCGTACTTCCGGGCTGAACTCTTGGTCCACGGTACAGAGGCTCCGACCGATGTCATTACGCCCGTGCTCGGGAGTCTCGGCGGCTGGTACTTCTCATTCGCTCCCATGTTCTCGTTGAGTTACGCCTGGTAGCCGGGTCGCGGCTCGGGCGCACATCTCCAATTCCACTCGATCCGGACCCGGTCGGGGCTTGTCCCGGCCAGGCCGGATCGACGCTTTTTTCGGAACGACAGAACGAGAACAGCAGCACTGGTGGTTTGACGTTCCGGCCGTTCAGCGGCCGGAGCCGCGGCTTCTTTGGCCAGGTGTGCCCACCTGAACAGTGAACCACGCTCCATTCTCGACCGCGAAGGAGCAACTGGCCGCAGCGCCCCGCCTGCTCCCGCAATTTTCGACAGGACACTTTTCAGTTCGCGCCACTCCACGTCCACGATCACTGGTCGCATCCGTTTCGGCGGCGGGTGCCCCATTCTTCGGTCGCCGTTGAACCTCATGTGCGGAACCACTCAGCCGCCGTCCTCGCGCACGGTCACGGCATTAGCCCGTTTTCACACTTTCTATAGCGCATATCCGCAATACCGGTAACAAGCC
>CAZSBK010000116.1:0-15167 GCA_964604945.1 uncultured Candidatus Solibacter sp.
ACCTCCTCCGTCTCCGCATCCGCCTCCCACTTCTTGGGCTGCGTGGTTGCGCCGGGCGTTCATATGAAGTAGAACAGTCGCATGGTTTTAGCGGAGCGGAGTTGGCCGCGGCGGCGCGGCCGGCCCGGTCCGGAAACGGCACACCAGCAATGAATCTCGGACTCAATACACTCCTGTTCACCGCCGGATTCGACGAATCCCACCTCCCGCTGCTCGACAAGGTGAAGCAATGGGGCTTTGACGGCATCGAGATCGCGCGCTTTTCGTTCGACGGCTTCCCCGCACGCGCCATCGGGCAGCGGGTCCGCGACGCTGGCCTGGAATGCACCTTCTGCTCGGCGCTCACCGGCGATCTGAGCCTGATCAGCGTGGACGCCTCGGTCCGCCGGCGGGCATCGGATTTCATCCGCCAGGGCGTCGAAACTGCCGCCGAGATCGGCTCGCCGGTCTTCGTCGGACCCTACTGCGCCCCCGTCGGCCTGCTGGTCGGCCGCCGCAAGAACGAAGATGAATGGAAGCGGGCGGTGGATGAACTGCGCGCCCTGGCGCCGCACTTTGAGGCCTGCAAGGTCGCCCTGGCCAATGAGCCGTTGAACCGCTTTGAGACTTATTTTTTGAATACGGCCGCCGAAGCTGTGAAGCTATGTGAAGAGGTCGGCAGCCCCTGGCACGGCGTCCTGTTCGACACCTTCCACATGAATATCGAGGAGAAGAACGCCGGCGACGCCCTGCGCGCGCTCGGCTCCCATGTGAAGCACATCCACACCTGTGAAAACGACCGTGGCGCGCCGGGTTCCGGCAACGTCGGTTGGGCGGATGTCTTCGCCGCGGCGAAAGCGATCGGCTACGACGGCTGGATGGTGATCGAGAGTTTTGGCTCAAACATCCCGGAGATCGCCGCGGCTGCCTGCATCTGGCACGACGTGGCCACATCGGCCGAAGCGCTCGCCACCGAGGGCTTAGCCTTCCTGCGGAAGAATACCGCGGTTAACTGACCTGGGCGAGGGCGGCCAATACCTCTTCGGTGTGGCCGTCCACCTTCACCTTCCTGAAGATGGACGCGACGCCACCATCCGTCCCGATGACGAATGTCGTGCGCTCGATGCCCATGTACGCCTTGCCGTAGTTCTTCTTCTCGACCCACACGCCATAGCGCTCGGCCACGGCATGGTCTTCATCGGCCAGCAGCGTGAACGGTAAACTGTACTTCTCTTTGAACTTGGCCACGCGGGCGACGGGGTCCGGGCTGATACCAAGCACCACGGTGTTAGCGGCTTCGATGCGCGGCATCTCGTCGCGGAAGCTGCAGGCTTCCTTTGTGCAACCAGGCGTGTCCGCCTTCGGGTAGAAGTACAGGACGACCTTGTGGCCTTTCAGTGACGACAGTTTCAGCTTTTGGCCCGCATCGGTCAGGACCGCGAAATCGGGCGCCTTTGAGCCAACTTTGAGTTCAGCCATATCTGCTTCAATCGATGCGCGCGGATCAGAACCGGCGTCGGCGAAATCGTCCGCCGGGCTATTTCGGCGGAAACAGGCCCCCGGCAAGCAGAATCGCCTGACCCTTCGGCCCGGCAATGAAGTCCATGAATCGTTTGGCAGCGGTGGCGTTTCTGGATCCCTTGACCACTCCGCCAGTCTGCCGGATCGGCTTATGTCCGGAATCGGGCAGCAGAATGCCGCCTTTGTCGAAGACCAGAGACCAGGCGGTAATGACGGCATCAGCGTTGCCCGTCCTAGCAAATTCAAAGGCTTGGCGGACATTCTCGGCAAGGACGAGCCTCGGCTGGAGTCGACCAAACGAACCTTCCGACCGCAGAAGCTGCTCCGCAGCCATGCCGTAAGGGGCGTGCCGCGGATTGGCCATGGCAATGGAACGAAGAACCAATAAGTCACTTAGTTTCTTTATTTTGCCATCTGCGGACCAGAGCCCCAGCCGGCCTGTGGCATAGCTCCGGATGGTGGCCGGATCGAGCTGTCCTCCCGCCCGCAGTTCTTCTACAAATCCTTCATTTGCAGATAGATACACGTCGAATGGAGCACCGTTGGCCACCTGTCGTGCTAGCATGCCGCTCGATCCGAAGCTGAACTTGATGTTGAGTCCCGTTTCCGCACTGAAGCCATCTGCGAGTTTGCGTTCCAGCGGCGCGAGATCGGCGGCGGCGGCGATGATAAGCTCTTGTGCAACAACAGGATAGACGAGTATTGAGAGTAGCGGCAGGAGACCTTTGATGAGAATACTTGACATGGATACACTAATATTTGATACTGTGAACAGGCGCATCATTGGGAGCCAACACATCCCAGCGCCGAAATCTCTGGAACGAAAGGGACGCTTTCCACAATGAGCAAGATCATCGGTATCGACTTGGGCACGACAAATTCCGTTGTGGCCGTCATGGAGGGCGGCCAGCCTGTCGTAATTCCCAACCAGGAGGGAGGCAGGACGACGCCCTCGGTGGTCGGATTTGCGAAGTCGGGCGACCGGCTTGTCGGCCAGGTGGCCAAGCGCCAGGCCGTCACCAACCCCGAGAATACCATTTACTCGATCAAGCGGTTCATGGGCCGGCGGTACGACGAAGTCTCGGAAGAGACGAAATTGGTGCCCTATCACATCATCAGTGGCGACTCGGGCGACGCCCGTGTTGGGGCGTTGGACAAGAAGATCGCGCCGCCCGAGATCTCGGCCATGATTCTGGGCAAGCTGAAGGAGGCCGCCGAGGCCTATCTGGGCGAAACGGTGACCAAGTCCGTGATTACGGTGCCGGCATATTTCAATGACGCCCAGCGGCAGGCTACCAAGGACGCAGGCCAGATCGCCGGCTTGGAAGTGCTGCGCATCATCAACGAGCCGACCGCGGCCGCGCTTGCTTACGGCCTGGACAAGAAGAAGGAAGAGCGGATCGCGGTGTATGACTTCGGCGGCGGCACGTTCGACATCTCGATCCTGGAAGTGGGCGACGGTGTCGTGCAAGTGAAATCGACCAATGGCGACACCCACCTGGGTGGCGACAACATCGACCAGCGGCTGGTGGACTGGCTGATCGGCGAGTTCAAGAAGGACGAAGGCGTCGATCTTTCGCGCGATCGTATGGCCTTGCAGCGGCTGCGCGAAGCGGCCGAGAAGGCCAAGATCGAGCTTAGCTCCGCGATGGAGACCGAGATCAACCTGCCGTTCATCTACGGCGACCCGCAGACCGGGCCGAAGCACTTGGTCAAGTCTCTGACTCGCGCCCGCTTTGAGCAGATGGTCGAAGATATTCTGCAGCGGTCGTTCTCGCCGTGCAAGCAGGCACTGTCGGACGCGGGCATGACGCCGTCACAAATCGATGAAGTCGTGCTGGTGGGCGGCTCGACGCGCATTCCGCGCGTCCAGGCGATCGTGAAGGAGCTTTTCGGCAAGGAGCCGAACAAGACAGTGAACCCGGACGAAGTGGTCGCCGTCGGCGCGGCCGTGCAGGGTGGCGTCCTGGGCGGCGAAGTGACCGATGTGCTGCTGCTTGATGTCACGCCTCTGTCACTTGGCATCGAGACCCTGGGCGGCGTGTTCACCAAGCTGATCGAACGCAACACGACGATTCCGACGCGCAAGAGCGAAGTCTTCTCGACGGCCGCCGATTCACAGACCTCGGTTGAGATCAAGGTCTATCAGGGCGAGCGCTCGATGGCGCGGGACAACCGGCTGCTGGGCGTCTTCCAACTCGTGGGTATTCCTCCGGCTCCCCGCGGCGTACCGCAGATCGAAGTCACCTTCGACATCGACGCCAACGGCATCCTGCATGTGGCGGCCAAGGACCGGGCCACCGGAAACGAACAGAAGATCACCATCACGTCCTCCTCCGGATTGTCGAAGGAAGAGGTGGAGAAGATGGGCCGGGACGCCGATTCGCACAAGGCCGAGGACGAGCACAAGCGCGAGGAGGTGGAAGTACGCAACCATCTCGACACTGCTATTTACAGCGCCGAGAAGACGCTAAAGGACCACCGCGATAAGGTCTCGCCTGACGATGCCAAGGCCGTTGAAACGGCAGTTGAAGAAGCGCGGAAGGCGATGGGCGAGGGCAACGTTGACCGCATGAAGTCGGCTCAGGAGCAGCTCATGCAGGCCTCGCACAAACTCGCCGAGGCGATGTACAAATCGGCCTCGGCCCAGCAGGCCCCGTCTCAGGATGGTTCGGGCCAGCAGGCCGACGGCGGCGCGCAGGAGCCGAAGAAGGACGACGTGGTGGACGCCGAGTTCGTCGACGTCGACGAGAACAAGAAGAAGTAGTACAGATCATTCATCGGGTGAGCCATGGCCTCGGCGAAGGACTATTACAAAACGCTTGGAGTCAAACGGGACGCCTCTTCGGACGATATCCGGAAAGCGTACCGCCGGCTCGCCCGGAAATTTCACCCCGACCTGAATCCCGGCGACAAGGCCGCCGAGGAGCGCTTCAAAGAGATCCAGGAAGCCAACGACATCCTGTGTGACGCCAAGAAGCGCAAGATGTACGACCAGTTCGGTTTTTACAGCGAACAGGGCTACCCTGGGGCCGGCACGGCGGGTCCTCAAGGCGGCTTCGACTTCGGCGGCTTCGACTTCTCCGATGCGTCTCCCGGAGCGGGCGGGGCGCATGGCGGTTTCAGCGGCGCGGGCGGAGGCCCCGGCTCGTTCAGCGATCTGTTTAGTCAGTTCTTTGGCCGTTCCGGCACGCAGAGCGAAGCTCCAGCCGCCGCGGAAAAAGGCGGCGACCTCGAATACGCTCTGACAATCGATTTCTGGCAATCGATTCAAGGCGCTCAGGTGCGCATCCGGATCCACCGGTTGGACGCCTGCGGCCGTTGCCGGGGAACGGGTTCGTCCGGAGGCGGATCGCAGGTGTGCCCGGCTTGCAAGGGCACGGGCAACGTTAACCAAATGGCCGGAGCGATGCGTTTCTCGCTGACGTGCCAGAAATGTGGAGGGACGGGGAGGTTGCGCAATGCCTGCCCGGAATGCCGCGGCGAGGGGCGTCTGGCGAGCGAGGAAAACGTCGAGGTTCGCATCCCGCCGGGCGCCAGCGACGGTTCGCGGTTGCGCGTGGCAGGGAAAGGCAACTCGGGCACCATGGGTGCGCCAGCAGGGGACCTTTTCATCACCGTCCATGTCCAGCCGCATCCGCTATTCCGCCGCGAGGCCGACGACATTCATATCTCCATTCCAGTTTCGGTCTCCGAGGCCGGGTTGGGTGCGCGCATTGAAGTGCCGACGGTGGATGGCAAGGCGTTGCTGAAGATCCCGCCGGGCACACAGAACGGCCAGAAGTTCCGTTTGCGCGAGAAGGGCGTGCACAATTCCCGGAAGGGCGCACGAGGCGACCAGATTGTCGAGATCGGCATCCAGTCGCCGGATGTGCGCGACGACCGTACGCGCGATCTGCTTCGCCAGTTGGCGCAGGTGGATTCGAAGGATCCGCGCGCTGAACTGTGGGAACGGGTTCAGGGGAGAGGATAGAGCGACGTGGCAAGGGCAAAGGCCAAGGCCGGATACATGATCTCGGCGGTCGCCGAGAAGTATGAAATCCATCCGCAGACGCTGCGGATGTATGAACGTGAGGGCCTGCTGCTGCCATCGCGCAGCGAAGGCAATACGCGCCTGTACACGGACGACGACTTACAGCGGCTGGAAGTCATCCTCGAGTTGACGCGCGAACTTGGAGTGAACCTGGCGGGAGTCGAGATCATCCTCAACATGCGGGAGAAGATGGCCGCCATGCAGGTTCAGATCGAGCAGTTCGTCCAACAACTCAACGTCGAACTGCGCCGTAATCTGGCACACGCCGCGCCCGAACCCAGTTGCGCGCTGATGCGGGTGGCACGGACTGAACAACCGGCCGAGCCGCCAAAACGCAAACGAAGCTGACTGAGAAAGGCTTGACCACTAGGAGGGAGTGCAGGCTCAGTCAGGCTGCTCGGGTTGCGGCACGGCCAGCGGAGTGACTTCGGGCCTGACCAAAGGCGGTGTGACCACTCTCGCGCCCTGAATGGTGAACTCGACCGTACGCACCTGGCCAATCGGCCCGGCTGGCGGGACAGCCGCGCCATTGAATTCCATTGAAAGGCCGCCGGCGTTGCCAGTCCGCAGGCGCATGAAAGCCGAGCCGCGGAAGGCGCGCGCCTGACCGGCCTTGAGCACGTCCATGAACAGGGTCTTGCCATCCGCGGTGACGTGAACCCAACTGTCGGCGGTGGCCACCAGCGTGAGATTGAGGGCGGCTTGACTCTGGCCGGAGGCGCTGGACGATGGAGTTCCTTCGGCCGCGGGAGTACTGGCGGGGAGGCTCTGCTGGGGGGCGGCGGTCTCCGCCGCCGGCGCTGGGCTGATAGCGGGTGGCGTTTGGGCGCCGGACTGGATTGGGGCGGGCGGCTTCTGTTGCGTCGGAGCTGGTTCACTCTTTACGGACACGAGCGGGTATTCACCGGCAGTCGACTTCCACCGCTCGTAGAGATAGTAAATCCCTGACGCGCAGGCGCAGACCACTCCCAACACGGCCAGACGGGCGAGCCAGCGTTTGACCTCCTCGCCGACGTTGAACCGGCCTGTTGGCATGGGCGGGACATCGATGTTGCGCTGCGGAAGCGCGGTCCCGCGGGCGTCCATTTGCTCGGCTTCGGAATCAAGCGAACGCTGGATCGCCGGCATGTACTCGGATTCAGCCAGGCCCAGAATCCGCGCGTATTGGCGCAGAAAACTACGATAGAAGAATCCGCTGGGCAGATCCGCCGTCCGGTCCTCCTCGATTGCGGCGAAGTAACGGGCGTGGATCCGCGTCTCGGCGGCCAGCTTCTCGACAGTCAGGCCAAGCCTCTCACGTTGGGCCTTCAGTTTTTGGCCGAGAGTCACCATTTTTGCTGTGGCATCCTCGAATTGGTATCATACAACACTTGATTCAAAAGGACTTGCCGCCGCCCTCGATCACCGTTGTGGTAGTCAACCTCAACCGGCGGGCGCTGCTCGAAGCTTGCCTGCGTTCGCTGGAATCGCAGACCAGCGCCGGCTTTGAAACAATCGTCGTCGACAACGCCAGCACTGACGGCTCCGCAGAGTGGGTTCAGAGTTACGCGTCATCGGCCCCGTACCAAATTCAGCTGATCAGAAACGAAGAGAATAGAGGCTTCTGCGGCGCCAACAATCAGGGCTTCGCCGCCGCACGGGGCCAATTCATCGCCCTGCTGAATAACGATGCAGAGGCCGGGCCAGGCTGGCTCGAACAACTGGTTGCCGCCTTCACCCGGTCGCCCGACGTCGGCATGGCCGCGTCCAAGATCCTGGTCTGGGAGGACCCGCAACAGATCGACAAGGCCGGCCACCTCATCTGGCTGGATGGCCAGAACCGCGGGCGGGGCTCGGGCGAGATCGACAAAGGCCAGTATGACGCCGAGGAGGAGGTCCTCTGGCCAGACGGTGCGGCCTGCATGTACCGCAAGGCGATGTTGGACGAGATCGGCGGTTTCGACGAGGATCTGTTCGCTTATGGTGACGACGCCGAACTTGGGTTACGCGCGCGGATCGCCGGCTGGACCTGCATTTATATGCCGCGGGCCGTTGTTCGTCATCACCGCGGGACGACACTCGGGCTGCTCTCGTTCAGACGCCTGCGGCTGATTGAGCGCAACCGTGTGCTTCTAGCGGCTAAACTATTTCCTGGAAGTCTTTTGTGGCTAAACGGTCTTCACTACCTGGCAAGGCTGGTCTCGGGCGCAAGGGCCGCCGCGCGCGGCAAGGGGGAAATCAGCCGCTTCCCGGGCTGGAGTTCGAAGATCAAGGCGTTGCTGGCGTTGATCGTGGGCGACTTGGAGGCGTTAACGATGCTGCCCCGGACCCTGATGAAAAGGAGGGCGCTCAGCGGCCTGAGGAAGTTGTCGCCCGGCCAAGTGAAACAACTCCTGATGCGACACCGGATCAGCCTGGCCGAGTTGAGCGAGAGCGCAGTGACGCCGCCCGGCCGCCGGTCCTGAGGGAGACCTCGTCGGTTGCCAGCGACGACGCCTGTCCGGCCTGCGGCTGCTCGAAGGTGAAAACGCTGTGCCACGGGACGGACAAGCTGTATGCCACCACCTCCGAGTCGTTCCTGGTGGTGGAGTGCGCCGAATGCACATTGATCCGGCTCTATCCGAGACCGACGCCCGAACAACTCCGCAGCTACTACCCCGAGGATTACTGGTTCAACGGCGGTACGGATACCGCCGACCGCTTGGCCGACGCGTGGCGCCGTCTCGTCCTGCGGGATCACGTCCAGTTTGTGGAGTCAGCCATTGAGGCGGCCGGGGGGCAGGGCCGGATTCTCGATGTCGGGTGCGGCGGCGGGTTGCTGTTGCGCGAGCTTGGACTTCCGGAAGACCGGCTGGCCGGGCTGGACTACTCGGTCGACGCCGCCGCAGTGGCGTGGGGCGCCAACGGTGTTCCGGCAGTTTGCGGCGTGCTGACGCGCGCGCCATTCGCTCAGGGCTCGTTCTCGGTGGTCACGATGTTCCACGTACTTGAACACCTATACGATCCGGTGGCCTACATCGAGGCGGCCCGGGATCTGTTGGCTCCTGGTGGACGGCTGGTGATTCAGACGCCCAATGCCGGCTGCTGGCAGTTTCTACTTTTCGGCGAGAACTGGAATGGGCTGGACATCCCGCGACATCTGATCGACTTCAAAGAGTCGGATTTGCGCAATCTGCTCGACTACTGCGGCCTCGAGGTCGAGCGGGTGAAGCACTTCTCGTTGCGCGACAACCCGGCCGGCATGGCCACATCAATGGCCACATCGCTCGATCCGATGTCGCGCCGGGTCCGCGGGGTGAAGGAAACACCGAGCAGGAAGATGTTCAAGGACTTGCTCTACTTACTACTGGTCCTGATTTCGATCCCATTCTCCCTGTTTGAAGCCCTCGCCCATGCCGGTTCAACGGTCATGATCCAGGCTCGCGTCAAGGACGCCCCGGAATCGTGACCTACCAGCGCGCCCGACAAGTGCTGCCCCGCTGGCTCCTGCGGCATATCTATCATTTCGAATCGGTGATTGCCGATGAGGTCCAGCGGTTCTCCGCAGGACTCCCGGATGGGGCGAGGGTGCTGGACGCCGGCGCCGGCGAGTCCCGCCACGCGGCGGTCTTCCCCCGGCAGCGCTACACCGGCATCGACCTTGCTGTCGGCGACCCAAGTTGGAACTACCGCCGGCTGGACGCACTTGCTGACTTGGAGAGACTTCCCTTCTCATCCCATTGCTTCGACGCCGCGCTGATGATTGTTACCATCGAACACCTCAAACGGCCCGGCGCGGCGCTGGCTGAAATTGCCCGTGTCCTCAGACAAGGCGCCCGGTTGCTGGTCGTCGCCCCGCACCAATGGGAAGTCCATCAGGCGCCGCACGACTACTTCCGCTACACCCGTTATGGCCTCGAGTTCCTGCTGAGCGAGGCAGGCTTTGAAGTCACGGCTCTGGAACCGGCGGGTGGCCTATTCCGTCTCTTATCCAGGCGCCTGCTGGCCGGCGTCACATTGATGCCCATCTGGCTCAAACCCGCCGCCCTGCTCGCATTCCTTCCCATGGCGGTGATTTTGCCTTTGTTCGACAGATTCGACGCCCGCCGGGACTACACTTTGGGTTACTCATGCATGGCAACAAAACGCTAGTCCTCGCCATGTTGTTCGCCGCCGCCGCCAATGCGGGTCAGGTTTCCGGGGCATCGGCGCTTGAATTCACCCGCCAGGTGGTTGCGCACGGCCCGCGCACGCCGGGTTCGCAGGCCAGCAGGAAACTCCAGGGCTTCATTTCAGGGAAATTGCGCGAATACGGCTGGCAGGTGATCGAAGATCCCTTCAGCGCCCAGACCCCTGCCGGCCGTGTCGCCATGAAGAACATCATCGGCTTTAAGAAAGGGAGCGGCTCATCGGCGCTGGCAGTCTCGGGGCACTATGACACCAAACGGTTTTCGTTCCGTTTCGTTGGCGCCAACGATGCCGGGTCCTCCACTGGCTTGCTGCTCGAATTGGCCCGCGCCATGAAGGACGAGACCTTCAGCCACGATCTCTTTCTGATCTTCTTCGACGGCGAGGAGGCCTTCGGCGACTGGTCCGAGACGGATTCGCTTTACGGCAGCCGCCACCTGGCGTCCAAGTGGCGCGCCGATGGAACGTTGGCCCGTCTGAAGGCGTTGATCAACATCGACATGATTGGCGATCGTGACCTCAAGATCGTCAAGGAGATGTACTCTTCAGAGCCGCTTCAGCGAGTTGTGTGGCAGGTAGCCAGGGACCTGGGCTATGCATCCCACTTCGATATCCAGCCCTATGCGATCGAAGATGACCATGTGCCATTCCTGCGAAACGGAGTGAGGGCGCTGAACCTGATCGATTTCGAATACGGCCCAAGCCACTCCTGGTGGCATACGCAAGAGGACACGATGGACAAGCTCTCTCCAGCAAGCCTGGAGGCGGCCGGGCGAGTGGTGCACGAAGCCCTGCGCAGGCTCGGCAGGTGAGTAGCGCCTCGAAGTGATGTAACCAGACCCGCTTATCCTCAGTCTATCTGGATGATGTTAGAATGATGCGTGTCTGGCCCAGAGGGCGGACACTTTGGAGGTCTGATGAAGTTCTTGCGCTTGCTTTTGCCCGCGGCCGCGTTGATCGGCCTGCTCTTCGCCACGGGTTCAGCTTTGTTCGCCAACAAGGATATGGCGAAGAAGGAGAAGAAACCTTGCACCACCTGCCACGTCAAGGGTGACATGAAGAAGCTCAACGACGTTGGCAAGTTCTACAAGGAAAAGAAGACCCTCGACGGCGCCCCCGAAGCCAAGTAGTCTAGTGTTTTGGATCCGGAAACCGGCTTTTCCTTGTGGAGGGCCGGTTTTTCCGTGCTCGAATCTCTGCTATGCTCTTTCGCAGCCGCATCCTGCGGCAATCCTGGGAGTGATCGAAGTATGAAGAAAGTGTTTCGTTTGGTCTTTCCGGCTGCGGCTTTCGCGGCTGTTTTGATGATGGCTGGCGGCGCGGCCTACGCCACCAAAGAGATTCAGAAGAAGGAAAAGAAGCCTTGCACCGCGTGCCACGTCAAGACTGGTGCGAAGGATTTGAATGAGGTCGGTAAGTACTACAAAGAAAAGAAGACTCTCGAAGGCGCCCCCAAGAAGTAGCCGCCAGCCCAGCCTCTTTTCCAGGCCCGCCGCTTCGCCGTGGCGGGCCGTTTGCGTTTGAGCGTATTTCCCCTGCGAGTTTTGGGCTACTCCTCCCACTAACTAGGAGTGATGGCACGACTCGCATTCCTGCTCGACCGAACTGACGCCGCCCTCGCAGTCGCGGCCGGCGCGATCCTGCTCCCGCTGGCATTCTATATTCTTCTGTCCGGCCTGGACGACCTCCTGCTTGATCTGTTCTGGGTTCGCCGCCTTTTCCACGGGGCTTGGAAGCCGGCCTTTGAAACACCTGCCAACGACGATGAGAAGCGTCTGGCCGTCTGGCTGCCCCTGTGGCAGGAGGCGGAGGTGATCGGTCAGATGCTTGAGCACAATATCTCGGCCGTCGCGTACTCGAACTGGGAGATCTTCATCGGCTGCTATCCGAACGACGATGCGACGATGTCGGCTGCACGGTTGCTAGAGGCCCGGTTTCCGCAGGTTCACATTGTCATGGTGCCCAACCCGGGCCCGACGTCGAAAGCCGATAATCTCAACTCAATTCGGGCTGGCATGGCGGACTGGGAGTTTGAGCACGGCGTCGAGTTCGACGGCATCGTGATTCACGACGCCGAGGATCTGATCCACCCGTTTTCGTTGAGCGCCATCAGTTCCATGCTGCCCGGCTGCGACATGATTCAAGTCCCAGTGTTGCCGTTGAAGACCCCCTGGCGGGAGTTGACCCACGGAGTTTATTGCGACGACTTCGCCGAGAGCCAGGGCAAGGACCTGGAAACCAGGGTGGCAATGGGCGGCTTCCTGCCCGGCTGCGGCGTCGGCACGGTCTTGAGCAAGGCCGCCTTACGAAAGCTCGGCGAGACAGGCGACGTCTTCCGCCAGGGCAGCCTCACCGAAGATTACGACACGGGTCTGCGGCTGCACCGGCTTGGGTGCAGACAGGCATTCATTCCGCTGTCGTTTGAGTGGGGCGCGCCCATGGCCACGCGCGAGTACTTCCCGCGTCGCCTGCGCCAGGCGATCCGGCAGCGCTCGCGCTGGGTAACGGGCAACTCGCTTCAAGCCTGGGAACGCTACGGCTGGGGCTCGAACACCCGCAACTGGTGGTTTCTGTGGCGGGACCGCAAGGGTCTCTGGGGCAATCCGATCAGCCTGCTGTGCAATCTCGTGCTGATCTATGGCATGACGTCCTGGGCGGCCAGCGTGGCCACCGGCTCCGTTTGGCGGCTGGCCGAACTGGTGCGCTCCAGCACCCTATTTGAATGGTTGCTGATTGTGAATACCGCGCTGCTACTCTCGCGTCTGGTCTTTCGCGCCGCGGCCTCGGCGCGCGTCTACGGCTGGCCGTTCGCACTCCTATCGCCGGTCCGGATGCTCTGGGGCAACTGGATCAACTTTGAGGCCACTCTGCGCGCACTGGCAGCCTGGCTGCGCAGCCGCATCCTGAACCAGCCGTTGGCCTGGGTGAAGACCGCCCACGTCTACCCGCACCGGTCGAGCCTCGCAGGACACAAGCGGCGAATTGGCGAGATCCTGGCTTCGAACAACTATTGCACGCGCGAAGAAGTGGAACTGGCTGCAACGACGAAACCACCGGGGCAGCGCCTGGGTGAGCGCCTGATCGAGATGGGTGTGATCGACGAAGCGCTGCTCTATGAAGCGTTGAGTCTTCAGCAGGACCTGCCATGCGTCCGGATCGAACCGGACTCTGTCCCGCCCCGCGTCGCCCGGGCCTTGCCGGGAGACGTCATCGAACGATGCGGCGTGATTCCGTTCCGTATCCGGGATGGCGGCCTCGATGTTGCTGGTCCCTGGCTGGTGGATGCCGAGAAACAACGGATGCTGCAGAACTACACCCGGCTGGAACTGCGATTCCATCTGACACCGCCCAGCGACTACGATCGCTTGCGGCGCAAGGTCATGGACTGACGCGAACGCTCAGCAGCACTTGGCCCGCTGGTACTTCTCCCGCAGCCGGCACTCGGCGAACCGCCGGTATTCCTCGCCGGAATGCTTCAAGCCGTGCGAGGCGAGATGGCGGCGATAGGCGTTTTCGTCGCCGAGTTCCCGGAGGATCCCCATGACGATAGAACAGAAGCCCCGGATCTTCGACATGCTAGAACTCCTCCGCCCGGAGTGCCGAAGCCACGAAGGGAGTCTGGGTCGACTCCCGGCTGCGCGTGCCCCTGAGGACCCCCGCCCAGACGATGACCGAATCGACCAGAATCATGGTCACCAGGACGAGAAAGATTGCGCAGACGGCTGCGTCGAGCTGGTTATTGAAGATCAATTGATTCGTCGCGGCGGTTTGAGGCCCGGTCTTCAATTCCGCGGCCTGGGCCAGGAACCCGATGCGCGGAGCCGAGGAGAAGATCTTCTGCCAGGCGGCTGTATAGGTAACCACAAGCAGCCACGCCAGAGGCACCAGCGTGATCAAGGCGTACTTCAAGCGGAACGCCTTGAGGATGATGGTCGTCGCAAGGCAGAGCGCCACCGCAGCGAGCAGTTGGTTGGCAATGCCGAACAGCGGCCAGAGCGAATTGATGCCACCCAAAGGATCAAGTACGCCCTGAATCAGGAAATAGCCCCAGGCGGAGACGATCAGCGCGGAAGTGGTGATGACCGACGGCATCCAGGAGATTCGCCCCATCGGCTTCCAGAAGTGGCCAAGGAAGTCCTGCAACATGAACCGGCCAACACGCGTCCCGGCGTCGATGATGGTCAGAATGAACAGCGCCTCGAACATGATGGCGAAGTGATACCAGAAGCGAAGTACGGCTTCGTTGCCAGAGATCCTGGAGAAGATGTGCGCCATGCCCAAGGCGAGCGAGGGAGCGCCGCCCGTGCGATAGAACAATGTACTCTCGCCGACGTGGTGGGCGAGTTCAGACATCTGGGCCGGCGTCACGGGGAAGCCCCAGGACGAGATTGTCGCCGTTGCCGCCTCCGGAGTCGCGCCAACAATACCAGCCGGCGAGTTCACTGCGAAGAATACGCCCGGTTCGAGCGAGCAGGCCGCGATCATAGCCATCAAGGCGACGAAGCTTTCGAGCAACATCGATCCATATCCGACGGGCAGGATGTGGCTTTCCTTGGCGATCATCTTCGGCGTCGTGCCTGAGCTGATCAGGGCGTGGAATCCGGAAATAGCCCCGCACGCAATGGTAATGAAGCAGAACGGGAAGATCGTGCCCGCGAAGATAGGACCGGTGCCGTCGGTGAAACGGGTAAAGGCGGGCATCTGGAGTTCGGGCCGGACAAAGAGGATGCCGGTGCCCAGCATCAGCACGACGCCCAATTTGACGAAGGTCGACAGGTAATCGCGCGGCGCCAGCAGCAGCCAAACCGGCAGCGCGCTGGCGAAGAAACCATAGACAATCACGCAAATCGCCAGGGCCATGCCGCCAAGCGTGAAGAAGGGGCCCAGTACTGCATGGCCGGCCACCCACTCGCCGCCGAAGATGCTGGCGACCACAAGCCCAAATCCAATCAGCGAGACCTCCAGGACCTTGCCTGGCCGCCAGTAACGCAGGTAAAGCCCCATGAATACGGCGATCGGCATGGTGGCGGCGATCGTAAACGTCCCCCACGGACTGCCCTTGAGCGCGTTGACCACCACCAGCGAGATGACGGCCAGCAGGATAATCATGATCAGTAGGACGGTCAGCAGCGCCGTGGCTCCACCGATCTTGCCTATCTCCTCTCTCGCCATCTGCCCGAGACTCTTGCCATTGCGGCGGACCGAGGCGAAGAGAATCACGAAGTCCTGCACGGCCCCGCCCAGAACCACGCCGATGATGATCCAAA
The DNA here is from genome assembly GCA_964604945.1 of uncultured Candidatus Solibacter sp. Classification (GTDB taxonomy): domain Bacteria; phylum Acidobacteriota; class Terriglobia; order Bryobacterales; family Bryobacteraceae; genus PNKE01. The sequence goes on from CAZSBK010000116.1 coordinate 14,947, forward strand.
GCGTGCCGGGGAGATAACCGAACTGTGCCGCGAGAGTCGGGCCAACAAGCGGTCCGGGCCCGGCGATGGCGGCAAAATGGTGACCGAAGAGGATCCACTTATTCGTGGGCTCAAAGTCGTGGCCGTTACGAAGCCGTTCGGCTGGAGTGGCGCGGTTGTTGTCCAACGCCATCATCTTCGCGGCGATAAACGCGCCATAGAACCGGTATGCGACCAGATAT
>CAZSBK010000117.1:0-14975 GCA_964604945.1 uncultured Candidatus Solibacter sp.
CCGCGCCCGCTCGCCTCCCGACAGCGACCCAACCGGCTGGACCAGTTGCTCCTCGCGAAAAAGAAACCGCCGCGCCCAGGCGTTCACGTGAATCGGACGCCCCTGGTAGAGGACTGCGTCGCCTTCCGGGGCCAGCGCCCGTTGCAGAGTCGTCGACGGGTCGAACCGTTCCCGGTTCTGATCGAAGTACACAACCTTCAAATGCTCCGCCCGCCTGATTGTGCCCTCGCTCGGCGCAATTGAACCGCGCAGGAGTTGAAGGAACGTCGTCTTGCCGCTGCCATTGGCACCGGCCAGGCCAAGGCGGCGTCCGGGGGCCAGCACCAGGTTGACGCCCGAAAACAGCCTCATCCCGCCGATGTCGCAGGCGGCGTTCTCGAGTTCCACCAGACGCTTGGTCTTGCGGTCGCTGCCCGTGAAATCGATCGCAGCCGTGGCCGTGCGCCCTCGCTGTTCCATGTCGTCGAGCTGGCGGATCATGGCGGCGGCCGATTCCAGCCTGGCCTTGGATTTGCGCGTCCTCGCCTTGGCGCCGCGCCGAAGCCAGGCCACCTCGCGACGCACCCGCGCAGCCAATCCCTCCAGCATCTTGGCCTGGGCCTCCTGCCACGCCTCCCGCTTCTCGAGGAAGTCGCTATACGCGCCTGCCACCTTGAACAGCCCGTCTGGATAGACGCGGCTCAATTCCATCATCCGCGTGGCCACGTTTTCCAGGAAGTAGCGGTCGTGGCTGATTGTGATCGAAGCGAACGGGGCCGCGGCGATGGTCCGTTCGAGCCACTGGATCCCCTGAATGTCGAGATGGTTGGTCGGTTCATCCAGCAGCAGCAGATCGGGCCGTGCGGCCAGCCCGCGCACCAGCGCCAGGCGCTTGCGCCATCCGCCTGACAACGTGCCCGCCGTTGCGTTCGGATCTTCAAAACCGGCCTGGCCGAGCAGTGCCGGGATCACCGCCTCTTCATGCGCGATCGATGCCGCCACCTGCCCCACTGTCAGCGCCGGGTCGAATTCCGGGTCCTGCTCGACATAGACCAGGCGCGCCCCCTTGCGCAACGACACTTCACCCGAGTCCGCCGTCTCCAGCCCAGCCAGGATCTTCAACAGTGTCGACTTGCCGGCTCCGTTCGGTCCGATCAGCCCGTGGCGCTCGCCTTCGTTCACCGCCAGCGAGATCGACGTGAACAGCGGTTTGACACCATATTGCTTCGTGATGTCGCAGGAACTCAACAGCAGGGCCATCGTGTCCTTCCAGTTCAGCACGAAACCGCAAGGATATGTTCCGGACGGCCGTGATGTATACTACGGCTTGGAGGTGGGTCTTCTCAAGTAGAAGTCTCGCTCATGCCCGGTCGCCTCTCGTCGCCTGGCTCCGCCAGGTTCCTTCGCATTTATTTGCGTCGATTTTCCCCGATACTTGCCGCATCTGTGGCGACCACCTTGCCGGCTACGGCCGCGCCCCCATCTGCGGCAAGTGCCTGGACGCGCCCAAGCCCCTCTCACCCGAGATCTTCTGCCTGAAGTGCCGGACGCCGTTCCTGCGTGAGCGGGCTCTGGACGATAAGGGCCTCTGCCGCTTGTGCGCGGCTGGCCTTTCGGCCTATGATGCCGCCTACGCCTGGGGCTCGTACGAAGGCGTCCTGAAAGATCTCATTCACTGCTTCAAATTCCAGGGCATGCGTTCGCTCGGCGCGCGTCTCGGCGCCTGCCTGGCTGAAGCTATGCCGCGCAGCGAACGCGTCGACGCAATCGTGCCCATGCCGATCCACTGGACCCGCCGCATGACGCGAGGATTCAACCAGTGCGAGTCGCTCGCCGGTGAGTTGTCCAGGCATACCGGCCTGCCGGTGCTCAAGGCTCTCAAACGGACCCGGCGCACCCGCAAACAATCCAGCCTTGCCGGCGCCAAGCGCCGCCGCAACGTCAAGGGCAGCTTCTCCGCCGCGCATGTCCCGGTCCGCGGCAAACGGTTGTTGCTGATCGACGATGTGATGACCACTGGTTCGACGGTGAATGAAGCGGCATCCGAATTGAAGCGCCAGGGCGCGGCGCGGGTCGTCGTGCTCACCGTCGCCAGGGTCGACCGGCGGGGCCTGCTGGCCCTGCAAAGTGACTACAAGCTCACGCCGACAGCAGAGGAGAATACGTTCAAATGACCGTCAAGGCCGAGCCGCTGCACCGACCCGTACTCGTGCTGAATGCAAGCTATGAGCCCGTGAACATCTGCGCCGCGCGCCGCGCGTTGGTCCTGATCCTGAAAGGCGTAGCCTCGGCCGAAGCCAGTGCCGGCGACTTCATCCATGCCAGCCGCCGCGACTTTGCCATGCCCAGCGTCATCCGCTTGCTCGAGTACCGCCGCATCCCCCATCAGACTCGCGCACTCTCGCGGAAGAATATCCTCATCCGCGACCGCTACACATGCCAGTATTGCCACAAGACCTTCGCTGGCAGTGAGTTGACGCTCGACCACGTCATTCCACGGTCACGCGCCGGCGAAACAAGTTGGGAGAACCTGGTCGCTTGCTGCCACGCCTGCAATAACCGCAAGGGGAACAGGACGCCCGAGGAGGCAGGCGTGAAGTTGCTTCGCCAGCCCCACCCGTTCAATCTGCACACGTCACGGCATCTCATGCGGCTGGTCGGCCGGGCCGATGAGCAATGGCGCAAGTATCTCTTTTATTGAACCGGTGACGCCGAAGGGGGACCGGCCGGAGGTGAAGGAGGCTTCTCTTTCTTCTTCACATCCTTGACCTCTTTTTTCACCGGGCTGATGAGTACATGCGCGCTGCGGCCTTCCAGCCGCGGCGTCCCTTCCACCGCGCCGCATTCGGCGAGATCGCCCGCCAGTCTCAGCAGCAGTTTGCGCCCCAGATCGGCGTGGGCGATTTCGCGTCCACGGAACTGGACGATCGCCTTCACCCGGTTGCCCTCGTTCAGGAACCGCACCGCGTGCTTGAGCTTGAAATCGTAATCGTGATCGTCGGTGTTCGGCCGGAACTTAACCTCCTTCACCTGGATCACGTGCTGTTTCTTGCGGGCGTCGTGCTGCTTCTTCTTCACCTCGTACTGCCATTGGCCGTAGTCCATGGCCTTGGCGACGGGCGGTTCAGCCGTCGGAGACACGACAATGAGGTCCAGACCCATGTCCAGCGCCTTCCTGACGGCGGCCTGGGTCGGCATCACTTCAACTGTGCCATCGGGAAAGACGGCACGTACCTCACGGGCCCGAATGGCCTCGTTGACGTTTTCTCTGACTCTAACTCGGGGGCGTACAAATCTGGGTGGATACATGCGGGGAATCGGCTAACGGGGGATTATCCTTTGAAGCTGTGGTGACGGTCTGCCGTCGCGCAGGCGGAGCATTCCCCTTGAATGCGCTGCCGCAAGCCGGCTGGTCCTGATGGTTTGGTTGAGAAGCCTCAGCCTCGACCCTCTCCATCACACTATACACGGAAAATCAATAGGATGGCTAGTGTCCTGTGCCCGAAATCCGTCCTGCTCCGGATGCTCCGTCCGGTTTCACAGTGGGAGTTGCCCAAACCCTCACTGACGGCAACCCTCCCGGCGTCTGCGTGATCCTCACCGGCCGCGGGCTTGCCGCGCAGTCCGGCAGCGGAGTCCGGGTGTAGTAATCCAGCCCATAGCGAAGGCCCCGGTGCAGGCTTTCGATGCAAACCTCGCTTTGCCTTGCATGCACCCGGCGGTAAAGCCCCTTTGCCGTAACAATCTCATTGAGCACCGGCCAGGCGCTCAGTTTCACGAAGCCCGCGCCTGCCAGCATCACCACCGACACGACCGCCACCGAGGCTACCACCCTGCCCCGCCGCGCCAGCATCCATGCCAGCGCCGCCACCGGCGCCGCCGCCGCGATGTACTGCCACGGTAATGCTCCCAGTTCGGCCCGGCCCAACCCGTACAGCATCGCTCCTGGCAAAGCCGAAGCTGCCACTGGAACGATCGACAACAGCAGCCCGGCCAGACCAAATGACCTCCCCGGATGTTCGTGCCGCACCGCCGCCGTCGCCAGCAGGGCGATATAGACCGGCAGCAGCGGCAGAACGTAGCCCGGCAGCTTGTTGGTCGAAATCGAGAAGAAGGCAAACCCGAAGGCCAGGCTCACGCCCGCGGCCCGCGCCCACTTGTCTCCCCACAGAGGCTTCGGCAGGCTCACTGCCATTGGGGTCCAGGGGAACATGAGGCCAAGCGTCACCGGCAAATAGAACCAGAAGGGCTGAACGTGGCGCAATTCCTCGCTGGCGAACCTTGACAGGTGATGCCGGATGATGAAGACGTCGATAAACGACCATCCGTTCACCCAAGTCACGGCCGCGTACCACGGTCCCGCCACCGCCACTGCCGCCGCACCCGCCAGCGCCAGATCTTTCCACTGCTTCCTGGCGAACCAGGCCAGCGGCAGCAGCAGCACCACAGCCACCCCGCCCTTGGCCAGCAGCGCCAGCCCGGCCGCGCCACCGCTCACCAGAACCGCCCAGCGTCCCGCTCCTTCCAGCCGCAACAAGCCCGCCAGCAAGGCTGTTACAAAAAACGCCGCCAGCGGCAGGTCCGTCACGGCCACGTGGGTATAGGCCAGCCACCCGGCCGACGAGGCCAGCATCATCGCCGCCACGGCCGCCTCTCGTGCACCGGCCAGCCGCCCCAGCGCCCACGCATAGAAGGCCAGGAAGACCAGCGACAGGGCCGCCACCGGCGCCCGCGCCGCCCATTCGTCTTTCAGCCCCGCCTTCGTCGCCGCCGCCGTCATCCAGTACGATAGCGCCGGCTTCTCAAACCAAGGTTCACCCGACAGCCGCGGCGTCACCCAGTCTCCCGATTCCGCCATCGCTCTTCCGATCCCGGCGTAGCGCGGTTCGTCCGGCCCCAGCAGCCCGCAATCGCCCAGCATCGCGAAATACACCGCGCCCGCGAATGCGAGGAAGATCAGGATCGGCACAAGCAGGCGGGACTCGGGTGGGCGGCCGGGAGACACCCACCAGTATAATGGCCCCAATGCGACGCTTTGCGCTGATCCTCCTTCTCTCCTCCACCGCCCTGCTGCGCGGCGACATCTCCGGCTGTGCCTGCGACCCCAAGAACCCGGAGTCGATGAAGGCCCGCCAGTGCAGCCTCTGCAACGAGGCCGAAAAGCGCCCAGCCGGCGAAGAGTTCTTCGTCTTGAAGGACATCAACCCCCGCAAGCCCGGCCGCTGGCTCGTACTCCCCGTCGCCCATGGCTCCGCCCAGCACCATTTCCGCGACCTATCCAAGCCCCAGCGCGACAGACTCTGGCACGAGGCCATCCGGGTCGCGCGGGAGAAGTTCGGCAACGATTGGGGTCTTGCCTATAACGGCGAACGCGCCCGCACCCAGTGCCATCTCCATATCCACGTCGGCCGTTTCATCAAGGCGGCCGAAACGAGTTCCGGCATCCTCGTCCGCCACGTGGAGGACATTCCGGCCCCGGCTGAAGGCGGCATTTGGGTCCATCCGGTCGCCGGCGGCTTCCATGTCCATCTCGGTGACCAGATCACCGAAACAACTCTGGTGAGATAGCCGCCCCGGGACTCCCAGCGATGAGCCTAGTCGACATCCTTCCGCCGCCATCCGAGGAAAACGCCACCCTGCTGCTGCACCCCGGCGACCAGGTCGCCGTCGCCCGCGGCCCGCTCAGCGCCGGCCAGGCCATCCGCCCCGGAGCAGTCGCCGTCGTGCTGACCGAAGCCATCCCACCCGGCCACAAGGTGGCTTTGCTGCCCATCGCCCAGGGTGAGGAAGTGCGCCGCTACGGACAGGTGATCGGCCGTGCCACCCGGCCCATCGCCCCGGGCGCGTGGGTCCATACCCACAATCTGGCCTTCGATGAGGGCGCCCGCGATTACCGCTTCCCCTCCGGCGATATCGCCCCGCCAGATCCTCCGGCCAATCAGCCGCAATTCCTTGGCTATGCCCGCCCCGATGGCCGCGCCGGCACGCGCAACTACATCGCTGTCGTCGCCGCGTCGAACTGCTCGGCCCATGTCGTCGACCTCATTGCCCGCTCCTACCTCGCCCAACCCCTGCCTGAAAACGTCGATGGCGTCGCCGCCTTCCCCCACGGCGATGGCTGTGGCCACGCAATTGGCCCCGACACGGAACTCCTGCGGCGCACCCTGGCCGGCGTCCTCGACCACCCCAACGTCTCCTCGGCGGTCGTCGTCGGTCTCGGTTGCGAGGTTAACCAGGTCGATCATTACCTCGGTCAGCGCAACCCCGCGCCAGACCGGATCTCCGGCCTCACCCTCCAGCAGTGCGGCGGCACCTCGGCCACGGTCGCCCAGGCCCGCGCTCGCATCGATGGCTTGATCGCCCGCGCAACGGCTGAACGCCGTGTCCCCCTGCCCGTCTCCAAACTCGTCCTCGGACTCAATTGCGGCGGCTCCGACTCGTTTTCCGGCATCACCGCCAATCCGGCCCTCGGCCAGTGCTCCGACATCCTGGCCCGTTTCGGCGCCACTGCCGTCCTGGCGGAAACACCGGAGATTTTCGGCGCCGAACACCTCCTCGTCCGGCGTGCCCGAAATCGTTTGGTTGCCGAGCGGCTCCTCGAACTGATTGAAAAATATAAGACTTATCTCCGTCCCTTCGGCGGCAGCTTCGACGACAACCCCTCCCCCGGCAACAAAGAGGGCGGCCTGTCCAACATCCTCGAAAAATCGCTCGGCGCTGCCGCCAAGAGCGGCACTTCCACCCTGAACCAAGCCGTCGATTACGCCGAACGCGTGTCCGCTCCCGGCTTCGTCTTCATGAACACGCCCGGCTACGACCCTGTCTCACTGGCCGGACTCGGCGCCGGCGGCGTCAACCTCATCGCTTTCACGACCGGCCGCGGCAGCGCCATCGGCTTCCCCACCGTGCCCGTGTTCAAGATCTCTTCCAACTCCGGCCTGTTCGCTCGCATGGGTGAGAACATCGACCTCAACGCCGGCCGCATCGCCGACGGCCTCGCTTCCATCCCGCAGGTCGGCCAGGAGATCTTCGATGCCCTCATCGAAACCGCTTCCGGCCGCAAGACGGCCGCCGAACGCCTCGGCCACGCCGAATTCGTCCCATGGCGCATCGGCCCAATTCTTTAACTTGATTAATTTTTCTAAAGGATCCACAATCGCTTTGGTGAAACTGGCTGCTCTCCTATCCATGCTCGCGGCCGCCGTGATACCCGTCCAGGCCCAGCCTCTGCTTGCCGGCGCCGCCCAAGTCGTTATCACGCCGCCACTTGGCGCCCCCATGGCCGGTTACTACTCTCCGCGCTCGTCAACCGGCGTCCACGACGACCTCCGTGCCAAGGCACTCGTCCTTCGCCAGGGCAAAGTCAGCTTGGCCCTCGTTGTCTGCGACGTTATCCACATGCCGGCGCCGGTGGTCGCCCAGGCGCGGCAATTGATCCGGTCGGCAACTGGGATCCCCGAAGGCAATATCCTGATCTCGGCCACCCACGCCCATACCGGACCTGTCATCCCCGGCGCCACGGCCCGTCTCGATTTCGGCGGCAAGGAGGCCGAACTGGCCCGGGCCTACACAGCCTCGCTCCCCAAGAAGATCGCCGAAGCCGTCCAGCAAGCCGAGGCCGGCTTGAAACCGGCCCGTCTCAGTTCCGCCGCGGGCAGCGAGCCTACTCTGACCTTCAACCGCCGGTTCCGAATGACGGACGGCACAGTCGGCTGGAATCCGGGCAAGCTCAACCCCAGGATCGTTGAACCCGCCGGCCCTATCGACCCCGAGGTCGGCGTCGTTTCGATCGAATCGTCGGATGGCACGCCCCTCTCCACGCTGGTCAACTACGCCCTCCACCTCGATACCGTCGGCGGCCTCGAGATCTCAGCGGACTACCCTTACACCCTTGCCCGAACCGTCGCCGCCAGACGGCCGGGTTTGACGATCTTCATGCAGGGCTGCGCCGGCAATTTGAACCATATCGATGTGAAGTCCTCGCGCCCACAGAAGGGCCACGCCGAGGCAGAGCGCATCGGATCGGCCCTCGGCGCGGAGGTCATTCGAACAATATCGGGCCTGGATTCCGCGCCTCCCCGCCTCGCCTCCGATTCCACCGTCGTCCAGCTCGGCCCGGCAACCCACGATCCTTCGGAGGTGGACTGGGCTCGCACGACCTCGGCAACCTACGGCCAGTCCAAGCCCGCCCCGTTCCTGCAACTGGTCAAGGCATTCCGCATCCTGGATGTCGAGGCCCTCGCCGGCAAGCCGCTTGAAGCCGAGATTCAGGTGATGCGGCTGAACGCGGAGACGGCCCTTGTTTCCCTTCCAGGCGAGATCTTTACTGAACTGGGATTGGCGATCAAGAAAGCTTCGCCATTCAAACGTACTTTCGTCGTCGAACTCGCCAACGGCAGCCTCGGCTACGTACCGGACCGCAAAGGATTTGGCGAAGGCAACTATGAGGCCGTCAGCGCCCGCTGCGAACCGGGATCCGGAGAAAAACTGGTCGATGCCGCGCTGGCGCTGCTCAAACGGATGAGCCGCTACTAACTCAATACAAACCCTCTGACAGAAATTACCACCATGGATACGAATCAACTCTCCCGGCGTTCGCTGTTTGCCGCTCCCGCTATCGTGAAGACCGCGCAGAGCAGCTCGACTCTTCGGGTCGCCTTCGTCGGAGTCGGCAACCGCGGATCGTTCCTGCTCAAGAACATGCTCGATGTCGAGGGCGTCCAGATTGTCGGCATCGCCGATATTGTCGAGGAACGCGCCCGTGCCGCCGCTGCCGCGGTCGAGGCAAAGGGCGGCAAGGCCAGGGTTTGGACGGATTTCCGGAAGATGCTCGATCAGGACAAGTCCATCGACGCGGTGGTCCTGACCACTCCCGACTTTACGCACAAGGACTTCGATATCGCCATCCTCGAGATGGGCAAACACCTGTATGCCGAAAAGCCCCTCGCTCTGACGGCCGCCGACTGCCGGGCCGTCGTCACTGCCGCCAAGCAGGCCAAGGGCATCATGCAAGTGGGCTTTCAGTTGCGCCACGATCCGAAACGCAACGCCGCCATGAAGCACATCAAGGCGGGCGGCATCGGCCAGGTCCTCATGTGCCACGGCATCCGACATGGAGGCGACCTGCCGCGCAATATCCCCTGGTACTTCGACAAGACCAAGTGCGGCGACATCGTCGTCGATCAGGGCATCCATATCCTTGACCTGTTTCGCTGGGCCGTCGGCGCGCCGCCGTTGCGCTGTTACGGCAGCGGTGGCATCAAGCTTTTTGTCAACGAACCGCCCGGCCGCACAGTGATGGATCATTACAGCCTGATTCTTGAATATCCCGGCGATGTGAAGGTCAACTTCAGCCACAATTACTTCGATCCGCCCGGCTTCACTGGCATCCAGGAACGTGTCTTCGGGAGCGAAGGTGCCCTGGATCTGGCCAACGCCGCGTTCCATCCCCGGAGTCAACGCGGAAGGGTCGAATTGCCCGTTCCTGATGCCGGCAAGGACTCCACTTTCATGGCGCTCTCGGCATTTGCCGAAAGCGTGAGGACCGGCGCCAAGCCTCTGAACAATCCGGCGAGCGCAATGGAATCAACCGTTCAAGCTTTGATGGCCACTCGTTCGATTTACGAAAAACGCGTGGTCACCTGGGAAGAGATGGCCCAAGGCTGACAGCGGAGCTTCGAGCCGCCATTTGCCCCAAGGCCCGTACCTGCTTAATACTGGGAAACGAGTGGTCAATGAGAATCCTGCTAATTGAGGACGAAGCTCGTATCGCCGACTTCGTGCAACGGGGCCTCGAAAGCTCCGGCTATAAGGTCGATGTCGCCGCCGACGGCAAGTCCGGCCTCGCCCGTATCCACGAGCTCGACTACGATCTGCTGATCCTCGACCTCATGCTGCCCGACACCGACGGCCTGTCCCTGCTCGACAAGATCAGGAACCGCAAGGCCTGCCCTGCCGTGCTGATCCTCAGCGCCAGGGGCGGTGTCGACGACCGCGTCAAAGGCCTTGAAATGGGCGCCGACGACTACCTCGTCAAGCCCTTTGCCTTTGTCGAACTGCTCGCCCGCGTCCGCGCCTTGCTGCGCCGTGGCCAGACTTCCGCCGACAAGCTCACCGTTGGCGATCTCACCATGGATTGCATCAAACGCCGCGTCGTCCGCTCGGGCGAAGTCATCGAGCTGGCGCCCAAAGAGTTCGCCATCCTCGAATACATGATGCGGAATCGCGGCAAGGCCCTGTCCCGCACCATGATCGTCGAACATGTCTGGGACATGGAATATGACGGCCTCACCAATATCGTCGACGTCTACATCCGCCACCTCCGCGGCAAGATCGACGACAACTTCCCCATCAAAATGATACAAACGGTGAGAGGCACGGGTTACATGCTGACAAGTCCCGGCGAGGAGCCCGGCTTGGAAGCCTGACCCAACCGTCGGCCCGCCGATGAATCTGTCCAGGCCCGATCCTCCAAGCCGCCCTTCGGCCCTCGACCGCTGGTGGTCCGAGGCGAGAATTCTTGCCCGCAGTATGCGCGTCAGGCTGGCCATCGGTTACGTCTCCTTCGTCACCGTCGTCTTGCTCGGCGCAGGCCTAGCCTTCCATATCGCCCTGGATAACTCCATCGAAGGCGAGGCCCGCGCCCTGCTCACCGAACGCTGGGGCGCCGTCCGCGGCTACCTCCAACTCTCCGAAGGGCGCCCCCTCTGGGTTTACGAAACCGGCGATTCGGTTCAGGTTGAATCCGTCAACCGCCTCCGCCACCGCCTCCTCATCGCCGACTTCAACGGCAACCTGCTCGAAATCTCCGACCAATTCCCTTCTCCTGAGCTCGAAACCCGCCCAGCACTGCGCTCGGCCGCCGTGCTGAAGGAGCCCATCTTCGAGTCCCGGACAAGCGACTCCGGCCGGGAGTACATCATCCGCCGCGGCCCCTTCCCCCGCGGAGGCACTCTGCTCGTTCTCGCGCTCGCCCAGCCCCTTGAAGGCATCCACCAGCAGACCCGCCTCGTCCTGCAATGGTATTTCTGGTCGCTGCCGCTCCTGCTCGGCGTGCTCGGCTGGCTCGCCTGGCACATGGCCGGCAGGGCGCTGCTCCCATTGCGCCAACTCGCCGAAGCCGCCGAAGTCGTCTCCAGTGAGACTCTTTCGCTGCGCATCTCTCCGCGCGGAGCCCGTGACGAAGTCGACGTCCTCACCGTCCGCTTCAATGAGATGCTCGACCGGCTCGAACGAAGCTTCGAACGCGTCAAACGATTCACCATCGACGCCTCCCACGAGTTGCGCACGCCGCTCACCGCTGTCCGCGGCCAACTCGAAGTCGCTCTCCTCACCGCCAAGACCGCCGATGAGTACCGCACAGCCATGGAGACCGCGATGGAGGACGTCGAGCGGCTCTCCAAGATCGTCCGCTCGCTCCTGCTTCTCTCTCAGGCGGAAAGCGGCCAACTGACTCTCCAGTCTGTGTTGGTCGACCTTTCCCGCCTGGTCCGCGAAGCTTCCGCCCATTTCGAACTTCCCGCCACCGCCAAGGGCCTCACCCTCACCGTCGATGCTCCCGAACACTGCATGGCTCAGGTCGACCCGGTCCAATACGAGCGCCTTGTCATGAACCTCCTCTCCAACGCCTTCAAGTACACCCGTCCCGGCGACTCCATCTCCGTTTCCCTGTCCCGCTTTGAAGGCGACGTCGTCCTGACCGTCGCCGACACCGGACCCGGCATTGCCCCGCAACACCTGCCCTTCATCTTTGACCGGTTTTACCGTGTCCGCGATGATGGCGGCGACATCGAGAAGGGTATCGGCCTCGGCCTCAGTTTCGTTCAGTGGATCGCCGAGGCCCACGGTGGCCGCGTCCAGGTCCAGAGCCAGGAAGGCCAGGGAGCCAGGTTCATCGTCACGGTGCCGGCAGGCGACACCTCGAACAGCCTCAGGGTTTTACCCATCGACTGAGCTGGCGTCCGTGCCGCACAATAGAAAGATATGGAGCAAACACGGGCGCGCGTGCTCGTGGTCGACGACGAGGCCAACCAGCGCAGCGCGCTTGCCAGCATGATCTCCGGCTGGGGCTACGAGACCCAGGCCGCCGCCGATGGCCTTGAAGCCCTCGACCGCATCGAGTCCTTCAAACCGTCGGTCGTCGTCACCGACCTCATGATGCCCCGCATGGACGGCCCTGAACTGCTGCGCCGTCTGGGCGAAATCGAGGGTGCGCCCCCGGCCATCATGCTCACCGCCTTTGGCAGCATCGAAACCGCCATCGAGATGGTTCACAACCTCGGCGCTTACTGGTTCCTCGAAAAACCGCTTCAGCCTGGCGCGCTCCGCATTCTCCTGAAGCGAGCCCTCGAGCACGGCCGCCTCGAAGCTGAAAACGAACGCCTCGGCCGCCAGCTTTCCTCCCAGGGCGTCCTCGGGGAGATGTCCGGCTCCTCGGCCGGGATGAAGGAGGCCTTCATCCTCATCCGCCAGGTCGCCCCCACCTCCGCCACGGTCCTTATCACCGGCGAAAGCGGCACCGGCAAGGAACTCGCCGCCCGCGCCATTCACGGGCTGAGTCCTCGCGCCGCCGGCCCCTTTGTCGCGCTGAACTGTGCCGCCCTGCCCGAAACCCTCATCGAAAGCGAACTCTTCGGCCACGAAAAAGGCGCTTACACCGGTGCCGTCGAGCGCCGTTCAGGCTGCTTTGAACTCGCCACCGGCGGTACGCTCCTGCTCGACGAAATCGGCGATATGCCCCTCGCCACCCAATCCAAGCTCCTTCGCGTACTCGAGGAACGCAAGGTCCGGCGGCTCGGCGGATCCAAGGAGATCGCCGTCGACGTCCGCGTCCTCGCCTCCACCAACGCCAACCTGGCCCTCGCCAAAAGCGAGGGCCGCTTCCGCGAGGATCTCTTCTTCCGCCTCAACGTTTTTCAGGTCCATCTACCCCCGCTGCGCGACCGCATCGACGACCTCGGACAGCTTTGCGCCGCCATGCTGCCTGAAATGAACGCCCGCCACAGTTGCCGCGTCACCTCCATCTCCCCGGCCGCTTTCGACATCCTCCGCAATCATGAATGGCCCGGCAACGTCCGCGAACTCCGCAACGCCCTGGAACGTGCCGTCATCATCGCCGGACATGACGAGATCCAACCTGCCCATCTGCCCCGCTTCGCCCAGGCCGGACTCCCCGCCCAGCCCGAATCCGCTCTGCCCACTCTCTCGGTCTCGGTCGGCTCCACCGTCGCCCAGGCCGAACGGACCCTGATCGAGGCCACCCTGCGCCATACCGACGGCAATCGCACCCGCGCCGCCGCCATCCTCGGCATCAGCATTAAGACGTTGTTCAACAAGTTGAAGGAATACGAATCCTCGGCATTAGGACAATAGCCATCCATGTCGCTTAAACTCCGGCTTCTCGTGACCATGGTCGCCCTCGTCGTCGTCACCGCCATCGTTCTGTCGGCCATGCACCTGAACACCGTCACCACCACCTGGCTGGCCCATGTCAACGAGCGTTCCAACACCACCGCCCAGTTCGTCAAACGCTGGGTCATGTACCGCGTCAACGAAAGCCCGCCGCTCCCGCTCAACGCCTCCAGCGATGACATCCGCTCAGGCTATCGCGACGCCCTTGCCGCCGACGAAGAGTTCCCCGTCATGCTCGCCGGCCTGCTTGCCCAAACCCGCTCCATCGTGGAAATCTCGGTCGCCGACGAGCATTCCCGCATCCTCGCCTCCACCAACCGCGCCCGCGTCGGCGCTAAAATGCCCAGCCGCCTCAACCTCCGCACTCTGCTCGACCTCGGCCCCCTCGACCGCATGCTCGCCATCCTCGGCGGCGCCATCGACTATGAAAGCCGCGTCGACCTCGGCGTTCTGGGCCAGCCCGTGCCTGTTTTCCGTATCCAAGTCCTGGTCTCCTCCGTCCTACTCCGTGAGGCCCTGATGCCCGCCATCGGCTCCACCACCCTCGCCTCCATCGCCGCCGTCCTCATCGCCTCCGTTCTGGCCTACTTCGTCGCCCGCATCTCGCTGCGTCCCCTCGTCCTGCTCGGCGACACCATCGACCTGATCGCCAGCGGCCAGTTGGTCGGCCAGGCTCATGTCAGTTCCGCCTCCGAATTCCAGGCCGTCGAACAAAAACTGCGTTTGCTCGGCGAGCAGTTCCGCGGCGCTCGCGCCGGCGCCACCGAACTGCGCGGTTCCATGGAGCGCCGCCTCGCCGCCATCAATAGACTCACCGGCGGCGTCGCCCACGAGATCAAGAATCCGCTCAACTCCATCGCCCTTCGCCTGGAACTGCTCAAGAATCGCGTCCTGCCCGAAATGCCTGAAGCCACCGAGGAACTCTCCGTCATCTCCGAGGAGATCAACCGGCTCGACCGCGTCGTCCGCACCTTCCTCGATTTCACCCGCCCCCTCGAGATCGAAACCGATGAGGTCGATCTCGGCGCGCTCGTCGATGAAACCGTCAGTGTCCTGTCCCCCGAAGCCGCCGCCGCTTCAATTGATGTGAAATGGCACCTTCCGGCCGATAAGGTCATTGTGCGTGGCGATTCCGGCCTGCTCAAACAGGCTGTTTGGAATGTTTGCAGAAATGCCCTCGACGCCATGCCCGACGGTGGAATACTGAAGTTGGAAGTGGCCCGCAATGGCAGCGACGCAATCGTCGCCATCTCCGATACCGGACCCGGCGTCGCTCTCGAACAGCGTGAACGTATCTTCCAGCTTTATTACTCCACCAAGCCCCAAGGCTCCGGCATCGGACTCGCCATGACCTTCCGCGCCGTCCAACTCCACGGCGGAGCCATCGAGATCGGTGGCCAGCCCGGCGAAGGTGCCGAATTCACACTGAGGTTGCCCGCCGCATGAAACGCCTCCTCCTGCCACTTCTCCTGTTCGCGGCCCTGATCGGTGGAGGTTGCCGGAAGAAGCAATCGCCGCCGCCCCCGCCCGTCACTCTGCCCCCACCCATCGAGCCCAGCAAGACACCGGTAGTCGAGGCCCCTGCC
>CAZSBK010000118.1:0-14926 GCA_964604945.1 uncultured Candidatus Solibacter sp.
CCGCTTCCCATGAACGGGTCGTGGACGACATCGCCGGCATCGGAAAACGCTTTGATGAAAAACTCCGGGATCGCCCGCGGAAACGGCGCCGAGTGCGAGCCTTGGCTCGATTCCGTTTTCGCCTCGATCACATTCGAGGGACGGGCGATGCCGTCCCGGCGTCCATCTTCGTCACGGCTGCCCGGCTTGCTCGCCGCCTGGCCGCGCGCCCCCGTGCC
Source organism: uncultured Candidatus Solibacter sp. (assembly GCA_964604945.1). Lineage (GTDB taxonomy): Bacteria > Acidobacteriota > Terriglobia > Bryobacterales > Bryobacteraceae > PNKE01. The sequence continues at coordinate 219 of CAZSBK010000118.1, forward strand.
CAGCAAGCCACTTCCCGATGTCGATTTCGGATTGTCCGGCGAGTAGTCGAAGCAATCCTCCGAGAGATGGCCCACTGCCAGCGGTCGGAACTTAATGGCCTCCCCGCGACTAAAGTGCGCGATAGGTTCCCAGGCGTTCTTGAACCTGTTGTTCCAGCCGCCGGGGACGCCGTTGTCGGTCTTGCGCCAACAGAACTCATCAATGAACCGCCAGCCCCACTGGCGCACATGTGCGATGAAGAGATCCTTCACGTACAAGTGCCGCTGCCCATCCTCCGCATGCTCCTTGATGTTCAAGACATAGGAACCATCGTGCGCAAGCACCGACTCGATGCCGGCAGCCACAGCCCGGTACCAGGCGACATACTCATCCGGTGGCACAGGCTTGAAACCGCTCGATGGATCGTACTCGCGCTGCGTGGCGTAGGGCGGCGACGTGATGGCCACAGCCGCCTTCCGCCCGCCGAACAGGGCGCTCACAACCGCGGCATCCCGGCAATCGCCGCACAACAACCTGTGCGGCCCAACCGCCCACAGATCACCCGGCTGCGTGACGGCAACTGCGGGCGCCTCCGCAACCTCGGCCGCGGACTCCTCCGCCGGCGAGGCATGCTGCGTCTCGTCGGCCAGCAGGACCGCCAGGTCGTGATCGCTGAAACCGGTCAGCCCGACGTCGAACCCATCCGCCTCGAGCGACGCCAACTCCGCCGCCAGCAGCTCGTCGTTCCAGCTGCCCAACTCGGTGAGCTTGTTGTCGGCCAGGATGTAGGCGCGCTTCTGCGTAGCCGTCAGATGATCCAGCACGATCACCGGCACGAGGGCCAGATCCAGCTTCCGTGCAGCCAGCAACCGGCCATGCCCGGCGATCACTCCAGCCGCAGAATCAACCAGGATCGGCGCGTTGAAGCCGAATTCCGCAATCGAGGCCGCGATCTGCGAGATCTGCTCCGCCGAATGAGTCCTGGCGTTTTTCGCATACGGCACGAGCCGGTCAATCGGCCAGAACTCGATCCGGCGCGCCATCGCCGGCGTGATGCCACCCTGCGTCAATCAGAACTCCGTAGTGACCACCGACAACCTGACAACCTTTTTTGAAAATCTTTCAGTAGGCCAATGGTGGTATTCGCCAACCGTCGGCCAAATAGGCCCTGGGAGGACCCGAACGTGCTAGGGCGCATGCGAACTCGGCGCCCAGCCGCGCACTGGAGCACTCTCTGGTGCTACCGACCGATCTTGCCTGGGTTGTCGCAACGAGATGGCCGTTTTCGGGCATCACGCATGCCCATGGTTCGTGCTGGGATGATCACCTCAACGAACTCATCGCAGGGGATTCCGTTCTTCATGAGTACGTGGACCGTGGACTTCTGCCGGGGTATGCGGATCTTGGCCGGAAAGCCATGGCTGGTGTGAAGCTTGGTTGGCATGCCGCGCTCACCTCCCCTGTATCGCCCTGAAGATGTACCTGCCTGCACCCTTCCGCTTGCCATGGCCCAAGAGCGCACCCGGAGCAATCATGGGCAGGTTCGCCAGTTCGGTCAGTGTCGCTATGCCTGTGTGGGCGGCGCGCTCGTACCCGGCGCGGGTCGCGTCCACGGACTTCTGCGCGGCGCCGTGCCGGTGGTCTGACTGGACGAACCGGATGGAGCCTCCCGGCTCGACCCACTCCGCTCGCCCCTGCGCCACAAACCGCTTGGCGCGGTTGATCGAGGTGAATTTACAGTCGGACACTGGGTTCTCGATTCGGATGTGATTGCGCATAGTTCTGGTGTCAAGCCCAGGTGGGACTGCGGGTATGCCCGCAAAGAGACACAGTGTGGAGAGGGTCCTTCGGGCTGTGCGCCTCGCGCTGCTTGCCTGAACCGACCCTTCGTCTACTAATACCGGCGGGCGCGGAGTGATTCTCGGATTTCTTTCAGTTTTTTTCTCGGACGATCCACGGCTGCTCCACATCCGGGTTGTAGAAGCGCTGGCGGATCCCATCGGGCAGGATGATCTCGATGGATTGCCGCGATACTTCGCCAATCTGATCGTCTGGCTTCAGATAGCCAGCGAGTCCACGATCGCGCCGGCGCGAGCCGCACGGTGAGATGGGAGCACCGTACAGGCCCCGCGCCGTCCAGCCCAGCTCAAAAGCGCGATCACGGATCTCATCCACCAGTGCCAGTGCTTCTCGCAATGGCGATTCGACACGCTGCGGTGCGCGAGGGGGTGCATCTGTCTTGGCGACGGGCGGCGCATAGCCACGGGCATCGAGGTTGCGGATCGCATCGAGGAGGTAGGGCTCGCCGAAGCGCTCGACGGCCCATTCGTGCACGGCATTGAACCGCAAACGCAAGGCTTCGAATGCGTCCGGAGAAAGATGCCCGGCAGTCGCGGCCTTCTTGGCAACGACCATGCGCGACCGCAACCAGGCGTAATACTCGGGATCGAGCCGCCGGTACATCGTGTCGTTGATCTGGAAGTCGCGGGCGAATTGCTTCGGACTCGCCGTCTTCCACGTCGTCAGGGAAGTGGAAACGAACAGGCAATTCGGCGTGCCGGCAACCGGGGCCGACAGGATCGTCTCCGCACACTGCTCCATCAATACCGTGTTCATCGTTGCCTCATGCTGAATGCGAATGCCCGACGTCTGCGTTGGAAGCCAGAGACCCCGGTCATGGAGGTTCCCTGTCGGCGGTTCCCGGCAAGTTGGCCAAGTCAATCACGGAGGCATCTTTCGGTGGGGAACCTGGGGGGAACCTCAGGGGAACCTTGGCGTCAGAGGTTCCCCTAACACAACTGGTGTGTTTTGTATCGGTTGCGGACGCGAGGGGAACCTGGGGAACCTCAGGGCCGATTTCGCGGCCCCCCTCTATTTCTTTTTCGCACTCTCTCTCTACGTCCCCTATACACACGATTTCTTTTTCCTCCTCGCGCGAGAAAGGAAAAAGGTTCCCCAGGTTCCCCAGGTTCCCCGGATCTCTGTAAGTAATTGGATCTATTGGATCGAGCGAAGGGGAACCTTGGCCGGTGAGGTTCCCCTCCAAGTCCCCAAGGTTCCCCTCCAGTAAATCGAGGAGGTCCAGATCGCGGCGAGCCCCGCTTGGCTGCTTGCCGCCATCCGCCGGCACAAGCGCATAGAGGACGCCGTGTTTGTGCTCCCCTTGGCTGATCCGCTTTACTGTAAGACCGTTGAACACTCGATCACGCTTGGTGGTGAGGGCTTTGCCCAGCCGGGTCTGTTGCGAGCGTGCCGACCCGTCACCCCGAACACTGAACATCAAGTCGCGCTCTTCGCAGAACTGATTCAGTTCGGTAACTTTCTTCGGTTCCGTACGGTACGCCTCCCACCAGGCGCCGGTGAACTCGCGCCACATCTGGCCATCGCTATCGGACGCCTCATAGAGTTCGTTCAGATTGCCGAGGAAGCCGGGGATTCCCGCAACCTCCAGCACGCCGCCCATGACACCGGACCATTTCTCGAAAGATCCCAGCCGTTTGGCGTGGAGCGGCTTCCCGGCGGCAACCCAGGCTTGAACCAGGATCAGCGCCGCATGGACCAGCGCCGAACGATTCTCCTGGGCCCACTCGGCGATGAGCGGATGTTTGAATCCGCCCCTCAGCCATGGCATGTCAATTCGGGGATCGATGCGGAGCCGAATGCAGCGCCGGCTCATCTCGTCGGACAGCCGTGGGTTGTTGCCAGTCATCAGCCAAAGGGCATTGTTCCGGAGGTGCAACATCGTGGACTCGCCCAGGAGCCGGTCCGTCCACCACGGCACCGTCAAGACGGATGCCAACGCGGACGAATCCAATTTCCGCTTTTCGCTGAGGTTGTCGAGGAGAATGATCGGCCTGCCGGTAATCAGCTCAGCCGTGATCATTTTGCGGACCTCATCCTCGTTTTCTGGAACGGTGCGCCCTTCGGGGGTGGCTCCAGTCGAGACGATGCTGATCAAACTGGCCAGCAACCCTTTGCCGGAGCCCTGCGTGGGCGCTTCAATGAGGTGCATTGGAGCAAGGCCGCCGATGATGCGTTGCAGAAAGGGAAGGAGGATCGCAGCCATGGCGTGAGCGCGGTCCGAGTCCTTCACAAACGGGAAGTCCGCCAGCAATTCATCCACTAGGAGCGCTCGGGCCTGCGCGATTTGCTCCGGTGTGGGATTCGTTGGAACTTCGGGTATTTCCAGCGAATCATCGGAGTGCATGAAGAGTGCGTCGGTGCGGTGGTAGCCGGGATCGGTAATCAGCGCGGCGTCCTTCCCGAAGGTCGGGGTACGAATTACCGATTCCAGTGGAGGGAGTGTCTGATCGGGGTTTTCGAGCATGTCTCGGGCGGTATCTCTCGAAGGTGGGGTGGCCACCACTCCCTCTTCGGTTACCCTGAGCCAGTTGGCGCTCCGGGCCAAGATGCCGTAGATTGCCGTCTCGCCGAGCGCTTCAATTCTGGTCTGGACCTCCGTGCCGTTAATGCGCACAAGGGCGCCGCCTTTCTGGAAGAGGACTGGCTGATCGCGGCTAGCTGCTCCCGCCGGCCCGTTAATCGCGTGAATCGCCGCCCAAGCATCGGCGATCACGTCCCGTAACTGCCGATTGTTGACCTGGATATCCCGCAGCGGTACAGGTTCTGGCTCGCCCACCCGCACGGTTGCGGCCGCCCCCCTCGGACCACCTCCTCCGAACACACGCGATTGGGCCGCGCGCCGCGGCCGGGCGATCTCCACAACTTTCAACTGCTTGCGCAGGGTGGTGACCGGAATCCGCCCTTTCCCGCAGTGTGCCTGAATGAGGCGCAGATGACGGTCCTGTTCGATTGGGTCCAAGCGCCCGACTTCGGCCAAGATTGGTGCCAGTGCCCGGCTGAGGTTCTGGTCGGGAGTCTCGGTACCGAGCTTCGAGATGGCCAGTTCCAGCGGGGTCTGGGCTACCGCGAGGATACCTTCGAAATCGGTCGCAGTCTTCCCGGCGGCGAAATACTCGTTGACGTCAATCTTGGCGTCGGCCAACAGTGACTGGGCTTGCTGGATCTCATCCTGGCCTTTGCCGTCCAGAACCTTGGCGAGTTCCCGTGGTGTGACGGAACCCTCGACACCAAACCGATCTCGAAGCTCACGCCGTGCAAGCTGCTGCTTTTCTCCCAGCGGCAGAACCGCCAACCGCGTCAGAATGCCATTCTCCGCGAGAGTGCGCGCCGTCCGCATGGCGCCGTTCATGCCGGCCTCGGATACCTCGTTGTCTTGGCAGATGTAGACGGTCTTCACGCCGGCCAGTTTCGGCAGCAGCCGGGCCCAGTCCGCTTCGCGGATCTGCACGGTGACGGGAGAGACCGTCGGGAATCCATGCTCCATCAGCGAAATGCAGTCCGTGACGCCCTCGGTGAGGATGACCAGCTCGGGCCGCGTGAGCAGAACATCCTCATTGAAGAGCACGTCGTTCTGGATGCACGGCGCAACATGGCTGCTGTCGCGCTCGTTTTGAACCGCGAGCTTCTTGTATTTCGATTTCTCCCAGGATTGATCGGGCGTCCATGGCGTCTGGCGGCCGATCATGAACACGACGCGCCCGCGGCTCCAGTACGGGAACACGATGCGTCCGTCGAAAAATGGTACGAGTCCATCCTGCGCGGTGGGGCGGAATGCCGAAGTCGCCGCGAGCTCGCGCTTGGTGAACGCGCCGGAACCGTTCATCAGCGCTTGGATGGCACTCGGTTCCGTGTTCGCAGCGAAGCCGATCTTCAGCCGCGCGGCCGTCTCATCGCTGATGCCGTACTTCTCCCGAAACCACGCGAGAACACCGGGTGTCGCGAGGAGCCGCTGGTGATAGAACTCCGCGAGTTCGGTCAGCGCCTCTCGGACACGGATCGTAATTGCGTGAGCCTGTTCGGCATCTTCCGCACCGCCCACGGACAGCTTGGATAGTGGCGGCATGCCTGCGCGCGATGCCAGAAAGTCTCGGGCCCGCCGATGCGAATCCGGCATGCGGCCGGATTGTCCGCGCGTGACTTGGCCGCACTGGATGAATTCCACCAGTTGGAGCACGTCGCCGCCGGAGCCACACCCGAAGCAGTACCAACCCTGTTTGTCGAGCCAGATGTGAAGCGAGCGGTGGGACTGGCTCTGGTGGTTAGGGCAATCGCATTGGAGGGTGTCCCGCGTCTCCCCGGTGATCCTGCCGGCCAGCAAGTCGCGGGCGATCTGGGCGATGTCCACATCGGTGATCTGGCGGTAGTAGGAGTGGACGTCTATGGAAGTCGCGCCGCTCACACAGGGGCTCCCTGGTCGAGCAGGAAGGAAAGGAAGGTGTTTCGCCGGTCCACCTGGCGCTTCTTGGCGCAGTTATCAATGCCCCACTGGTCGCCCAGGATGATCACCGATTCCTTGGCGCGCGTCACCGCCGTATAGAAAAGGTTGCGGTGGTGCATGAAGGAGTGCGAGCGGTGGGCAATCACGATGGCACAGGGAAATTCCGATCCCTGCACTTTGTGAATTGAGGAAGCGTAGGCAAGTTGAATGTTGTTTGCCTGATTTGATCCGGCTTCAATCGCGACCTCGTTGCCGTCGAAATCAATCTCCATGCCTCCCTTGCCGTCCACGCCGGCCACGATGCCCACTGCGCCGTTCATGACACCGCTTTCGTAATCGTTCTTCGTTTGCATCACTTTGTCATTGGGGTAGAGCCGGGGCCGGAACCCGGCTTCGACCTCGGCAACTTCCACGCCGAATAACTTCCGTTGAAGGAGCCGTTGGAGTTTGATGTTCAGTTCCACGGTGCCCAGCGGCCCCTTGTGGGTGGGCGTCAGCACCTGCACGTCCCGCAGCAGGTCATATCCCAGACGCTCGGTAAGAACCTCCTCGAAAAGCATCAGGAGGAATGCGCGCACTTCGTGGCTGTCGGTGAACTTGTCGATGACGTACCACGGACGCCGCCCAGCTACCTTGACGTCGGAGGTGGGCTGTACATGGCCGTCCAACACCGCAATGGAGTTCTCCTTCAGGACACCCGCCTGCCGGATTACGCGGGTGAGTAGAGTGGTCGGAATCGCTCTGGACCGTACGAGGTCCCGCAAGAGGTTGCCGGGCCCCACCGGCGGCAACTGGTTGTGATCTCCGACCAAGACCAATGCAGTCTTCTGCAGATCGATGGCTTGGAAGAGATGCCAAGCCAAGCGGACATCAACCATTGAGACCTCATCGATGAGGAGGATGTCGGCCTCGATGCGGTTATCAGGGCCCAGTGCGAAGCGGTGGCCGTCAAAACCCAGGAGCCGATGAATCGTGCTCGCCGGATGCCGCACAACCTCCTCGAGGCGCTGGGCAGCCTTGCCGGTTGGTGCCGCCAGGACTACCTTCAACTCCAGTTCCTCCGCGATGCTGGCGATGGTGGAAACCGAGTACGTCTTCCCGCAACCTGCGCCGCCCGTCATCAGCGAGATGGAGTAGCGCAGAGCATTCTTCACCGCTTCCCGCTGTTCGGGATTGAGTTTCGGACCCAAGGTGTCGAGAAGCTGGTCGAGCTTGCCAGCATCCCGGTAGACAGGGCAGGGCACGCGCGCATTCTTGAAAACCGCCGCCAAGTCTTCTTCCATGCGGTGGATTTCCGGATCGGCAACGACAAGCTGTTCGAATGGTGCCGAGACCAAAATGCCTTCACCGAGCAGACTTTCCAGGTGCTGCTCGATGACCTCACGGCTGTCGAGCGTGTCCATGATCAGGAGAGCGTTGGCGCGGTCCAGCAAGTCCTCGTGCTCCACCCAGCAGTCACCGTCGTCGAGGGCGTCGGCCACGCAGTACTCGATCCCGGCGCGAATCCGGGATGGTAGGTCCTTGGGAGTGCCCATCTTGCGGGCGATCTTGTCGACCCGCTTGAATCCGAATCCTTTGATCTCGCGCATGAGCACGTATGGATCGCGCTCAAGGATCTTCACTACCTGGCTGCCGAACTTGTCGACAAGCGTGGTCACCTGAAAATGAGTAAGACCGTATCGCGCCAGATGTGCCATCGCGGCATTGAAGTCGCTGTTGGCAATCCAGATGCGTTGCAGTTCGCGCGCAGTTTCCACCGGGACTTTTGCCACGGCCGCGACCCTTTCCGGCTGCGTGCGGATCACGGCATCGAAGTCCCGGCCAAAGGAGTCCGCGATCGACCGCGCCTTCGCCGGGCCGATGCCTTTCACGTCCGGGTGGTTGGCCAGAAAAGCGGCGAGGCCGTCAGGGTCCAACTCCAGGTCGTGCCCCATGGTCTCTGCCGTGAACTGGCGTCCGTACTTAGGGTGGTTCGCCCAATGACCCTCCAGCCGAACAGCGTCGTCAGGACGCGCGAACACTTTGCCGGCGAAGTTGACGGTGTTGCCGTCGGGCATTTGGAGTCGACCGGCCGTGAAGGTTGGCCCCGAATAGTACACGGTGTCGACAATGCCGCGGATCGAAGTTCGTCCCCCAGGGATCTGCATCTGGCTCATTCACCCCACCTTTCGTGTGCGCCGAGTAAGTAGGCCTGTACGAAATGACACGCAGCCTGGCGGTTGTCGCAGAAGAACACGGGGATGCGGAAGTCCAGCATCAGCGAGAGTGCACTGCCGAGGACCGAATTCGGATGCGCTCCGCCACGGTACCGGCCTCGCAGGACGTCGGCCAGGCCGGCCTCCACGACGATGCAGGCCGCCTGGTACTGGGCCAACTTCAGCAGTTCCCGGCGGAACCGCCCCCGACCGTGGATGACGGTGGACACGAAGTCATCCACCGTCTTGCGCTCCACTGCGACCACGCCCTCCATGCCCGCCACGGAGTAGTCCCCGGCCGGCAGGGCTCGGCGCTCCGCCACCACCAGCCGGGGATCGAATCCGTAAGGCTCCTGTTCGCGCGTGTCGACGATGAAGGTGACCGTGCGCTTCCTAGAAGGGGACAAGCGCGTCACCAGCCTCCTGCCGGAACTTGTCGGATGCGCGGCCCTCAATGCGGCGATTGAAGAAGATGTTCTCGTTGTCGCCCTTGGTCCGTTTGGTGATTTCGAGCTTTACGTCGAGCAGGCGATGCAGGTTCCCGGGCAGGTCCGACAGTTTGTCGAGATCCAGGCCGCAGACGTGCAGATCGGTCTTCACGTACTTCAACGTGTTCTGGGTGATGACGCTGTTGCGCCAGAGCAGGCGGTCGACGTGATTCGGAGCAATAATCCGCAGCGTCCACTTGAGCATCGGATTGCCGGAGGTTTTGGCTTCGACCAACTCCGCCTTCTCAACAGCAACCTGATACTTGCCGTCCGGTACGGCCTCCATCTCCTGCCGGTCGTCCGGGGTCTCGTTGCGGAAGGTCTCGTCGAACATGGCGAGATCGATTGAATGGGATGACATGTGACTTTCTCTCCTTCTGTGAATTACTGCTGCACCGGCGCCGGCGCGTGTGCCGGGCGGTTGGATGTTGAAGCCGTTGCGGGAGCCGCCGGTGAGGCTGCGGTCGCCTCGCTGAACGACTCCATGAACTTGCCGAAATCAAGGTCAATCGTTTCGGGCATGCGCCCTGTCCGGTCTCCGGCCTCGTAATGCAGGCTCGGTTTGGTGCGGATGACACGGCGGATACGCTTGGCGCCGTCGGCCGCGGTCTCGACTTCGAGATCGCAGAACAGCACCATGTCGGCCATGCCGAGCACGATCTTGCGGGCCTTGTCGGGTAGGGTTGGCACCACGCGGGTGATCTTGCCGGTGCGCGAATCCATCTCGACTTCCTTCGCGTGGGAGATCAGGAACAGCCCATACGGTTGAAAGGCCAGCTTTGTCAGCACACGCTGAAACTCGTTGTTGATCAGCGCGTAGCCCTTGCCGTAGCCGAGGTCTGATTCGTGCTCGATCTTGAACTTGCGCAGGATGTATTCGGCGCAGAACTTGTAGGCGTTGTCGACGGTGTCGACGATCACGGTCCTGAAGGGGTGGCCGCCCTCGGCGATCTCGGCGCACGAAACCAACAGGTCCTCCCAGCACTGGATGGGCACCTGGAAGGCATCGAGGGCGTTCAGGCCTGGCTCGGTAGCCAGGAAGAGGGCATTGTCCGCGTGCGAGCACATCGAGCTTTTTCCGATCTTCGTTTGTCCGTACAACAGGACCGTCAGGTCGGACAAACTTGATTTGGGCGGGGTCTTGGCGGTAGGCAGAATAGCCATGGTTATCTTCGATCTCCTTTTCAGAAAATGGGTTGAGCCGTCTCGGACGGCTGCGGCGGGATTACGCGAAGCTCCTCGTGAGGCTCGACGCGCTGGTAGAAGTTCTCGATCACGTTGGGATTGCCGTTCGAACGGCACAAAGCGAAGTAAGGGCACGGTCGCTGGTAGTTGAAGCAGAAACCGGTGTTCTGGTAGAAAACACCTCGGCGGCGCGCATCGAGAAATGCCTGTGTCAACTCCCACAACTCGCTGCGAAGAATCTCGAAGCGATCGCGCGCGAGATAGAGCATCTCGCGGTGGAGCATGGTCTGGTCGGTGTACTTCTCCGCCAGGCGCTGCTGGAATTCGTCGTCGGTCTCAGGCATACGCCGTTTCGCTGAACTCTTGCCGGTCTTGGACTTGGCCAGCAGTTCTGCGCGGCGCGTCTCGAACTCTTCCTCTGTCTCACCCTTGCTCTGCTGCAGCTTCCCCTTCACCAGAACGTTGTAGAGAATCCCGGTGATGGGGATGCCCATGGTCTGCTCAACGTAGTACGCGTAAATGGTGATCTGGAAGTCCGTCCAGAGGCGTTCCAGGTAGTCCGAGTCCAACTGCGAGGCAGTTTTGTGTTCGAGAACGAAGTTCTCGCTGCCGATACGGATAATTCCATCGACCTTGCCGGCGAGGACGAAGCTCCTGGAGGCAGCACCCGTCGCCGGATTGACAATGGGCCCTTCGAAGGTCTTCTCCAGGGCAAGGACTTCGAACTCTTCCGCCGCATAGCGCGACGCGTAGGCTTTCATCATTGCCGTGGCAAGATGAGCATCCCTGCGCTGGTTTTCGTCGTGGATGCGGTTGGGGCAAAGACGGTCAATCAGCGCGAGGACCGCAGGCAGTTCGCCTCGCTCGTGCCAGACCTGCAGACACTCGTGGATCAGAGAACCGAAGTGCAGATTGCGGTCCCGCTCGAGTGGAACGAGGTGCTGCAGGTAGCGCCAATCCACGGCTTTCCGGCAGTTTCGGAACTGCGACCACATGGAGTAGGTCGAAACCATCAGATCCGTGCTCATCGCCGGCCTCCCTCGTTGCGGCCCGCGGCCGCTTCGAATCCAGCCGCGCTGAATGCCGCGCGGATACGCTGCATCTTCCGGTCCAGTTGCGACGCGGTGAGTCCCGTCTTCCGGCGAACGGCGTGCCGTGAGAGCGTGGAGAGCAGATGAGCCAACGCCTGCAGTTCCTCGGGCAGGCTGCCGAGCGCACGCCGGACATCCAGCCTCAGGTCGAGGACGTCGCGGTCGTCTTCGACATTCGCCTCTTGCGGAGCAAGTCGAGCGAGTTCCTCTGCCGCCCTGGCATCTTCGGCGTCCCCGAATGGCACGAAAGCTGGTCGAGTCCTGGTGCGCGAAGCCAGGGTGCATGCATGGTTTCTAACCACGCCGTGTACAAACTGCCGCCAATCCCCACGCGCCGGATCGAAGTTTGGGAGGCGCCGCAGGCAGTCCAGGGCCAGGTCCTGTCGCAGGTCCTCCCAATCGTCGGCGGCGAGGCCGAAGCTCGACTTGAGGAGGCTGGCACGGAGCCCGGCCTGTCGGAGAAGGAAGGGCGTGAAGTCTTCCGGGGGTACGGGTAGCGCCTGAGTCATCGCCGCACCTCCCGGATAGGGCGCTCAATTAGAACTCGGCGGGGCACACCGAACCGGATGTCGATGCGGTCGATCGAGCCGTCGCCGAGCGAGTCGAACTGCTCCATCAGGCGGACGATTTCGGACTTCAGCTCGAAATCTGCGAGGTCAGCTCCCTGCCGAGGCTCGTTCGTCCCGTCAAGTTTCACTTCGACAATCGCGGTGGGCGCCGGGTTAAATACCGGTTCGCCGCAGCGGACCTCGAGGCACTCGATGAACCCGAAGTTTACCGACTGGAAGAGCCGAACCAGGGCCTGCCGGGGTGGGGAAAGTTGGGAGAACCGCACGGGGTGTTTCATGGCCGGCGTCACTCACCCATCCCTGCGCGGTTACGCGCCAGGAACTCTTCGACCGCGGCATGAACCCTGGGCGGTTGGGTCGTTGTGGGCTCGAAATCCTCGCGGGGCAAGACGCCTTTGAGGTCGCGAAGTAACCGGATCCGGATCCGGTCGAGTCGCTTCATGAGGGTCCAGGTCAGGTCGTCGTCCAGCTGGTGGATCACGGCGACGCTGCCAATCAGCAAGGCAACGTCATCGAAGGCTCCCCGGACGAGAGGCTCGGTGCCGTTGGCGGGGGCAGTCGGATTCTGGTTTTTGTCGTTGTGGGCTTTGGTAGCAGAAGGGGGTGAACTCATCGTGTCCTCTGCTATCGGTTGGGTAACATGTAACCGAACTCAGCCTCGACGCCCGGCGTGAAAAGCCAAGTGCTTGAAAACAGGAGAAATAGAGTTCGAAGATTTTTTCGCGGCGAGCCGCAAAGTTCGGTTACATGTAACCGAAGTCGGGAAAACGGGGGCGAGGACGGGAATCGAAGGGGGCCAGTCTGGTACGATTCGCCAGGGAAGGAGGCCAGGCATCACCCCAAAGCTGATCTTGGAGAGGTAGATGGGAGACTATTCCGGTGTCCCACGGTAGGCTCACCGCAACGACTCCAAGCGCTAACCTGAATCATGACAAGTGCATCATTCTGGACGGCTATCGCAGCTATCGCAGCTGTCGCCGCTTCCATATCAGCCCTCCTTGCTGCCCTCTATACATGGCTTACGTTCCGACTAGTGCGAGCGCAAAGTGAACCTAACGTCGTCGTGTACGTGCGTCACGACGATTCGAGGCCCTCGGTTTTGCAGATCATAATTGAGAACATAGGTCGGGGCCTTGCAACGGATGTGTCGTTCGAGGCCTCCCGTCCGATACCCAACAATGCTTTCGGCATTTGCGAGGTAGAGATTAAACCCGCAGAACCGATGGACGCCGGCCCACTGATTGATGGGATCCCCTCGTTGGGGCCCGGAGATTCCCGCAAGCTAATCTGGGGCCAATACTGGGGACTCAAGCAAGCCCTCGGTGATCAACCGCTGACAGTGACATGCAAGTATAAGCATGGCAAGCGGTCGATGCCTCCATTTGCGGCGGTGTTGGACGTCAACTCATTCACCGGAACCGATGCTGTCGGGTCCGAGGGGGAGCGCACGATCAACGAATTGAAGCGGGTGGCTGACGCGCTTGAACAGATCGCGAATTCCAAGAAGCAATTCGGCGAATGAGGAAGGCTCCGAGGCGCTGAGGAGTCTTCAGCAGCGAATTCCAAGCCAAGGAAACAGGCAGCTGGTCTGATGACGGACGTTGTCTAGGTCGCTGTCTGGGTCGATTCGCTCCGGTTGCTCTACCGAACAGGTACAAGTCCTGCGAGGGCTCACTGCGTTGTACGGCATAGAATTGGGCGATGGCCAGAAGGTACAAACCAGACAAGATGGTCTCCGGGAAGGATCTCTCAGATTATCCGGAGTTCGTTCTGCAAATGGCAATCGAGGGTGATTTCTCATTGCTGCCGGAGGAGATTGCCAGAGAACTCAGCAGCTTAGACCAGGAGCAACGAGCCAGACGCTTGCGCGAGCACTTCGAGTCGGCGGAGCGTTCCAGTGAAATTGAACTACGGCACCTCCTGCGGTCGCATAACCCCTTGAATGTACTTGCGTTCTTGGCGCTCGCCTCACATCTACGAATAGATGGCAAGCCGTCGGCAAAGCCAACAACGCAGATTCACGTGGAACTCCTTCAATTCCTCACACTCGCCACCGTGCCTGTCGCCACCGTCGATGGCCCATGTCTTCATGACTATTCCAGAATCGGAAATGCAATCAAACACTTCGAAACCGCCTGCATCCTGCGGCAATCACCTGAGTTGGACCGTCATCTCAGTCACGAGGAGATCCGTCGACAGCGAGCATCATTCGTAGTGAGGCAGAATTTTGCACTCAGTCGGACCTGGGCGTATCCGGCGCATCTCGATACCTACATTGGAGAACTGGTGCAGCCTCTCGATGAGCGCCTCCGTCAGAACTCCGGCCTCAGCGCGACCGGGCTTATACGATTCTGGCGTGGCCTGCGAGACCTCATCCAAGCGAGGGTGAGCTGCTTCCACTCCCTCCGACTTGGTCGGGTTGTTGAAGCAAACAACCTCCGGCGGACAGCCGCGACACTCCACCTCTCTCCTAGGCTGGTGACGGCGATGGAGGCGGAACTCCGCCACCCCGGGTGCGAGGAGCTGAATAGTTGCGTGGAGGAGTTGTTCACCGTCAGTCTGGACGACTGCATCCTCGTTTCGTCAGACGAGCGAGTTACGCCCGAAACTATGCGCCGCTATCTGCAACGGTGCTCACTTGCACCAGGAAAGGTAGAATCACGCCCTCTCGCAGAGGTTATGGTCGCCAATCCGATCTGGCTCGCTCCGCTCCTGGCATTGAGCGACGATTGCTACTTCATCGCTCTCCCCTCTTTGTTCCACAGTTTTGCATTCGTTCACCTTGAGCGCGAATTCGAACTTGCGGGTCTTCGGAGACCATACGAATCGCGCCGTGCACGTTACCTAGCAGCCCGTGGTAATAGTCAGCCAGAACATGTGACCTTGGAAATGTTCTGAC
>CAZSBK010000119.1:0-14758 GCA_964604945.1 uncultured Candidatus Solibacter sp.
CTGCTCCTTCCAGTCGCGATGACTCGAACGAACGCATGTACTGTTGAGCTACGTTGCTCCACACCATGTCCCGCCCAATCCGGTACGCGTTCTTTCTCATCGCATGGCGGCGGGTGTCGTCGCGGAGCAGGGCGATCACCTCGCGTGCCATGGCCTCGGAATCCCCAAACGGCACCAGCACGCCCCTGTCCTCCGCCAATAGTTCCGCCGCGTGCCAGTATGGAGTGGAGACTACGGCTTTACCAGCGCCAAACGCGTAGGCCAACGCACCGGACGTGATCTGTGCCTCGTGGAGGTAAGGCGTAATGTAGAGATCTGCGGCGCCGAGAAACTCCTTCAGGTTCTCAAGCTCGACGAACTGATTGTAGAAAACGACGTTCCTGTCGACCCGCCGCTTCTTGGCCAGGATTTCGAGGCTCAGCCGGTATGCCTCGCCATGCTCGCGCAATTCGTTTGGATGCGTGGCGCCCAGGACGATGTAGACAACCTCGGGGAACTCCGCTACGATCTGGGGCAGGGCATTGAGGACCTGTTCAATCCCTTTGTTCGGAGAGAGCAGCCCGAAAGTGAGAAGCACGACTTTGCCTTCAACCCCGAACTGATCCTTGAAGTAAGTCGGATCGACAAAGCCGACGTCAGGGATGCCATGGGGGATCAGGTCGATTTTGCTTGATGGCGCCAGGTAAATTCTCTGTAGCATGTCCCGCCCGCGCTCAGTCATGGTGACCAGGCGCGTAGAGAGCGAGATCAGTCCCTCCATCACGCGCCGCTGGTCCGCTCTCGGTTCACGCAGGACAGTGTGGAGTGTGGTGACAACAGGCATTCTCAATTCGCGGAGGAGAGCCAGGATGTGGCCGCCGGCGGGTCCGCCGAAGATGCCAAACTCGTGCTGCAAACAGACGATGTCGACGTTGCTGATGTTCAGGTAGTCCGCGGCACGAAGGTAGGATGATAGATCCTGCTCATCAATCTCGAACCGGACCACTTCCGGGTACTCGTAGCCGCCCTCAATGTCGTTGACGGACACCGCGAGGCACTGGCTTTTGGGGTGCGCCCCAGCCACGGCGCCGAGCAGGTCTGAGGTGAACGTGGCGATGCCGCACTTGCGAGGCAAATGGTCACCGACAAAAGCGATCTTTCGGACCTTAGAGGCTTCGTTCATGAGGGATTTCCTGGGGCCGGACAACGGTGATGATCGCTTATTCAGTTGGAGCCGCCTGATTGCCCGACGGCCGAAAAATGAAGTGGATCTCTGAGACTCTGAAGCTCCCGATAGTAGTAGAGGGCGGACGGCCGCCGGCCGTTGAACTTCAGCGCCTGGAGGAACTCGATCTCCTCCTTAGTGGCATCGCCGCTCAGAGAACTGTCCCCGAGGAACTGGTCGAAGCCTCTCTCGCTCACGGCGGGCGGCTGGTCAGTCACCTCCGCAAACTCGAACCGCTTCACGCTGCGGGGTGCGAATGGTGGATTGATGACCATCTTGAGACTGAAGGCCCTGAGATCGATATCCCAGGAGCCGATCATCGGATCAAGGAAAGAGATACAGCTTTCGACGGACACGTGGAAGACGTCCGTGTCCAGGAACTGGAGCGTGGCGACGCGCATTTGTTCAAAGGTGCGACTGCTCAGTTGGGCCATCTTGCGGAGCAACTCTTCGCTCAGCAAGTCTTCTCTAGCAATCTCCTGCGCCACATCGAGGAGTTTCTGCGTGACCAGACGTTCGAGTTCGCCAAAGGCTTCTTTCTCGAAGATCCGCTGAACCTCGACTCGCCTGGCAGGCTCGCACTTGCGGAGTATCAATTCCCGGCATTCCCTGAAGAGTGGCCCCGGGGGATCCACGAGTCTTTTCTGGAGCTCTGCCTTGCGCTGAGCCTCAGCCAGCCTCGAGAGCTCTCCAACCGGGAGGATCAAGAACTGGCCGATCTTTTCGTAGATGTCAGTGCGGCTGGGCGCTGGAGGAGCTTTCTTTCGGGCCAGCAACTGCGAAATGTAGGATTCTGTGACCTGGGCGGCGGCAGCCAGATCCTTCTGGTCAAGCCCCAACTCACTCAGCCGTTGCCTGATACACAAGGAAACGTCCACTTGCTCTCCTGGTTAGATTATGGTTAACTTCTTTCAGTCAACTCGCTTCTCGATGATGGCACGAATCCTCTTGACGCGCAAGAAATATTAACCGATACTAGTTAATGACCGGACACTTCCGTCCCTTCGCGGATCGCTAGCACTAAGGCTCGTGGTCTGTCCTCTCCTCTTAGCCAGTTTGACAAGCGAGGAGGCTGCCGTGTTGATTCCGCGCCAACGATCTGCGGGTGCTCAGTGCGGCTCACATGGTCACCTTTGCGCTCACCTTCAATCCCGCCGCAGCGAGAGTGCAGTGAGCGGATTGTGGATAGCAAACCGTGCACGGGACCACAGTGCCGGCAGTGAGATTTCAAAGCCCCGGGGCGGGAACGGTGAAGGGCAACACAAATGATGAGCGGATGGATTATCGCGCCGGCCGTACTGGTTCTCTACTTGCTAGCCTCCGTCAGATTCCCTCATGTAGAGGGTGAGTACGTTACGGCCGAAGGGCCGGCCATGTCTGCGGCGGTCGCCGAGCAGGAATGCGTGGCCATCCAGTTGCGGTACCTGCAACCCCCGGTGGAAATCGAAGCGGAGCACAACCCGACCATCGCGTTACTTCTGCCAATCGGTTTGAATACTTCAATGAGGCAGGCGCTGAGCGGCCGGAAATGAAAGGGAGGCGACTCTCGTGAGGAGGAGATGAACTGCCGGCACTCCGGATGGTCATACGCCCTGGGATTTCGCCAGGAGAAGGAAAGGGAACTTGAGATGCATGTTTCAGTTGAATTCTTGGGATCACGATCTGGACTGAGCTTGTCGAGACCTTGTCTCACATTGATGCTCCTGTTTGGGGTAATGTCGGCGGCCCCTTTGGCGGCAGACCTCTCCAGGTACAGGAACTATCAATTCGGAACGAATCTGCCGGCGGTCGCAAAACAGGTGGGTACCAGTTCAGCCGACGCGAGAGTGATCCACATGCGCCCGGCCCTCATCCAAGAACTTACGTGGCGGCCGCAACTTCCAGGCACGTCGCTGAGCACGGAACCGGTGCAAGAGGTGGTGTTTGGCTTCTACAACGGCAAACTCTACAGAATCGCAGTCATTTACGACCGCTATGAGACGGAGGGCCTGACAGTCGACGACATCGTGCAAACGATCTCAGCCACCTACGGAGTGGCGGCGAAGCCGTCTGTGATGGGGAACTCAGCCCAAGGGTACTCAGAGGATCAAGGGGAGGTTGTCGCGCAGTGGAAGAACCCGCAGTACAGCTTCGACCTGACACGTTCCTCGTACGGACCCAGCTATCGGCTCATTGGCACTTCGTTGCAGATTGAGGCACAGGCTCGGCTGGCAATCCTCGAAGCGTTGCGGCTCGACGATAAGGAAGCACCTCAACGGGACGCCGCCCGGACAGCGAGTGAAGAAGATACTGCGAGGGTGCGGCTTGAAAGAGCGAGGACTGCAAACAAGGCCAAGTTCCGGCCCTAACCTGGCCGGTCAACCGAAGAGATCTCAAACGAAGGAGGCCCGCGATGATGACAAGACCTGACAGTACTGGCCTCGCCTTCAGAGAAGGTGACGATGTCGTTCTGACCAAGGGCGCATACCAGAACACCGAGGGCTCCCATGGCGTATTTCGCAGGCTGAGACCAGACCCCAACTGGGCCGACATTGCGAACCGCGATGGCTCCGTACACAGCTACCCAGTGGCTTGGCTCGCCCATTCTGAATGCGCGAGCCGAATCCAGGCGAAATGATGCCGTTCTCTCGATGCGCCGCGTTTCGATCCGGCCTTTTCGCCGTGATGCCAGATCCCGCGCGAAGCTGCGAGCGGCCGTGCAGCCCGAAACAAAGTGACATATGAATGGTTCCTTGGCCAGACACGTTCAGGCCTGGGAAGACGAAGGCGGTGCAGCGCCTGCGCCGCTCGATGTCGCTGCGGCTGTGATGTGCGGCACCACAGCTCAGGCGGAGTGGGCACAGCGCATCAAGCGCCAGGTGGGCACAGAATTCGACCGTGTGGCTGGGTTGCTCCGATCGATTGCCGGCAAGCAGGGCCCAGGCAAGCGCGCCGATACGGAGGCCATTCTCGCGATCCTCGAAGAGAAGCGACTTGAGGTGATGAGCCAGGATGAGGCCGGTTACTTAATTTGCGACTGGCAAGAGATCAGCGATCAGGTGCGGCAGTTGATCTGGCACGATCCCCGCTACCAGGCGATAAAGAACAACAGGGCGGCGCGACGGCGAACCAAGCCTGTGCCGGAATCGTTGATCTGCGAGGCCGTAGAGGCGGACGAATAGGAGCCCACCCGGTGGACGGACGAAGGAGACATATGAACAAGAGATTGACGAAGCGGCACAATCGCCAGATTTCGCGCGCGAAAGCCCGCGTGAGGCTCTCCGAGCCCGACGTAAGAACGCCTGAAGAGATCAGGGCAGCAAAGGATGCAAGCCGGCCAGTCGGCGGTTGGGGGAATGCCGCGAAGGCACACTACTCCAGACCGTCGGGTCCAGACCATGCCGGCACAGCGTCGCACAGTGCGGCCAAGACAGATGTCTAGGACCATGATCCGTGCCATCGTGGGACTCTTGCTTACGCGCTGCCAGCACTGCAGATCTGTCGAATTCAGACGAGTTGGTACACGGAACATCGCTGAGAGATCGCTCGGTTGGCTCCTCCAGCCGTGTCGGTGCGATTTCTGTGGCCACCACATCTTCCTATTCCGATGGCAAGCTCCGATCGAGGGGCGTTGTACGTAGACAAGACTCCGTCGATGCGCATAATCAATCGGCCCTGTTTTCGCGGAGTGATCGTGGCATCGCTCTGGGGCATATCTGGTCAGGCGTTCTAACTCACCGCTGAGTTCCTCCTCAGTAACTCGCCGCGGATGATCGGATCGCAATTGCGCGGAACCAGGTCCCGCGATCCTGAAGGAGAGCCGTGCGGATTTCGGGTCGACAGTTTCCTGATCCAACTGGCGCTGGGCCTCTGCGGGCCCGAATGCTCTCCCGCACGAAGCCACATCGGGCGGCCAGTCTTCATATCGATCCGCCAAGGCGCGGGAGAAGCCTCTTTCCCGCCATCGATAGGGATTCGTTGCGTTAGGCGATCTAAAACGCAGTCGCCAGAACTTCCCGATTAAGGCCGACCTCGCTCAACCGTCTCGTCACCAAACAAAACACATCAGTGTGCGTTCGCTCGTTCAAACTTCACCAGGTGGAGTAAAGCAAAAATCCACACACGACAACAACACGCTTGACAAAGAAGAGTTCTTAACCCAAACTGGTTAATAGATGAGCGCTCCTGCTCATCCACGGTTCGTCTGAGCTAAGTACGGCGACCTGTTTCCTCCTCTTAGGCGCAGCGGTTAGGCACACCCGACGACCGAGGAGGTTGCATGTTTGATCCCCCCCACCAGAAACCTACTGGAACGCAGTACACTACGACCGCCGCGCTGGTGGCCGCCGCAGCGGTTTTCAGCCCACTCGTCCTTGTCCTGTCCCGCCCGTCTGGGCAGACGTCCGTTTCGTTCGCGATTGCTTTCAGTGCGTTCTGCCTGGTCCTGGCCAGGCACAACTGGAGAAGGTACTCGCGGCTCACCATCCCTTCACTCGAAACTCCGTCTTCGAGCTTGGAATAGTCCGGATGTGTGCCGTCAAATCAGGTTCAGAGTCTCGTCCCTTGCGGGCCCGTGCGGTGGGTTTCACCAGCCACCACGGTCTCCAACCCCGAAGGGACTGCAGATGATGTTCGTGGAGAGGCAGAAAGTGCAGTTCATTCTCGATGGCTTCAGTCAAGTTACGGGATTCCGTATCTTCACGTTCGAACGTGTTGCCGCGGACCGAACCCGAAAGTCGTTCACCGTCAGAACTGATGTCGCCCTGGCTCAGCGCTACGGCATCCGGCTCCAGGAACTGCCGCTATTGTGCCGGGCGGTGCTGGAGCAGCATCAAGACGACGCGACAAGGTGTGCGTTCACCTTCACCGAGGAGGACATGTGCCGCCATGCTCAATGCGCGTCGGCGCGGGCCGCCGAGGTAAGACAGCGGAGAGACCGGCGGCCTCCGCCCGTGACAACCGCATCTGCATGGCGGTTTCCGCCGCGGTGACTGGAGCAGGTCAGGCTGAATCCGGCTGTGGCAAGTGGGCGACCAACAGACGGCAATTTGATGATCGATGAACAGTTTTGGCGTACCGGCGCACCCCGTCAGACCGTGGAACAACCAGTTGGCCTGCGGGCCGAAGATGCTTAACGACATCCGCCCCGCCGGCATTGACCTCGGCTCCGCGCGCCGTGTTTCCGGTGCCGGAAACGTGCGCCTCAGTGTTCGCACGACAACGCCCGCAGTATTCGGCTGTCTCCGGGCCTTAGCGCCCCAGGGCAGTCCGAGAAAAGACAATACCAATCTCAAAGGAAAGAAATCTCATGACTAACATCTTTGTCGGCAACCTAAGTTTTCAGACCACTCAAGACGAGTTGCAGGGCGTATTTGCGACCTACGGCAGCGTTGAGCGTGTCAGCATCGTGACGGATAGAGACAGCGGGCAACCTCGCGGTTTTGGCTTTGTCGAGATGACGGATCGCAGCGCCGCCGAGACAGCCATCTCGCAGCTGAATGGCTCGGATTTGAACGGGCGGGCGATGAACGTCAACGAAGCCCGCCCGAAACCACAGGGTGGATCGGGAGCAAGAAGCCGAAGTGATTCGAGTGGTGGCGGCTCCCGCTGGTAGAAAGCCTCTGATCCAATCGCGCGGCTGCTTTCGGTTCTGATCAAACCCGTCTGCCAAGAAATGGAATCGCATTGGGGACTGTTCATCCGCGCCGTTGCGGCGGTCTGCAGGCAAAGTCCCACGGGGGCTCAGGATCAACAGGTTCGGCGCCTTGGGGGCCCAAGGTGCCGAAGGTGGTGGGCCTGGGAACACTCACCCGTATTCACGCCAATCTGAAGAGGCAGTGATTGCTTGACCACACAGGATACTGCCGAGAAGGAACTGACCTGGGGATGTGCCACGATGCCGCCTCGACCGATGTCAGCTCGCAATCTCACTGTGCGCGTTGGCTGTCATGGGCAGAGCGCTCAGGAGGATGGGCGGCCCAGGGAAATCCACCTGGTGGTGATTGACGCCGGGCAGGCATGACGTCCACCTGCTCACGGGCGGCTCGATGGTGGTGCTCCAATCTCCGTCTTGGACAGGCCGTCGGGAGACAGGAGGCAAAATGAGGGATGCCGCTGCAGGCAGGGAGCGTCGCCGTTGAACCAATCGTTGGGCTGCAACAAATGTGCCTTCGATTTGACGTCTTGGCCATGCGAGTCGAAGGCCAGTAGAGGAACGTTTGGCGTGATCTCTACACCTCAGGGCTGAACTGCGCGGTTCACGCAACTAGCCTTCCGGATGATGTTCCGGCCTGAACGGCTGTTCGAACGAGAACAAATCGACACCTGGCGATCAGCCGCCCACGAACTGGTCGCTACTCAAGGTGAAGGTGACCTCTAATTCGCAGAGGCCATGCGCATCACCCCCGCGACACTTTCGCCACGGAACTGCTTCGTGCCGGAGCACCGTTGGAACGCGTATCCGTCCTGCTTGGTCACAGCAGCATCCGGGGGACAGAGCGGCCAAACGCCCCCTGGGTCGGGGCGAGAACTGCTGCAGGCCGATGTCAGACGAAGTTGGGACCGAACCCGGGTGGTGTTCGCTCGAACGAAGGGTATGCCATAGGCACACAAGTATATACTTAGCTCCAATTGATTGGTTGTCTCTAGTGTTATGTATCTAAAGTTCGTTGAATAAAATGACCCGTGGTGCGCATCTCGTGTACAAAGGAGTATCGGAGATGCGTACCGGACGTCCCCTCGCGCCTATATCGGTTACTCAGGAACAACGCGCCACCTTGGAAAACTGGACACGGCGGCCCAAGACGGCGCGGGCCTTGGCCCTGCGTGCGAGGATTGTTTTGGCTTGCGCCGAGGGCAAACCGAACAACGTTGTCGCTCAACTAACCGGGGTCCGCCAGCAGACGGTCGGCAAGTGGCGATCCCGCTTTGCGGGTATGAGGTTGCAGGGGTTGCTCGACGAACCGCGACCAGGCACGCCGCGCCGCGTAGGCGATGCCGATGTCGAGAGGGTCCTGGCCATGACCCTGGAAACCCTGCCCAGTGACGCAACTCATTGGAGTACGCGGTGTTTGGCGCGCCAGTCCGGCTTGAGTCACAGCACCGTTAGTCGCATCTGGCGGGCCTTCGGTCTCCAACCGCATCGCAGTGAAACCTTCAAGCTTTCCAAGGACCCGCTGTTCATTGATAAGGTCCGAGATATCGTGGGACTCTATCTCAATCCTCCAGACCGGGCGATGGTCCTGTGTGTTGACGAGAAATCCCAGATTCAGGCGTTGGATCGGACGCAGCCGATGTTGCCGATGCGTCCTGGCCAGGTGGAACGCCGCAGCCACGACGACAAACGGCACGGCACCACGTCGCTGTTCGCCGCTTTGGATGTAAAGACCGGCGCAGTCATCGGAGAGTGTCATCGGCGACATCGCAGTTGCGAGTTCCGCACGTTCCTCGACACCATCGAACAGAACGTTCCGCAATCACTGGATGTCCACCTGATACTGGACAATTATGGTACTCACAAGACGGCCGCGATTCGGAATTGGCTGGCCAAGCGTCCACGTTTTCACGTGCACTTTACGCCCACCAGCGCGTCCTGGATCAACCTCGTCGAACGATGGTTCGCCACGTTGACAGATAAGCAGATTCGCCGCAGTTCACATCACAGCGTGCGCGAACTCGAGACCGCCATCAAGTCCTACTTGGCCATCACCAACCAGGCCCCCAACCCGTTTGTATGGACAAAGACGGCCGACGAGATCCTGGCCTCAGTCGCTCGTTTTTGTACGCGAACTTTAGATACAGGACACTAGCTAAGTTGTTGGTTCTAAACTGGCGGTGAGGGTGGAATTCGAAGGGGTGACACTTGTTAACTTATTCAGAATGAGCGAGTTGCGGAGAAAGACAAAATGGCTCAATAGCTTAAATGGACACCAAAAATTCTCGCTGGTGCCCTCGTTTCTCACTGCTGGACAGCCTTTCTGGACACCACGTGGACACCATAAACGGGCCTATGTATGGCAGCCTGAGCGGACGCATCTGAGTG
The DNA here is from genome assembly GCA_964604945.1 of uncultured Candidatus Solibacter sp. GTDB lineage: Bacteria > Acidobacteriota > Terriglobia > Bryobacterales > Bryobacteraceae > PNKE01. The sequence continues at coordinate 9,225 of CAZSBK010000119.1, forward strand.
CCGTGGGTGTCGGGTTGCCGGGATTCTCGCCACCTCGCTCATTGACCTCGACGACCTCCCAGCAGTGTGAAATACATACCGCCCCTCTCCCCAAACGCCAGGCGGTCTTCAAGTCGCGAAAGGGCAAGGGTGCCCAGAAGGGCCAAGCCACGCAAACGCGATCCATACGGCATGCTCGCCCTCGTCCCTGGCGGCGCTGCAAGGCAAGACTCCGGACACCCACGGAAGGTGTCGATGTTTCGAGCACCATGGAGCGGACTGGTTTTGGGATGGGGCCCACATGGGTTGCAGAAGTCAACTTAGGCCTCCGATCGAGTTTCCCTCCTGCGTACTCTCATCTCTCCACCAGGACCGGCGGCGAGGCCAGATCGCGAGTGGCTCCATCCTTCGACCTAGCCTGGATTGTCAACTCGTGCCAACCGGGAGAGATTCCCGACGTATCCAGTTCCGCTCTCCAGCCGGCCTGATCGCTGCTATTGAATGCGGGATACGCCTGGCCAACATCTGGCCTGGAGACCCCAAGAATGCAAGCTGTCGCGAATGATCGATCAACATAGACCGACACTGACTCCATCTCTGAATCTGAGATGGTCCAACCCGCCAGATTGAGTTTTCCCGCGACCTTCTGCCCACTCGTGGGTTCATTCACCCCACCGAATGGCAACTTCGCATCCGTCTCGACTCCCGACTTCTGCAGTATGTTGCAGGAGGAGAAAAGTAATCCCGCAAGGAGCAGCGTGGTTGTGCCTGAGATCAGCGTCGATGAAGCAACGAGCCGCTTTTTCATATCTTGTGTACACACGACCAATGCAGGTCCGGGGCTACAATGGCTGACATGTATCGGGCAATGGCTAGGTCGCATATTTCTCTTTCCCATGTCACTTTGCCCGTGGCTCTCCTCCTTCACATTTGCGATCATGCCGCGCTCGCGCAGACCGCAGAGATCGGCCCACCTCCCGAAGCCCCTTCAACCATCCGCCCACTCCAAAAGTTCGCCCTAGAAACTGCGGACCTGGAGACCGGTGAATCCTGGCTGAACACTTCCCGCCGGGCGATCGTCCGCACTTCCTTCAATCAGAGGTACCTTCAGACGCAGGCGAACATTAACCTAGGTTGGACGGGCAATACAAGTACCTGCACGCCCGGAACAACACTCCAGGCGTATCGAGATGCGGTGGCAAAGCGGGTGAACTGGTTCCGATCACTGGCTGGAGTTCCTCCGCACATAACGCTGGATCCGGTTTGGAACGACATGGACCAGCAGGCCGCCCTAATGATGAGCGTCAACAAAGCACTCAGCCATTCGCCGCCCCCAGGCTGGAGTTGCTACACGCCCGACGGGGCCACCGCAGCGAGTAATTCCAACATCTGTTACTCAACCAGTCCGACATACCTCAGCACGGATCCTGGTTGTGTGCAGTTGTACTTTTACGATCATGGGGCTCACAACACTGCTGTCGGACATCGCCGCTGGATCCTCTACCCGCAAACTCAGACGATGGGAACAGGTGACGTCCCAGGGACCGGATCCTATTACAGTGCCAACGCCCTCTGGGTCTTCGACTCGAACTACGGTGGCCCGCGCCCCGCGACGCGTGATCCGTTCGTGGCTTGGCCCCCCAAGGGGTACGTGCCAGCATCTCTGATTTTTGACCGCTGGTCGTTTTCCTACCCGGACGCCGACATCAGTTCCGCCCAAGTCAGCATGAAATGCAACGGGCAAAGTCTAGCTCTCACGCAATTGCCCGTGGCGAACGGATACGGGGAGAATACCCTGGTCTGGGAACCGGCTGCCTGTCAGCCCAACGCTGGGGCAGACTCCAGGGCCGATGTCAGCGTAACGAATGTCATCATCGGTGGGCCGGCTAGATCGTTCTCCTACACGGTGAGGGCTTTTGATCCTGCCGTGGCGGTTACCGACAGGGTCGGAGTCTACGGGAACGGACTATGGCAAATCGATGCTGACGGAGACGGGACTACGGACAGCTCTGGGAATAGCAGCTTCTTCCTCGGCTGGCCCGGCGCCACCCATGTGACAGGCGATTGGAACGGTGATGGCAAGACCAAGGCCGGAGTCTACAGCGAAGGCTTCTGGTTCCTGGACTATGACGGCAACGGGGTCTGGGACGGGGGAGTGGCGGACAAGCAGATTGGCTGGGGGTGGCCCGGCGCAACGCCATTTGTTGGCGACTGGAACGGCGACGGGAAGACGGAGATCGGCGTCTACAGTGGCGGCTTTTGGTTCCTGGACTACAACGGCGACTACCTCTGGCAGCCTGGCGGGGCGGACAAGCAGGTGGGCTGGGGTTGGAGCGGTGTGACCCCGATCGTGGGCGACTGGAACGGCGACGGCCGGACCAAGATTGGCGTTTACAGTGGCGGCTTCTGGTTTCTCGACTTTGATGGCGATTACGTCTGGAACATCGGCGCTGGCGACAAGCAGACCGGCTGGGGATGGGCGGGCGTGACGCCGCTTGTCGGGGACTGGAACGGCGACGGGAAGACGAAGATCGGAGTGTATGCCGGAGGCCGCTGGTATCTGGATTTCGACGGCAACTACTTATGGGATGGGGGGACGTTGGACAGGATCGGTTCGATCGGATGGGCCGGAACCACGCCGGTGGTTGGCGACTGGAACGGGGATGGCGCCGAGGAAATCGGGGCGTTCCTTAACGGCTACTGGTACCTGGACTACAACAACAACGGGGTATGGGACGGGACGGAATCGGACCGGGTCTATGCCTTCGGCCTGGCCGGGGACAAACCGGTGCTTGGACGGTGGTGACACGCCGGGTGGCGAGACGGGCCGCCACGTAAGCAATATCCAAGTCCTGCATATCCTCATTTGGTGACTATTAACAAATTCGTGATTCTGGTAGTCTTTGAGCGTAGAAGCGGATCCGGAGGTATGAAACCACTGCGTAATGTTTCCCCGTGCGGGCTTGTCTGCGAAACCGGCAAACAGGTGGGCTGGGGGGCGTGGAGTGCAGTCCGTGGTGGGTGACTGGAGCGGCGGCGGGAAGACGAGGCTCGGTGTGGTTAACCTCGGCTTCGGGTTCCTGGACTACGACGGCGACTACGTCTGGCACCAAGGAGTCGTTGACAAGATCGCCGGCTGGGGACCGGGTTGGACGCCAATGCCCGGCAGGTGGTAGGACAAAGCTGGTGACTGGCTGACGGCAATTCCGATACAATCGAAGCTAATTTCTGCTTTATTGAATCCACGGGCAGTGCAGCGCTCATAGGAGGATCCACATGTCGTTTCGGTTCGCGGTCGTCGTTGCTTTCCACTCGACGCTGGCAGTGATGGCCGCGGCGGGAGGAGATATCGAATCGCCAGGGACCTCCAATCCACGCCCCTCTCCGCTCGCGGCGGATGCGAGTCGCGAGACTGAAGAAGCCCAAATAGTGATGGTGTCGGCTGGCGACCGGTTCAACCTCTTGTTGAAGAGCGATGGGACGGTCTGGGCGTTTGGAGAGAACTATGGAAGCCAACTCGGAGATGGGACCATCACGGCACGTCCCGTACCTGTCCGCGTGCAGGGCCTGACTGGGGTGGTGGCCGTTGCAGCCGGCCGGCAATTCAGCCTTGCGCTCAAGGGAGATGGCACCGTCTGGTCCTGGGGGTACAATTCCAACGGACAACTCGGTGATGGAACTAATGTCCCCAAGTCTACGCCTGTCCAGGTCCAAGGACTAACGGGGGTTTCACGCATCGCCGCCGGCGGGTCGCATGGTCTCGCCATCAAGCAGGATGGGACGGTCTGGACATGGGGGCTCAACTCTAACGGGCAACTCGGCGACGGCACCACCACCGATCGGCTGTCCCCCGTGCAGGTCACCGGGTTTGGAGCCGCCACTTCCGTGGCTGCCAGTGAACAACACTCAGTTGCAGTCCGGACCGACGGCACCGTTTGGAGTTGGGGCTCCAACTTTTTGGGCCAATTGGGCGACGGCACGACGATAACGCGGCATACGCCCGTTCAGGTTACAAACATCAGCGGCGCCAGCATTGTCGCGGCGGGGTACATGTTCACTGTGGCGCTGAAGATGGATGGATCGGTCTTCGCGTGGGGATACAACCCGACTGGTCAACTCGGCGATGGTACGAGCGAGAGCCGGTTGACGCCCACACAAGTGGTTGGATTGACAGGAGTCACTTCGATCTCGGTTGGCGAAAATCACTCGCTCGCACTAAGAAGCGACAACACCGTCCGGGCCTGGGGCGCGAACTCCCACAGACAACTTGGCGACGGTTCCACATCAGACCGCTCAACCCCCGTCGTGATTCAGGCATTGACGGATGCAGCGGTTGTCTCCGCCGGGGGCTATCACAGCGTTGTTCTAAGGAGCGATGGATCACTCGTCGCATGGGGCTGGAATGGCTACGGCCAATTAGGATCAGGCGAGCAGCCAGTTCAATTGGCGCCCGCTCAAGTTCCCGGGCTCACCGGAATCAGTGCCGTATCCGCCGGATCTGACGCCAGCCTTGCGCTGCGGAGCGACGCAACGGCCTGGGCTTGGGGCTGGAATGGGAATGGAGGACTGGGTGACGGTACGACGACGAGCCGGGTTTCTCCTGTCGCAGTCGCAGGGTTTTCAGAAGTGACGGATCTTTCGATCGGTTCATCACAGTCAATCGCCTTGATGAACGACAGAACCATATGGGCGTGGGGCGGCGGCCCGGTCGGGAACGGCACGTGGCTGCCGGAATACCAGCCTGTTCGGGTCAATGGGCTCACAGAGGCCATCGCCGTCGCCGCCGGAGGTCACCGCATGGTGTTGAGGAACGATGGCACGGTGTGGTGCTGGGGTTCGAACAGCTACGGCCAGATTGGCAATGGTGCATCGGGGGGATTCCCCGTCGAAACCCCTAGTCAGGTAATCGGGCTGAGCGGAGTGATAGCGGTCGCTGCTGGTGACAATTTCAGCCTCGCCCTAAAGAGTGATGGGACTGTATGGGCTTGGGGCGCTAACTGGTTCGGACAACTCGGCGACGGATCGGTGGTCGACCGCCCGCTTCCAGTGCGTGTTGTCGGACTCGACAAGGTCGTTGCTATCGCGGCCGGCTCGTATCATGCTCTGGCCGTGCGGGAAAACGGTACAGTCTGGAACTGGGGGTACGGGGGGTACAGCAAAATGGGCATTGGACCGGGGTTTCCCGTTCAGGTTCCGGGACTTGGAGGGGTCGTGGCGGCTAGCGGCGGCTACCTCTTTAGTCTGGCGCTGAAAGCCGACGGTAGCGTTTGGGCGTGGGGGTTCAATCGGGACGGCCAACTCGGAGACGGGACACGGACGGATCGGTATGCTCCCGTCCAGGTTGGTGGCCTGACAAACGTCACTGCGGTTTCTGCGGGCGTTTCACACAGCCTTGCTCTGACGAGCGGTGGCGTAGTCTGGTCTTGGGGGGATGGGAGTTACGGCCAACTCGGGGGCGGCCCCTCCCCGTTCGCAACATCGTTCGTTCAGACCGTGCCCCCGGGGCCGATGCCGGACCTGACAATCGATACGGACGTGATCGGCAGTTTTATTGT
>CAZSBK010000120.1:0-14287 GCA_964604945.1 uncultured Candidatus Solibacter sp.
GAGCTGTTTGACCGGATCGACTGGATGATCACGTCGAGGGATCGTGTCGGTCTGGTCGGCGCCAACGGGACCGGCAAGACGACGCTGCTCAAAATGCTGGCCGGGTTGGAGCAACCGGATTCGGGCGAGGTGACCCGGCCGAAGGGGCTTGAAGCCGGATATCTGCCGCAGGACGGGTTGAGCCTCAAAGGGCGGACGGTTTTCGCCGAGTGCATGTCGGTGTTCGAAAACCTGAAGTCGATGGAACGGGAGATGGAGGAACTGGCGCACCGGATGGGGGAGTTGGATCCGGCGTCGGAAGAGTACGAGTTCGTGGCGGACCGGTATGGGCGGCTCGATGGGCAGTTCCGCAATCGCGACGGATATGCCCTGGAGGCCAAAGTGGGCAGTGTCCTGGCCGGGTTGGGTTTTGGGAAGGAGGACTGGTACAGGGCGACGGAGGAGTTCTCGGGCGGCTGGCAGATGAGGATCGCGCTGGCGAAACTGCTGCTGGAACAGCCGGATTTGTTGCTGCTGGACGAGCCAACAAACCACCTGGACCTGGAGGCGCGCAACTGGCTGGAGGAGTATCTGACGAACTATCCTGGGGCGTTCGTGCTGATCTCCCACGACCGCTATTTCCTGGATGTGACGGTGAAGAAGATCGTCGAACTCTGGAACAAAGGAGTCCACTTCTATACCGGCAATTACGACCAGTTTCTGAAGCAGAAGGATGAGCGGCGGGCAACGCTGATCGCGGCTCACAAGAACCAGTCGGACCGCGTCGAGCAACTGGAGGCGTTCATCAACCGGTTCCGGTATCAGGCGACGAAGGCCAAGCAGGTGCAGTCGCGGATCAAGGAATTGGAGAAGATCGAGCGGATTGAGATTCCGAACGAGGAGAAGACGATTCACTTCTCGTTCCCGCAGCCGAAGGCGTCGGGGCGGATTGTGGCCGAGTTCAAGGGGGTGACGAAGGCGTACGGCACCAAGGTCGTGCTGGACAAGGTCAACTTCGCCATCGAGCGGGGCGAGCGGGTGGCGCTGGTCGGGGTGAACGGGGCGGGCAAGTCGACGCTGATCAAGCTGCTGGCGGCGGATGAGCCGCTGACGCGGGGCGAGTATGTGATCGGTCACAACGTGACGCCCGACTATTTTGCGCAGGATCAGTACAAGGCGCTTGACCCTGACGCCAGGCTGCTCGACGACCTGTCGACGGTGGCCAACGGAAAAACCGTCACCGAGTTGCGATCGCTGCTGGGGTGTTTTCTGTTCAGCGAGGACGACGTCTTCAAGCCGATTGGGGTGCTGTCAGGCGGCGAGCGGAACCGCTATGCGCTGGCGCGGATGCTGCTGAATCCGTCAAACTTCCTGCTGTTGGACGAACCGACCAACCACCTGGACCTGCGGGCGAAGGACGTGCTGCTTGAGAGCTTGCAGGAGTTCTCGGGGACGGTGGTTTTCGTGAGCCACGACCGGTACTTCATCGACCGGCTGGCGACGAAAGTGTTTGAGATCGCGGGCGGCGAAGTGCGGGTGTATCCAGGCAACTACGAGGATTACCAGTGGACGAAGCAGCGGGAAGCCGCGGGCGAGGCGGCGCAGGAGGCTGTCGAGGCGGCCTCAGCGGCGGAGCAGGAGTCTCAGGAGGAGGCGTCGAAGACTGTTAAGCGGTTGAATCCAATCAAGGTGAAGCAGATGGAGGACCGGGTGGCGGAGTTGGAGGCGGAGTCGGAACGGATCGAGGGAGAGATCGCGGAGTTGGAAGCGGCGCTACAGGCGTTCGTGAACGCGGCGGAGACGGCGCGGCAGATGCAGGAACTCGCGGAGAAACGGGCGCGGCTCGCCGGAGCGCTGGAGGAGTGGGAGGCGCTGAGCGTGGAGTTGGCGCAAGCGTAGTCAAGAAGCTCACCGCGGCCGCGGCTGACAACGTGAAAGCTGTTCCGGCTTGGTCCGATTCCTGGGGTGATAGAGTTGAGCTGCTATGCCGTCCAAGCTGATCGTTGCACTGCTGGCTACTGCGCTCACGACGCCGGCTTCCCCCCAGTTTGGAACGATACTGCAGGGCCTCGGCATCGGCAACAAACAGAGCGAAACCAAGGTCGCCTCCGGCTTGAAAGAGGCCCTCCGGATCGGGACCGACAACGCGGTGAATCGAGCGGGGACCACCGATGGATTCTTCAAGAACCTCATCATCAAGATCCTCCTGCCCGAGAAGATCCGCAAGGTTGAGAAGGCGCTGCGAATGGTCGGGTTCGGTTCAAAGCTCGATGAATTCGAGCTCAGCATGAACCGCGCCGCCGAGAAGGCCGCACCCGCCGCGCGCAGCATTTTCAAGGATGCCCTGCGCGAGATGACCTTCACGGACGCCCGCAAGATCTTCACCGGCGGCGACACGGCTGCTACGGAATACTTCAAGGCGAAGACTGCGCATAAGCTCAAGACCACATTCACTCCCATAGTGGAATCGGCCATGACGGACACCGGCGTCGTGAGGCAATACAAGCAACTGACGACGGCGATTCAGCGGATGACGTTCGGGCGCGTCCAGAGTGAGGACATCACGGACTACGTTGTCAGCAGGACGCTGGACGGCCTGTTCTACCTGCTTGGCCAGGAAGAAAAGAAGATCCGCACTGATCCGTTGGCGCGAATTACGCCGTTGCTCAAGGAAGTTTTCGGCAAGCGGTAGTTGGTTGCTCATGCGCGGGACCGGGTCAGTCGATGCGGAACGGGGAAATCGTCTGAGTTGCCGCGGACGCTCCGGCGAGCGATGCTGTACGCTACATCTCATGAACAGACGCGCGTTTCTCGGATATTCGCCGCTTGGCGCCGGATTGATGACGGGTGGGGCGTGGGCCCGGTCGTTCAGTGCTGGATCGGCGAACAAGCGTGAACGGATGCTCCAGTGGCTCGCGGGGAAGACGGATCCCAATTACACGCCGGCGGCGTTCTTCCTGCATTTCGGCGAGCAGTACAAGAACGGCACGGCCGCCGCGAAGCGCCATCTGGAGTTCTTCCGGCACACGGACATGGATTTCGTGAAGATCCAGTTCGAGCAGGCCTACGAGCGGCAGGCGTTCCTTGAAAAACCGGCGGACTGGTCGAAGCTGGGCTTGCGGAAGATTGATTTCTATGAGCCGCTGCTGGTGACGGTGCGCGAGCTGGTGAAGTCGGCGAACAAAGAAGCTCTGATCCTGATGACGCTCTATTCGCCGTTCATGTGCGCCGGCCAATGCGCGACCGCGCCTGTGCTGCGGAAGCACCTGGAGGAGAATCCGGAGGCGGTGAAGCGCGGCCTGGAGATCCTGACAGAGAGCCAGATGATCTTCGTGCGGGCCTGCATCAAGGCGGGCGTGGACGGGTTCTATATGTCGACGCAGGGGTCGGAGACGGGGCGGTTTTCGAGTCCCAGGATCTTTGCCAACTACGTGAAGCCGGCCGACCTTGTCGCCATGAAGGAGATCCAGCGGTCGTGCCGGTTCAACATCCTTCACGTGTGCGACTACCATGCGCCATACGCGAACTACGATGTCGTGCTCGACTACCCCGGTCACGTGGTGAACTGCAACACGAAGCTGGTGGGCCGGGAAATGAGCCCCGTCGAGCTATCGAAGCTGTTCAAGCGGCCATATATGGGCGGGCTAGACCGGCATGGAGTCCTGGCGAAGGGGACGCCGGCGCAGGTGGAGGCTGAGATCAATCGAGTGGTCAAAGGCGCGCCGAAACAGTTCATGCTGGGCGCCGATTGCACCGTGGCGGGCGAGACGGATTGGAACCGGCTGCGGCACGCGATTTCGGTGGCGCACCGGGTGGGGAACTGAGGCTCGAAAGCGAAAGAGCCCTTGACGACCAGCAGGCCTCTTAACTGGCGGAGTGCTGGTTGGCATTCCTGGTATCGACAGGGCTCCCGTTGTCAGCGGCTACTCCCGGCTGAGGGCCCAGCACACGGCCGTCGGCACGAGCACCACGGCTCCAGCGAGAACAGCGAAATACGGCCCATGGTCGGCGACAAAAGAAGCGACCAACGTCAGCCAAGCCAACTTATCGAGGGCGGCCCACTGCCGTTGCGCCCAAACCAGGACCGACTGGAAGCCAGCTGAGGTAGCGCCCAAGTAGGCGCCGAGCAAGCCCATTGCCACTCCGAATGCAACCATCTGCGCGGCCGTGATTGGACGCCCCGCCGTGCGGATCGCCTCTTGCCTCGCGCGCAACTGAGCTTGACGCCAGACCCGGCCCGCATCGGGCAATTCGGCCGTGGCGACCAGACCTTGGCGCGCGCCATCAAATGCCGCCGCGACCACGGCGAGGTCGGAGCAAACCGGGCAGACATCTATGTGTTCCTGCAACTCCGCGGGAATCTGCCGCTGGGAGCGGCACTCAATTGCAAGCGCCACCATCTCTTCACGCGGGCATTCCATCGGTTTCATCGTGTGCCTCCCTGGGGAGCGCCGAGCAGAGCGGCGAGCCTGCGCCGGGCGCGGAAGAGCATGGATTTGAGGCTCGAACGGCGCACACCCACCGCCGAGGCGATCTCCTCGTGGGAGGCGCCTTCGGCATAGGCCAGCCACAGCAGAGCACGGTCCTTGGGGCTCAATGCCTGCAGGGCGCGATCCAGGTCGGCGGAAAGGTCGGCCTTGCCGGATGGATCACCACCGCCACATAAATCCGGATCGTGCTGCGAAAGGAATGGGAGCCGGACCAGGCTCCGGCGCCGGGCGTCGCGTGCCACGTTGGTTGCGATCATGTACAACGAGTTGCGGCGGTGCGCATCGGACTCATGGGTTCCGGCGGCCCGCAGGAAGCGAAAGAACGTCTCCTGCAGGAGATCGTCGGCGAGCTGGCGGTCGCCAGTGAGACGGACGAGGTAGGCCCAGACTCCACGAGCGTTCCGCTCATAGAAGCCGCGGAAGGCCTCCTCGTCCATCACGAATTCAACTTCGGCGGCGGCATCTGTGCGGGAGAGATCGGAAAATGTGGTGTCTCGGAACATGCTCTGAATTCGTCGCCGGGGCTCAGACACCGGAGGGCTCTGAGGGCGAGGCGTGCGGCGCCGGGTCGATCAGTCCCAACTTCCTGGCAACCCCATAAGAGATGATCGCAGATACCACGAAGCCCATGCCCAGCGCGAGCGCGAGCACGCCGAATGACTGGATAGCCTGCGCCGCCTCCGGGCCGACCCGCGCGCTGATGAACCAGAGTCCGATCCCTGCGGAGACTAGCACGACGCCGCCCTGCAGTGACCACAGGATGCGCCCTAGCGGCGCGCCCAGCGAGCGCGGACCCGGATCGAGCTTGATTGGCGAAGACTCAAGGAATTTCGCACCAGCGGGCGACTGGATGTAAGCCATCAATTCCTCATTCGAACTGAAACGGTCCAGCAGTTTCGTGTGCACCTCGGCCTGGACTTTCGACAAACGGCTCCACCGCCTGTAGTCGATCAGGGTTCGGATGAGCCATGTGAGCAGGCCGATGGCGATGCCGAAGCCGAGGAAGGCGGCCATGCCGCCAAGTACGTTTTGCCATATGTCCAGCACCTGTTCGCCTGCATCGCGCCGGGGCTCATCACCGCTGCCCAGGTAGAAGGACGGATTTCGGGCGATGTCGGGATGGGCGGCCAGGAATTCCGGCAGGCCGGGATATGATGCCAAATAGGCCTGGTTGTTGAGGAGCGTGGGATCCAGCGCGAGGATCCTCCGCAGAGCTGGTGCGTGGCGATGGAGCAGTTCGTTCAGCTCTTCGCGGGTCCGATTGGCATCCGGTTCTCTTTCGAGGGCGGCCAAATCTCGCGCCTGGGCGAGACTCCGGACCGCCACGCGCTCGGCGCTCGGAGTCTGCGCAAAAGCGGGCGCGAATATCAATGCGGCAGCGAGCACTGAGGCGGTGACGGTGCGGCGAAAAGCGTATTTCACTGGGTTGTTTACTCCTTCTGCCGGCTAGATACGCGGCGGGAGCGGAATGGTTCGCAGGCGGCAGGAGGAATGCTGCGTAGGCGGTTTCTTGGGGCGCCTCCTCGCGAGAACGGCAGAGTGCGGTGCGAGGCTGGCACAATTTGCCGCTTGATGCGATACCCCTGCGGCCGATTGCACCGTGCCGGACGATACCGATTGGAACCGGCGAAACACGCCATCTCGGTGGCGCGCCGGGTGGGGAGTTGAGGAATCTACTGAGTGACTAACCCTCCAACGATGTGCAGCAAGCTATTCTAGCTAGTTAAGACCGTGCGTCAATGCGCCTCATGTGGCCAGCTTCTAGATGACGGAGCATTCTATCGGGATGCTCGAAGGTGCCGGTCCTGTGTCTCAAGTGAAAGCTGGATCACTGGATGGGACAAGAGAACCGAATTCATTCGAGAAAAAGCCAAACTTCGACGCGAACTAAGAGAGACGTTTCAAAGAGAAGTAGCTAACCAGTTTTGTTTGCAAATAGCACCAACTCCTAAACAATATGAAGAACTCAGAGGTAGATCATGGGGCCGGGCGCTTAGTCTCTACCCAAAGTCGAGGGAGGTCTTGGCGGCAGAGCGTGCTCTTCGCTACAAATCAAACGATACAGGTCTCATACTAGGATCGGCTGCTTTGTTGTTTCTCGCTGCACTCTGGCGGCCGCCTTTGTCGCTTCTCGCAATTCTACCTATGGCAATGCTGCTGGTTCAGCTGAGTCGCTTGACAAGAGCATGGGGACAGATGCATGGCACACTGGAGCAGTACTACTCTCATCTGCGTCCAATTCTTGCCAGATGTTTCAGAGAGGAGTTGCGGCTATTTGAGAGACAGCGGTTGGATTATTTGATTTTCTATGATTTACCGGCGTGGAAAACGCTTCGCAAAAAAATCCTTCTGCGTGATGGCAAAACATGTCGAATATGTGACCGTAAGAATATCAATAGTAACGACATTACTGTTGACCATATTAAGCCAAGAAGCAAATATCCGGAATTGGCTTTAGATGAAAGTAACCTGCAAGTGCTGTGCCGACGATGCAACTCTTCTAAGGGTGCCTCCGAGGTCAAACTCCTCTGCAAAACTTGCTATTCGACGAACTCCAATGGGTCGAACTACTGCGGATTCTGCGGAACAAGCTTGGAATGAGTCACACGGGCAACGGAGGTTCGACCCGAGCGAAGCTAATTAATGCAGCAGTCAGTCCTCCGGTGCGTTGCGTGAGATCAGCCCCCACAGTTCTCGACCATTGCTCTCAAACCGAACGGCCCCGGCCCGAACTAAGATTTTTCGTAGCTCGTTATCCTCAAACCCGCCTAATCGCTTCCTGATCTCCTCAAAGCTCCGCTTGGTCCAGCGTTCGTGTTGTAGAAGTTCCTTCGCAGCCTGTTCAGCCATGAATTCGGTTCGCAAGTCAGCTCGGAGCTTGCGTTCCTGGACTGCAAATGCGATCAGACCTGTAATTAGGGATGTGACCACAGAGGTGATAATCGTGGCAAGCATATTGAGCTCTCTTGGGCCAGGGCTTCGCAGTGAGAATCATAGCACGACTAGCTATTGAGCAGCCATGTCGGCCAGTTCCTGGTGCAGAGAACTCCAGTGAAGATTGAGACGGCGTCGTAACATACCGTTTGTCACTGGTGCGGTGAAGTATTGCGAACACGGACGGCGTGAGAATTCCTTTGTGATGGTCGGGAATCAAACGACGGCCATGGGAGCACCGCGGGTGCCAAGGGGTAGCCGAAGAGGTGCCGAGGACGTCATGACATCTGCGTACTTCTCGGTTGACAGAGTTAGCACTTCTGCTTACTCTTGGGGTGTGACGTACAGCGAGGCGAAGCGGTGGCTGAGGAAGCAGGGATGCCGCTTCGAGGAGGGCGTGAAGCATACCTTTGTATATCTCGGCACCAGGCGCAGCACGCTTCCGCGCCACCCGTCGAAAGAGTTGAACCCCAAGACCTGGCAGTCGATTCTGCGAGATCTCGGGCTGAAGGGATGAGCCCATGGTGATGTACAACGCACGATTCGAGCACGAGCCGGCCAGCGGCGGCTACACTGTGACGTTCCCAGACTTCGGCTGGGGAGTCACCCAAGGCGATAACCTGGCCGATGCGGAGAAGTGGGCCGGGCGGCTGCTCCACGACATGATCGCCCACTTGATCAAGAGTAACGAGGAGATTCCCGAGACGAAGGCGAAAGGACGCCGGCTGCGCCCGGTGGCCTTGGCTCCGCTGGATCAGGCAAAGGTGGAATGCTACCTGACTTTTCGCGCGTCCCTCATCCGGAAGTCCGAACTTGCGCGGCGCATGAGGATTCCGAAAACCAGCATTGACCGGCTTTTCGATCTCGACCATGCATCGCGCCTCGATCAGATCGATGCGGCGCTGCGGGCGCTCGGCAAGCGGCTTGTAGTGGCGGTCGAGGACGCGGCTTAGGGCTGCAAGGCGAGTCGAGGTAGTGCACTTCCCGCTCACGCGGGGAGGCTCGCCGGAAAGGGTGAGCGGGTGACGTGGCGAAGTAGTACGATCTCCACATGTCATCCATCTCACGGCGCAGTCTTCTGGGAAGTTCGGCAGCGGCGGGATTGAGTGGGCTGCTCCAAGGGGCGCAGGTGAATCGTCCGCCGAACATCGTCCTGATCATGGCCGACGACCTGGGGATTGGCGATCTGGGTTGCTACGGCCAGAAGCAGATCCGCACGCCGAACATCGACAAACTGGCCGCTGAAGGGCTGCGCTTCACCGACGCGTATTCCGGTTGCACGGTCTGCGCGCCGTCGCGCAGTGTCCTCATGACCGGCTATCACATGGGCCACACGTCGGTACGGGGCAACACGGGCGGGCAATCGCTCGCACCCAGCGACGTGACAATGGCGATGGTGTTGAAGCAGGCGGGTTATGCGACGGGCGGCTATGGCAAGTGGGGTCTGGGCGACCTGGGGACGCCGGGAACGCCGCCGAAGAAGGGTTTCGATGAGTTTTACGGCTACCTGCACCAGGCGCACGCGCATAACTACTACACGCCGGCGCTGGTCCATAACGAAGAGGTGGTCCGGCTACCGGGGAACACGGGTGGCAAGCGGGTGACCTACTCGCAGGACGCGATTTCAGAAAAGGCGCTGGCGTTCATCGAACGCAACGCCAAGCAGCCATTCTTCTGCTATATGCCCTCGACGATGCCGCACTGGGAGTTGCTGGTGCCAGAGGATTCGATGGCCGAGTACCGGGGCAAGTTTCCGGAGAAGGGTTTTTCGCGGCCGGGGAGCCGGTATGCGGATCAGCCGGAGATGCGGGCGGCCTACGCGGCAATGGTGACACGGTTTGACAGGGAAGTAGGGCGGGTGGTGGAGATGGTCCGCAAGACCGGCCAGGAAGACAACACCCTGTTCGTCGTCACGAGCGACAACGGCAATGCGCTGGGCATCATCGACGAGAACTACTTCAATTCCAGCGCGGGATTCAGGGGCCACAAGCAGAACCTATACGAGGGTGGGATCCGGACGCCGATGATTGCGCGGTGGACGGGGAAAGTGAAGCCGGGCGGGGTGAGTGGGGCGATGTGGAGCTTCTGCGACATGCTGCCGACGCTGGCTGAGGTCGCAGGGGTGGCCGCGCCAAAGGGCATCGACGGCATCAGCATGGCGCCGGCGATCCTGGGCTGCGATCAGAAGAAGAAGCCGGAATGGCTCTACTGGGAACTGCCGCGGTGGATCGCGAAGGAAGCGAAGTTCGCAGACGAGATCCCGATGCAGGCGGCGCGGAATGGGGATTGGAAGGTGGTACGGCCCACGCCTGGTGCGCCACTGGAGCTATACAACCTGAAGACCGACCGCGCCGAGAGCAAGGATCTGGCCCGCAGTGAGCCGAAGGTGCTGGCGCGGATGGAGGCGTTCCTGAAGAGCGCGCGAACGCCACCGCGGACGATCAACGAGCCGGGCGATTTCTATTGGGACCGGTACAAGGACTAGCTCTCCGTCGTTCGCAGTCCGAGAAACAAGGCGCGTCCGGGCAAATTGCGCAGGGAAGTGGGATGCGCCGGCGGTGCCACGAGAGTATACTCGCCTCTGGCACAGCGCAGGCTGTACCGGGAGGACCATATGATGAGTTTCATCTGGATGTGCATCATCGGCCTGATCGCGGGAGCGGTTGCGAAGTTGATCATGCCGGGCAAGGATCCTGGTGGAATGCTGGTGACGATGCTGCTTGGCATCGCGGGATCGCTCGTGGCCGGCTATCTGGGCCGGGCGATCGGTTGGTATGGGGAAGGACAAGGCGCCGGATTTATCATGTCGGTGGCCGGCGCGATCATCTTGCTGGCCGTTTATCGGGTCATCAAATCGAAGCAGGCGGCCGGCTAGGCAGGAATCGGGCCGGCTGGTACGGACCCGGCGGCCGGGTCCATGGGCAGGCACTGTGTTGCTGCCCGTTCGGTGGAAGTCCACCTTCCGAGTGGATTGGCTGGGCAAGGGTAAGCACGGCTTCCCGGGTCGATCCCGGCACATTTGTGTTGCATCTGAATGCGGGATGGCGCCGCCGCCATCGCCCCGCCGGCAATTCGAGCGAGCTGGCCGCGCGACCTCCGCCGCTCAGATCCTGATGAGGATCCGCTTCCGGAACATCCAGTAGAGGATCAGCCAGAAAATGAGCAGTACGGACGCGCCCATCAGCACCGGCCGCAGCCCCTCACCGAGAACCCCGAACGCTGCCTCGCCCAGATGCGTCTTCAGCGCCGACATGAGATAGCCTTCCATCGTGTGCGCCATGATGTAAGCCGCGATGGAGTTCATGCCGACGATCATCAGCGGAAACGCCCACTTCACCCACCCTTTCAACTCCATCAGTGCATAGAACGCTGCCAGCATCAGCACGACGATGCCGCCGCTCCACAGCGTAAACGCGGGCGTCCAGATCCGCTTCACCACAGGGCAGATCTCCGCAACATGCAGCAGCCAGCCGGCGGCGATCAGTGCCACGCCCGCCGCCGCCATGCCCTTCAACTTCTCCAAGTGCGTCCGGCTTGATTTGAGCCATTCGCCCGTCAGCAAACCCAGGATCATCGTGCCCAGCGTCGGGATGAAGCTCAGCGTCGAGTAGCCACCGCCGTTGAACTCGAACGGTTTCACTCGCGGGAACAGGTTCATAAACCACGTGTCGAATGCCCAGGCGATGTTCGAATTCTTGTTCCAGTGGCTCATCAGTCCTTGGTAGTGATGCTGCCAGTCTGCCGGCACGCCCACGCGCGCATAGTCGAATGTGGCAGGCGGCGCAGGGTAGAGCGCGAAAGCCGCCCAATAGCCCACCAGGATGACAATCAGCGCCGCCACTTGCTTGCGCACCGAGACAAAGCCCAGCAGGAACAACGCGAAGTACCCCAGGCCGATCTGCGTCAGCGTGTCCTCGAACGTGTAATTGGTCATCGGACGCCCGTCGGATCGAAGGTAGATGCCCAGCGCGCAGAGTAGAAACGCCCGCCACAGCGCATGGCCGCACATCACTCCGAACTTTTGCCCCTTGGCCTGCCGGGCCGCGATCGAGAACGGCAATGCCGCGCCCACCAGGAACGAAAACCCGGGCTGGATCATGTCGTGCAGCGAGCCCCAAGCCCAGGCCACATGCGACTGGTTGAACGCCAGCACACCCGCGATCCAGGATTCCGGGAACGCCTTCGCCAGTGACCCCAGGCGCATCACTTCGGCCAGCATCAGGGTCATCACAAGGCCGCGAAAGGCGTCAATCGACAGGACGCGTTTCGGCATCGGCGGAGCCTGGGCAGGAGCACTCATAGCTGAACAGCATATCAGCCGCATCACGGTGTATGCTGTGGCCATGTTGCACGACCGCCGGTCGTTCCTCTCCTCCATTGCCGCGCCGGCGATGCTCAGGGCTCAGCCGCGTCCCAATGTAGTCGTTTTATTCACCGACGACCAGCGTTTCGACACCCTTTCCTCCCTCGGTCATCCCGACGTCAAGACCCCCAACCTGGACCGTCTCGCCGCCCGTGGCGTCACTTTCACCCACGCCTCGACCCAGGGCGGTCCCCACGGCGCTATCTGCATGGCCACCCGCGCGCAGTTAATGACCGGACGCAGCGTCTTCCGCGCCAATCAATTCGTCCTCAGCCCAAAAGATGGCCCCGATCCAGCCGTGAAGACCTTCCCCGAACTCATGCGCCAGTCCGGCTATCAGACCCACGGCATCGGCAAGTGGCACAACGGTCCGGCACTCTATCGGAGGTCGTTTTCCAGTGGCGGACCCATCTTCTTCGGCGGCATGAGCGACCACGACAAGGTCCCTGTCCAGGCCTACGACCCATCAGGCCGCTACGACAAAGCCCGCACCGAAATCGCCAAGGGCTTCTCCAGCGAGATCTTCGCCAATGCCGCCATCGACTTTCTCCGCGGCCAGACCTCCGAAAGCAAGCCGTTCCTGCTCTATACCGCCTTCACCTCGCCCCACGACCCCCGCATGGCCCAAGGCCGGTTCGCCGATATGTACGATCTGGCGCGCTTGCATCTGCCGCCCAATTTCATGTCGATGCACCCGTTCGACAACGGCGAGATGAAGGTTCGCGATGAACTGCTCGCGGGCCAGCCGCGCACGGAAGCCGAGGTCAGGCAGCACATTGCGGCTTACTACGGCATGATCTCCGAAGTCGATCATCAGATCGGCCGCGTCCTAGATGCCATTGACCGCTCGCCGCAAGGAAAGAACACCTACGTCGTCTTCGCCGGCGACAACGGACTCGCCGTCGGCCAGCACGGCCTGATGGGCAAACAGAGCCTCTACGACCACAGTTGGCGCGTCCCCATGATCGTGGCTGGCCCTGGCATCGCGCCTGCCCGCCGCTGCCGTTCGCTCTGCCACATCATGGATCTCTGCCCCACCATCTGCCGCTTCGCCGGCATCGCCCCGCCCTCGCCCATCGAAGCCGCCGGACTCGGCCCGGCCCTTGACAACGTTCGCGCCACCATCCGTCCGTCCATCGTCGCTCCTTACAAAAACTGTCAGCGCGCCATACGGACCGATGAATGGAAACTGATCCTGTACAACGTCAACGGCGTCAAGACCACGCAACTCTTCAACGTCGCCAAGGACCCCTGGGAGATGACCAACCTGGCCGAGAGACAGCCCAAGCTCGTCGCCAAACTCAAAGCCGACCTCCAGTCGCAACTCACCGCCATCGGCGACCAAACGAACCTCGATGCGGACAAGTGGGACACCTAGCCATGCCGATACCCGACCAACCGCGAACGAAGAGAGCGGGTTGCGCGAACCTGAGTCCGCGAACGAAGAGAGCGGGCCGTTAAACCCGTATCATCCCCATGCCCAACCTCACCCTCACCGTCAACCGAACACGCCGCACCATCGACATCCCCGCTGGCGCGCGCCTCATCGATGTCCTCCGCGACCAGCTCAATCTCACCGGCGCCAAACCCGGCTGTCGCGAAGGCGCCTGCGGCAGTTGCACCGTCCTTCTTGACGGCCGTCCCGTGCGCTCCTGCCTCACCCCCGCCGCCAGCGCCGCCGGCAAGCAGGTCACCACCATTGAAGGCATGGCCCGCGCCGGCGCGCTCCACCCGCTACAGCAAGCTTTCCTCGACCACGAAGCCTACCAGTGCGGCTACTGCACCCCAGGTATGATCATGGGCGCCGCCGGACTCCTGGCCCGCAATCCATCCCCCGGCGAACCCGCCGTCAAACGTGCCCTCGAAGGCCATCTCTGCCGTTGCGGCTCCCAGCCGCGCATCGTCCAGGCCGTCCGCGCCGCCGCCGAGGTGATGCGCCGTGGCTGACCTCACGCTGCTCGTCGAATACAAGCGCCGCGAGTTCCTCAAAGTCCTCGCCTCGGGCGCATCGCTCACCATCCCCGTCTCGCTCCAGGGCGCCGAAACCCGCCTCCACGTCCGCCGCGCCGCCGACGGCAAAATCGACGCCTTCACCGGCAAAATCGACCTGGGCCAGGGTCTCCGCACGCTTCTTTCGCAATGCGTCGCCAACGAACTCGGCATCCCCATCGAGCAAGTTCGTTTGGTCATGGGCGACACGGATTTGACCCCCGACGACGGCGGCACCTGGGCCTCGCTCACCACCCCGGAAACCGTCCCGGCCGTCCGCAAAGACGCCGCAGTTCTCCGCGGCGCTCCCCTTTGTGAGCCAAACGAATGGCCGGTTCTGGGCAAGTCCCAGCCCAACCTCAGCGGCCGCGACATCGTCACTGGCGCTTTCAAGTACAACAGCGACGTCATTGTCGACGGCATGTGGCATGGCGTCGTCCTGCGCCCCGCTGAATACCGCGCCAAGCTCGTCTCCGCCTCGGGCCAAGGCGTCATCCGAGACGGCGATTTCGCCGGCGTCCCGGAAGTTTTT
>CAZSBK010000121.1:0-13893 GCA_964604945.1 uncultured Candidatus Solibacter sp.
CCATCGCCGTCAGTCCTCACCTGACCAAGCGGCAGCGGTCGCAAAGCCCGAAGATAAGCGATGTCGAAGCCTATATCGGCGTCGCAAAGTCCTTGCCGCAGGGCATCTTCATGGAGTTCGGCACGTCGCACCATGGCCCGAAGCCGTTCATGCGGCCTGCCTGGGACGCGAAGTGGCGGTCCGTCCTCGAGGAGATCAAGAAGAATATGTGGTCGGTGATCGCCAAGACAGCCGAGCGCGCCGGGCGCGTGGCGGGGATCTGACCATGTGCCGCTGCAAGGCGCGCCGCCGGCTGATCGTCATCACGGCCAAGAAGGCGATCAGGAAGCTGACGATCGTCTCGGCCAAGAAGGGCTGACATGGAAGAAACACTCGTCGCCCTGCTGCTCAACGACCCGGGCGTGTCGATGGCCGCGGACAAGCGCGTGCACTGGTCCGAGCGCGAGCAGGGCGAGGGCTTTCCGGCAGTGGTGCTCAACCGGATTTCCGGCGGCCGCGACTATCACATGGAAGGGGCCTCCGGCCTCGTCCAGAGCCGCATCCAGGCCGATTGCTGGGCGCTGACCTACAAGGACGCCCTGAAACTGTCGCGCGCCGTCCGTGGGGCTCTCTCGGGCTATCGGGGCGGGGATACGCAGGGCGCATTCATCGAAGCCGAGAGGCAGTCGGTCGAGAAGGAAGCAGACGGGGCGCAACGCTATTTCCGCGTCAGCCTCGATTTCATGATTTGGCACGCTGAATAACAGGAGTTTCAAATGGCTACTGCCGCAAAGATTGGTTACGGCTCTCAGTTCTACCTCTGGGATCCGAATGCAGGCCCGGCGGCCTATGTCGCCATCGCCGAGGTGACGAGCCTTACCCCTCCGAACCAGTCCGTCGATCAGGTCGATGTCACGAACATGGACTCGGCCAACCGCACCCGAGAGTTCATCGCCGGTCTGACAGACCCGGGCGAGATGAGCGTCGAGATGAACTTCGTCCCGAACTCGACCACCGACGCCCTGATCCGCGCCCGTCGCCTGGCAGGCGACTACCAGAACGCCAAGATCGTGTTCCCGAACGGCGCAATCTGGGTCTTCGCGGCCTTCGTCTCTGGCTATGAAATCTCGACGCCGATCGACGACAAGATGACGGCGACCCTCACCCTCAAGGTGGCCGGCGCGATCACGGTGTCGTAATGGGGAACCCCTATCGCGGCGAAGCGTCCTTCGAGGCCCTTGGCAAGGAATGGACGCTCCGCTTCAACACGAATGCGCTCGCCGAGTTCGAGGAAGCGGCTGGCGTGTCGGTCGCTTCGCTCGGCTCTGGCATGGGCATCCGTCAGCTGCGCGCCCTTGTCTGGGCCGGTCTCGGTTTCCACCACCGCAAGTCGCGCGGCGGCCTTGAGGCGGCGGGTTCCATGATTGACGAGGTTGGCGCCCAGGGCATGGGCGAAATCGTCATGCGGGCGATTTCCAGCGCATTCCCGCAGTCCGAAGGCGAGGCGGATTCCCCTCCGAAGGCGGCGCGGGACGAGACTGGCTCGGACTCCTGACCCAGTGGACCGAGGCGGGCCTCGACCCCGCCTTGTTCTGGGATCTGTCGCCGCGCGAGATCGCTGCGGTGATGGAAGGGGCGGCGAGCCGCCTGCGCCGCGAACACAATACCACCGCCTGGCTCGCGTGGCACATTGAGGGCCTCGCGCGCTCCAAGCGAATGCCCAAGCTGAAAAGCCTGCTTATGAGCGACGGGAAACCGCGGCCTCGGCAGACCTGGGAAGAGCAATATCAGATCGCCCTCATGTGGCAGGCTGTGATTTCGAAGGGGTAGACCATGGCAGATGCCGTCATTGGCGCGCTCCGCGTCACGCTGGGCGCCGACTCAGCTGCCTTCGAAACGCAGATGAACGGCATCGCGGCGAAGCTGCAGGGCATTGGCAAGAACCTGCAGCTTGCTGGCGCTGGATTGACGGCTGGCATCACCCTGCCGTTCCTCAAGCTCGGCGAGGCGGCATACAATGCGTTTGCAGAATCCGAGAAGGCGGTCGCTGGCCTTAATGCCGCGCTGGCATCAACAGGCGGAAAGATCGGCCTGACGACCGAGCAGCTGCAGAAGATGGCAGGAGAGCTGCAGAAGATTTCCACCTACGACGACGACGAAATCATGTCGAAGGTCACGACCAACCTGCTTTCCTTCGGAAACATCTCCAAAGACGTGTTTCAGGACGCACAGAAGGCAATCCTCGATATATCTACTCGCCTCGGCGTTGACCTGCAGACCGCAACGTTGAAGGTCGGCCGGGCCATAAACGATCCGGTGAAAGGCTTGGGCGGATTGAAATCCCTCGGCGTGCAGTTCTCAAGCTCTCAGGAGAAAATGATCGCCGGTCTGATGAAGATTGGCGATAGGGCCGGCGCCACAAAAATCATTCTTGATCAGGTGTTCAGCAAGTTCGGTGGACAGGCCGAGGCCGCCGCCAACACGGCCGCCGGTCGCATCCAGCAGATGCAGAACGCCATCGGCAGCGCCTTGGAAGCGATCGGCGGGATCATCGCGCCCTATGTGAAGGCATTCGCGGAAACCGTCGCATCCATTGCCGATGCTTTCACGGGGCTCGATCCGTCGATCCAGAACTTCATTGTCGTGGTGGGTGGCATTGCTGCGGCCATGGGCCCGGTGTTGATTGCCATCGGCTTCCTGCTTCCGGCGATCACCGCCATCGGCCCGGCCCTGGCGTTGCTCGCGTCACCGATTGGCGCATTCGTTCTGGCGATTGCCGGCATCTCGATTGCCATCAATGCGATGGGCGTGGATTTCGGAACGCAATTTGAAGTTGTCAAGACTGCCTTCGGGTTCCTCATCGACGTCGCTACGCGGCAGATCGCATTCTTCAAAAACCTGATCACTGGCGACTTCGCCGGTGCCTGGGAACAGGCGAAAGGCATCGTTACGGATGCGCTCGGCGCGATCGGCAACATCATCGAGCTGCTTTTCCCTGGCCTGATCGAAAGCGTGGGCAAGAATGTCTCCTCCATCGGCGGGTTCTTCGTGAAGCTTAAGGACGACGCCGTTCAGGCCATGTCCGACCTCTACAACGGCGTGAAGACATGGCTGCAGGACAAGCTCGGCGAGGTCATGGACTGGGTGACCAAAAAGCTGGGCGACCTCGCCGATGCGTTTTGGATGGTCTACGACAAGGTCGTCGGCCACTCCTACATCCCCGACATGGTGACCGAGTCCACCGCCTGGCTCAAGCAGCTCGGAACGTCGATGGACAAGATCGGCGGCGATGCCGTTTCGAACTGGAACGACAACATGGCGTCAATGACGTCGGCCAACGCGAAGATCAGCACCGGCGAGGCTCCGTCGGTGAAGGCCGCCAATGACAACTCGGGCGGCCTCGGCCGTGGCAGGGGCGACGTCTACCTCGGCGGCATCACCATCCAGGCGGCCGATTATGCCAGCTTCGCGCAATCCAAGGGGCAGGTTCAGGCCGACCTCTCGGACATGGTGCGCGCGGCCTTCGCGGGACGGTGACCTAGATGGCCGACAATACGATCCTCGACGAGAAGCTGGCGCTCGGGTTTGCCGAGGTCAACACCTGGAACACCACCGTCGTCACCCTGTCTGGTGGCAACGAGGTCCGGAATGCCCGCTGGCAGGCGCCGCTGCGCCGTTACGAGTTCGGCTACACGCCGCGCGTTCTGGCCGACGTGCAGGCCATCGTGGCATTCTTCCACGACGCCCGCGGCATGGCCCGGACGTGGCTCCTCAAGTCTTGGACAGACTACAAGCTCGAGAACGGGCAGATCGGAACCGGAAACGGCACGACTACGGCGTTCCAGCTGGTGAAGTCCTACGGCACGCTGCAGCCCTATTCCCGGGCCTTGAAATACATCAAGCCGGGCAGCCTGTCGGTGACCGTGAACGGCGCCGCCGCGACCGTCTCGACCGAGGTAAACGGCCTCGTGACCCTGTCATCTGCGCCCGGATCCGGTGCCATCGTCCGCGCCACCTGCCAGTTCTATGTCCCGGTGCGCTTCGCGGCCGACGAGATCAAGGTCACCGGCAACCTGCCGAATGCCGACCTCGCGTCGATCGAGGGCCTGACGGCGATCGAGGTGCGGGAATGAAGTCCGCTTCCGCCGGGCTGACCTCGCGTCTGGCCCTTTCAATCCAGAGTTTCTGCTACCTCTGCACGATCACGCGGAAGGACGGAACGGTCATCCGGCTGAACGACAGCGTCGAGGACGTGGTTGTTTCCGGTTCCACATTCCTCGGGATGCCGGGGTTCTCGATCACGTCCGTGACCTCGGCCAGCTTCGGCCAGGCGGCCTCGGCCGACATCGACTTCGCCGTCACCTCGTCGGGCCCGATCACGCCGGCAGCCCTCGAGGCCGGCTACTTCGACGAGGCCGCCGTGGTGATTGAGATGGCCGATTACCTCTCGACCTCGGATGGCAAGCTGCAGGTGTTCCGGGGGAAGATTTCGCAGATCGAGAAGACCGACCAGAGCCGCGCCACGGTGCGCTTGCAAGGCTTCTCGGCCGACCTCCTCGAGCTGATCGTTGAGAACTACGGACCCGACTGCCGGGCGCCGTACCTCGGCCATTCCCGCTGCAAGTTCAACGTGGCAAGCCTCACCCGGACGGCGACCGTCGCCACCGTGATCGACGCGCGGAACTTCACGATCACCGTCACCGAGCCGCTGGCTGTCGATGGCTGGTTCGCCAATGGGGCGGTGAAATTCACCAGTGGCGCCAACAACGGGCTCGCCTTCGACGTCCGCGCCTGGACTGGCGCGACCAAGCTGGTGTCGCTCTGGTTCGCACCCTATGGCGCAGTCTCGGTCGGCGACACGATGAACATCGCGCCCGGCTGCGATTTCACCGCGACCATGTGCCATGCCAAGTTCGACAACATCGTCAACTTTCAAGGGTTCCCGTTCCTGCCGACGGCGGCCCAGATGAAGTGCGGCGGTTCGAACCTCAACAATCCGACCCGCCCGCCGAATGGATCTTCGCTGACGGTGATCTGCTGATGGCTCGGCGCAAGTCAAATATCGGCCTGATCACCAAGGCATCGGCCGAGTCGTCGGCCGGCTACAAGCAGCCGAATGGATCGACGGCCGAGAACACGTCCGGAAACGACTCGCCGACCATCGGCAAGGCGATCCCGATCATCTCGGGCGGTGCCCGGCCGAACGGCGAGGTGATCTGGCTGCGGAGCTGGAAGGACAAGAATGGCGCCTGCCGCGGTGACATTGCCATCTGTTTCGGCCGTAACGCCTTCAACCGGCCGCTTGGCCTCGCAACCCTCGCCCTGAACGACGTCATCATCTACTCGCGCAAGAACGGCGCGAACATCAACCCGCCGAACAGCGTCCGTTTCTACGACGGGACACACACGGCCGCCGACCCGCTGATTGTCTCGATCGAGGGCGCAGACAAGACGCCGGCGTGGGTCGGCTACATCTACGCCGTGCTCGAGGACGTGTCCCTCGGCGATGGGACCAACACTTACCAGGCCGACTTCACCGATAACCAGACCGACACCAGCACGGGGCAGGTCTGCGACACGGCGCTCGAAGGGATTGACCTCAAATATAACTCCGTCACCGGCCTGTTCTATGGCCTTGAAAACCCCGGAACAGCCGACGCCAATGTCATCACCTCGGACGGCTGCACAATTCTCTGGCGGAACAAGGTGGTTCTTCCATGGGAAGAGGACGATGGCGGCCACCGGATCTGGCCCGTTGCCTTCAGCCTGAGCGTCGTCAAGTGTTCAACGCTTGTGACCGTTACCGGCTGGGTGGATATGGAGTACACCCTCGCCCTCGAGCCGAACAACCAGCCGCCGAAGGAGTGGATCTGCGACCCGAACACGGGTGTCCTTTTCGGCGGTGCCGAGTGGCAGACTGCGCCGAGCTCGTCGGTTTACGTTCCGTTTGAAACCTATCCGGCTGACACCGGGATCGAGATCAAGGAGTCGTTCGTTCTCGGGGTCGGTTCGCCGGGACAGTTTGCCGTCATGCGGTTCTTCACCCGCGGCGATACCTACTACGAGTCACAGAACGGCGTGACGCTGCCGCTGAGGGGCAACAGCTCGATTGCCGGCACGGTGTTCGACATCAACGAGCGCCTTGTCGGCGTCGAGAATGTCGAGCAGTCATGGCAGGGGCTTGGCAGATATGTCGGAATTTCGAACACCGACATCACGGGCGGCATCGGTCCCGCCCTCGACGTCGGCCTTGTCTCGCGTGCCGTTCCCGTCAGCCCTGGCTTTCCCATTGACGGCACCTACACGGCGCTCGGCTGGTGGCTCGACGAGGCACCGGCGCTCGATGACTTCATCTTCCTCAAGAACGAGTTCGACAGGTCGAACCTCGGCGGCGTCAAGGCCAGCGGCGGAAATGTCGATTGGTACTTGATGGAATATGACTTCCGTGGGCTCAAGGTGTCGCACTCGGGGACCATCATCGGCGTTTCCGCGTCGTGGGAGGTCACCGGCCTGAACTATGACGTCGACACCGACGAGTTCCTGATCGGCGTGAAGCCGAACCCGGCCGGATCGCTAAAGTCGCGCATCTACAAGATCAGCGCATCCGGCACCCAGTCCTACGTCGAACTCGGCGCCGCGACATGGAACCTCGTCAGGGCGCCGAACGGCGTGGTTGCGAACGGCATGGCGCCGGTCCAGAGCAACGACGGCACGCAGATCGGTCAGACCGACCTGACCTCAGGCGACACAACCGTCATCTACAACGGCACGGCGCCGACCGGCGACCCTGTGGTTGACCTGAGCCGGAACCTGATCTCGCTGCCGACGCTGACCGGCCGGACCCAGTATGCGATCAGCCAGGTCACGGTGAACGACATCGCGCTCTCGGACCTCATCACCGACATCTGCACATTGAAGGGTTACAGCTCCTCCGACCTGGTCTTCGAAGGCTTCACCGGCCTCGTCGCCCGAGGGATGACGATCTCGTCCACCACTGCCGTGACCGACCTGCTGAACCGCCTCGGTCACCTCTACGGCTTCGTCTTTGCGGAGACGGACGGAAAGCTCAAGTTCCGCCGCCGCCGGTCGAGCTCCGGCACCATCACGCCGGACTGGACCCTGACGGACAGCGACCTGATCGAGGCGTCAGAGAACATCGTCGTGCAACGCCAGGCGGCGACAACGGTCCTCGGCTCTCTCGGCCTGACGTGGCTCGATCCTGATCGCGACTATGAGACGAACAGCCTCATGGCCCGCCGCATCGTCGGCGTCCTGTCCGGCGAATCCGGAAAGCGCGACGAGGAAATCTCACTGCCGCTGGCGATCGACCAGGAAACGGCCCGCAAGCTGCTGTTCGAGAGCTTCTACGCCCAGGCGGAAGGGGAGACCCGTGTCAGCTTCTCGGTTGGCCCTGAGTTCCTGCGGATCGAACCCGGCGACCTGATCTCGCTCACGGCGGACGGATCAACCCGTATTGTGCAGGCCCGCCGCGTCACCCACCGGGCAGACGTGAACTCTCTCGACATCGAGGCCGACACCTTCATGTCGCAGGCAACCCCGACGATCGGCTCGGCCGGCGGCAACACCGGAAGCGATCCCGGCGATCCCGTCGCCGGTGCCTATCTGCACCTCGACATTCCGCTGATCGCGGCGGCTGACTACCCGAAGGCGAATTTCGTTCGCCAGTATCACGGCCTGACGACCTATGACGCCTCGACGTGGAACGGAGCCGACTTCTACACCAGCCCGAACGGCTCCCGCTTCACGAAGCTGTTCGAATACGACACCCAGCCGATGACCGTTGCGGTGGCAACAAACGCCCTTGGGTCGCCGCCTCAGAATTTTGCCCTCGATGAGACCGAAACCCTGACGATCCGGGTCGTGGCCGGTGATGCGACGGATTTCTCGACCGTGACCTATTCCGACATGATGTCAGAGGTCACGCTATGCGCCTACGGCATCCCCGGAGCGTGGGAGATTATCTCGTTCCAGACGGTGACGGACAACCTCGACGGAACGCTGACGCTGTCGAACCTGCAGCGCGGGCTGTATGGAACCCACAAGGTGCACTCGCCGGTTGCCGAAGGCGGCCTCGGGTCGCTGCACCGCGCCGGTGACTACGTTGCATTCCTCGATGGCGCCAAGGTTCGATCGACCGTGTGGGCCGAGTCCGAGATCGGCCGCCGCGACAACTATGCCGTGGTGACGGCTGACGTGGGTCTTTCCGCCGCCGTGAGGCCGCGCCACCAGATGCCTGGCACGTCAATGCGACCGCCGCCGGTGGCGAACGTCATCGTGGAACATGAGGCGGCCAGCACCGATCTTTACATCTACTGGGACGAGGTGAGCCCGATCCCACATCCATGGTTCGACACCGGAGCGCCCGGACTGATGCCAGAAACCTATACCTACGACATCGAGATCGTGACTGTTTCGCATGGGACGATCACGGGGTCGGTTTCTGGCGGGTTCCCGGTCTTCACCTGGGATGGCTACGGGACCACAATCGGTGCGAATGTCCGGGCTGCGGACTCGATTGTGTCTGCGTCCGTCCGGGTGACCAGCCCTGTCTGGGGTACGTCTTTCACCACCTCCGCGTTCGAAATCCGAGACGCCTGACCTTCGGAGACATAGATGTCGAATAACCTTAATGGGGTCCGCATCGCGGACAGCCAGACGAACGGCCAGCACCGCACCGCAAACGAGGCATTGAACCGCCTCGACGCCGCGGTGACCGATGCCTTTGCCGTGGGCGTCACCAGTTCGAACGCATACACCGTCACGGCTGCCGAGCTGCGGAACGGGTTTCACTTCGCCATCGGCAACGGTGCCACCTCGGCCAGCGCCGCCACGACGATCACGCTTCCGGCGTCCGTCAAGCGCGGCCTGACCTTCTGGCGCAATACGCTTTCCTACAAGGCGACCCTCTCGATCTCCGGGCAGACCGCGCCGGCCGTCGTCGTCCCGCCCGGCGGCTTCGCCCTGGTCGAGGTCAACGGCACCGACGCCCGGCTCGTCAACTACCAGCTGCCCTTCATCCACCAGGTCGAGGTCTTCGCGGATGCCACCGCCGTCACGTCGGGCGCGGCGAAGAAGACCTTCCGCATGCCGGCGCGGGTCTGGCTGACTGAAATCCGCGGCTCGCTGGTGACGGCGCAGGCTTCCGGAACGGCCATGGCGATCGACGTCAACGAGGCGGGCGCCTCGATCTTCTCGACCACGCTTACCTTCGACAACACCGAGAAGACGACAGTGACGGCAGCCACGCCTGCCGTGATTTCCGACCCGGCCATTGCCGACGACGCCGAGATCACGATCGACGTGGACACCGTCGGCACCGGCGGCGCCGGGCTGCGCCTGACGTTCATCGGCATCCGCTACTGACGATATTTCCCATCCAAATGAAGGAAACTTGAAATGGCCCAGAACACCACGAAGAACGTGCCCGCTGATACCTGGACGCAGCTCACCGATGCCAATGTCAGCAGCATCACGTTTCAGAACATCAGCGGGAATTTCGTGCTGGTGAATGGCGCAGTCGGTGCCGTTACCCCGACCGACCGCACCGGCGCAATTCGCTATAACCCCGGGCAGGGCGAGCGGAATGTGCTGCTGACCGACCTGTTCCCGGGGCTGTCCGGCGTCAACCGCGTCTATGCCTATTCGCTCGACGGCGCCCAGGTGGTCGTCTCCCATGCGTGACATCATGTCTCCGCTTGACGGCGTGATCAGCCCACTACGGCGGAAGTCCGGCTTCAGTCCGGCCTCGCTCTTCGCAGCTGGCGAGCAGGGCGTGTGGTTCGACCCGTCAGACTTCAGCACCATGTTTCAAGACAGTGCAGGCACGACGCCGGTCACGGCGGTTGAGCAGCCTGTTGGGCTTATCCGTGACAAGTCTGGTAGGGGCAACCACGCCAGCCAGGCCACCACGACATCTAGGCCGACGCTGAGTGCAAAGGTCAACTTGCTCCTTAACAGTCGGTTGAATGGCGGCGTTTCAGGATCGCCAGGAACCGCACCGACAAGCTGGAGCTATCTCAATACAGGAACGCCAGCGTTCACTTATGCCGCAGATAGTGAAGCGACAGGAAATACGGTTCGGATTGTCACAGACACCACGCAACGGGGGCTTTTAAGGCAATTCGTCGCTGTTGCGGCCAATACCGTCTATTGTGCTTCAATGGTTGTTGACGTAGTCACTGTAGCGGCTATATTTCAGTTTATAACGTGGAGTTCCCCGCCAGCGGGCGCAACTATCACGTTTAGCTTGAACGGGTCCGTGGTCGCAGGATCAACAAGTGTTCCTGCGGGGCGGCACACTCTTGCAGCCATCATTACTGTGGCGGCTACCGCAGGATCACCGGAGCTTAGAATAGGCTGCGGTGCGCAAAGCGCAGGCGTTGCATTCGACACCACAATCCGTCAGGTACAGGTCCATAGCGGTTCTGTCCGCACGAATTATCAGTGGACAAATACGGAAACAGATTACGACACCGCTGGTTTTCCTTATTACCTCGCTTTCGACGGCGTGGATGACAGCCTAGCCACTGGAACCATCAATCCCGGTAGTGTGGATAAAGTTATCCTGTTTGCCGGTATTCGAAAAAACAGTGATGCCGCGCAGGGGCTTGTGGCTGAATTGTCTGCATCGGTTGCCTTGAACAATGGCGCATTTGCGCTGACGGCACCGAATAGTGCTGCTGCCAATTACAATTTCAGCAGCAAGGGAACAACCCAAGTCGATAACACCGTCACGACCTACACAGCACCACTCACAAGCGTGTTGACCGGACTCGGTGACATTTCGGCACCGTCCAACATTATCCGCGTGAACGGAACTCAGGCCGGTGCCGTGACGACCACTCAGGGAACTGGAAACTATGGGTCTGCCGCGCTCTACATCGGCAGGCGCGGCGGTTCCACGCTTCCATTCAACGGCAAGCTCTACAGCCTGATTGCGAGGTTCTCCGCCACCAACCTTGAGACCGCGACGATCAGCAAGACTGAAACGTGGGTAAATTCTCGCACGGGGGCTTACTGATATGTCGAACGCTTTCAGGACGCTCATCCTCACCGCCTCCGTTACGCCGCTCGCCCAGCAGGTCGCCGCGTCTTTCGGCTCCGGGGCTGTCGGCATGTGGACAACGCCTCTGTCATCGACCGGCGCGGCACCGGCAACGCACTACGTCTCGACGGGCATCATCCCCGAAGAGTTCGCGTACATGATGCCGACCCAATACTGGGAGCATGACGAAGCTGGCAACTGGACCGAGACGGGATCAGACGCCGGAAACGCCGCAGCCGTATGGCAGGCGGCATCCGCGCAGGGCGTCAACTGCACGCTCGCCCAGGTGCAGGCGATCTTCGACGCTGCCGATGTGACGCCGCAGGAGCCGTTTGTCGCTATGGGCCGCATGGGGCTGAAGATCATCAACCCGGCCGATGCTTGAATCTGACTAAATCCGGGGTGTCTTATGACCGATGGCGAGGATCGTGAGCATCCCGGCGTTACCCGTATCAAGCTGATGTACGACCGCGGCGAGTTCGAAAAGCTGGATCGCATGATGCAGTTTTGGGACGCGCTCGAAAAGCTCGGCATGCTTGGCGATCTCTTGCGGAGGTTCATCATATGGACGGGCATAATCGCCGCGGGTTATCTCGCAGCTCATGGCGTCATCGTGGACTGGCTAAAGGCCGTTTCAAAGCCATGAAGGCATTCGTCAGTCGGCATTTCGTCCCGGCAATGCTCGCCGTCATGTTCCTTTTCGTCATCCTGCCATTCTTCGAAAGCGCAAGCCGGATCGTGAAGAGCTACGAGCGGGCGATCGACTGGGGGCACGTCGAGGTGCTGACACCGACGATCCGCCCGGGTGACACGCTCGAGCTGATCTACCGCTCTACGATCAACAAGCAGTGTCCTTCCGACATCCGGGGCTTTCTGGTCGCCGAGGACGGGTCCGTGCCGGTCCGCTTCCCGACCGTTGCAGGCGGCTATGCCAAGCCAGCCGATGAAGAGACGCCGACCCGCGTCAACATCATGATCCCGATGCAGTCCGACAGCGGGCTCTCGCCGCTCAAGTCAGGCCGTTACATCTATCGATCTATCTCGACCCGGTATTGCCCGGACGGGATCGAGGACGACAACGCCACTCCGGACGCCGCGTTCTATCTGGAAGTGCAGCCGGGCAAGTAATCAATCAGCCCGGGTGATGCCATGCGGAAACGGCTCATCGTCGCGTCGTTTCTGGCGGCGTTGCCGGTCACTCAGGCGCGGCATACCGGCTTCGATTTGCAGTGCGAGGCCGTCCCGCCAGATCCGCGACGTCTGTATTCGTGCGCCTTTACCGTCTACCCAATCGCCCGGTTCGACGGTTACCCATCAACCAGCAACAGCGAGCCTTACCGGCCATGAAAACATCACTCGCAGGAATTGAACTCGTTAAGGCACTGATCCGTGGCCGGAAGACTGAATCGTATTAACCGCAATGGGTGGCTTTATCGCCGTCCATGGTTCTGATGGTATCCCTCGGAGACTTCCGCCGCCTTCCGTGCGGCGATTGCTGCTTCTTTCGACAAAAACATTCCGATTATTCTCGTTCCAATACTTGCACGCCACTTGCCATGGCTAGAAACCCAGTAAACTCCTGTACATCCGGACTTATTTGTTACCCGTCTTGAAAGGTTCCGATTGTTCTCTTCAGTCGAAACATTTCTGAGGTTTGCAATTCGGTTGTCTGTCCTATCGCCATTTATGTGATCAATGTTCTGAGGCCATTCACCATGAACCATCATCCAAATCAGGCGATGCGCCGAGACCTTAACAGCAAAAATAGAAGTCTCTCGATAGCCGGTAACGGCAATACTTGTGGCTGTCTTGCCCGCATATCTGCCGTTCCAAATTGCTGCGTTATGATCTCGCGTCTGGCGAGTTTCATTGAACATAGCAGAAGCGCGCTTCTTCCAAATCAATTCACCCGTTTCGGGGTTGTAACTAAGCAGTTCCAGAAGAAGACTTTGGGTGATAAATTGATCGGCAGCCATGATCGCGGTTCCTCGCGTTTGTGGTCAGGGTCGAGGAGTGCGCAGCAACGCTTCCTCGGCCCGATTTATAGCACGGAGGCAGTTTCATGAAAACCTCCGCTGACGGAATAAAGCTCATAAAGCAGTTTGAGGGCTTACGACTCCGATCATACCCAGATCCGGCAACGGGTGGTGAGCCATTCACGGTGGGCTACGGCACCACCTCGGCCGCCGGCGTCGGCAAGATCACGCGCGGCATGGTCATCACGAAGGTCCAGGCCGAAAGCATGCTCGTCCGCAGCCTCGAGGCTTACGAGAAGGGCGTCCTCGCGGCGCTCACCCGCACGCCGACGCAGAACCAGTTCGATGCCATGGTGAGCCTCGCCTACAACATCGGCGTTCCCCGGTTCCAGAAGTCCAGCGTCGTCCGGTTCTTCAATGCAGGCGACATGCCCAAGGCGGCCGCCTCCTTCCTCATGTGGACGAAGGCCGCCGGCAAGACGCTGCCGGGCCTAGTCAAGCGCCGGAATGCCGAGCGCGAGCTGTTCCTCAACCCCGTCGCGGCGGCCAGCGCCCCGCCCGCGGGCAAACCCAAGGCGCCATAGGAGCCTCACCCATGAACCTGACCAACCTCTTCGGAACGATCACCGCAATCCTGACGATCGTCAGCGGGATCATGACCCAGCTGCTCGGATGCGTCACCGACGCCGCCGGAATGACCGTCTGCACCTCGACGCTTCTCCCGGCGAAATACACGGTGATCGCGGCGGGCGCGTTCGGTATCCTGACCCTCATCCTCAAGGCCATGCGCCCCGGCGGTTTCCTGCATAGCCTCTTCGGCCAGACGGCGGTGGTCGTTCCCGCCGACAAGGCCAAGCCCGGGGTCGTGACGCC
>CAZSBK010000122.1:0-13753 GCA_964604945.1 uncultured Candidatus Solibacter sp.
AGCCATTCCTCAAGAACCGGCTCTATAACCTGCTGACCAACATCATCTACCTGGGGAAGGTGGAACACGCCGGCCAGGCGTACGACGGCGAGCACGAGGGCATCGTAGATCCTGACGTCTGGCAGCGGGTGCAGGACAGGCTTCGCTTCAACGGTCGGACCGGCGGCCGCCAGATCCGGAACAAGTACGGCGCGGTGCTCAAGGGCATCATTCGGTGCGGAAGCTGTGACGCGGGGATGGCCCACACTTACACGCAGAAGGCGCCGAACAAGCTCTACCGCTACTACGTTTGCGTGAACGCCCACCAGCGAGGATACAGCCAGTGCGAAACGCGGTCGGTGTCCGCGCCGCAGATCGAGCAGGCCGTCGTTGACCAGATCCGCGGGATTGCAGCCAACCAGGCGGTGATCGACGAGGTCGTGAGGCAATTGAGCGATCAGCAGGTGGGCAGCCGTGAGGCGCTGGAGCGGGAGAAGCGCGTGATGGAGCGCGAACTGCAACGTCTGGTGGAGGAGATTCCTGGGCTGATGCGAACCTCTGGCAAAACGGCGACAGATCGGCTGGCGGAAATGCAGGACCGGATCTCGGCAGTTGAGAACCAGCTGCGTGGCGTGCGTGATCAGCTGGCGGAGTCTGTGGGCCAGATCGTTGATCCCACAGATGTGCGCCGCGCGTTGCGCGACTTCGACGCCATGTGGGAGGAGATGACGCCGCGTGAGCAGGAGAAGTTCGTGAAGACGCTCTTGGAGCAGGTGATCTACGACGGGCGGACCGGCAAGGTGACGGTCGGGTTCCGAGCGGCGGGGATTCGGCAACTCTGCGTGGATGTGAGGTCAAACAAAACATGAATGAGGCAAGCAGCCTAGCGATTGAGTTTGAGTTGAGACCGGCGGTTCGTGCGATCAGCCGGCGGCCGCGCGAGAAGGCCGAGGAGGCGCCCTCTCCGCATCGGTACGCGCGGTATCCCCGCATCGTCCAGGTCATGGCGCTGGCCATTCACTTCCGAGAGATGCTTGAACGGGGTGAGGCCAAGGACTATGCCGACCTGGCACGGCTTGGGTGCGTGAGTCGGGAGCGGATCAGCCAGATCATGATGCTGAACTGGCTGGCGCCGGATATCCAGGAGGACGTTCTCAGACTCCCCAAGACGCCGGGCGGTCGGTTCCCGTTTGCGGAGACCAAGTTACGGTCTATTGCAGGGGTGCTGACCTGGGAGCAGCAGCGGGTACTGTGGCAAAGAGCTATCTGAGTCCAGGTTCGATGGCAGATCGCTTTGCAGGTTTGCGCCGAGAAGCAAATTTGGGCGATAGGACGGCGGCTTGCCTCGAACCGGTGCCGATCAATACGCGAATTGATCTTGTCACACTCCTCGCCGCCTGATCTTCTCAATCGCGCAAATCGCGGGCTTGCCGTAGACTGGATGCTCTGTCCACACGCGCAGCTTCTCGATGGATTCGCCATCGCCGATCTCGGCGAGGGTGGAAATGACCCACGAGAACAGTTCACGTTGCCTGTGCTGGACGCCTCTGAACGCGCTGGTGAGCCTCCCCTCGTGCTCCAAACAACGGTTAAGAACCGCTCGCAGATCGTCACAGTATTTGGCAAGCAAGAGGCTGAGCGGCGAGGTTTGTTGGCGCCCCAGGTAGCCGCTACCGAGATGATGCAGTGCATCGGGGACCGCCCCCGGAAGATCCAACAGTTCGGCAATCAGAGCTTCTATTCTTGCGGTACGGTTCGCGCCGTCTGCTCGGTTTAACCAGAAGATCAATTCACCGATGATCGCCCAAGTCCGATGATCCGGTGACGACACATCCGTGTAGCGCAGGGGCTCGCCACTGACAGCCGCCCAGGCCTCGTTTGCTATGACGAATGTCTCAATCGTCTCCTGCGGGCAAAAGGCGTCACCGTCGACGCCGCTCCCCAATCGAGTCAAGATGTCGGTCGCACCCTCAATGCCCAGCTTGCGCAGTTCCTGCAGGTACCACGCCTGAAACAGATGCGAGCGTCTGTCCTTGAGAGCAAGCGTCAACAACTGCTGCCTCTCCGAAGGAGTCAGCAATTCATAGGCTTCGAAGTAAACTCCCTGGAAGACATCCTCAAACACCTTGCCCAATGCCGACGATGCGTAACTGCCGACGAATTGCTCAAAGGTTGATGTTGGATCGTGATTTCGTTCAAGTTCCCACAGGGGATCGTCACCTTTATCAGCCATGGCGAGAATCCGGCGGTACTCCGCTACAGCGTCATCGGTCGTGAGCCCGCAATCGAAACCGGTGAAAGATGCTCTCGTCTCTAACCACTGGGTTGACAGAAACAAGTTCTGACTGACATCAAGGCTATCCATCAGCTCGATTATCCGGGTTTCGGCCTGTGGGCCTTGTTGGCAGATAGCTCGGGCATTCGAATGTAGGAAGTCGAGTGCCTCCATCTGGATTATGTAGACTCCGCTGCTCCATGCCTGCGAGAACAACTGTGCCGCGTCCTCGACGTTGACACTCTCGCTGTAACGCAACGCCGAGATCAAAAGAAGTTGGACAAGCGAACCAGAACTGTTTGTTCTGACTCTCTGAAGCAAGACATTTTCGAACGTGGATGGTCGCGAAGACTTCCCAAGACGGGAGATCTCACGGAACTCAACGCATAGAAGCAGCAGCAAGTGAATCGGCCCATTGTGTTGACAAAGCACATTGTGACGGATCAGCTCTCGCCAAACGGAAAGGGGCTTGAGTCCTTGTGCCTTCGCTGCCTGATCTGACGCCGATCTGAGCGCCCATTCGCCGACCTCCAATAATTCGAGGAACGCATCGCGCAGTTCAGAATCATCGAGATGTCGTGCGATCACGGAACATAGCCGGCACTCATACGTGGATGCCGAGGATCCAACATCGGTGTGAGCAGAGGAAACGAACTTTCTGCCATCCTCCGACTCACCCACGACGGCTTCGACCTTGACGTGTGGCAATGTGTCACGCGTTCTGAGCAGCAGATCGCGACATTGCTGCCGGATAATATTCTGCGCCCGTCGACCCAAGCCACCGCGCAAGCCCAGGGAAAGCAATCTCGGATCGGCATACGAAAGGCAACCGCGTAGAGTCGACTCGTTGGTGATATTCGGAATGACGAATTCTGCCAGTTCGGCATACTTCGGTTCTAGTAGCCTGTCGATCAAAACTTGGTAGGCATCGCCCCGCAGCATGTACTCCGCGCGAAAGAAGTCCTTCAGTAGATCGTGCTCGAATGCAACAGCATCCGCCTCGATGAATAACAGACCGCTCTTTAGTACCTCCTCGACAACAGTCACCGGAGCCCCCAGTTCGCTGGCGAAGCCCTCGGTCATGCGCTCGTATTCGGCTGCAGAAAGGAACGGCCTAAAACTCTCCCCCATGAACCACGCCAGGTGTCGAGCGATTGCCCGCGACGCGGCGCTCGGGAGGATCAGCCTGGTATAGCCGTCATAGAGTTCCCATCGCGTGGCCGGAAAGGACCCGTTCCTGCAACAGCGACCGGCAACACTCAGGTCGAAGGCCGTGGAGAATGCATCCGAAAACCCAAAGTCCCGAGGAGTCTCCCCGGCTGCAGCATGAAATCCGAAGATCTGTTTCTTGTGATCGTTTCGCAGAGGCGCTAGATCAACGCTTTTGAACTTCGTAAAGAACGGCTGAATCGGTCGCCCTTGGGACGCCGTCACAATGCGAGTGTGGTAGCGTACCTGAAAGCTCGCAAGATCGTTGCTTAAATCGCCATGTAAGGACGCCGCGCATTTATTCCAGTCGTCGACTATCAGTACGAGCTTTCTGCCGACCCGCTTTGAGGCATCCAGGATTTCTGCCGGCGTCAGACTCGTATAAGGACCAATGGTTTTATGGATCGCTCGGTTCAGATCACCACGGTAATGCCCGGCGTTTAGCAATATTGGGACATCGCCCGACTCGACACACCGGCGGCGATAGTGTTCGAGGTGGAAGCTCTTACCCAGACCGCTTCGTCCAAGCAGCAGCACATCCTGAGCCGACGACAACTCCGTGATCAGGTTCTCTCCCGCCATCTCGCCAGGGGTTGCCTCAAGCAGTGGCGCGATCCGCTGTTCCTTCAGCCGGATTCCAAATTCTTCCAGACGCAAGTGGGCCGTGAAGACCGATGCATCGATCGCAGATTGAAGGGTCACCTGTTTGAGGTTCAGGTATTGACTGGCAAAGATCCGCCAATCCGCCATCCCCCAAGACGACCTCAGAGGCAGCGGGATCGAGTTGAGACCCTGGATCACATTGGGAAAGGACTTGATCCAGGCTTTGAAATCACCAGGCGAAAGGTCAGAGCCGGATTCGATGCGGGGGTAAACAGCAACGCAGGCATCAATCTGCTTGAAGAAGTACTTGTCCGTCGGGGGTGGCACGGCTCCACGCTTAGCAAAAGCCTGCATCGCATCACTGAGCGCGAACTTGGCGTCGCGGGCTTGTACCCACGGATTCGGTCCAGTGTAGGGCACAAACAGTCCACGACTGGTTTCGATTTGCCAGGGGCCATTGGTGCCGCCCTTCACCGGAGCCGTTATCTCTTTGAGTTCAATGAGCTCAGCTCGTTGACTAGTGACCACAAGAAAATCGATCTGTCGGGACGTGTCCCGGCTCACGATCTCGAAATTGACAAGCACCAGCGCGGGAGCAACGAGTGAGGACACCAAGTCTCTCAGGGCGGCGGCCTCTGAGCCGACAACAGGTGCACCGATGAGTATTTCAATGGTAGGTTGCATACTTACTCGCCGCGAAGTTTCTACGGCGACTTACCGAGAGTGACCTACCAATAACCCGCTAAGCTTGACAATACCACGATCAAGCAGGCGCCGACAAGGGGCAGTGTCCAAAGGGCACGTTGAAAGCTTTGAAAGAAGAAAACTTCTACGTTGGAATGCGTGGAAAGCCACGGCCTTCCGATTGGATGGCATGTGCCAAGTGATGGGCTTGTCCGATATGATTGTTCTGCGAGCGGAAGGGAAACAGTGGATCTGACACCAAAAGAGAAAGTTAAGAAGTTCGGGATCTTCTGGGCCGCGCTCCTGGTTGGGGCCGCCCTGGCCTTCTGCTACCCAGAGCACTGCCCATTCGCTCGCACGGTCCACAAGCTAGGGGATGCGTTCTTCATCGCAGGGATCATAGGATTGATTATCGAGACCTTCTCAGCCGGGCTCATCGCTAGGGAGGCATCCGATGCTATTGCCGACCGTTTAGTCGGCCCCGGCCTGCCAGCCAAGGCGCAACAGGTGATCCGCGCATTCGGGCAAGAGCAACTTGTGTATCTAAATTACCGCAAGCGATACAACATCCATGAGGATGGGGAACAAGCTGGCGGGATGGTCCGCGTCGTGGTTGATGTAGAGTACACGGTTGTCAACAATGGAACGTCCAGATATCCAGAGTACCGCCCGACGCTCCAGGAAGAGGGCATTCACAATCCCAGGGTTCTTAGGTTGGAGTTTGGCAAGCACATCTACGCGGAGGGAGATATCCAAGCTGAGGTCTTCGAAGCGACCAAAGTCCATACCTTTAGGCCACCAGACGCCGCTGCGATCAAGCACCTGCGCCCTACTAAGCCAGGGGACGATCTCACTTTGCTCGGAGATGACGTGAAGTGTGACGTTCGCTGGCGGTATGAGATCATAACCCCTCGGTTCTACAGCGACGTAACGTGTTTTGGCGGAATCACAATCGCTCCGAGCATTCAGTACGAGCACATTCCAGAAGGGTTCAGGTTTGCAGCGCATAGCGGAGAGTCTGTTCTTGGCGAGGAATGTGAACACGCCGAGAACAGCCTTGTCTGGCATCATACTCGGGCTTTCATGCGTGGACAGCACATCAGGGCATGGTGGTGGCCGTCTGAAGCCAGCCACGACAGCAGTTCAGATGTGCACCAGACGTGATCTATGATCCCCGGCTCTACCGCAGGTACGTTTGTCGGGAGCGAATCAGCCAGATCATGATGCTGAACTGGCTGGCGCCGGAGATCCAGCGGGATGTGCTCATGCTGCCGAAAACGCCGGGCGGGCGGTTTTCGGTGGCGGAGACGACTTTGCGGGCGGTGGCGCGGAGTCCTCAATGGGCCGTGCAGCGGTCACAGTGGGGCGGGCTTGGTGCTGCCACATGCTGATCAGACTTGCTGAGTCGGCCAACCAGGCCCCGCAGCGCCGAGTCGTGCTGGGCGGGCTACCTGGCGCAGACGAAATTGATGTTCGTTGGCTTAGTCTGGTCGATACTAACCCCCCACGTCGGTATCTTGGGATCACGTTCGCTCATCATAAAGACCTTTGAGCGTGTCCGACTGCTGACGTCACCGGGTCTGTACCCAGATGGACAGTCAACCCACATGATGTCCTTTGGTCCGTTGAAGAAAAAGGCTACAAAGGCTGTTGCTGGCATGAGCGGCCTCTGTGAGGAGGGTGTTTCCGTCACCTGAGCAGCCACTTGTCCCTCCGCCGGACGTACTGTCACCGAGACGAAATATTGGTCTGGGCGCAGCACGTTGGAATTGATTGTAAGACGGTTTGCGCCCGTGGGCTTAGGGGGTGCCTTCGGACCGGCGGGCTGGAGTATCTTTACCCGAAGCAGGATCGGGGTTTCATGATAGGCAGTCGTTCGGGGGATCAGTTGTCCAGTTGCACTCACCCTAGTGCCCGGCTCAATTCGCTGGAGGGAAATTGAGGATTCTTCTCCTAGGAAGATTAGATGAACCTCCCCGATTCCCGTATGACCAGGAATGTCATAGGCGCCGTACACGGTGTCCTTCGCGGGCATCGTGCAGACTGGCTCGTCTGACTTCAGCCCCAACCAAGAGCGGAGTCCTTTGTGCTCCACGAGCGTTCCAGTCAAGATGACGGTGTTCGGCTCCAACTGCAAACAGCCCTCGCCAACCGCACCTGCCTGGATGTTGGTAGTGATTGCCAATGTCGTTAGGAGAAGAAGCAGTGAAGTTCGCATGGGAAGTCTCCACAATATGATCGACCCAGCGATGGATTGACTTTAGTCAAGGCGAACTGAGAGGTTGACTGAGGCCGGCCGAGGACCAAGCCGACCGCGCTCGCCTCGGTTGCATCAACCGCGCGCGGATAAGCCAGATCATTATGCTCGCCGGGTTGGCCCTCTTCGCAACCAACCCGCTGAAGTCGATCATTCCCCCAAGGCCATG
Organism: uncultured Candidatus Solibacter sp.; assembly: GCA_964604945.1. GTDB lineage: Bacteria > Acidobacteriota > Terriglobia > Bryobacterales > Bryobacteraceae > PNKE01. The sequence goes on from CAZSBK010000122.1 coordinate 7,177, forward strand.
ACCCCAGAGAAACCTCAACCTGTAATCTGAGGTAGGCGTAGAGTCAAGGGAGCAGAGCGCGGAGGTAAAATCTGAGGGTACTCACACAAAGCAGAGGTAACAGTCATGGTCGAGGGGCTCATCGATTCTGCGTCCGCATATGAAGTGATTTTATTGTTGGCACGCAAGAAACCCGCGCTGTCGTATCGGATGGAATGGGATAGCGCTCTCGCTGTTACCGCAACGCTGATCAACGCGCGGCATGTGCGCCTCGCTCCCTCCCCTCGACCTGAGGGTGCCGCTTCCGGACCCTATGGTTTATTGCTCCACGGGATGTCCGATATCGTTTCGAAGGTTGTGCTGCCAGATCAGGAAGCCATCCTGGCGCTGCAAAAGACGAAACGTTGGGGTGGAAAAAACACGACCAAGCTTAACGCTGTGCTCCGGGATTTCAGTGGAGCATGCAGTGGCGGTACGACTGAGGCCAGCAAGTGGTTACAAGCCCATATTCAATACGAGTGGCAGGAGCATGTGATCAGGAGAGGCGCGTTGTTCGATCGGAATCTCACCGCTCCGATCGCAAAAGTGCTCAACGTGCAAGAAAAGGATGTGGAAAGAGTTTGGGCCTTGAGTTCAGATTCAAATTATGTCTCTTCTCTGTCGTTGAAGCAACCAGACTCAGATGAATTTCGGCTTATTCGCGATTCCTTTATCCTTTCATGTCTGCTGCGGGGGCGATATCACGACTATGCATCTGAGCTCATGAATCAGCAGTTGCTCGCCCATCCCGTCCGGGAGGCCGTCTATCGCCGTGGCAAATCCGATGGGCGAGTCACCATTGATATTTCAAACACTGAGCGTTACCTCGCAAATATTACGATCGCTTCGGCCTTCTCGGAGGGATCCCACAACGCTAGAGTTGCCCTGTGGTTAGAGAATGTGCTCAAACTCCGCCGAGGCAGAAACTATACCAACATTTCTCAGCAAGATCGAGATGAGATGGCAAGGGATGCAGCCATTGAGGCCGCGCGTAGGTGCGATGTTAGAGTTCACTCGCGTCTTCTGGAAAATTTGTTGGATGTTGGCATCGGGCTCGGAACTACTGCACTAACGTCCTTTGCTCTTTTACCGTGGGAAAGCATGATTGTCGGATCCGGAGTTTACGCGAGTTCTGCAAAAAAGAAGATCGGCGAACGGCTCATGCATGCGATTACTGCACGGCCCCGGACCTTGAGCCGACTTTCCCAAATGGGACCAGGCCGAATTCACGGAGGCAAGTGATGTCGATCGACACGGTTCCTTCAATATACGACTATTGCCCTTTTTGCGCCGGGAAGCTCGGAACTAGGATTGAGGAAGAAAAACCGAGACAGCACTGTGAACACTGCAATTGGACCTACTACCCACATGTCGCCGCCTCTGTCTCGGCCATTATTGAGGACTTGGGAGCCGTTCTGCTCGTCAAGCGCCTCCATGAGCCGTTCAAGGGTACTTGGATGTTTCCGTCCGGTTTTGTGGACTTTGGCGAACATCCCGACGAGGCTCTTGAGCGAGAGGTGAATGAAGAGACAGGGTTGAAGGTCCGCGATTGCGACCTCCTCGGGGTCTACCAGTCTCCAGATGACTACCGCGAACCCGGCCACTTCGTGTTCTTCTATCGCGTGAAGGCAGGTGGCGGTGAGCTTCGCACAGACCCGCATGAGAATGAAGACATCCGGTGGTTCCCAATCGGGAGCGAGATGCCGTCGGTCGGGTGGAAACTGCACAGCCATTTCTTGTCGCTGATTTGGAAGCTAGGCTCCTCGACGCTGGTTCGTGGAAGGGCATTCAAACAGACTGCTCCATAGCTGTCGGCTGGGGCTGAACTGGAACGGACGGCTGTCGAGCCCCATCCAGGCTTGCAGTCTCCGTGCCAGGCGCAGTACATCCGTGTCGTCGCCGCGCCGGGTCAGCTTGCCGCCGTTGCGCAGAAACTCCAAGAGGACACGTCCCGCTGCCGTCGGCGTGCCGGTGTCGTCGGCCAGGCCGAGGGCGCGCAGGTCATACTCCTCGGTGCGGATGCCGGTGCGCTCCGCCGCTTCGAAGTCAGCGGGGAGGGCGGTGTCCTCCGAGAATGCTCTCGCCCGGAACACCTCCCTCGTGCTGACGGAAATGGCGATGCGCCCGTCGCGTAGTTCCGTGAATCGGCACTCGTCCCACCATTCCGGCTGCACGGGGAAGCCGTCGCGTGAAATCGAGGCTGCTTTGTCCCTTGCACCGGCAGACTTCGGGCCCACGTCTTGCCCCGATTGGCTCCTCGTCGACCGAGCAGACCGTCGTCCGCTGAACCTGCAAATAGAAGGCGCCCTCCCGACAGCGGGGGATCCGGCGGCTCTGTGTGGAGGTGAAGTCAAACAGAACATGAACCAGGCCAGCAGCACAGCGATTCAATTCGAGCTTAGACCGGCGGTTCGGAGACCAAACTGAGGTCACCAGCAGGGGTGCCGACGGGTACCGACGTGGACAGAGCACCGGGAATCATGGAAAACGCTCAAGACGCAAGCAGTAGCGTGACACGGCCACTGACAAGGAAGTTCATATGACTGCTGTCGCCTGCGCGTCTTGAACTCGCAGAGCATACTGTTATGAATGATGTGGCAACGCATCCAGCCCCCAACACAGCCTCACTCTCGCCATGTTGTGGGCGGTAAGCTAGACATATGCAACAGCCGCCCATCGTGATCGCAGACCTTGCTCTTCAATTGAACAAGCTGGCAAACTCTGGCATCTTCAGTGACCTTACCGTTGATGTATGCAGCCAATCTGCATCCCTTTTGGAGAGAATCCGCGGAGTAGTAGCGGATACGTGGGCTTCAAACCGCGCTCCGCTATCAGACAAAGAGGCTCTCGATAGACTAAGAGCGATCTTGGTTGAGCAAGGCGAAGGATAAACCGGACTCCACTAGCGGCACGGCTCGATAGACTTCATGACGCCCTTGGACCGAGCGTCAATGATCTGAATCTCCTTGAGAACGAACGGGACGTAGAGGCCCTTCTTCTTGAGTTCGAAAGGCATGCTGATCGTGGGCCCGTCTGTGGGGCTGAAATTGCTGCGATAGACAATGGGTTCTGAGAGGTTCCCAACCATTAAAGCGCGCAGAAAAGGCTTGCCTGCACGGGCTTGCTCGACCCCCATGGGAAACCTCATGTTGGCTGCTCCAGTGTCAGGATCGAAGATCGGTGAGCACTGCCGAAGATTACTAATCGAGATACCGTGTGTGCCGAAGGTGGTCGACTTGATCGTGGCCTTTGCCCCGTAGGCGTTGCTGCCAACATATGACCCGGTTGCGAGGACCTTGCTGACCAGGTCAATAGTAAAACCAGATAGCGCCGCGACAGACTCTTCTGAACATCCCGAGGCACCTCGGTTCTTTTCGCAATCAAAGAAGTCCATTTCGGCTGCTAAATGCAGCGTCATCTCCTGAGTATCGGCGTCATACGCGAATTCAGAGGCGCCGCGGGGCAGCATGAACACAAGCTGGCCGAACCGCTTTGAGACCGCGTCCTTGCGAGCCTCATAGGCAGCAGTCGTCTCGTACTCGCCCTTGGCCTTGCCATCGGCTAGGAGGGCGTTGATGACCTGAAGAATGTCATTCCCGATCGACGCGGCCGAACGAGCCGAGAATGGCGGTTGGCCTTGCTTGCTCGCACTTGGTCTGCTGCTCGGCTGTGGTTTCTGTTGTGCGAGGGCGAGAGCACCCATCAATGTGATTGAGACGAGGGTCCTCAACAACTGGTGGCCTCCAACTGTGTCGATGAGCTGTACCTTCTGCGAAGCGTCTAGAGCTTATCACAACTCACAGTGGTCGTATTTCTCGGCCCGCCACATCCGATGACCTGCCCGGTCTCTTGAACCAATCCGATTGAGAGTATATCGCGGTCTCCTCGCTGAAGCGGCGTCCCTGCCGCACGGCCTCGTGCGTGTCGGTTTCATCGTTGATGAGGCCCAGGCGGTGGAAGATCCGGCAGATGACCCGGTCGGGCTTGAGGACGGGCATGCCGATGTCCGTGAGGAAATGGTAAGCGGTAATGTCGCCCAAGTAGGAAAACCGCTTCTGAAGTTCCCGCTTGAGAGCCATGGTGGCGTCGAATGACACCATTGGACGGAAGCCGTCGATGAACGACTGGAACGATCCATGATCGCGCACGATCTGCTGAACGGCTCGGGCGTTCTCGATGACCGCGCGGATCTTGCGTTCGTTCTTGATCATGCGGTGTTCGGACATGATCCGACGAACATCGGCCTCGCCGTATCCGGCGACCGTTTGGTAGTCCGGAAAGTGGCCTCTGATCACGTCGGCTTTCTTCGTGACCGTTGCTGCCCTAAACCCGGAATAGAACACAACGAACATGATCTTCGAAAACAGCTCGTCGTCCGAATGCGAGGCTGGCAGGTTCCGGAAGGCCGCGAGCTCCGCCTGTATCGCCTCGATCGGCCGATACCGCGACCCATACGACAACAACGTCGCCTCAGTCGCTGCGAAGACCGCCTGATAGGGAAAGCTCACGCCCACCTCCAAAGATTCGACCGGTCACAGAATGACCATTATCGTGAACTCGGCAGCCGGCGTGGGTGCGCGGCTTGAACTCCGCGGCCACAGCAGTTCCAACAGAGCCATTTATGCGGTTGTCCGCTGCGATCGATGGCCGGGCACTCAAAGTTACGGTTCTGGTGACCGCAGAAGATCTTCGTAAGCGCAATTCATTTTGTTGTCCAGCAGGATCAGGAGGCAACTGATGGTATCGATGTACAGTTCCTGATCGAGTCCCGCCGACTCGCCCGCGTCATTCGACCGCCCAAGATCAGAAACTGCGCGTTGCGCGGCGCTGAGGTAGTCTCGGGCCTCCTCCATCAGCTGTTTCGCACCACCGGGTGGAATCAGCGGGCTCTTCGACCCTCCCACGTATTCAGTCTGCGTCCTCTCAGAATCGTTCATGATGCTTCCTCCTTATCGTTCCGCTGCGGTTCCGCACTCGAATGTCGCCGTCCACAGCCGGCGGCTTGGCGCGAACTGGAATGGGCCAGAATCCATTCCCATCCAGAGGCGCAATCGCCCGCCGAGGCGCAGGACATCCTTATCGTCACCGCGCCGGGTCAGCTTGCCGCCGTTGCGGAGGAAGTCCAGTAGGACGCGAGCCTCGGCTGTCGGGCGACCGACTTCGTCGGCCAGGCCGAGGGCGCGCAGGTCATACTCCTCGGTGCGGATGCCGGTGCGCTCCGCCGTTTCGATGTCGGTCAGGGATGTCTCCTTCGAGATGGTCCTCGCCCCGAACACCTCCATCGTGCTGACCGAAATAGCGATGCGCCCGTCGCGCAGTTCCGTTAAGCAGCATTGGTCCCAGCGTTCCGGCTGCACGGGAAATCCGTCTTGGCGGTCGAGGCTGATTTGGAACACGCAACGGTAGCCGCCGGTGCCCCGCATTGCTTTGATGGGTTCCCCGTCGATCGGGAAGACCGTGGAGAGGAGTCGGCGTAAGTCGCTCACTTGCTTCCGGAATGTGGCTGCATCTCTTTCCGATAGGGATCGGCTTCGGGCAGGGGTCTGACCGCCCACGCGCGCCAGGACGCACAGCAGTTGCCACAGCCGGTCCTCCGGGCCCGAGAGCGCAAGATCATCGAAACCGAAATCGCGCGTGGTGCCACAGATCTCGGCTCGCAGAGAATGTTCATGGATGGTGACGCGCAGGTCCGCCCAAGTGGCGCGGTCCGGCACTGCGAAACTGGCGATGGTCTTCGCTGCACCCGCCTGTCGGTCATGAGGGAGCGAATCGGCTAGGTAAGCAAGATTGAAAGAAACGCCAGATTGAGAAAACTCCGTGAGGCTGGACAGGAGAATGGGGGCCCACCGTAGCTCGGCGGGCGGGTGTGACGGCACCAGAACCACCGGCGCCGGCGCATCGTCGATCTGTCGGCACCGATCCCATAGCGAATTTGCATCTTCGCGCGCCGCGCCGACGACGAAGAAGAAATCCCTCCAACGGCCCGCGATGTGGCGGCGGCCGAGGGACCAGACACGCCCGGGCACCAGCACTGCATCGTTGCCGACCAGCCCAAGTTCGCGGCGCGTCGCCTGGGCGATCGCATCAAGGTCGATGGCCCACCGCCGGAGGCGTTCAATGGAAACGCGGGAGCCGCCGGCCTGCGGGCAGGAGACATACGGGGTCAGTGCGCCGGTGGTCGCATTCCGTATCCAGGCGACTTGCTCAACATGCCCGTCGCCGCAGGCTTCGCAGCGAGCCCAGGTTGTCCGATCTGTTTCCCTGAGGAAACCGTGCCGGCGGAGCAGTTCAAACTGCCCTGGCGGCACCCCCTCGATCTCTTCGGCTGAGAAGATAGGCTCCTCGCACTCGGCGCGAGCCCAGAACCCGCGGAGCAGATCACTCATCGGTGGCGATCTCCCAGTCCCGCAAGCAGCGGCGAAGGATCAGTTCCTCGTCGCCGTCCCGGAGAGAGCATCCGGCAGGGTGGGTGATCGTGAAGTTGACGGTCTTCGGCCGATTGCTCCCGTTCTCGAAGACGACCTGGAAGGCGACTTTCGTGACGCGGAGCTTCTCGCGC
>CAZSBK010000123.1:0-13622 GCA_964604945.1 uncultured Candidatus Solibacter sp.
ATGATGGGCATGAGCGGGCCGCGGGTTGTGCCCAACCAAATGGACAACTCGCTGCTGATCCTGGCCACGGGCGAGGAGTACGCCAGCATTTTGAAACTGCTCAAACAGTTGGACGTGTCGCCACGGCAAGTGCTGATTGAGACCAAGATCTATGAAGTGAGCCTGACAGGCGCGCTAAGCTACGGCGTTTCGGCCTACCTCAAGGACAAGGCTGCATCGACAAGCACGACGACACGAAAGTTGCTGGCTGAAGTGACCAGCGACGGAGGGGCGCTCACCTTCGGCGCTCTGGTTGGCCAGAGCCGGGCGCTCTATGCCGCCATGAGCGCGTCCGAGGTGCGCGGCCATACACGTATCATTTCGGCGCCGAGCATCATCGCCACCGACAGCGTGGCAGCGACTCTGAATGTCGGTCTCGAGGTGCCGACGCTGCAGTCGCAGGCCGTGACGTCAGCCCAATCTGGAGGCGACTCCCTGTTTGCCAGCACCATCACCAATCGAAAGACGGGCGTTACCTTGAGCATCACGCCGCGGGTGAATCCTAGCGGGGTAGTGACGCTGGAGGTCGACCAGGAAGTCAGTTCGCCGCAGGCGTCTGCGTCAACGTCTTCCATCCAGTCGCCTTCCTTCAACCAGAGGACGGTCACCACGCAGGTGACGGTTCAGGATGGAGACATGATTGCCATCGCGGGTATCATCAGCGAGACCAACGAATCGTCGAGCAGCGGACTGCCCTTCCTGCACCGGCTTCCAATCGTGGGCGCGGCGTTCGGCGGCAAGTCCACGAATATGTCGCGCACCGAACTGGTGATCTTCATCACCCCCAGAGTCATCTACGACACCAACGAAGTAGCGGAGGCCAGCGACGAGCTGAAGTCGAAGATGCGGCGGCTGCACAGGATGATGCAGGAGTAAGGCGGAGGCCCGTCCGGGCGGTTTTCTCGAACAGAGACTACAGATTGGCCTTGGGGCTGACGATAAAGAATTGGGGGTACTGGAGCCTCCAGTGACCCTGCCAGCCCTAACGGCGGCCATCTGCAGGCAGTGGCCGCGGCGGGGGTGAGCTTGAAAGGGGAATCGCAGGTGAACGGAAGAGGAAGCGGAAACCGGACACCGGAATCCTTGACTTATGAACGTGTTGCATGGTTAAATACGCGGAGAAGGGGTTTAGCGCCCTTCTCGCAACTTCGGTCCGCCGGTCAAACAAGACTTGACGGCTGGATAGCGGGAATGATATGAATGTGCTGAATGCGTCCGGCTGGAAGCGGCCTTCATGTCGGCGTAAATCCCGCGGGCACAGAGAAGATAGAGATCGAACAATAAGATTCAAATGAGAATCCGGCAAAGCACGAACCGGGAGTTGGGATGGGGCGGGGCGAGCGTTCGTTCGCCGCGGGTCAACCTGATCGCGGTAGCATCCGAGATTCCGCACTCACTTCTGCTTGAGGCTCAGGTTCACGAGTCCCTTCATCAATTCGAATCCGCATCTTCACAAGGAGAAGGAAATGGTTGATTTTCGCAAAATGATGCTGCTCCTGGTTGTCCTGGCTTTCACGGCCGGTATCGCCAGTGCGCAGACCGTCAATCCGCTCCAGTGCGTGGCCAGCGCCGGTGTTCCGCCGCTCGCTCGCGCTGAGGGCTTGGCTGAAGAAATTGGCCAGGTCACGATTACGTGCACTGGCGGCAACCCGACCGCGGTGGGTGCTGCAATCCCCACGGTTAACATTCAGATCTATCTGAGCACCAACATTACCTCCCGGCTGATCAGCGGCACCGCTTCTGAAGCGATGTTGTTGATCGACGAGCCGCTGTCGGCCCAGAGCACCGCGGTCGCGCAGTACCTCTGCGCTGCTCCTGGCAACTGCCCGATGAACGCGGCCTCCAGCATCGGCGTCGGCAACTACACCGGTGCGAGCGCTGGCCGTGAGAACGTCTATCAGGCCGTGAAGGCTGGCGAGAATTCGCTTGCTTGGCTCGGCGTTCCGGTGGATCCTCCAGGAACCTCCGGCAATCGTGTGCTGCGTATGGTGAACGTCCGCGCTGATGCGGCGTCGGTTGGCGTCAGCTCGACGCTGATCCCGTCCAACATCATCATGTACATCACCATTTCCGGTACGGGCGCCCTGCCGCTGTCCAACAACACCCTAAACGTTGCCTATGTGGCGAAGGGCATGACCTTCAGCGCCACTGGCGGCAGCTACAACCAGTGCGAACCCGATACCTACTACTACGACCTGAACTTCAAGGAGAATTTTGGTACGGCGTTCCGCCACAACAACATCCTCCTTGATGTGGACCCCAACACTGCTGGTACTCAGACCTACCAAAACCAGTTTATGCCGGGCACCATCTACAACACTGAGTCGATGTGGTCCAGCACGGGTCTGCTGCCGGCCGGCAACTCGGCTGCCGGTGTGGCAGGCGTTGCCTCCCAGGGCACCCGCCTGATCGCCCGGTTCTCCAACGTTCCGGCGAACATCACCCTGACGGCTCCTGGTGTCAACAGCGGCAGCACCGACGTGGCATGGCGCGTGACCTCGCACGATACCAACGGCGCTGGCGGCACGGCAGCAAACACGTCGGGCACTGTGTCGCTGAGCGGCGGCGCTGGTATCGCTGTGTGGGAGATCATGCAGTCGAACCCTGGCAACATCAATACGGTGACCTTCACTATGTCGTTGTCCTACAGCGCCAGCCCGCTGCCGGGTCTCGGCACGGCGACGGTGACGGGCAACTATGCTCCCACCTCGACGCTGAACACCATGCAGCTGATTAGTGTTGCCCCGGCTCCGCGGTTCGTCAACGATCCGCAGTCGGCCACCACGTTCACGATCAACTCCTGCCAGACCAACCTGCTGTTCCCCTACATCACGAACGCGGCTGGTTTTGACACGGGTATCTCGATCGCCAACACAACGGCCGATCCGTACGACACGCCTGACCAGGAAGGGCCTTGCACGTTGTACTTCTACGGGATGACTGGTGCAGTTGACACCAATCCCCCGACGCAGACCTCGGGCACGGTTCCTGCTGGCAAGTCGCTGATCTTCACGCTGTCCAACGGCGGCGGTGTCCAGGGCGCCTCGACGGCTACCGTCAATGCGGCCCCGGATTTCACCGGCTATATGATCGCGCGCTGCAACTTCCAGTATGCCCATGGCTACGCCTTCATCAGCGACCTCGGCATCCGGAACTGGGCGCAGGGTTATATCGCCCTGGTCCTCGACCAGGCCCTCGGTTCGCGCACTGGCGTCGATAGCGAAGTTCTGGGCAACTAGTCCTTCGTCCTTTGATGACTTGAAGCGGGGCGGACTTCGGTCCGCCCCGCTTTTTCGTTGTGCATCCAGCTCGCTTGTGCTAGTCTAAGAGTGGTTCCCGCCGCGTTCCCACCCGCCTTGTTAATTTCCATCACTTGAGGTGACCATGAATCTTCGTGGGATTCTGCCCATACTCCTTGTTTGCGTAGCCGCCTTCGCTCCGGCGGCCAGCGCCAGCAATGTCTTTGTTCTGCCTCCCTCCGCGCAGAGCGGCAACGCGCTGGTGTTTAGCGAACTGCTGGCAACCGGCGGTACAGTTGCTGTACCCGCAGGCGTCCACACCACACTCGTGTCGCCGGCTGGGACAAAGGCTGTATTCCTGTCTTCGAATGCAGCCGCGCCGGTCACCTTTGTGACGCTGGCCAGCGGCCAGGTCTCAGGCGCTGCGCGCACGTTGCTCCTCGATGGCCTTGGCGTGACCGCCGGAGTGCTGACCCCGGATGGCCTGCAGATAGTGGCGATCGGAGGAGACGCTCCAGGCAAATTGTTCATCATTGATGTGGCGACCGAGACGGTGCTGACCTACGGTCGTGTGGCCTTGAACACAAGTGGTGTCGGAACGCCGAAGGACTTGGCTGTCACGCACGACAGCAAGTACGCCCTTGTGCTCAGCACCGGCGGAGGACGGTTGACGTCTGTCAACCTTCAGACCGGTGCGCTCTTGGGGCAGACAGCCATCAGCAGCCTGTTGAACAATGTCAGCATCGGGCCGACCGGTGCCGTCTACGTGACGGGCACTTACGATCTATTCGAGTTCCAGCCGGAACCGCCCTTCGCAAAGGTTGGCCGCTCAAGATTCTATGGCTCACCTGGGAAACTCTTCTTCTCCCCCAATGGGCGCTATGCAGTCGCGGCCAATGAGCAGGCCAGTAGCTCCTCCTTCTTCCTTTTTGACAACACCATCCCAGGCGCCAACGACACCAACGAAGCCACCTCCATGGGGGTGCTGAACGTCCTCCCAATTCAGATTGACGGTTCTATTGCAAAGCCGACTCGCTTCTACTTCCGCAGCGACGCGCAGTTGTTGGTGTACTTCGGCCAGCAGGGCCGCTTCTGGACGGTGAACTTCCCGACGATCTCGACTATCGAGACGAACTTCGCCTGGGTTAACGTGCTCAACGGCGTCACTGGAGCAACGCTGAGCGATGAGTACCCCATTGGCAAATTCATGTACTATACGTCTCAATCGGGCCAATTGACTCGACTCGACATCAGCGGGGTGCTCCAACCTTCAAGCGTCCTGGCCTCGTTCGGGACGGTCCATTTCGGCAAAGCGGCCAGCACCGCGACGCCAGCCACGGTGACGCCGTACGGCACAGGACAAACGGTCCTGCCAGCCACCGTGCTGAAACCCTATGCGATTCGGGTGCTGGACGCGGCGGGCCGCCCGGTCTATAACGCCTCGGTGGTATTCCTCCCCGGCTCTGCCAACATTGGCTTGTCGGCGACCGAAGCTCGAACCAACATGGAGGGCATCGCCACGGTCACAGCGACCTCCCCGAATGCAAATGGTGATTTCGTCGTCACTGCGACGGTGGGTGGGATGAGCGTCGCCTTTACTTCTAAAGTCGAAGGTGCCGATCAAGGCGGCGGCGACGGGGGAACCGGCGGCACGGTTCGAACGGAAAAGGTGAGCGGAGACGGCCAACTCGTGGCTGTCTTCTTCGAAACTAAACCGCTGGTCATCCGGGTTCTCGACGCCGATGACAAGCCGATCGTGGGCCGGGAAGTGACTTGGTCAACCCAGAGCGGCGTCCAACTTCAAGGCGAGAAGTCCACGGTGACCGACGCTGACGGTAAAGCGACCATCGGCTGGCGAGGCAACGAGTATCCACCACTCGGCCAGGCCTTCATCACTTACTACATCTCGGCAACCGTGAAGGATATCGGGACGACTACTTTCGTTGAATCCGGGTACCAGCCCGCATCCGGCGGTTCAGCGCAAGCCCCAGCCGCCCAAATCGTCGCCCCTACGATCGACAACGCGCATCTGACCCTGAAACTGGGCTCCGTCACGGAGGGCGCCTTCAAGGTCCACGTTTACGCCACCGGTGGCGTCGGCATCATCAACAACACGCCCATCCCGAACATCGGGATCACCGTCACTTCGGAAAACCAGGACCCGGCGGTGGGCCCCGTGGCCAAATGCAAAGAGAATATCGCCCTGACCGATGCTACCGGGATCGCCTCCTGCACCCTCGTGATTACGGGGGTCCTGGGGACCACGGACTTGGCCGTGGATGTCGGCGGCGGATTCCGCCAGTTCGGCGGCGGCAGCGGCATTCCCTATACTCTGACGGTCACCCCTGGGGATCCGTCCGCTCCGGTGATCGTTTCCGGCAACAACCAGAAGGGCAAGCCGGGCGCACTCCTCCCCTTGGCCTTGACCATCGAAGTCTCCGACGGTTACGGGAACATGCTCAGTGGGTTGCCCGTTTCCTGGGTTCCGCAGACTGCGGGCAGCGTGACGCTGTCCAACACCTCGACAGCGACCGCCGCCAACGGGCGGGCGAGCACAACGGTTCAGTTAGGCCCGACATCCGGCACGTTTGACATCAAAGTCACAGTCGGGGGTCAGACCGCTACCTTCAAGGTGACTGTGGAATCGCAAGTATCCGGATTCGCGAAGGTCGCCGGCGACAACCAGACGGGAATCGTGACGAACCAACCCTTCCCGACCCCGCTGTCGGTCAAAATCACTGACACCATGGGCCAACCGGTTGCCGGGGTGAGTGTGGCATTTGCTGTGACGAGCGGATCGGCGCTGCTGGGCTCGACGACCGCCCTGACTTCCAGTACCGGTCTGGCTTCAGTGACCGTAACGGCTGGACCAGTGGCCGGCAATATCACGGTCAGCGCCACAATCTCCAACTTCCAGCCACTGGTCTTCACTCTGAGCAGCCGGCTGCCGGGACCCTCGATCACGGCGACGTCGTTCAAGAATTACTCGACGAATGAATCCGGTATCGCGCCCGGACTGCTTGTCCGCATCAGCGGCGAGGGCCTGGCGACCGGAGTCAACGGCGAGTACTGGGCCAATATGCTCGGCGGCAGGTTGCCGGTCGAGAAGAACGGCATCAAGGTCGAGTTCACCTGGGCTGGCGGCAGCGCCTACGCCCCGATCATGGCGGTGGGCAACGACGGCACCACCGAATGGGTTCTGGTGCAGGTTCCGTACGAAATGACCGGGACAACGGCCTCGGCCATCGTCACGGTGAGCGGCGGCACAACCACGGTGGCGGACATCCCGGTTAGGGAGTTGATGCCGGGCGTCATCGAGGATGTCTTTGAAGGCAACCGGCGGGCGGCGATCATCATCCGCTCCGATGGACTGGTAGTCACGCCTACCACGCCGGCTCGAATCGGCGAGACCGTCCGTATGTATGTCATCGGCATGGGTCAGACCACGCCGCTGGCAGAGACCAACCGCGTCGGAGTTTCCGGCCAAACGATCACCCTGCCCGTCATGGTCGGCCTCGAAACCGGCAAGTCGGCTCCCGTGGTGGAGGCCAAGATGGCTGAGAACCTCATTGGAATCTATGAGATCCTCTTCACGATTCCAGCAGATGCTCCAATTGGCTCCAGTCTGGCCATCGCCTGCTCGGTGGGAGGGGTCTGGTCCAACGAGTCCAAGATCTCAATCGCCGTTCAATAGAGTTTTACCGCAAGCACACCAAACGCGCCGGGGGCCGAAAGGCCTTCCGGCGCGTTTTCCGTTGCGGGACAGAGTGGATCGCACAGTCTAGTCACTATTTTTCTTGACTTAACTACACTCATGTTTTAGACTGCAAGTGTGATCGATATTAACTCATCACAGGAGGCAAGACAATGACGCTACTGACCACTCGCAGGGGAGTGAACCCCTTCCTGCAGGAATCCCCGGCCGCAACAGCTTTCGAAGACATGATGAACAGGCTGTTCAGTGAATCCGCCGGTGCCCGACCATGGGCGCCGCCGGTGGACATCTCCGAAACCGAGAACGAACTCACGCTCAAGGCCGACATCCCGGGCGTGAAACTCGAGGACATCAACATTGAAGTTGAGAACGGGACCCTCTCGATCAGCGGGTCCAGGAGCTTCCAAAGCGATGAAACCAAGGGTGGTTATCATCGCCAGGAACGGGCCTACGGCGCCTTCAACCGAGCCTTCGTGCTGCCGGAAACGGTCGACCTCGAAAAGGTGACGGCCGACTGCAGCCACGGTGTCCTCACCATCACCTTGCCGAAGAAAGAGCTGGCCAAGCCCCGGACCATCAAGATCGGCCTGAGCAAATAAGGGAGCATCGACGGCGCGGCGATCCGCGCCAAGTGAACCGCGGGCCGTCGTCCGAAGGGGCGGCGGCCTTTTTGTCACCCGCAAACCATTCAAGACGGCAACCCGACCGTTAAGGCCTCGTTTCCAACCGGCGGCCACCTTTCGTTGACCCTCCAACGCGCCATTGGATAAACTGAGAATCGGTAAGCCCTGCCTGGACGCTTCCCGATCCTCCGCCGAACCACCACGCCAATCGATGGTGCGCGCGATCAAGAACAGCCTAAGGCACGGGGATGGAAGACAAATCAGCGGCGAGAGCCTGGAGGTTCGCATTGCCAGACGTCAGCAGACACATTTTCACGTCGGAATCGGTCACAGAAGGACACCCCGACAAGATCTCCGACCAGATCTCGGATGCGGTGCTGGATGCCGTTCTGAGCGAAGACTCGACGGGCCGTGTGGCGTGTGAGACCTTCATCACGACCGGTCTGGTCGTGGTTGGAGGCGAAATCACCACCACGTCGTACGTCAACGTACCGGACCTGGTCCGCAGCGTCATCGACGATATCGGCTACAACGATGCTTCCTATGGTTTTGACTGCAAGACCTGCGGCGTGCTGAACGCCATCCAGTCGCAGTCGCCCGACATCGCCATGGGCGTGGACACCGGCGGCGCCGGCGACCAGGGCATGATGTTCGGCTACGCCTGCGACGAGACGCCCGAACTGATGCCGCTGCCGATCATGCTTGCCCACAAACTCGTCAAGCGCCTCTCCGACGCCCGCAATAGCCGGGAGCTGAACTTCCTGCGGCCCGACGGCAAGTCCCAGGTGAGCGTCGAGTACGCGAATGGCAAACCCGCCCGCATCGATGCCGTGGTTGTCTCAACGCAGCACCACGACACCATTTCGACCGAAGACCTTCGTGCACAGGTGAAGGCCGGGATCATCGATCCGATCGTGCCTGCCGCCATGGTGGATTCAAACACGAAGTTCCACATCAACCCGACCGGGCGTTTCGTCATCGGCGGGCCTCATGGCGACACGGGTTTGACCGGGCGCAAGATCATCGTCGACACGTATGGCGGCATGGGCCGCCACGGCGGCGGCGCGTTCTCGGGCAAAGATCCCACGAAGGTCGACCGCTCGGCCTGCTACATGGCGCGTTACATCGCCAAGAACATCGTCGCCGCGGGGCTGGCGAGCCGCTGCGAAGTTCAGTTGGCCTATGCTATCGGCGTCGCGGAGCCGGTTTCCGTCCTGGTTGACACCTTTGGAACGGGACTGCTCGACGAAGGTCGTCTGGTGGAACTGGTTCGCGCCACGTTCCCGCTCACGCCGAAGGGCATTATCGAGCACCTCAAACTGCGCCGCCCGATCTTCCGGGCTACCGCCGCTTTCGGCCACTTTGGCCGCACGGGCGACGGCTTCACCTGGGAAGCCACGGATAAGGCGGCTGCGCTTCGCGAAGAGTCTCGCGTTTCGGCTGCCCGAGGGTAAGCTAAGTCATTCAGAGCGTGCAGAGGAGCCGTCCATCCGGAGATGGGCGGCTCTTCTTGCGTTGGCGCAGCGGCGACTTTGATAGTATTGCCACAATGAGGTCGCACGAACGAAGGAGGGGTCTCCTGAGGACTCCCAAATTGATGTGGGACGTTCTTGCGCGTGGCCGATACGATTTTGTCTATGACCGGATGCCGATGGGGGCAACCGGAATGAGCGCGGCCAAGCGGCTCAACCTGCTCCTGGCTGGAACTCACTTGCTGCGCCGCCAGTTGCAGCCTTTGAACATGCCACTGCACCTCGAAGTGGAGTTCACGAACTACTGCAACCTGAAATGTCCAGTGTGCCCCACGGGGACCAAGCAATTGGAGCGCGAGGGCAAGTTCATGCCGGTCGAGCTATTCGAACAAGTCTGGGAGGAGACCGCCCCCTACCTGCTCACCGCGTCCCTATTCGGCTGGGGAGAACCGCTCTTGCACCCGCAACTCGATCGGATGCTCGAGATCGCCAGCAGACACGATGTGGTGACGATCCTGTCAACCAACGGAATGCCGCTTCGGAGCGAGACGGTCAGAGAAGCCCTGGTCGCCCATCCGCTGAAGACTCTCATTGTCGCTATTGACGGCATCACCGAAGAAACCAATTCGCGCTACCGCGTGGGCGCCGAACTCGGAATCATCCTTGACGGTGTGCGGAAGCTTGTTGAACTCAAGAGGAAGCGCAACCGCAGCTATCCCGTTCTCCAGATGCGCTACATCGTCATGAACCACAATGAGCACGAAGTGGACAGGCTGGAGGAGTTCGCGCGCGAACTCGGATTCGAGTTGCTCACCCTGCGTTCACTTTCTATCTTCGACACGCCCGAGGCCGATTCGGTCCAGAGCGGCTTTGTCCCGGAGAGCGAGTTGCTGCGAGCGTACAAGTATGAGGAGGGACGCCGGGTGAAGCGCGGCGATTTCATCTGCACAATGCCGTTCTGGTTTCCGGGGGTGTTCGCCTCTGGCGAAGTGGTCTCCTGCGATCAGGACCATGGCGCAAAACACATATTCGGCCGGCTCGACGGCACCAACCGCTTCCGCGACATCTGGTTCAGCAAGCAGGCCGCCGAGGTGAGGAAGGTGGTGCGTGACCAACACGGCAAGCTGAGCTTCTGCAATAACTGTCCTTACGCCGACCGTCCTACGACAGATTGCAGTCTGGAATCCCGCCAACTGGTGCCGGACTCTGTCTATCCCGGCCTAGTCGCAGGGCGAACAAGATGAGGTTTACCGCCGCGAAGAGGCACTGCCGGCGATGCCGGACGTAGTCCGGATCGGCATCATCGGCTGCGGCAAGGTGTCGTGTGAACGCCATCATCCAGCGTTGCGACGTATGCCTGAGTTCAGAGTGGTTGCGGTCTGCGACAGGGACCCTGAGCGGTTAGCCGTAACCGCCGCGCTCTATCGCGCGGAGCGTGCTCTCGCCGACTACCGGGAACTGGTTCAAATGCCTGGCATCGATGCTGTCGCGGTCCTGACCGAGACGGCGTCACACGCCGAAGCCGGCGTTTCCGCGCTCGAAGCGGGCAAGCACCTGTTCATGGAAAAGCCTCTGGCACTCACACTGGACGAGGCGGACCAACTTGTGGACGCGCGCAGACGCGCGGGCCGCGTAGCTCAGGTTTGCTTCAATCTGCGGTGGCACCGGCTCATCCGAAAAGCCAAGGCGATGATCGAGGCGGGGCTTCTGGGGCGCGTGAAAGCCATCCGCAGCGTCTATACCCACGACCGGACGGGGGCGGACGCACCCGAGTGGCACAAGAAACTCGGTTCAGGCGGTGGAGTGAGCTTCAACGAAGGCGTCCACCACTACGATCTTTGGCGCTATTTGCTCGGGCGCGAGGTCCAGCGCATAGGGAGCCTCAGCACTGGTTCGGATGTCTATGAGGACGAAACCTGCGTCACTTCGGCAACACTCGACGGCGGCGTGCTGGCTTCGGCCGTGATGAGCTTCCTCACCGGGCCAAACAGCGAGGTGGAGGTGTTCGGGGAAAAGGGCAGGTTGCTGATCTCGCTCTACCGGTTCGACGGGCTGCAGTTCTACTCCTACAAGACGTACCCCGGCGCGCATATGGACCGTCTCAAGCGGGGCATCCGGGCGCTGGCTGCGCTCCCTGGGCTGGTGGCCGATACCCGCAATGGCGGTGGGTTCCAGGCCACTTTCGTGGGCGCCTGGAGCGCCTTCGGCCAATCGATCAGGAGCGGGCAACCGCCCGAGTGCACTCTCGACGACGGTCGCAAAGCGCTAGAAATCGCCTTGGCCGCCGCGGAGTCAGTTGCCTGCGGCCGCCCCATTGACATTCGGACAACGGCGCGCGGTGGTGGACGACTCGATGAGTAGCCTCGGAGAAGTCGATGACGCGCCCGAGTTTTCAGTTGTGATTCCCTCGCGCGACCGTCCAAACCAACTCAAGGACTGCCTCGCGGCGCTCACCCGTCTACAAACACCGAAGGATCAATACGAGGTGATCGTCGTCGACGATGGCAGCCGTGAGCCCTATGACGCGATCCTCGATGCGCTGTCCGGGGGGATGGAGATCCGCTGTGTCCGCCTCAAAGGAGGCGGGCCCGGCCAGGCGAGAAACGCCGGCGCGGCCATCGCTCGCGGCCGCTTCATCGCCCTGACCGATGACGATTGCGCGCCCGCGCCGGACTGGCTGGCTCAGTTGGGCGGCGTGCTAAGAAAACAACCCGATGCATTGGCCGGCGGGCGAACGGTCAACGCGATTCCGGGGAGCCTCTGTTCAGAAGCTAGCCAGGTTCTAATCTCCTACCTGTACGACTACTACAGCACCGGGAAGCACGAGAATCGATTCTTCGCCAGTTGCAACTTCGCGCTCAGCACCGAGTTGTACCGCCAATCCAGTGGATTCGACCCACGCTTCCGGCTGGCTGGAGGCGAGGATCGGGACTTCTGTGCCCGCTGGAGTGCGTCGGGCAGGCCAATGGTCTATGTCGGGGATGCCGTCGTGAATCACTCCCACGGGCTGACGTTGACGGGCTTCCTGCGCCAGCACTTCTCCTACGGCCGCGGAGCCTGGCACTTCCACAAGGCCAGGGAGGAACGAGGTTCGGGACCGTTCCGCATCGAGCCGTTGCCGTTCCTGACCGGGATGCTCGCCTACCCGTTCAAGGCTCCAGCGCGGCGGTGGCCGTTGGCGGTTTCAGCGCTGATCGGAACCAGCGTCGTCATGAACGCGCTGGGGTACTTCAGGGAGCAGTGGGGCCAGAGAAATCACGACCAAACGAACTCGCTTCTCGCTAAATAATTGAGAATAAACAAGATGGCCGCTAGCCCTGTGGGGCGGCGGCCATGATCGAGTTGCCGGAGCATATTAGTAGCGGTAATGTTCTGACTTGTAGGGGCCTTCGACCGGTACGCCGAGATAGTCGGCCTGCTTCGCGGTGAGCGTGGTCAGCTTCACGCCGATTTTCTCCAAGTGCAGCCGGGCTACTTCTTCGTCAAGTTTCTTTGGCAGCGTGTAGACGCCAGGTTGATAGGTGTCCTTGTTCTTCCAGAGATCGAGCTGGGCAAGGGTCTGGTTTGAGAAGCTGTTGGACATCACGAAGCTCGGATGGCCTGTAGCGCAACCCAGGTTGACCAGACGGCCCTCGGCGAGCATGAAGATCGAACGACCGCCGGGAACATGGTACTTGTCCACCTGCGGCTTGATGTTTTCCTTCGTCACGCCGGGCGCGTTGTTCAGCCGATCGATCTGAATCTCGTTATCGAAGTGGCCAATGTTGCAGACGATGGCCTGGTCCTTCATCTGCAGCATGTGCTCGAGCGTGATCACGTCGCAGTTGCCCGTGGTGGTCACATAGATGTCGCCGCGGCCCAGGGTGTCTTCGATCGTCGTGACCTCGAAACCTTCCATGGCGGCCTGGAGGGCGTTGATCGGGTCGATTT
The DNA here is from genome assembly GCA_964604945.1 of uncultured Candidatus Solibacter sp. Lineage (GTDB taxonomy): Bacteria > Acidobacteriota > Terriglobia > Bryobacterales > Bryobacteraceae > PNKE01. The sequence continues at coordinate 13,019 of CAZSBK010000123.1, forward strand.
CAGTGACAATGACGCGCGCGCCGAAGCCGCGCAGGGAGTGGGCCGAGCCCTTGCCGACATCGCCGTAGCCACAAACCACGGCCACCTTGCCCGCCACCATCACGTCGGTGGCGCGTTTGATGCCGTCCGACAGCGATTCGCGGCAGCCATAGAGGTTGTCGAACTTCGATTTCGTCACCGAGTCATTCACGTTGATGGCCGGGACAAGCAGCGTGCCCTGCTGGTGCATCTTATAAAGGCGATGGACGCCAGTGGTGGTCTCTTCCGAGACGCCGCGCCACTCTTTCACGATTTCGTGCCAGCGGGTGGGCGACTCGGCATAGACCTGCTTCAGCAGGTCCTTGATCACCTGCTCTTCGTGCGAAGTGGAGGGCGTGTTCACCCAGCCGTCGCCGTTTTCCAGCTCGAAACCCTTATGAATGAGCAACGTAGCGTCGCCGCCGTCGTCGACGATCAACTGCGGACCTTTGCCGCCGGCGTGGCAGAGCGCCTTGTAGGTACACCACCAGTATTCTTCCAGCGTTTCACCCTTCCAGGCGAACACCGGGAGACCGGCCGCGGCGATGGCGGCCGCGGCGTGGTCCTGCGTCGAGAAGATGTTGCA
>CAZSBK010000124.1:0-13204 GCA_964604945.1 uncultured Candidatus Solibacter sp.
GGCCGGGATGCTCGCGCAATTCGTGGCGGAAGTTCTTAAGATGCTCCTCGCTGAGGCGGCCTTCGAGGAAGGCTCGCGAATAGACACCTGGCGAGGCGTGACCCTGGAAGTAGATCAGATCGCCCGGCTGGTCGCCGATCGAACCGCGGAAGAAATGGTTCATGCCAACCTCGACCAGTGTGGCCGAGGAGGCGAAAGTCGAGATGTGGCCGCCAATGCCGTCGTCGTACTTGTTTGCCCGGACAACCATGGCGACGGCGTTCCAGCGGACCAGGCTCTTGATGGTGCGCTCAAGGTCGCGGTCGCCCGGGTAGGGCAGTTCTTCGTTGGCCGGGATGGTATTCAGATAGGGAGTGACAGGAGTGAGCGCAGCCGGCACGCCCTGGCGCGCCGCTTCGTGGGCCAGCCGCTCAAGCAGGAATTTCGCCCGCTCCGGGCCCGCCTCCTCGATCACCTGATCCAGCGACTCCAGCCACTCCCGTGTCTCGATGGGATTCAGGTCCTCGGGTTTCTCTATCTTGTTGCGCAGCATTGCCTTGAAGTGGGGACTCCTGATTTTAGCGTTTTGCGGCACCCCTCGCAAACCGACGGCTGGTGCAGTGAAAGCCTACACTCTTGCTGATGAACTGGGGCGGCCAAAAGCGTCGGACTTTTCCGTAAAGGGGGATCGGCGGCCGGGTCAGCCAGCGGCGCCGGCGGTGGCCGAAGTGGCGGGTTTGCGAAGCCATCTGGTGTCTTGGCCATAGAGGTGCATCGCCGACGCCATGGTTTCCCGGAGGAAGACGCCCGAGCCGCGGTCGGCCGCCTCCAGCGCCTGCAACTGCATGAGAACCAGAGACTTTTCGGAGGCGGTGCGAGGATTGCCCCAGGGAGATCTGCCCTTGGCAAGCGCCTGCCGCAAGGCCGCTTCGACGGCCTGGCTGACGATTCGTTTGGCTGCCGCGGGATCAATACCGGCTCCGCGCACAGCACGCATGGCCATGTCGGCCACAGCGCCGGCCAGCGACGCGCCGAGCATGGCCCCGGCGTTGTAGGAGTCTTTCGAGCCGGCCCTCATGTAGATCGACTTCACGCCGGAGCGCCGCAGAAGCTGCCTCAGGCCGGAGACCGCTTGCGAGTCGCCCTCGATCAGGGTCACCCCGGTGGCGGCCATGGGCGCGTGGGTCAAGCTCGCAACGAAAGCGCCCGCCGCGGCCAAGGGGGCGAGCGAGGAACAGTCCAACGCCTCGTCCAGAAGCACGGCGATGCGGCGATGCCAGGGGCGCACGGTTCTGAGCAACTCGCCAACCGTTGCATCTAGTTCGGGTCCGGGAACCTGGATGAAGATGATGCGCGCGGCCGACAATTCGCCCCAATCGCCCGTTGCCCACCCGCGCCTGAGCGCGTTGGCATAGCGGCTTGCCAGTCGTTTTGAACTCGCCGCCACCGGGCCGAGATCCTCGGTCAACGCCGGCAGTCGCAGAAGGGTGCTTTCAGACAGTTGTCCCGAAACCACCAGACCCGACGGCTTGGTCCTTCTCATATGGATTTGGCGCCCTCAACGCCTTGATGCGATCACGATACTGCGCCGCGCGCTCAAATTCGAACGATTTCGCGGCCTCCCTCATCTGTTTCTCCAAATCGCCTATGAGTGCATTGCGTTGCTCGACGCTGAGCAACGCGACTTCCTGCTCACTTTCCACAGGCGGTGTCACATAATCGGCCTCCGCGATCCGCGCCATCACCATATCGATGGGCTTCATGATCGACTCCGGCGTGATGCCGTGCTCCTCATTGTACGCGCTCTGGATCTGGCGCCTGCGCGCGGTCTCGTCGAGGGCGCGTTTCATCGAATCCGTCATCCTGTCGGCGTACAGAATCGCCCTGCCGTTAATGTTTCGCGCGGCCCTGCCCATGGTTTGGATCAACGATCCGGCCGACCGCAGGAAGCCCTCCTTGTCGGCATCCAGCACGGCCACGAGGCTGACCTCGGGCAGGTCGAGTCCCTCACGCAGCAGATTCACTCCAATGAGGACATCGATCTCGCCGCGCCTCAAATTGCGGATGATCCTTACCCGTTCGAGCGTCTCAACCTCGGAATGCATATAGCTCGATTTGACGCCGAGCTCGCTGTAGTATTCCTGCAAATCCTCGGACATCCGTTTGGTGAGAGTGGTGATCAGAACCCGTTCGCCGGCCTCGACCCTGGCGCGGATTTCGCCCAGCAGGTCATCCACCTGGCCCCTGATGGGCCGCACCTCGACCTGCGGGTCCACCAGTCCGGTCGGCCGGATAATCTGCTCCACGACAGCACCGCCCGTTTTGTTTAGCTCGTAAGGCCCTGGAGTGGCACTCACGTAGACCGTTTGATGGATGCGGTTCTCGAACTCCTCGAAAGTCAGCGGGCGATTATCCAGTGCGCTGGGCATCCGGAAACCGTAGCTGACGAGGGTTTCCTTCCGCGACCGGTCGCCGTGATACATGCCGCCGATTTGAGGCACGGTCTGGTGGCTTTCGTCGATGAACAGCAGGGCGTCTTGCGGCAGGTAGTCGAGAAGCGTCGGCGGCGGCTCGCCCGGCAGCCGGCCGCTGAAGTGGCGCGAGTAGTTCTCGATGCCATGGCAATAGCCGACGTTGCGGATCATCTCGAGATCAAACATCGTGCGCTGGTAGATGCGCTGGGCCTCGACCGCTTTGCCCTGCTTCTCCAATTCACCCTGCCACCATTCGAGTTCCAATTCGATGCTCTTGAGCGCGGCCTCTCTGGTCTCGTTGCTCATGACATAGTGTGAGGCGGGATAGATGGGCAGCCGCTGGTAGGTTTGCCTGACCTGGCCCAGCAGGGGGTCGATCTGCGAAAGCCCGTCCACTTCATCGCCGAAAAGCTCGATCCGGTAGGCCCAATCGTCGTAGGTCGGCCAGACTTCGATGACATCGCCGCGGACGCGGTACGCGCCGCGCTTGAAATCGGCGTCATTGCGCGCGTAGAGGATCTCGACAAGCTTCTGGGTGATCTGTTCGCGCCTTACCCGCTGGCCCTTTTCGAGCGTCAACTGCAAGCCAAAGTAGGCTTCCGGGGATCCCAAGCCGTAAATGCAACTGACCGAGGCGATGATGACCACGTCGCGGCGCTCGAACAGCGACTTAGTGGCCGCCAGACGCAGTTTGTCCAACTCCTCATTGATGGTGGACTCCTTTTCGATGTAGAGGTCGGAGGCCGGGACGTATGCCTCGGGCTGGTAGTAGTCGTAGTAGCTGACGAAGTACTCGACGGCGTTGCCCGGAAAGAACTGCTTGAACTCCTGATAGAGCTGGGCGGCGAGGATCTTGTTGTGGGCCATGATCAGTGCCGGGCGGCCGGTCTCCTCGATCACTTTGGCCATGGTGAAGGTCTTGCCCGAGCCAGTGACGCCGAGCAGAACCTGATGCGGCTCGCCCGCTGAGGCGCCGCGGACCAGTTGTTGGATGGCCTGGCCCTGGTCGCCGCGGGGTATGTAGTCGATGCCAAGCTGGTAGCTCATGCACCAACCAGTCTAAGGGGAAAGACGGGTCCGGGCGGAGTCAGTTCCTGTGCCCATCCAGACGGGTGTTGAACTCGCAGCCCACCATGGCCGCGAGGCTCAGCAGCCAGAGCCAGACCATCAGGGCGATGACGGCGCCGATTGAGCCGTAAAGGACGTTGTAGTTGGCAATATTGCGAACATACCAGGTGAACACCAACGTGAGGACGAGCCACAGGCTCGCGGCGAGCCACGCTCCAGGCCAAATCCTACGGCCCTTGGGCCCGACTGGGCCGAACCAGTACAGCATACCGGCCGCGGCGACCATCGCAACGAAACCGAGAAGCAAGTTGAGCGAGTAGCTCAGCACACGGACGCCGCCGCGCACGGTTTCGCCACTCTCCAGGAATCCCAGGAACCGGAACAACCAAGTCTCGGCCTTGACGCCGAGCAGCATCATGGCGCTGGCGCCGACGACGGGCAGTATGGCCGCGACAACAAGCCAAATCGCGATCAACCGCTGGCGCACAGTGCCGCGTCCGTGCGGGCGTCCATAGGCGGCTTGAAACGCCTCTAGGAGACTGCTGGTGACGCCCGAGGCGGCCCATACCGACAGCAGGCCGGCGATCAGCGGCAGCGATACGGGCTTTGCGCCACGTTCGGCCATCTGGTAGCGGATCAGATCCTCGATGCCGGGCGGCGCGGCCTGGAAGACGAAGCCGACGATGCGGCGCGAGACTGCCGCCGCGTTGGCTTGGACCAGCAGGGTGGTGACGGTGGTCAGAACGGGGAAGAACGCCAGCAGCGCGGAATAGGCTGCGCCCTTGGCGTAGCCCAACCCGCCATGTTCGTACGCCCCCCAGGACGCCCTTCGGAAACAGACCAGCCAGCGCTTCCAGTTCACGTCCTTACGATCTTGCCCTACTTGTGTCTGGTTCCACAACCAGGTGCGGGTTCTCGCGAGGGGGCCACAACGGAAAGAGGCGGTTGGGGAGCCGCCTCAATCCGTTCAGACTGTGGTCAACGCGAAGCAACTGGGTGCTGGCCCTCAGAGCATTCACGAATCCCTTCCCATAGAACGGATCGTTGCCCTTCTTGCCCTCGTCGTCGGCAGTACGCCGCAGGAACGAGCCCAGAGCGTTGCCGTTCATCGAGGGGATAGAGAAACCTGGAGAGTACGTGCGAGAGCAGGATGATAGGTCGTGGCACCCGGGAATTAGGATTCTAGGGCTTCTGCGAACCGCACTTGCCCGTGCAGACGGTCTCAGCAATTTTGACTGCCTGGGCCAGGCGGCCGGACCCGTCGGCGGCAGGGCGCTGGACTGAGAAAATCTCGACGGCGCCGTTGCTTGTGATGGATTTTTCAACGATCTGACGTTCGCGAAGCTGAAGCTGGCCAGTCATCGGGCGTCCGGGGGCGGCCGGCCCGTAGACGTCGGACACCGTGGTTTCCACGCCGGAAGTCGAAACCGCCGTCGTGGACACAGTTTGTTTGGTCAACGCCAGACGGCCAGAGGTGACCGATTCGAATTCATCCAATTGCTTCACGGTATTTGCGCCCTGCTTGGATGTCCGCTCAACGACGCGGGCGGATTCGAAGAAACGGCCATTCGCGTCGCGGATATAGCTGGTTTCGTCGCGCTCGGACTTGTCCTGGGAACTGGACAGACGGGCCTCGCGGCGTTCGATCGTCTCCAGGGAGCCGTTCAGGGTCGGGCGCTCGGTCTGAACCGTCAGTGTTGACGATGTTGCCCCGGTTGGACTCGATTGTTCGGTGGTTCGTTCGGCCAGGGCCATCCGGCCGTTGAAATCGCCGCGGTAAACGGTGGTGGTCGTCGTCTGGCGGCCGCGACCGAGGTCGGACGATTCGATCACGTGGCGTTCGGGCGGCAGTTTGGCGCCGTCGGCCGAGTAGCGTTGGATGAGCCGTTCGACCATCTTGACGCCTCCCGATTCGCTGATGAGGCGCTCCTCGACCCTTTCAACCGGGGCGGTGCGGCCGTTCAAAGTGCCGATGCTCGACGCGATCGAGCCCGCACCAGTGTTGCTGGCCGACCAGGGGACGCGGCGGCCCTCCGTGTCGAAAACATAAGTGCGTCTCTCGGCCTGACCCCAGGCCAAGGCGCCGAACAAAAGAAGCACGGCTGTGGCGGATTTCATCCTTTCCATCCATCGGCAGGGCGGTGCGGCTGCTTTAGCGGCCCGCACGGGCGCGCTAAACTGAAAGTACACCGCCCCTGGGCTCCTATGAAGCGCTTCTATATCGAAACTTTCGGCTGCCAGATGAATGCCCACGACTCGGAAAAGGTCGTAGGAACGCTCGAGCGGCGCGGCTATGAGCTAGTGGACGCGCCGGAGATGGCGGATCTCGTTCTTTACAACACGTGCAGCATCCGCGATAAGGCCGAGCAGAAGGTGTTCCACCGGCTGGAGCAGTTCAAGCGCGAAGCGGGCCGGGGCAAGGTGTTCGGGGTATTGGGCTGCGTTGCTCAGCAGGAGGGCGAGAGGATTTTCGAACGGGCCCCGCACGTGAGCCTGGTGGCCGGGTCAGCCAGCTATAACAAGCTCCCGGAATTGCTGGTGAAACTCGAGCGTGGAGAGACGCGGGTGACCGGTCTCGAGTTGGACACGGAGGAGACCTTCGAGACCGAGCATACGCGGCGCGACAACCCGCACCGGGCGTACATCACCATCATCGAGGGCTGCGACAAGTCTTGCGCTTACTGCGTGGTGCCGTTCACGCGGGGCGGAGAACGGAGCCGTTCGCCGGAGAGCGTGCTGAACGAGGCGCGGGCGCTCGCCGGGTCGGGCTATACCGAGATTCAGTTGCTGGGACAGAACGTGAACAGCTACCGCGACCCTTCGCCGGCCGGATGGAACTTCGCCCAGTTGCTGGAAGCGGTGGGTCAGGTGGACGGGATTCGCCGGGTTCGGTTCACCACGTCGCACCCGCGAGATTTTACTCGCGACATCGTCGATGCCATCGACCGGACAGATTCGCTCTGCAACCAAGTGCATCTGCCGGTGCAAAGCGGCTCGACGGCAGTACTGGAAAGAATGGCCAGGCAGTATACGCGCGACGAGTACATGCGGCGGATCGATTGGTTGAAATCGTCCAAGCGCGACATCGCACTGTCCACGGACATCATCGTCGGGTTCCCCGGTGAAACCGAGGCCGACTTCGACGAGACACTTCGGCTGCTTGAAGAGGTCGAATACGACTCGATTTTCAGCTTCAAGTACTCGATGAGGCCGAACACGCCGGCGCTGGCGTTGGGCGACCACATTCCGGAGACGGACAAGGGCCGGCGGCTGTCGATTCTCCAGGAGAAGCAGAGAGGTATCCAGCTTCGGCGCAACGCCAACCTGATCGGGACCTTGCAGGAGGCGCTGGTCGAAGGGTTCAATTCGAAGTCGGGCCAATGGATTGGCCGGACATCGCAGAACCGGGTGCTGAACTTCATCTTTCCTTCAAACGGTCACGTGCCCGAGCGCCGCGAGATGCTGGGACGCTACCTGCCGGTGCGGGTCACCAGCGCCGGGCCCAATTCGCTCGTTGGGCAGTATTGTTCCGAATAAGTGTTTTTGAAACCCGACCCGTCGCGCCGCCGCCTATGATGAAAGCAAGGGAGATCACGAGATGGAAGTTGAGATGAAAATCCGCGGGTTGATGATGGACCCGGTCACCAACATGCCCATCGTGATCCTGCGCGATGCCGGAGGCGATACGGTCCTGCCCATCTGGGTGGGCATCTTCGAGGCGAATGCCATCGCACTCGAAATCGAAAAGGTCACCACGCCGCGCCCGATGACGCACGACTTGGTGAAAAACGTCCTGTTCGGCCTTGATGCCACGCTGCGCAAAGTAGTGGTGAGCGAGCTGAAGGACGATACATTTTACGCCGTGATCTGGGTGGAGCGGGACGGCGAGATGGTCAGCATCGACTCGCGGCCCAGTGACGCACTGGCTCTGGCGCTACGGCTCGACTGCCCGATCTATGTCGAGGAACAGGTGCTGAAATCGTCCAAGGCCACTCAGACGGTCAGCGACAAGAACGTCAACGAGGAATTGAAACGCTGGCTCGAAGGGCTGAACGACGAGGATCTGGGCCGCTACAAGATAGGCTGGCTCTGGACACCCATGGACGCGTCAATGATTGCCCGGCTCGAGCGGCTCGTGGAGGCCGGCGTGTCGCTGCTGCCGCTGGCCCAACTTGAGCAGCATTACGTCTTCACGCGGGACGACATGGCCGTGCTGGTCGAGCGCCGCGGCGAGGGGTTCGGCGGAATCGGGTCACCGGGCCGTATTACCGCCAACGGTTTTGAGCCGCTGATTGATGACGGGGGGGCAGCCTGGTTTGTCTTCAAGGGCCAACGTCAGGCGGCTTCAGCAGAAGACGCCGGTGCCGCCCGGAAGCTGCTTCATGACCTCAAAGCGGCGCTGGGATAAACGGGTCGACTACCTCGCCAGTTTCACGGTCCAGGCCGGCTGGCCGAGAAGGTCCGCGGGCAGTGCGGGAAGGCTGACGGCGACCCCGCCAGGAACTGGCGCGAACTTCAGTGGTGCAGATGAACCGAGCAGCGTTGCCGACTTGACGCCTGTCACCCCCCTGAACACGAAGCGGCCGCCCGGCCAATGCGGCAGGATGGCATAGATGTCCTGGCCTTTCGAGGTGAAAAAGGCTTCGATAGCGGCCTGGCCGGCGGCGGGTTTGTCGACCAGCGTCATGACGTCGTAGGCTGTTTCGTACTCCTTGTTGTACTCGACCTTCGGCGCCTGGCCGGCTCCCCACTGACGGGTGGCGGTCCAGGGGCGCGTGCCATAGATGCCTTCGCCGTTGACCTTGAGCCAGTCGCCCATCTGAATGAGGCGTTCTTCCATGATCACCGGGATCGTGCCGTCGCCGTCGGGGCCGATGTCGAGCAGGAAATTGCCTCCCCGGCTGACCAGGTCGACGAACATGATGATGAGTTCCCGGCCTGAATGGTAGTGTTCGAGTCGTTCGGCGCGGTTGTAGCCATAGCTGAAACCCATGCCGCGGCTCTCTTCCCAGGGGTGTTCCATGCCGCTCATGCCGGGCGTATATTCGGTGGTCCAATAGCCGCCGTGTTTGTGGCGGGAGTCCTTGCCCCAACGGTCGTTGATCACCACTTCGTCCTTGACTGGCGATTCGTTGAACAGCCAGGCCATCAGAGCTGGGGTGCCCCATTCAGCTGAGGTTAGGTCCCATTCGCCGTCGCTGAAGATGATGGAGGGTTTGTAGCGCGTGACCAGGTCCTTGAACTGTGGCGTCATGTGCTCCTTGATGTAGCGCGGCTTATCGGCGCGCCAGAGCGGGTTGTACCACTCATACAGCGAGTAGTAGTAACCCATCCGCAAACCCTTGCCGCGGACAGCGTCTGTGAGGTCGCCAAGGACATCGCGCTTGGGTCCAATCTCGACCGCGTTCCAGGGGCGGCCCCAGGTTGCCGAGGCCTCTTTGCTGGGCCAGAGCGTGAATCCCTCGTGGTGCTTCGAAGTCAGCACGACATACTTGGCGCCCGAGCGGGCGAAGACGTCGGCCCAATGTGCTGGATCATACAACTCGGCGCGGAACCGCGGAGCGAAGCTCTCGTAGGCGTAATCGGCGCCGTACATCCGCTTGTGGTAATCCCACGTGCCGGTTTGGGTGGGATTGGCCTTGGGATTGTCGCGGCCATTGGTCATGGCGTTCCAATACCACTCGGCATAGGCAAGCCGGCCCGGGATCACGGGGGCGTAGGCGGGGACCGAGTAGATGCCCCAGTGGATGAAGATGCCGAACTTGGCCTCAGTGAACCAGGCCGGAGTGGGGCGCTTGTCGATGGACTCCCAGGTAGGCTGGTAGGTCTGGGCGCACAGAGGTGCGAAGCAGAGCAGGGAAGCGAGTGCGAGTTTCATGGGCTGCCGAGGACTATTCTATTCGCAGCGCGGGTCGCATTGGAACGGCGCCGTGGTTCAGGTATCATTCCGTTGAGGTTCGACGATGCTTTCAACCGGTCCAAAGTGGTGTGACTTCAACTCATCTCCGAAGGTGCAAAACGGTTCAGGCGAGACCCGCGTAGGACGCAGGAGCATACTGGCGGCGTTCGGCGGAGCCAACCTGGGCGGGTGGTTCACGTGTGAAGCGCAGGAGAGTGAAAAAGAGATCCCAGTTCCGCCGATTGAAACTGCCCTCGGCTCGATGCCGGACGTGGGCGAATTACCTGTCAGAGCGGACATGCCGCCGGTGATGGTGATGAACGACGGCACTCCAGTGAAGTCGAGGGCTGCGTGGCGAAAGCGCAAAGAGGAGATTCGCAGGACACTCGCTTACTACGCCGTGGGACGGATGCCACCGCCGCCTGGCAACGTGAAGGGCCGGGTGGTGAAGACCGAATCGGGGCTGGATAGCGGGGTCCGCTACCGACTGGTTGAACTGACGTTCGGGCCGGGCGGGAAACTAAGCCTGAACGTGGGCGTGTTCCTGCCGGAGGGAAAGGGGACGTTTCCGGTGATCGTGCTGATGGGCGGGACGCCACCGGGCGCGGCGCCATTGCCAAGGCTGCCGCAGGGGCCAAACCAGGGCCGCGGCGAGAATGTCCTGACGCGCGTTGGTCCGGCGCCGATTGAGTCGAAGCCCGTGCCCGAATTGGCCAAGCCAGCCACGGCCGAACGGATGGCAATCCAGTTCAAGAACGTGCTCGATCGGGGCTACGCAATTGCGATGTTCAACCCGAACGACTGCGCCGAAGACACGACGCTACGTAACCTCGACGGCAGCTGGGCATTTCGCAACACGCGGTTCTACCCGGCATATCCTGGCTACGATTGGGGCATCCTGGGCGGCTGGGCGTGGGGCGCATCGCGCGTGGCCGACTACCTTGGGACCGACAAGTCCATCGACAACAGGAAGATGATCATCACCGGGGCTTCGCGCAACGGGAAGGCGTCGATGATCGCGGCGGCGTTCGACGAACGGTTCATGGGCGCTCCGGTGGTGACCGGCGGCGGGGGCATGGGCGCATACCGCTTCGCCGGTCCGCGCGGAAGCGAGTCGCTGGACGTGATGCTCAAGAAGTACCCGAACTGGTTCTCGCCGCACCTGCACCAGTTCCGGGGCCAGCGTGAGAGACTGCCGTTCGACCAGCACTGGTTCCTGGCGCTGTGCGCGCCGCGTCCGTTCATTGCCCTGGAGGGCATCACTGACAGGATTTCGCTGCCCGAGGCGGTCAGGCAGTCGATCCAAGCCGCGATGCCGGCCTATGAACTTCTCGGCGCCAAGCAGAAGCTGGGGGTGAATTACGCCGGACACGGCCACGCCTTCACTGCCGAGGACTGGACAGCGATGATGGACTTCGCCGATTGGCATTGGCGTGGGAGGAGACCGGAGCGGGCATTTGACCGGTATCCGAGTGACGAAGAGGTGGACGCAGCGGCGGCGAAAGAGAAGACCCGCCGCTAGTCCACCCGATCTGATAACCTGAAATTTGCCTCTGACGACCCTTGCCCTCTAGTCCGGCCTCTCAAACGAAGCATTTGAGCGCGTGAGCGCGATATGCCCGAGAGTACCGGTGCGGCCGTTCCCCCGCTGCTGCTACTAGAGGACAAGACATTGAATCTGGAATCGTTTGGTTGGAATTCTCACTTTGCCCGCAGCTTCGCGAGGCAAGCCATTGCAGGGCAACGCCCTGGACGAATCGCAGCATTTCACGGTTCGGAATGCGAAGTGTGGACTGAAGCTGGCTCCGTCAAGGCGGTGCTCGCTGGTACGCTTCGCAACTTACCGGGTGGACCACCCGTGACGGGCGACTGGGCATTGCTCAGAGCGGATGCGGAAGTTGTCTGCGGAATTCTGGAACGCAGAACGGTGTTGGCAAGGGCTGTGGACGGGCAAGGCGCACCGCAGGCGCTGGCGTCCAACGTCGACGTGCTGCTGATCGTAACCGGGTTGGATGGGGACTTCAGTCCGAGGCGCATCGAGAGGTATCTCGTGCTGGCGGCTGAATCGGGGATCGACCCGGTGGTTGTCCTGAGCAAGACGGACCTGTGTGATACGCGGCGCCTGGAAGATGCGATCGGACTGGTGCGGGAGGCTGCGGCCGGCGTACCGGTGATTCCCTGGAGCGCTTTCAGCGGCCAGGATACTCAAGTAATTTCAGGCTGCGTCGGAGCGGGTCAGACGGCGGCCGTGGCCGGGTCGTCAGGGGCGGGCAAGTCGACACTGATCAACCGGCTGCTGGGAGAAGAACGTCAGGAGACGCGTGAGGTGCGTCCAGACGATTCGTGCGGCCGCCACACGACGACGCGGCGGGAACTGATCGCATTGCCGCAAGGGTGGGTGATCGCCGACCTGCCGGGACTGCGGTCGGTGGGCGTTTGGGCGTCGTCCGAGGCGGTGGCAACGGTGTTCAGCGAAGTCGAAGAGCTGGCACGCAAATGCCGGTACCGCGATTGCACGCACATGGGCGAGCCAGGTTGCGTGGTACGGGCGGCCGTGGAGGCCGGCGATCTGACTGCATCGCGGGCGGCCAGCTTCGGCAAGCTGAGCCGCGAGGCTGGATTCACGAAAGAGGCCAAGAAACGATGGGAGAAGACCATCGCGCGGGCGATCCGCAACCGGACGAAGATGGGCTTCGACCAGAAACGGTAAGAGCCGCGGAGGCCGGGCGCAGGTGGTCGCGCCGCGCAGCGGTGGTCAAAAGCACGGCGGGGATCACGGCCGATCGGCGCTGTAGGACGCTTCGATGCGGACCGACTCGCCGGGCGCCAGAGTGAGTTCCTTTGACCAGAGCCCGAAGGTAACGCCCGGCTTGGCCTTCGCGGTCCAGTTCAGGAAGCTGCGTTCGGCCTCGGTGTCGCTGAAGCGGACCGAGATCGCGGAGCCTGCACTCTGGAGCAACCGCCACAGACCGGCTGGACGGTCCGCGCCGGTCCATGTCTGTTTGCCGGTGGGTTCTTTTGCTGGGACGATAAACGGTTGCGCGACGGATTGGCCGGCACGGGATTTGAACGATATCGATGCACGGTCGATATCGCCGGCAGCGAACTCGCCACGGACCTGAAGGGCGGCAGGCAGTGGCGAGGATCCCGCGTTAGCGAGTTCGGTCACTGTGCGCAGGCCGCCGCTGGAAAGGGTGAAGGTGCGCCGGAGGCGCGCGCCGTTGTCCGCCTGGCCGGCCAGTACCACGGTATCGGCGGTCTGCGATGCGACCGTCCAGCGGAAGTCCCAGGCGCGTGCATAGTAGTCGCTGTGCGCGGTGGCGATGAGACCTCCAACCCCCGGATAAGAGCCTTCACCCGGGACGAACGGGCGCATCAGATCCTTGGCCGCAGAGTCCCGCTTGTCGATCAAGTTCAGGACCCGCGCGTTCAACTCGGGCACGATGTCGGCGTGCCATTGGGCGTTTTCGAGGATCAAGGCCGGCAGAGGCTTCATCTCTGCGTACCGTTTCTCGTCGAGGTCCAACTGCTGGCCTTCATGGAGGCTCTGGATCCCGAACGATTTCATCTGGGCGAAGAGGTCCTTCGCCTTGGATTGCAGGCCGGGCAGATCGTCTGGAGCGTAGAAGCCGCCTCGAAGCTGATAGCGGGTGTTAAGGAGCAGGGAAGAATACTCGACGGGCAGGCGCGCCTTGAGAATACGCTGGCGCGTAGGCTCGTCCGGGGCCAGGGCCAGCGCCTGGCGAAAGAGCTCGTTTGCGCGGGGGAGGAACGACGACGAGAA
>CAZSBK010000125.1:0-13048 GCA_964604945.1 uncultured Candidatus Solibacter sp.
TCAAGGTCCGCCGGGCTACGCTCTCTGACCTCCTGCACGGTAAGTCCGCCCTCACGCCCGAGATGGCCCTGCGCATCGAACTCGCCTTTGGACCGTCCATGGACCATCTCCTTCGCATGCAACTCGCCTACGACATCGCCGCCACCCGCCCGCTCACCCGTTCCCTCGGCATCCGGCCCCATATCGCCGCCTAAGCTGCGCCGCGAAGGATGCGGGCACGTCAGCCTGACGCGACCGACTGGCGATTCCACCGAAACCAGCAGACAACTCTGCTACCTTGGCCCATTCCTGCCAGTTTCCACGCCCCCCGCCGCCCGCTGTCACAGCGCTAAGAAGTATATTTTTCCATCAAAAACCCCAATAGAATCCCCACTCTCGGCCTTCCACATCATCCGGACCCCTTGCCCGCGCCTGCTATTTTGACGGTGGACGGCCACAACCGTACCCACGCCCTTCCGCGTCCCCCGCGGCGGGGCGTTTTCTTTTGAGAAAGGAAATCGAATCATGGCAACCGAAGCGCAGATCGCCGCCAACCGCGCCAACGCGCAACTCTCCACCGGCCCCAAGACCGCCGAGGGCAAGGCCAGCTCATCCAAAAACAACCTGAAGTACGGACTCACGTCGAAGGAATTCGTAGTCCTCCCCGGCCAGGAGGAGATGATCGCGGAGTGGCTCACCGGCCTGCGCGACGAAATCCAGCCTTGCGGCGCCCTCGAAGTCGACGTCTTTCGCCAACTCGCTCACGCCTCGTGGACGCTCCACCGCTGCCGCCACGCCGAGGTCCAGAGCTTCGCCAATTCGCGCTACCCCGGCTACGACATCCTGGCCTACCCGGTGAACGCCGACACGCTCAAACTGATCGACACCTATACCCGCCGCGCCGAGCGGTCCTACCACCGGGCGCTCAATGAACTAAAGACGTTGCAGACCGAGCGCCTCCTGCGTGAGCAATCGCAACCGGCGCCCGCACCGCTGGCCGATCCCCGTATCGTCAACAAACAACAGGAATCGGCCACCGAAGAGGCGGCCATCACAGCCGAAGTAAACCAGACCCGCGGCACTGAGTCTGTCGCAGTCGCGTCGACTATTTCTGAAAAGTCGAACCCAATCCCGCCCGGTCAGGGCAGTGGAGCATTGGAAATTGCGGCAAAATCTCAGCCTGCCGGGTCCCCAGTGGACTTCGCCGCGGGAGCTTCGGGGAGGACCGGCGCCGCTTGTCGGCAATCCTAGCCTGCTTTTCTCGCCACTCCCGTCGCGAGGCGCAGCGCGAAGCCCGTGGATGCGAGGCGCGCGACCGAGGCGAGCGGAGGCGTACTTGAGCAGTACGTCGAGCACGCCGACAGAGCGCAACGAAGTAGACGCGGGCTTCCCGCAAGCCGCAGTAGGGTGCTGGCAAGAAATGCAGGCTGGCTGCGCTTCTTTGGAGGTGATTCTGACATCGCGTTCTGAGTGCCCATGGGCCGCCGGCCAAAGTGTTGAACATCTGACTGCTAATAGCTGACCGCTGATAGCTGTCCGCTGAACGAAAATCGCCGTGCCCACACCAACCGCGAACGCAGAGAGTGGGTCTCCTGGGCGTCTATCGAGGAAGTGGTCTCTTCAGTAGGGCGGACCCCTGGTCCGCGGCCGGCCCCCCGGCCGGCACCCATCATGAGATTTTCAACGCCGCCAGCGGCGACACCTCAATCGCCTCCCGCAGCGACACAATCTCGGCCGGCGAAAGCTGCCGCCGCGGCAGCGCGCACACCCCGCAATCCAACCCCAGCCACCTGAGTATCTCTTTCACCGCCGATTGCACCGGGTAGCGCAGGCCGATCGTGATGATCTCATTCACCCGCGCCTGAGCCGCACGCGCCGCAGCCCAATCGCCGCGCCGCGTCGCCTGGTACAACTCGACAAACCACTGCGGACAAACGTTGTAGAAACTCCCGATCCCGCCGTCGGCGCCCATCAGCAATCCGGCCACCAGGATCTCGTCAAACCCGTTGTAGATCACCGCGCCCTGACGCTTCAGTTCGCCCATCGTGTACAGGTCTGTCGAAGTGAACTTCAACCCGGCGACATTCGGAATCTCGCAGAGGCTCAGCAGGTCGCCGAGCGATTTCGGTGCGGCTGCAAAGGCCGGGAAGAAGTAGACCAGCAGCGGGATTGAAACCGACTCCGCGATCGCCCGGTAGTACGCTCGCACCTCGTCCATCGAATATGACCCGGCCGGCGGCAAACTGCTCACCGCCTGCGCCCCGGCCCGTTCAGCATGACGCGCCAGTTCGATGGCCGTGCCAGTCGACGCCGCGCCAATGTGCACGATGACCGTCTTGCCCTTCGGCGTCGCCTTCACCGCTACCTCGGTCACCCGTTTTCGCTGCTCCGGCGCCTGCTGCAACCCTTCGCCCGTCTGCCCGCAGACATACAGCCCATCCACCCCGGCCGCGTAAACCGAGGCGCAGAGGCGTTCCATGGCGGTCGGGAGAAAGACGCCGTATTCATCGAGCGGGGTAACGACGGCGGGGAGAATTCCGGAAAGATTGGCGGTCATGATGCTTCCTTTGTAATAACGCTCGCCCGCCTTTGGCATTCACTCGCGCTTAGGCGTGGCGCAGCCAGCGTACACTAGTCGATTATCGTCCAAAGGAACGCGCCAGGGCGGAAGGGAGTCGAATGAGCAGGAAGACCGCATGGTTGGTCGTCGCGCTGCTCTGGGTCGTGGTGATGTTGAATTACCTGGACCGCCAGGTGATCTTCTCCCTCTTCCCTTTGCTGCGCCGGGATCTCCATCTCACGGATGTCCAACTCGGCCTGCTCGGCACTGCCTTTCTCTGGGTCTACGCCGCCTGCAGCCCTCTGGCCGGATGGATCGCCGACCGCTTCGGCCAGCGCCGCGTCATCTTTGGCAGCCTGTTCGTTTGGTCGTTGGTCACCGGACTCACCGCCCTGGCGCCCAGCTTCCCCGCCCTCATCGCCGCCCGCGGGCTGATGGGCATCAGCGAGGCCTTCTACATCCCCGCGGCCCTTGCCCTGGTCGCTTCTTGGCACGGGGAACGGACCCGGTCACGCGCCGTCGGCATCCATCAAAGCGGAATATACGCCGGCGTCGTGCTCGGCGGATTCGGCGGCGCCTGGGTAGGCGAACAATACGGCTGGCGAAACGTCTTCTGGCTGCTGGGCGCCATCGGCATCGTCTATGCGGTCATTTTGCCCTTCCTGCTGCCAGGCAAACAGCTCGGGCAGACGGTCCGGCCGGCCACGTCCACGGGCTTCTGGAAATCTGCCCGCACCGTCGCCTCCCGCCCCGGATTCCTCCCCGTCCTCGCCGTCTTCACGACCACGTCCATGGCCGGCTGGCTCATCTACACCTGGATGCCGCTGTTCCTATACGAGAAGTTCGGCCTCAGCCTGACCCAGGCCGGCTTCACTGCCACTTTTTATATCCAGATTGCCAGCGTCGCCGGAATCCTGATCGGCGGGTGGCTGGCCGACGCCCTCAGCCAACGCTTCGCCCGCGGACGCATCTGGACCCAGGTTGGCGGCCTCTGCCTCGGCACGCCGTTCCTTGCCCTCAGCGGCGTCACATCAGAAATCTGGGTCCTCTACGCCGCGCTCATCTTCTATGGTGCCGGCCGCGGCATCTACGACTGCAACATCATGCCCGTCCTCTGTGGCGTGGTGAACGAGGATGAACGCTCCACTGGCTATGGTCTGTTGAACTGTATTGGGACGCTTTCGGGCGGCGTCATCGCTTTCGCCGCGGGCGCATTGAAAGCCACCGTCGGCATCGGCGGCGTCCTCAGCGCACTTGGTATCGTCACCCTGCTCAGTTCACTGCTACTCTTCCTGATCCCGCGCCGCGATCCGGCCTGAGCCAGATCACATCACCGCCGCGTCCACCCAAAACGGCAGCGCACTGCCATCGCCCTGCACCGCCTGAACATACACGTACCACTGCCCCGGCTCCGGCGATGCCACCCGCAGCGGTTGTTCCCTATCGCCGGCATTATGCGCATACTTCCGGCCCGACGGACTCACGAGATACAAATCGAATCCGGCCTTCGGATCGTCCCACCCGTGCCGGACCTCGATCGTCCTTGCCTTCCGCCCCACCGCCAACGGCTTCGACCACCATTGCGCGAACGCCACTGCCCCCTCCCACTTCGGCTTCCGTTTCGGCGCTTGTGCCGCCGTGGCGGGCTTTGCAGCCGACGGCGTAAGCCCCATCACCCTGTTTTGCGACACTACCGGCCCCCGGTAATCCCGCCCTCGCCCCTCGCCCAACTCGGCAAATCGAAACGGGATCGACATCGACGCGATGTTGGCCGCCTTGGTCACGTGCACATGCAGGTGCACGCCAAACGAATACCCGCTCGTGCCCACCTCGGCCAGCGCCTGCCCGGCGTCCACCCGATCGCCCGTCTTCACCAGAAAGGTCCGCGTCTTCAGATGAGCGTAATGCGAATACTCGCCGTCGCCGTGGTCGATTGAAATGTAATTCCCAAACGTGCGCGCCCTCGGTGTCTGGCCTAAGCCCCGATCCTTTGCCACCACCACCCCAGGCCGCATCGCCGCGACCAAACGATTGGTCACCGGCGCCATGTCCCATGCGTGGATCGACCGCCCCCAGTGCGAGAACGACCCGAACGGCCCTTGCGTGATCCGCCATGTCTGCCTGTCCAGCGCTGGCAGCCGGTACTCGCTCCTCGTCGCCACTTGGAACGCGAATGGCGGACTCTGTTCGCCCGTCTCCGATCGCAGGATCGCATAGTACTGCCCCGGGGCAAGTGCCTGACCGTTGCCGGTTAGCCGCCCTGCCTCCTGCGCTTCCGGCATCGTGCTGAAGACAAACTCCCATCCGCCCGCCGGCCTGTACCGCGCCACGTTGATCGTTGTCAGCGCCCGCATCCCCGTGGCATCCACTGCGATGCGCCCTTGCCCGCCCTGCTCCTGCTGCCAGCGCACGGCTGAAATCCGCAATCCCCCCGTCCGCGTCACCCCGGCGATAATGAACCGCTTCTCGTGCGCCACTGCTCCGTTCACCGTCACCCGCGCCCGCCATTCGCCAGGTGTCGTCCCGGCCGCGTAGCCCGCTACCGGCAGCGCGCTCAGGAAACAGAGTGAGCTGGCTGCAGGCAACTCGTCATACGGCGCCGTCGAAGCCACCTCCCCGTTTGGCGCTACCCAGTCGATCTGCAGGCGGTCGCCGCTCCTCAATCCCCCAGCTACAAATCGCAGGAAGATCTGCTCGGCCGAACTCTCGAACCGGTCCCCGCCCTTGCGGACAACGCATTTGTTTTCATCCGCTTCCAGACCCATACGGATGTCGCGCACACTCGCCCCTTCTAGAACCCAAACCGGTCCGGCGAGCATCACAAGGATGACAGGAACAAGGCGCATCGCCACCCACTCCATCGGCAATTTGCGGTTTTGCCATAAGGCCACTTGACAGTTAGATAGTATTTATCGTTTAATAGTAATTGTCGATGCACCACCGCCCCCATCGCGACGTCGAGGTCCTGGTCGGACAGTTTCGCCAGGACTGCCGCGCCGCCGGCATGGCCATCACCCATCAGCGGGAGGTCATCTTCCGCGCCCTGATGGAGATGGACGGCCACCCCAGCCCCGAAGCCATCTATGGCCGCGTGAAGCACCAGATCCCGGCCATCTCACTGGCCACGGTTTACAAGAATCTGAAGACGTTCATCGATACCGGTCTGGTCAGCGAGGTCAGTCTTCATCACGGGGCGTTAAGGCTTGAAACCAATTCGCTCCCGCATCATCACTTTGTCTGTACCCGCTGCAAGGAAATCTTCGACCTCGAAGACGACCATCTAGCGCCCGTCGAACTGCGCCGCGAGTTGCCAGGCGGTTTCCGCCTTCAGCGCTATTCGGTCGAGTTTCAGGGCCTCTGCGGCCGTTGCGCCGCCGAGGCCGCCCAGTCTTAGTTCAAATCGCTCAAGGAGTATCAACTAAATGCTTGGTGTTGGACAAAAGTTCCCCCAATTCAACGTAAAGGCCACCGTCTCGAATGACCTCAAGACCGCCTTCGCCGACGTTTCCAACGCGACCTACGCGGGCAAGTGGAAGGTCGTCTTCTTCTGGCCGAAGGATTTCACCTTCGTCTGCCCGACCGAGATTGTCGCGTTCGGCAAGCTCAACAAGGATTTCGCCGACCGTGACGCCGTCCTGCTCGGCGCCAGCGTCGATTCCGAATTCGTCCATCTCGCCTGGCGTCAGAACCACGCCGACCTGAAGGACCTGCCCTGCCCCATGCTCGCCGACGTGAAGCGCGAACTCTCCGCCGCCCTCGGCATCATCGATCCCGGCGCCGGCGTCAGCCAGCGCGCGGTCTTCATCGTCGACCCGCAGGAAGTGATCCGCTTCGTCATGGTCACCGATCTCTCAGTGGGCCGCAACTCGCAGGAAGTCCTGCGCGTGCTCGACGCCCTCCAGACCGACGAACTCTGCCCCTGCAACTGGAGCAAGGGTCAGGAAACCATCCACGTCTAGTTGACTCCCTGAAACGCCCCGGACCGCTCTGCGAGCCGCTCCCGTAAGGGGGCGGTACTCGGGACGGCACTCGCTTCAGTACCGCTCGCTGACGCAAGCGGCTCGCCTGAGTCTGCGAACGAAGGTCGGGTCGCCGTATCAACCGCGAACGAAGAGAGCGGGTTCCCCCGCCGACCGTTTCAAAACAAGTCCAATAGGGGCGTCCAACCCGGCGCCCCATCTTCTCCCCAATTCATACCCTGAAAGGACTCATACGTCATGACTCTCCAACAACTCGCCGACGCCATCCCCGATTACGCCAAGGACCAGCGCGTCAACCTCCAAAACGTCCTCCAGCAGGCCGAACTCACCGAGCGCCAGACCTGGACCGTCGCCGTCGCCTGTGCCATGGCCTGCCGCAACCCGAAGCTCACCGCCGCCGTCGTCGCCGAAGCCGCCGCCAAGCTCACCCCCGAGCAGCTCAACTCGGCCAAGGCCGCCGGCGCCGTCATGGGCATGAATAACGTCTTCTACCGCTTCCGGCACATGATCGGCAAGCCCGACTACGAACAGATCCCGGCGCGTCTCCGCATGCAGGCCATCCGCATGCATGGCGGCGACCCGGTCGATTTCGAACTCGCCTGCCTGGCCTCCTCCGCCATCAAAGGCTGCGAAGCCTGCGTGAAGTCGCATGACGCCGTCGTCATCGAGAAGGGCGTCACCCCTGAAGCCGTCGTCGCCAGCGTCCGCATCGCCTCCACCCTGCACGCCGTCGCCACCGTGCTCGACGCCGAGAACGTCTGACCGCGCGGCCGCGCAGACCGTTCCGCCGGCTCATCCAAGGACTCCAAAGGGTTCCTGTTCCGGTTTCCCCGGTCTCTCGCTGAGATTCGGCGCTATCTGGAAAAGGCGCCCAACTCCGCCGTTCCGGCCGTCAAACGCCAACTCGACAGCCTCCAGCCCTCCACCGCCAAGTAGCGCTCCGGCGAAAAGCCTCGCGGCTGGCCGAGCCGACCAGTCCTCGCACGAATTCCACCAGACCGATTGCGCAAAACCCTTTCCACTGCTGCCGCAGTGCCCCCACTGACGATTCCTGTTCTGCCAGATCCCGCTTGGGCAGGAGTGATCAGTCGTGTACAATCACGGTGATCCAGATCTCAAAATCGGTAATTCCGGATTGAGTCCAGGTTACCGGCTCGGCGGCGGGCAGGCAACGATTCACCTCGTTCAGCCAGTTGCACACTTGAAGTCCACCCTTGAATTCATGAGGAGATACTTGATGAAAGAAAGATTCGCGCCTTCCGGCTTCACGATGACCCTCTTGGCAGTTTCATCGCTCTTGGCTTTGCTCCCGGCACACATCAACGGTCAGGACAAAAAGGCGAAGACTGGCGCTCAACGGTATTTGATTCTGGACACGCGTCAGTTCAAGACAATGCAGAAGGAGATCGATGAAGCCACCAGCGCCGGGTATCGTCTCATCTCGGGAAACGCCGGCCACATGATTTTCGCTCTCGAGAAGGATCCAGATGGGAAGCAGCACCAGTATCTCGTCACCGGGTCCATTTTCAAGATGGCGAAGGAGGGCAAGATTGAAGGCTATCGTGTGCTGCCCTTCGCTTTTTCAGGCGGGAGGTGGAACGATCTCGGTGCTGTCCTCGAGAAACTGTTGCCAGGAGAGAAGCAGTCCGAGTACAAGGTCGTTTGGACCGCCAAGACGTCAACCTTCATGAAGGAAATAGGCGAGTGGGCCGGAAAGGGCTTTTCCTTGGTGGCCCTGTCAGGTGTAGGCGGGAATTTCGCCTTGATGGAGAGAGCGGCTGGCGCACCGGAGTCCGGACCCGCCGATCGGTACGTTGTTCTCGCCACCACCATGAAAGGCACGATGGAAAAGGAACTGACGGATGCCGTTGCGCGCGGGTATCGGCTGGCCACTGTCGCCGAGGCGGGAGACGAGATGATGTTCGCACTGGAAAAGCGGGCGCCCAGCGAAGCCGCCCCCGAATACCGCCTGATCACCACCACGCGCACAGGAAAGCTTGAACGCGAGGTCCTTGCTGGGGTTGCGGACGGATATCGTCTGCTTCCGATGGCGTTGTCTGCTCAAGACAGGTATGCGGTGCTCGGACGCAGTCATGAGATGGTGGCCATCATGGAGAAGAGCCCGAACCAGTTGCCGATCCAATACAAGTTCCTGGCTACAAAGCGGGTGGCCAAATTGCAGAAGGAACTGGCGGACGAGGCGGCGGCAGGTTGGTCGCTCAACCGCCTTTTCCTCACCTATGAAGAACAGATGATCCTACTGGAAAAGCGGTAGAACAGGAAATCTGGGATGGTACAGGGGCGGCGGGTTGGCGCCCTCCGCCCCGCTTGAGAGCTACTGTTGACCGGCCGGGACGCCACTGTCCAACGCGAGGTCCAGGAATCGGTTCGAGTTGGCAAGGAGGACCGCTAGTTTACCGTCCGGACTTAGACTGAAGCCCCGACTGCCTCGGCTTCCCGAATTCCTTTTTCTTCTGTTCGCCCCTCTAGAGTTCCGGAAACCGGGAACACAACGCACCTTTTCGAGATCCCACGCTGGAGAGCCATGGCCACAAGATATGGGGTAGGATCTCCAGATTTCACCCTTCACAAGCCGTCCAATGCTTCAATCTGGCCGTTCCACAGCCGATTCCTTGTGATTCGCAACGAAGTCGAGATGGGGCCTCGTGTTCCCGGTTCCGCCAAGCGCTACCCAGGCCACCTTCACCCTATATCTATCTGGATATAATCGATCCGTGAGGCCTGGAGGTTGGAGAGTGAGAAAGACCGTAACCTACGCCAGCGTGTGGGACGCGATCGCCGACACGCCCGGCCAGGCCGCCAACCTCCGGGCGCGGGCCGAATTGATGCGGCAGATCGAAGCCCTCGTGAAGCGGAAGGGTTGGACGCAGGCGGAGGCGGCAAGCCACTGCGCGGTGACGCAGCCGAGGATGAACGATCTGCTGCGAGGCCGGGTCTCGCGCTTCTCCCTCGACGCCCTGGTGAACATCTCCACGGCGCTGGGCTGCAAGGTGCATGTGGAGATCGAAGCAGCCTGAAGCCGTCGTGGCCAGCGTCCGCATCACCTCGACCTTGCACGCCGTCGCCACTGTGCTCGACACCGAGAACATCTAACCGTCCGGCTCCACGAGCCGTTCCGCCAGACATCCAGGATCTCGACCGGGCAGGCCGCCGCGCTTGCCCAGTTTCACTTAAGAAGGCCTGCGGCCCAGTCTCCGCTTGTAATGCAACGAGCGCGCCCAAACGCCATAGAAAGCAATTGCGCGAATAGCTGCATATGAACCGAATAGCCTGTGATATTCTGTGCCTTCAGTGTTCAAGACTGCAAGCTTTCGGCTGCACGAGCCCAGCCGTCACAAGACGGCCATGCTCAAGTACGCGATGACGCAGTACCATCAGACGCTTTCGTCTCTGATGCACCAGTGCCTGGACGATCCTACATTTGAGGAGCGGATCTCCACGACGCTGAAGAGCGGTCGCATCAAAGCCGACAAAAGGAAGATCGCGAGAGAGGCCCGCAGGTTAATGAGGCTGGACGACTGGGCCTGTGCGCCGTTGAAGGACTATGTGCTTGGCGACCTGTCCGCAAGCTTGAGCAGCTATTACGAGCTGAAGCGCGACGAGACGCGGAAGACGAACAAGCCCGAACTACCAACTCTGGATCCGCCCACCGAGCACGACATTCAACAAGCCACGGTGGAGTTCGCCGGGACGGTTGAATACGAACTGCCCGAAGACGTCCTCAAAGAGATAGCTGAGCTAGAGAAAGCAGGCCAGCCGAAGAAAGCCCGGAGGCTGAGAAACGTCGGCCACAGCCGGATGGTTAGCAAGGCCGCTGGCCAGTTGCTGCGCAAGACCCAGGCAGCTCTGCCACGGCCGATCGAATTCACCCGCTGCGAGAAGCGGGGCTTCGTCCTATTTGAGCGGGAAGGCCGGTTCTTCATCGGCCTGCGTCTGTTCGGCACCTGCTCCAGGTACTACAAGCCGGTCAAGTTCAGCGGCATGATCAACTGGAAGACGAAAACCGAGTTCACGCGGAAGACGGCCATGGTCCTCTTCCCTGTCTCGATGTCGCGAGGCTTCCACGAGGCCGAGTATCTGAAGCATGGTACACCGCAGTCAGCCAAGCTCGTTTGGAAGAAGGGCGACGACGGAGAGGATATCTTCACCGTCAACATTGCCTTTCGCTTCGATGTTGACCCTGTCGAGACCGAGACAGTTCTCGGGATTGACCGCGGGTGGAAGAAGATCGCGGCGTGCTCCTTGCTCGCGGCAGACAGTTCTGTGCAACAGAGCGGGATTGGGTTGGAGGGCACACAGTTCTATCAGGCCCTGCGCCGGTACGAACGGAGGATCGCCAGGCTCCAGCAGCAGGGTAAGCGCGGCGGCAGGAAGTTCAGGGTAAGAGGTCGGATGGCGGACAACGCCCTCGGCGAGTTCGCTAACAAGCTGGTCAATGTTGCCGCTGAGAACAAATCCCAAGTGGTCCTGGAGAAGCTTAACGCGACAGCCATGAATCGGTTCCTGACAAGGAGCCAGTTGGCCAAACTCGAGCAAGCGCTCACCTATAAACTCCAGCGGAAGGGCCTCCCGGAGCCACTTCTCGTCAGCGCGGCGTACACGTCGCAGACCTGCGCCGTATGCGGCAGGACCGACAAAGCCAATCGGCCCAAGATGGATTCGGCCGGCAAGCCGATCCAGGACGTTTTCCTGTGTGTGGAATGCGGTCATTCGGCGAACGCCGATGAGAACGCCAGCGTAGTCATCGCCCTTCGCGGGCACCATCTCCAGCAGTGGAAGAAGGAGGGCAAGAAGGGATATCCCAACTTTGAGTCATTCTCGGAATGGCTCAAAACTGGCCGGGCAGGGGTCATGAAAGTGGCACCCGGTAGCTGTAGCGGCCAGGCTCTGGACGGGTGGCGAATGACCGGCACTTGTGCTGGCGTATCCGACCCCCATTCGGATCAATGCCCGTTCGACGCAAACCTGACCGCCGGTGCGGAAGGGTCGGCTGAGCCGGAAACCGTCGATCAGAAGACAGGAAATGAGCCAACCCGGTTGGATTCTGGTTAGATTGTGCGGGTTAAGTCAAACGGAATGTGCCGACTGCAAAGGTATCGCTGGGATTGGCCTCGGCTTCACGGGCAACTACAGCGGAAGTGAAGCGCCACATCGAGATGAACCTGCTGGGATTGGCCTCGGCTTCACGGGCAACTACAGCAACCGGATGGCCGTTTCTATGGGCCGATGTGCTGGGATTGGCCTCGGCTTCACGGGCAACTACAGCGATGAGAGACGGGACGTGCTCATCAAGGCGCTGGGATTGGCCTCGGCTTCACGGGCAACTACAGCCATCACGGCCATCGTGACCTGGCCGGAGCCGCTGGGATTGGCCTCGGCTTCACGGGCAACTACAGCTAGGGGGGATCGGTAATGACAGCGTCGATGCTGGGATTGGCCTCGGCTTCACGGGCAACTACAGCCCATCGCGGAGAAGATGCGCGATGAGAGTTGCTGGGATTGGCCTCGGCTTCACGGGCAACTACAGCTCCGAGTCGCAAGAATCTCTAGGAATGCTCGCTGGGATTGGCCTCGGCTTCACGGGCAACTACAGCAAGTGGACATCCAGTTAGAAGGCGGCAGTTGCTGGGATTGGCCTCGGCTTCACGGGCAACTACAGCCGAACAGCAACCGGCTGTTTGCTTATTGCGCCGAGTATGGTACGCGCGTGCTGGACTGCGGCCGCGGGGCAGCCTCCCCTTCGCGTTCGCCGTCCTCGACACCGAGACGGCCAGCCGGAGAGTGTCCGCTGGCCAGATTCGTGGCCGCGAGTCACCGGATCAATCACAGGGCTTGCGTCATCGGGCACCGGCTGCAGGGAAAGTGAGGGGTGATTTCCACAGCAGACGATCCGCTGCCAGCCATGGAAATCACACCTCACCCCAGGCCCGCCCACGCAAGCGCGACCCGGCTGATGCGCTCGCACGGGGATGGAGTCTTCAAAACTCCATGAACTGCTCATCCATGGGAATCGACTCCTTGCGCGCTCTGTGTGCCGTCAGAACCGGTTCTCCGGATGCCGGCTTGTGCGATACCGCCTTGCGGAGCGACGGGATGCTTGAGGCGAACTCGTTCGACCGGTGAGGCGAGGCCGCGCCCGCCCGGCCGTGAGACTGCCGGGCATCGCCGGCCGCCGCTTCGCCTCCGCCCACCATGGCCGTCAGCCGGTCCACGATGTCCTTCAAGGTCGCCGACTGCGCGTTCAATTCCTCGGCCGCTGCGGCACTCTCCTCGGCGCTGGCCGCCGTCTTCTGCGTCACCTGTTCCATCTGGATGATCGCCTTTCCGATCTGCTCGATTCCCTTCACCTGCTCCTCGCTGCCAAGGTTCACCTCATCGACCAGTGTCTTGACCTTGCCCGAGTCCTCTGTGATTGCCAGAATCGCCGTGGCCACCTGGTCCACCTTCGTCTTGCCGTCGTTGGACTTCGAGATCGATTGCTCGATCAGTGCCGCCGTGTCTTTGGCCG
>CAZSBK010000126.1:0-13019 GCA_964604945.1 uncultured Candidatus Solibacter sp.
GGCGCTGGGCCACTCGGTGGAGGTGGCGTCGAACGGCAGGCAGGCGGTGGATGCGGCGCGATCGGTGCCCTACGACGCGATCCTCATGGATTACCGGATGCCGGAGATGGACGGGCTGGAAGCGACGCGAGCGATCCGCGAGAACGGAGCGTGCGCCAGGACCCCGATCATCGGGCTGTCAGCGAACGTCTTCGAAAGCGACCGCGAAGCAGGCCGGCAGGCCGGCATGGACGGGTTCCTCGGCAAGCCGCTCCACCTGGATGATCTGAGGCGGTGCCTCGATCGGTTGAACGGCGGCGCCGAAGGCGATTAGCGCGGGCCGGCGCCTGGCGCGCGGAGCAGGGCTCAGTTGAACCTGGTGCGGCGATATAGAGCGACGCCGCAAAACACCAGCAGGACGAGCGAGGCGGCCGATAGGGCGATCATCCACGGCACGTTGGCGGCGATCTCCTGGGGTTTGGCATCGAGGCCGAGCCAGATGAAGATGCCGATGGCGCCGAGCACGACCAGCGCTTCCCACCAGTGGCGTTTGTGGCCGGAATCGACCAGGGCGTCCTCGCCCTGGACGGCGGCCGTGACTGTGGCGAGGTCCATCTCGTAGCGCGTGCATTCACGTTCCATGGCCCGTTTCCAGGAGAGCTGTTCCGAGGCCGGGGCTTCGGCGAAGCTGATGGAGACCGCGCCGGCGATCATGATGAGCGAACCGCCGATGACGAGAACGCGGGCATCGACGCCGAGGTTGGCGAGTTCGCCGAAGACGAGAGCGCCCCAGGCCAGGCCCCAGAGCTGATTGGTGTTGGACAGCGGGATGCCGCGGCCGATGCCGATGTATTTGGCGGCGTACTGTTGAAAGATGTCGCCCAGGACCCAGCAGAAGCCGCCGAGGAAGAGCCAGAACATGGCCGGGCGGGCTTTGCCGAGTTCGAACATGAGGTTGGCGAAGCCGCCATGGAAGACCGAACCGAGGACGAGCGTTGTGCCGAGTTCGCCAAAAGTGAAGATGGTGACGAACGACAACGGGTTCATGCCGCTGATGTAGGCCTTGCGGTAGGGGACGTACATGGTGCCCCACATGACGCCCGCGCCGAGTGCGGCGAGGATACCCATTGTGGAGTGGCCCGAAGTTGCTCCGGAATGCTGCTGGGTGGCGTAGGCGAGCAGGCAGGCCCCGACCACAATCGCAGCGGCGCCGCCGAGAACCTTGATCCAGTCCTTGGTCGCCGAGCCGCGCAATTCGTTGAACAGGAGCCAGCCCCAGAACAGGCCGACGAGACTGTTGGTATTCCAAAGCGGGAAAGCGATGGAAAGGCCGACGTCGCGGATGGCGAAGACGGTGAGCGTGTTGGCGACAGCCCACAACATGCCGGCGAGGATGGCCCAAACGATGAGGTGCGGCTTTTCCTTGATGTCGTCCAGGACGAAGGACGTGCCTTTGAGGGCGACGGGAACGGTCCAGCGGGCGACGAAGACGCCGGCGACCATGCCGAGCGAGATGATGAAGGGCGAAAAGCCCATCGTCACCAACTTGGTCGGGGCCTCGGCCGCGCCGAGCCAGGCGCCTGCGCCGAGGCCGCAGAGCACGCCGAGTTGATGGAGCGAGCGCGGCGCGCCGGCTTGCTGGGTGGTGGGGGCGGCAGTGGCCATCTTATTGCCCCATCACCAACAGCAGCGCGAATCCGGCGATCAGGACCACCACGGGCACCCAGAAATGCACATCGGTTGAGATGGCGTTCAGCATGGAGCTCTTCATACAGCGACTCTCCTTGTAATCGGACCCAGACGCGGGGCCATCCAATGAGATTACTTGATTTCGTCGAGCCGCACAGGCCGTTTCAGGTCGAACGACTTGCGGGCGGCGAGGCCCATGACGACAGGGATGCGGCCGTCGATGCCGGCGACGAGTGTGGGCGTGTCGTCGACCACGGCCTGGACAAACGAACGGACCTCGCGCGAGAAGCTCTCCGTGTAGCGATCCATGAAAAAGTTGTAGGGCAAATCGTGGCTGATGGCCTGTCCCGTGGAGATGGTGGCCTCGTTGGGATAGCAGTTCTCAGTGGCGATCTTGCCGAGCGAGCCGAGGATCTCGGCGCGCTGGTCGTAGCCGTAGGCGGCCTGGCGGCAGTTGTCGATGGTGCCGATGACGCCGCTGCGGAACTTGAGGACGATGAGGGCGGTGTCGAGGTCACCTGCCTCGCCGATGGCGGGATCAACCATCACGCCGGCGGCGGTGTAGATCTCCTCGACTTCGTCGCCGATGAGGAAGCGGGCCATGTCGAAGTCATGGATGGTCATGTCGAGGAAGATGCCGCCGGAGACTTTGACGTAGGAGACGGGTGGCGGCGCAGGGTCGCGGCTGATGATGTGGAGCAGGCGGGGCGAGCCGATTTCACCGCTTTCGACGGCGGCGCGGACGCGGGCGAAGTTGGGGTCGAAGCGGCGGTTGAAGCCGATCTGGAGTTTCACGCCAGCCTGGGCGACGGCGTCCAGGGCGGCATCGATTTTGGCGAGGTCGTGATCGATGGGCTTTTCGCAGAAGATGTGCTTGCGGGCGCGGGCGGCCTGGATGGTGAGATCGGCGTGGGTATTGGTTGAAGAGCAGATGAGAACTGCGTCGATGTCGGGATCGTCAAAGATCTGATCCGCGGAGGCGGCGACGACGGGGATGCCGCAACGGGCGGCCACCGCTTCCGCCGCGGACTGGTTCAAGTCCGTGATGGCGGCCGCGTTCGCCTCAGGTACTCGGAATGCGATGGTTTCGGCGTGGACCCTGCCGATGCGTCCAGCGCCGATGATGCCGATGTTGAGCTTGGAATTGGTCATATGAATCCTCTTGGGTCAGTCCGTGCCGGTGAAGTTGTGTTCGATTGATGCGAGATACTCGCGGTTGCGCCGGGCGCTCTGCTTGGGCGAGCCCATACCGGGCAGAACATCCTGTTCGACCAGCATGTAGCCCTGGTAATCCCAATCGGCGAGCCGCCGCAGCAGGCGCGAGAAGTCAACCGAACCCTTGCCCAGCTCGCAGAACACGCCGTGGCGGAGAGCTTCGAAGTAGTCCCAGCCGTTGGCGCGCGCTTGGGCGGCGACTTTGGGGTCGCAGTCCTTGAGATGGATGTACCAGATGCGGTCGCGGAATTTGTCGAGGGCAGCGACGACATCGGTGCCGCCGGAGCCGTAAGTGTAGTGGCCGGTGTCGAAGACCAGGCCGAAGCTGGCGGGGTCAGTGAACTCGAGGAGGGCGGCGATTTCGTCGTGGGTTTCGATGTAGCCGGCACAGTGGTGGTGGAAGACAGTCTTGAGGCCGGTCTCCTTGCGGACGGCGTTGGCGACGGCTTCGGCGCCAGCGGCGAAGGTGCGCCAGTCCTGGAGGCCGAGGCTCTGTTCGGGCGTGATGCGGCCGGCGTTCCGGGTTCGTTCAGGCACCGTACCGTTGTTGTCGGCCAGGACGAGATAGGGCGCCGGCTTGGAGGCGACCGCGGCCAGTAGTTGGGCCGTTTTGACGGCGTTCTCAATACCGTCGGAGAGCGCGGACGGATATCGCAAAGCCACCGGCACGAATGCGCCCAGCATGACCAGGGCGCGTTTGTCGAGTTCGGCTCTCAGCGCGCCGGGATCGGTGGGCATGTAGCCCCAGTCGCCGAGTTCGGTGCCTGTGTAGCCGGTTTCAGCAAGCTCGTCGAGCATCCGGGCGTAGCCGATCTGCTCGCCGCCTGTTCCTTCGAATTCGAGCGTGCCCCAGGAACATGGAGCGTTACCAACGAGGAACCTGGGCATGAAGGGTACTCCTTGTCAAAACTAGAAGCGGCGGCTCCAATCGCGGGGCCAGCGCTCGACGACGACCTTGGTTTGGGTGTAGAACTCGACGCCGTGGGACGCCTGGGCATGGAGGTCGCCGAAGAAACTGTCGCCCCAGCCGCTGAACGGGAAGTAAGCCATCGGGGCGGCGACACCGACATTGATGCCGACGTTGCCGGCCTGCACCTCGTAGCGGAAGCGGCGGGCGTTGGCGCCGTCGGTGGTGAAGATACAGGCCATGTTGCCGTAGGCGCGACGGTTGACGAGATCGATGGCGTCGCCGATCGTCTCAGCGTGCATCAGGCTCAAGACTGGTCCGAAGATCTCGGTCTTGGCGATCTCACTGGCCGGGGCGACAGCGTCCAAAATCGTCGGGAAGACGAAGTAGCCGTCCTCGTAACCTGACACCTTGCGTCCGCGGCCGTCGACCAGGACGTTTGCGCCCTCCTCCGCGCCCTTGGCGATGAGCGACTCGATGCGCGATTTTGATTCGGCCGAGATGACCGGGCCCATCTCGATGCCGCTGTCGAGGCCGTAGCCGACCTTGCGGTTCTCGGCGATCGAGACCATGTGATCGGTGAGTGGCTTGCGGGCATCGCCGACGGTGATGGCGACCGAAGCGGCCAGGCAGCGCTGTCCGGCGCAACCAAAGGCTGAATCGGCCAGGATGCGGGTGGTCATGTCCATGTCGGCGTCGGGCATGATGACGACGGGATTCTTCGCGCCGCCCTGGCACTGGGCGCGCTTGCCGTT
The DNA here is from genome assembly GCA_964604945.1 of uncultured Candidatus Solibacter sp. GTDB lineage: Bacteria > Acidobacteriota > Terriglobia > Bryobacterales > Bryobacteraceae > PNKE01. The sequence continues at coordinate 4,546 of CAZSBK010000126.1, forward strand.
GGCCGAGGCGCGACCGTAGATGTAGCGGGCTGTGGCTGTGGAGCCGACGAAACTGACGGCGCGGACGACGGGATGATCGAGCAGGGCGTTGACGGTGTCGCGCCCGCCGTGGACCATTTGAACGACGCCCTTGGGAAAACCGGCGGCGTCGATCAACTCGAAGAGTTTGGCCGAGGTCATCGGGACGCGTTCGGAGGGTTTCAGGAGGAAGCAGTTGCCCGTCGACACGGCGTAGGGCAGGAACCAGAACGGGATCATGCCGGGGAAGTTGAACGGCGTGATGGCGGCGACAACACCGAGCGGCTGACGGATCATGTGCTCGTCGATGCCAGGGGCGATGTCCTCGTTGTTGGTTCCCTGCATCAGCGACGGGATGCCGCAGCAGAGTTCGACGTTCTCGATGGCGCGGCGCATCTCGCCGGCTGATTCGCCGTAGGTTTTGCCGCATTCGTTGGTGATGATGCGGGCGATGGCGTCGAGGTTGGCTTCGAGCAGCGCCTTGAGCTTGAACATCGGCTGGATGCGCTCGCCGGCCGGGGTGCGGCGCCAAGCGGGAAAGGCCTGCCCGGCGGCCTCGACGGCCTGATCGACTTCGGCGGAAGGTGACAGCGGCACTTCGGCAAGCACGGCGGCTGAGGCCGGGTTGATCACTTTCAGCGTCTCGCCGGCCGAGGAGGCCTGCCAGCCCCCGTTGACGTAGTTCAATAATCGTTCAACCATTGTGTTATTCCTCCTCCGCTTCGTCCCCGGCGATGGGGCTCAAGTGGTAGCGCTCTTTCTTCCGCGCCTGGGCGTAGGCGGCGCGGGCCTGGCGGACCTCTTCGATCTCCGAGACTTCAGCAACGGCGACATCCCACCAGGACTCATAACCGGGGACGCCGACGCCGGGCTGGGTCTCGACGACGATGACCGTGATCCGGTCCATTTGCTTCGCTTCCGTGAGCGCGGCCTTCAATTCGCCGAGGGTGGAGGCCTTGATTGTGTGCGCGCCCAGGCTGCGCGCTACGCCGGCGAAATCCACATTCAGGAACTCGCCGTCGAGTTTCCCGGAATCGGCCGAGCGTTCGCGGTAGCTGGTGCCGAAACCGCCCATGCCAAGCGAGCGGCTCAGTCCGCCGATGCTGGCGAAGCCCTTGTTGTCGACCAGGACGATGATGACCTTGATGTGCTCCTGGACGGCGGTGACGATCTCAGACGGCATCATCAGGAACGTGCCGTCGCCGAGGAAGACGTAAACCTCCCGGCTGGGATCGGCCAGCTTTGCGCCGAGCGCACCGGGGATCTCGTAGCCCATGGTCGAGTAGCCGTATTCGAGGTGATAGCCGTTGGGCGACCGGGTCGGCCAGAGCTTGTGCAGATCGCCTGGGTGGCTGCCGGCGGCCGACAGCAGGATGTCGCGCTCGGCGGAAGCTTCGAACATCGCCCCGATCACTTCGCTCTGGGCGGGCTTTGGCTTGGTATCGAGGTGGAAGAGCCGGTGCACCTCGGTGTCCCACTTCTGACGGAGTTCGGCGATCTGGGCAGCATAGGCGCCACTGACCTTGTATTCGGCGAGTGCGGCGGTGAGGAGTTCGAGAGTCGCACGGGCGTCGGCGACCACGGGAATTGCCGAGACCTTGTAGGCGTCGAATTCGGCGGTGTTGATATTGACGAACCGGACGTCGGGGTTCTGGAAAGCGGTCATCGAAGCAGAGGTGAAGTCTGAGTAGCGCGTGCCGACACCGATGATGAGGTCGGCATCATGTGCCAAACGATTGGCAGCCAAGGTGCCGGTGGCGCCGATGGCGCCGACACATTGCGGATGGTCATAGGGCAGGGAACCCTTGCCCGCCTGAGTTTCAGCGACCGGGATGCCGGTCTGGGACGCGAATGCGGCGAGTGCATCGGAAGCTTCGCTGAACAGGACCCCGCCGCCGGCGATGAGCAGCGGCTTCTTGGCATTGGCGATGGCCGCGGCAGCGCGTTCGAAAGAGAGCGAATCGGCTTCGGGGCGGCGGATGAGCCAAACACGCTTCTGGAACAGTTCCACGGGGAAGTCGTAGGCTTCGGCCTGGACATCCTGGGGCAGGGCAAGGGTGACGGCACCGCACTCGGACGGCGAGGTGAGCACGCGCATCACTTCGGGCAGGGAGGTGATAATCTGCTCTGGACGGTAGATGCGGTCCCAATAGCGCGAGACGGGCTTGAAGCAGTCGTTCACGCCGATGTCCTGGGTAGACGGCGATTCGATCTGTTGGAGAACGGGGGCGACGTTCCGGCGGGCGAAGATGTCGCCTGGCAGCAGCAAGACGGGCAGGCGGTTGATGGTGGCCAGTGCCGCGCCGGTGATCATGTTGGTGGCGCCGGGACCGATGGACGAAGTGCAGACGAAGGTCTTCAGGCGGTTGCTGGCTTTGGCATGGCCGGCGGCCATATGGACGGCGGCCTGCTCGTTGCGGACCAGGACGTAGGGGAAGTCAGGATTCTCGAGCAGAGCCTGGCCGATGCCAGCGACGTTGCCGTGTCCGAAGATGCCGAGGACGCCGGAAAAGAACTGGTTCTGGCAGCCGTCACGCTCGACGTACTGGTTCTTGAGGAAGGCGATGATGGCCTGCGCGGTGGTCAATCGAATGGTGGCGGGCATGGTGGGGTGTTCCTCGATCGGGATTACTTCTTGTCGGGGTCGGGCAGCATGATGTCGCGGACCGATCCGAGCAACTCGTGATACGACCCGACGAAATTGCGCAGCGTGCGGACGGTGGCGCCGAAGGTGTCGAACTCGTCTGGGGTCAAGCCACCTTCGTCGAAGGCGCGGCGGAAGTCGGCGAATTTGCGGTAGATTTCGGCGATAACGGCCGGATCGACGGGTTCGTCCTGGGTGAGCCGGACTTCGACGTCGGAAGCGTTGTAGAGCCGCTGCCACTGGTAAGGGATGGTGTGGATGATGTCGCCGCCGATGAGCGCCGACCAGTGCATGTGGTGGCGGTAAGCGGCGACGAGCAGGCGGGCGCGGTAGCCGCGCTGCTTGAAGATCGGGTACGCCTTCTTCATGAGGGCGATGCCAGCCCAATCGAGGTGGCCGGGGGTGATGATGATGCCTTCCTTCTTGGCGACGACTTTTAGCCAGTCATCCAGGCGGCCGATCATGATTGTGCAGACGGGGGTGATGGCGTCGTTCGGCAGGCCCTTCTCGGTGCGGCGGTTCAGGCCGCGCTCGACGGCTTCGGCGACGGCGATGGATTGCGGCAGCGTGAAGTTGACCGTGGCGTTGACGTTGACACCACGGAAAGTGGCCTCCTCGATAGCCAGAATGCCGGCCCTGGTGACCGGAATCTTGACCTGGATATTCGGCGCCAGCGAGTTGAAGTGTTCCGCATGGGCGACGATAGCCTCGGCGTTCCGGTAGAGCTGCGGGTTGGTCTGCATCGAGATGCGGCCCTTGCGGCCCTTTTCGCGCTCGAAGACCGGCATCAGTAGTGCGGCGGCCTGAACGCCCATCTCCTCGATCAGCTTCCAGCAGACTTCGACTTCGCTCCAGGTGGGGTTTTCCGCGGCAATGCGGGCGATGACCTCGCGCCAGACGGCGAATTCGCGTTTAACGACATCGAGGACGATGGTGGGATTCGACGTTGCTCCGACGGCGCCATTCTCGATGGCGTAGCTCAGTTCAGAGGCGGAGCAGGAGTCGTTCCAGTAATCGGTCTGGCCGATGAGGGTGGTTTGTTTCAGACGGCTTGGCGTTGTCTCACTCATGATTCTCGTTCTCCCCTTGTTTGGCAGGCGGCTTCACTTCACCAGAGGCACTCGCGGGTCCAGATCCTTCCATTGGGCGCGGACCCAAGCGAAGTCCGGGTCGTCAGAGGCTGCCATGGAGTGGGCCGAACCGGCCAGTGCGTTGAGATAGTAAACGTCGTAGCCGTGGGCGGCGACGACAGGATGGTAGCCGCAGGGGACCAGCACCAGTTCCCCGTCGTGAACCGTCACGGTTTCATCCAGAGAGCGGTCCTGCGTGTAGACGCGCTGGATGGCGTATCCCTCGGGCCGACTGACGCGGTAGTAGTAGATCTCCTCGAGATCGACTTCGCCCGGCGGGTTGTGCACATCGTGTTTGTGCGGCGGGAAGCTGGACCAGTTGCCGCCCGGCGTGTAGACCTCGCAGACGAGCAGCCGGTGGGCAGCCGAGCCGGGCCGGATCATATGGTTGATCTGGCGGGTGGCGTTGCCGCCTCCGCGGATCTCGACGACGACACCGGCTGGCGGGACGAGGCGGGCCGGGTGTCGCTGTTCGGCGCGGCTATAACAGAAAGCGACGTCGGCTGCGGTCACGGCAGTGATCGTGAAGCCGGTTTCGATGGGCAGATAGAGGGTGTAGGGCAGGCCGTCGAAGACGTTCGTGCGGCCGCCGAAGGCGTCGAAGTCGCCGGCGCTGGAACGGACCGAACAAACGCCGCCCAGGAGGACGATGCCGAGTTCGCGGGCACCGGTCTGGGCGCTGAAGCTCTCGCCCGGCTGGAGTTTGCGGTTTTCGAAGGCGAGGAACTCGTAACCAAAATCGTCGATGCGGCCGGCGAAACGTTCGGCCGGGATCAGCAGTTTGCTCATTCTGTCTCCTTTGGTGGCGCCGTCGACCCGCGGACGATCAGCGTGCCGGGCACCTTAATGTTCTGCTGCTGGGCATTGCCGGACAGGATGGCGATCAGGGTGTCCATGGCCATGCGGCCCATCTCGAACATGGGTTGGCGGATGGTGGTCAACGGTGGATTGAGGAATTGGCTGATATGAAGGTCGTCGAAACCGACGACGGAGATATCGTTCGGGACGGATAGGCCGGCGGCCCGAATCCGCTGCATCGCGCCGATGGCGGACATGTCGTTGTAGCAAAGCAGGGCGGTTGGGATGTGGGGCAGGGTGAGGAGGTCCCCCATGGCCGCGATGGCGCCTTCGGCGCGGCCGTCGCCGCGGACCACGAATTGGCGGCTGACGCGGAGGCCGGCGGAATGAAGTGCGGCGCGGAATCCATCGAAGCGTTCAGTGTCGGATTGGCGGCCGAATCGGTCACCGAGGAAGGCGATGCGACGGTGGCCGAGATCGAGGAGATGACGGGTTCCGTCAAAGCTGCCCTGGTAGCTGTCGATGACGACCGAATGGGCGAACTGGCTGGGATGCTGATTGTTCAGCAGGACGATGGGCACATGGCGGCGGGAAAGGAGGGGGACGTAGAGGGCGCCGACGCGGGAGGACGTGACGACGATGCCGTCGACACGGTGGTCATCGAAGGATTCGACGACCCGGACTTCCTGTTCCGGGTCGGCGTTGGCATTGGCCAGGAAAACAGAGAAACCCTGGGCGCTGGCCACTTCCTCGATACCTCCGACGACGCCGGCGACGAAGGGATCGGAGATGTTGGTGACGACGACGCCGATCGTGAAAGTGCGCTGGGTCACCAGGCTGCGGGCGATGGCGCTGGGGCGGTAGCCGTGTTTCTGGGCGAGCAGGGCGATCCGTTTGGCGGTGTCGGGATTGACGAGGGGGTGGTTGCGGAGGGCGCGGGAGACAGTGGAGTGGGACACGCCGGCCAGCCTCGCGATGTCCTTGATCGAGGCGGGTTTTCCAGGATGGGGCTTGGCGATGGAACTGCTCATCTTCCCGGGGGTTCCTTCCGCGTCTTTTGTGCTCGTGTGAGACGGGTCTCCGGCTACCCAAGTAAAGGACAGTCGCGTGATTTCCCGATTCTGCACACGTGTGCAGCGCTGACAAAAAGCGTATGCCAAGCCGCGGGTCGATGTCAACAGCGCGGGAGGGATAGCGGGTCAGTTTCCAAATCCTCAACTGACCGCTTTTTTGATGAGTGCGCCGATCATTGCCTCTTCGGCCGCGCTCAGTTCCTTGAGCGCGAAAGCGGTCGGCCACATGCGACCCTCGTCGAGGTTCGCTTTATCGCTGAAGCCGAGGGTGGCGTATCGCGTTTTGAACTTGTGTGCGCTCTGGAAGAAGCAGACCACATTGCCGTCCTTTGCATAGGCGGGCATCCCGTACCAGGTTCGCGGCGCGAGGTCTGGCGCGTTGGCTTTGATGATCGTATGGAGCCGCTCGGCCATGGCGCGATCGGGCTGCGGCAGATCGGCGATCTTCGCGAGCACGGCGCTTTCCCCGTCCGCGCCGCCTGTGCGCGACCCGCGATGCGTCTCCGCTTTCGCCTCTTCGAGCCGCTCCCTCATCGCGACTCGTTCCTCGTCCGTGAATCCCGTGGGTTTCTTTCCGGCCGCCGCAGTGCTCTTGGGTGACTTCTGCGTGCCCTTCTTCGCAGGTTTCATAGCGCTTACCTCCTCAGTTCCAACAAGGATATCAACGCTGCGTACGCTACCCACAGGAATGGAACCATGAGAAGCCAAACGGTGTCAAATGATCTGGGTCCAATGACGCAGCGGTATCAAGTTCGAGCCATTTGTCTGGTGATGATCAGCTTCGCCTTTGTCGTTTCGGCGAGCGCCGAGGACAAGAGAGCCGAATGCGAGTTCGACGCCTACCGACCGCTTAAGATTGGTACGCCTATACGGGGTGGCCACGAAGATCTTGCTGTGGAAAAGGCTATTCCCGTCTATCCTCGACAAGCGCAGTTAAAAGGGATCGGCGGCCGCGTCGTTGTCCACGTCTTGATCAATCGCGCAGGTTATGTCGTCAAAGCTTGCGGCGTGGGGCCGGCACCGCTCGCGACGTCAGCGGAGGAAGCAGTTTCAAAATGGAGATTTCGGAAGGACTTTGGGTTTGGCTTCGCTAAACCCTCATCGGCCACACCTCAGTACGCTGAACTGAGAATCAACTTTGACTTCGACCCGCAGGCGGCCGATCACGGCCGGGGCAGTGCGGATTTCACCGTGGATCCAGCGGAGTGCGCGCAGACGGCAGACTCTGCCGTTGACGAGAACGGATCTCCGGTCTGGCTAACCTCCGACGATTTGATGCGCCGGGTGATCAAGAAGGTAGGGTTAACGTTCCCGATGCTAGGTCACGGGCATTTGCGTGGTGAGGTAAAGGTTGATATTCGCATCGACGAGAGGGGAAATCTGGCATGTGCCCACGCAGTCAGCGGGCATCCGATCGCGATCGCATCAGCAATGACGGCGATTCAAGGGTGGAAGTTTAAGCCATTCCATCGGGATGGCAAGAATATTCCGATTCTTGGGCACCTCACTATTCCCTACAATGTTGCGCGGTGAGGTCTCAGGCGGCCACCGGCACCCACTTGGCCGTCTAGTAGCCATCTCGGACTTTGGCCCGCCACGGTCCCGGCTCCCCGGTGACAGATCCCCCTGGTCGTCTTCTGACCTCACGCATAGCGTCGAAGTGGGCATGCAAAGCGTCCTGGAAGTTCCGTCGCGTCTGGTCCACCGCTCCCTCACGGTCGCGGCTCCGTAAATGCATGCATACACGTGAGCTCGTGTCCGAGCCGCGCGCGTGAGCAAGCGGTTTTGGGCCTTTTTCAGCAGCCTGTTCGGGGCGCATCTTGGCGTTCGGCGCGACATCAGCGTGCTATCCTACCGTGGTAGGATACTTTGTATGCCCCGTGGCAACCCATCACCGAAACTCGCCATCACTATAGACCCTGACATCCACGAAAATATCCTTGCGGCGGCCGCCCACGACGGCGTGAGCGTCTCTGCCTGGATGACTGCTGCTGCACGCATGGCACTGCATCGCCGGGCTGGTTTGGCGGCGGTGGCACTGTGGGAAAAGCAGCACGGGCCTTTCACGACAGAAGAGATAAATGAAGCCCGCCGCAGCGTGCGCGCCCAACTCAGAACATCACGAACGGTTCGGCGATCGGCATGAGCACCGTCGTCTACGACGCCGGTGTTCTGGTGGCTGCCGATAGGAACGAGCGGCGAGCGTGGGCTGAACACAAGGTCCGTCTGGAACTGGGCGTTGTTCTATTGGTTCCCGCGCCGGTAGTCGCCCAGGTCAGCCGGTCCCCACGACAAGCCCAACTCCGGCGCTTCTTGACCGGGTGCGTGGTAGCTCCGCTTGGCGAGACCGAGGCGCACGAAGCCGGGCGGTTGCTTGGCATTGCCAAAACTTCGGATGTCGTCGACGCCGTTGTGGTGACGACAGCCCTTCGGCAAAAAGCCACGATTCTCACAAGCGACCCGGACGACATAGGACGGCTCGTCAGGGCTTCTGGCCGCGAAGTTACTGTCGTCGCTATCTGAGGTCTACCGAAGTCGATCCGTCCAGGAGACGTCGTAGCGAATGCGATGTCTGGACACCGGAAGCTGGCGCTCTGGGCGGTTGGCCGGCAACCCGGAAGCCATCCACATGAGCACAAAGTCGCATCCTGGACTTCGGCCCGCCAGGGTCCCGGCTCCCTGGTAATCGTCCTCCCTGGGCGTCTTCTGTTTCTGACGTTCCGCGGAGATCGAATCGCGGCCAGCGCAAATGACGGCCGAGCCGGACCAAACCAAGTGGCGCGGTTATTTCGGCAGCAGCGACAGCACGCC
>CAZSBK010000127.1:0-12796 GCA_964604945.1 uncultured Candidatus Solibacter sp.
GAGATGAAGCCTCAGAACAAGGCGATGGGCGGCGGAGGCGGAGGCGGCGACCGTTCGCCGCTGCCGGCCAGCAAGGGCCGGCTGCCGCGCGCCGACCTGAAACAGTTCACCCCTCCGGTGGCGGTGATCAATAATCCGAATCCGAAACTGATGATGGAACCGACGATCCTGGTCCCGCCGGACGTGCCGCTTCCCAACATCAACATGGCCCAGTATGGCGATCCGCTGGCTAGGATCGGCCCGGCTTCGAACGGGCCGGGGTCGGGCGGTGGTATCGGCAGCGGTTCCGGCGGCGGCGTCGGGTCGGGCCGTGGCGGGGGGTTTGGCCCTGGCGAGGGCGGCGGCGTAGGCGGCGGCGTGTTCCGCATCGGCGGCGGCGTCTCGGCGCCGGTTCCGATCTTCAAAGTCGAGCCGGAATACTCGGAAGAGGCGCGCAAGGCCAAGTATCAGGGCACAGTGCTGCTGGCCATCGTGGTGGACGTGGATGGCACGACGCGCAATATCCGTGTGCTGCGTACGCTGGGCATGGGCCTGGATGAGAAGGCCATCGAAGCAGTCAGCAAGTGGCGGTTCCGCCCTGGCATGAAGGGTGGCCAGCCGGTGCCGGTACAGGCCAACGTCGAAGTCAGCTTCCGGCTGCTCTAGCCAGACACGGAAAGACACACAGAAAGGCCGCCGGAGTTCGCTCCAGGCGGCCATCTTAATTAGGGAGTCAGTCCTTCAGCAGTTCAACGCCGGGCGGCAGTTCGCACTTGACCGCAGGACGCCCGTCGACTTTGGTCACTTCCACTCTGATCAGTCCCTTCGGGTGCGGGACGAGTCCGCTCACCCTTTCGAGCTTGCCCAGATGCGGTTGGATACGCACCTTGGCGAAGCCCGGCGCGGCGGAATCGACGCCAAGCACGGTGCGGAGGAACTCGACATTCGGGCTGGCGCCCCAGGCATGGCAGTCTGAGCGGGTGTAGGCAAAATCCTGCTCGGCCCAGGTGGACAGGCCTTCCGAGAGCATGTATTCCCAGGTACCGAGGCGGTCCAGATAGCGGCCTCCCAGTCCGGCCTTGACCATGGCCCTGTCGAGGTAGTAGCGGAAGTAGACCGAGCACTTGTAGAGCGACTTGTCGGGCTCGACCCGTTCCATCAAGTCGCGCTCCTCGGCCTGCGTCTGCAATACCCCGCCGAGAACAGCCAAGACATTGGCGTGTTGCGAGAACTCGGAGTGCGCGAGATTCTCGCTGAACAACCGTTTCTCCGGGGTCCAAAACGCTCTGAGAATCGCCAGTTTCAGCGCCTTTGCCTGGGCTTCATTCCGCTCGCCCAACATGCGGTCACCGAGGGCATTTTCCAACCCGGCGGCCCATTCAAGGGCAAGCAGATACTGCATGTGAATGGTGGCCGGCATCACGTGCGCTTCCGATGGAGGACGCCCGCTCTGCCAGGCCTGGACCCAATCGACGTAGTTCCACCAAGGCATGGCGCCCAGCAGCCCATCGCCGCCGACATAATTCGCATAGAAGCCCAGGATGGCCCTGACGCCGTTGAGCATTGACTTGACGAACGCGGGATCGTCGACATACCAGAAGTAGTCGTGCACCATGCCGATCCACCACAGTGAAAACGGCGGAATGTACTGCTGCAGCGTGCTTGGGGCGCGCGAATAGGTTGCTCCCTCGGAAGTGCGCGAGCTGTCGATCTGCTCGATGGCGTTGCGCATCAACCTGCCGTCGCCGGTCATGTAGAGGGAAATCATTGCCTGAATGCGGGTATCCCCGGCGTATTGGAGCTGCTCGTAATACGGGCAATCCATGTAGGTTTCGTGGGCGCAGAGCCGGGCCGTGCGCCAACCGGTTTCGAAGATTCTGTCATGCAGCGGGACGCCCGATTGGAACGTGGCCTTAACCTGGAACGGGTAGCCAGTATAGAAGGAACCGATCCGGCCTATGGTGAGCGCCTCGGCATCGGTCTGGATCGTGAGCCGGACGTAGCGGAAGGTCCGCCAATAGAGCGGTTCCCAGACGAAGCTCGATCCGTCGGCGACCACTTCGTCGCCATAGCCGGTGAATTCCTTGCCCTCGAATTCATTGCGGTTGCCCTTCATGCGCCGCGGCTTGGTCTCCTTGAAAAGCGCCTCGGTATATTCGAGCGAAATGACCGCGTCGCGGCCTCCGGCGACATGCAGATATGGAAATGCCGTGGTGAGCACACCCTGATCGAGCAGCAGGACAGCCTTGCTATTGGCCGTCACGGTGAGCGCCGCGCCGCCGTTTACCCAGCCCGGAGGCGGTTCCACGCCGTCGGCCTTGCGGACCTTGGCGAACAACTGCGGCGTCCGCTCCATCTGCGGGATCGCGCGCGGCACCAGCATCCAGCGGGCTGGGGCGTCGCGTTGGTCGCGCGGCGAGGCGTTGCGGCCGGCTTCGGCTTCCACCCATCCGGCGGGGTTCAGATTCGAATCAACGGCCGGCTTGGGGCGTTTGGCGGCGTCGTAGCGTTCCATGGGGCCGATGGCGTAGTAGCCGGTGGGTTGATAGGTCGGCACGGGGATCGGCGCATAGGCCTCGTTCCGGATCGACTTCCAGCCCCGAGTGCCCGTGTTGACCAGCGCCTGATGTTCGGAATCGGCCGCCTGGAGCAGAAAAGCCGTCCGGTTCGACCACTGCGAAACGGCGGCATGAGGGCCGTCATTCCAGACAGTGGCGGTGACCAGGTTCCGGCCCGCTTTGAGGTACGGGGCCATATCGACGGTCTCGTAGCGCCAATGATAGAGATCACCGCGCGCGGGCCCCCAGGACACAGCCTGGCCGTTGACGAAGAGCTGGTAACGGCTGTCGCCAGAGACGTGGACGACGAACTTCCCCGGCTTGGAGGCAATGTCGAATTTGCGCCGGAAACGGTAAACGCCAAACTCATTGGGCGGCGCTCCGGCGGGATAGATCCAACGGGCATTCCATTGCGTCTTGAGCAGCTCGAGGTCGGCCGCAGAGAGGGCCATGGCGGATGAAGCATGGAAGATAAACTGACGGCGGCTGGACATACGCCCGAGTCTATCGCAGCGCAGCCTCAGGGTGGGGTGTTCAGATGGGCTACGCCGACACGGTCAAGCGGCCCTGCTGGCGCGCCAGTTCGCACTCCGGGCAGGGGCAAATCGTCCGCAAGTAAGCGAATGAATAGATACCGGCGTCGTGGCCATCGTTCCAGTGGATACGGACGGCATAGGCGCCGACCTCCTCGATGGAATCCATCTTCAGGGCCGGTTTGAACAACGGAAATGGATCGGCGGCGGAAGGGCTCGAGTAGCTGGACTTCTGCGGTTCGGTTCCGTGGGCGCCAGTGCAGGAGGCGCAGGGGCAGGCGTCACGCAGCAGAGCGCAGGTGTAGCGACTGGTGTGCGAGTCCGACCAATCGATGGTGATGCCCTTGGATTTGGAGACGGCGACGTGAAGCGGATCAGTGGAGTAGCTCTGCGGCATGGGCTAGTGCTTCCTTTCGATGTCACGCACGCCGGGCACGCGCCGCATCGCGGTAACCACGCGTTCCAGCTGCTTTTTGTCGCGAACTTCGATGGTCAACTCGACCGTAGCCGAATCGAAGCGGCGGTCGTCGGCGCGCGCCTCGACGCTCCGGATGCTGATCTCCTCGTCGTAGAGGATCTGGGTCAACTGCGCCAGGATGCCGGTGCGGTCATCGGTGTGGATTACCAGCCGGACATGGAAGCTCTCGCCGCCGCCGCGGGCCCATTCGACGTCGATGCGGCGCTCTGCCTCGTACATGAGGTTCTGGACATTGGAGCAGTTGCGCGAATGAACGGCAACGCCCTTGCCACGGGTGATGTAGCCAACGATCGGTTCGCCGCGGATAGGGTTGCAGCATTTGGCGCGGTAGGTGAGCAGGTCGTTGATGCCCTTGACCTGAATGACGTAATCCTTGCCGGGATCCTGCCCCGGTTGCGGCTGATCGGAGGCCGGCGCGGAAGCCTGCGCGGACGGCGCCTCCGGGGGGGCCGATTCTGGCGCGAGCTTCGTCAGCACCTGCCGCGCCGAAAACTTGCCCCACCCGAGCGCGGCCTGCAAGTCCTCGATCTTCGAATAGCCGTATTCGCCGGCGACCGATTCCATCTGCGCCCGGTTGATGCGGCTCAATCCGACGCCCATGCGGCGCGCTTCACGCTCGATCAGCTTCTGGCCGAGGTCGATGGCCTTCTCGCGCTCGCTCGAATTGATGACGTGGCGGATCTTGTTGCGCGCGCGGGGGGTCTTGACGAAGCTGAGCCAGTCCCGGCTCGGTTGGCCATTCGAACTGGTAAGAATCTCAATGATGTCGCCGTTGCGCAGCTGGTGTTTGAGAGGCACCATCCGGCCGTTGACCTTGGCGCCTGTGCAGGTGTGGCCGACGTCGGTATGGATGGCATAGGCAAAATCCACGGGCGTGGCCTCGCGCGGCAGCACGACGACCTTTCCGCGGGGCGTGAAACAGTAGACTTCCTCCGGGTAAAGGTCGACCTTCAAGCTGGACATGAAATCGCCCGGATCGCGCATTTCGCGCTGCCATTCGACGAGTTGGCGGAGCCATGCCACCCGCTGATCGTCGTCGATCGCGCCCTTCTTGCCTTCCTTGTACTTCCAGTGGGCGGCGATGCCTTCCTCGGCGATCCTGTGCATCTCCTCGGTCCGGATCTGCACTTCGAAAGCAACACCAGTGGGGCCCATCACCGACGTATGCAGCGACTGATAGAGGTTTGGCCGCGGGATGGCGATGAAATCCTTGATCCGGCCCGGGATGGGATGCCATTCGTTGTGGATGACGCCGAGGGCGGCGTAGCAGTTCTTCACCGAATCAGTGATAATGCGGATGCCGAGCAGGTCATAGACCTGGTCGATTTCGATCTTCTGTTTGCGGAGCTTCTGGTAGACGGACCAGGGACGTTTGACACGCCCGAAGATGCGGGCCGGAATCATCTCGTGCGACAACTTGCGCTCGATGGTCTTGCGGATGTCCTCAAGTGATTCCTCGTTGGCCTGGCGCCGCACCTCGATGGCTTCGGTCACCTCGACAAAGGCCTCAGGGTCGAGATACTTGAAGCCGAGATCCTCGAGTTCTCCCCGGATGACGCCCATGCCAAGCCTGTGAGCGATGGGGGCGTAGAGTTCGACGGTTTCGGCGGCGATACGCTCCTGTTTGTCGCGCGAGAGCGAATCGAGGGTCTGCATGTTATGCAGCCGGTCGGCCAGTTTGACGATGATGACGCGGATATCGTCGACCATCGCCAATAGCATCTTGCGGAGGCTCTCGGCCTGGCGCGCCTCACGGCTCGCCAATCCGATTTTGGACAGCTTGGTGACGCCGTTGACACAGCGGGCCACGTCCTCGCCGAACTTCTTCTTGAGATCCTCGACCGTGATGGGGGTATCTTCCAACACGTCGTGCAACAGCGCCGTCTGGAGCGTCACCAGATCCATGCCCATTCCGGCAAGGGTCTGGGCCACCTGGAGCGGATGGGCCATATAAGGACCGCCGGACTTGCGGGTCTGACCGGCATGACTAGCGACGGCGAGATCGAACGCCAATCGCAGGCCAGCGAGGTCGTCCGCTGGCCTGAACTTGCGCGCAGTTGCCTCCAGCCTTTGGTATTCAGATTCGAGGGAAGGGGCCACTTGCCCCTCGATCCGGGCACCTGACTCCCCCGAGGCCGCCGGTGTGGCTGTCGCGTGGCGGAGGGCGTCGTTGGATTGGTCCATGCTAGGAAAAAAAACAGGGCGGGAACGGTTGGAACCGTCCACGCCCCATTCTAGCCGAAATAGAACTTACTTGGCCTCGCCGCTTCCTTCCTCAGCCACGATTCCCTTGGTCTTCGGGGCACGCTCGGCCTTGATCTTGCGCGTTTCGAGGGCCTTCTCGATCCACGCGTTGGCGCTGTCAATGTCCTTGTCGTACATGGCGCTATCTTCAGCCAAGTCAGCCCGCTCACGGATGAGGAGGTTCATGTAGGCCATGGCGTCGTCGTACTCTTTGTCGATCTCAAGAGCCTTTTCCAACCCTTTGATGCCGCCGTCGATCATGGCCGCGTACTTCTCAGCCAGGGCTTCCCGTGCCTTCTTGTCCTTCAGCGGACCGGGGTCCTCGGGCTTCATGCCAGCGTTGTTACGCGCTTCCATCCAGGCCGGATACCATTTGGCCCACGCGATGACGCCCAGGCTGTACCAGGCTTCCTTGCGCGTCGGCTCGACTTCGGTCAGCTTCTTGTACCATTCCGCAGCCGTGTCCAGGCGGGCTAGCTTATCTTCAAGCTTCTGGCTGCCTTGGGCCTGCATATAGTACAGAGAAGCGATGGACTCGATCGCTGTCGTGTTCTTTGGATCAGCATCAAGAACCTTGCGGAAATGCTCTTCGGCGTTCTTGGCGTAGTTCATGTTTTCCGGGGAGTCGGCGCCCGGAATGTACTGGCTCATATAAGCCGTGGCCAAGTACAGCCTGGCGGTATGGAACTCAGGATCGAGTTCGACGGCTCGCGTGAAGAAGTCGGAGGCCTCGGCGTATTTGGCGTTCTTGAACGCGTACACGCCCTTATTCAGGTTATCGCGAGCTTCCAGCTTCCGGCAGCCAGTGGAGACCAGGACGAGGGCGAGGGTGGCGGCGAGCGCCACGATGAGTCGGAGTCTGTTGTTTGACATCTGAACTGCTCCTCTTACTGACCGGCCTCGATCTTGGCCGTCATCAGGCCCACCTTATCCAACTGCGCGCCCTTGGCGATGTCGATCGCCTTGGCCACGTACTGGAATTCCAGGTCGGGGTCGCCCTTGACGAAACACACCCGCTCGGCACGCGTTTTGAACACATCAAGCAGCCGGCTGCCGAGGGCATCCTCGCTAACCGGGTCTTGGTTCAACTGCATGCTGCGGTCTTTGTTCACAATGATCACCACTGTCCGGTCAGGACCCTGGTTCGGGGGCGTACCCGGCGGCGGAGGCTGCGGAATGAGCGCTTCGAGCCCCTTCGGCGTCAACGGGGTGATGACCATGAAGATGATGAGAAGCACCAGGAGGACGTCAATCATCGGAACCATGTTGATGTCCCCTACGAGTCCGCCTTCCTGGCCGCCAACTTTCATTCCCATAGGAAAACTCCTTCTTTATCCCTATACCCGGTGCGTCCGTGGTTCAATGCCTCACTCGCCACCGGTCAGCCGCGCTGAGACCGGCTCACGCCAGGCGCGGCCCCATCATAATCCAACTACATTGCCGCTGGGGCGGCCGACATCGGCTTGTTCTTGGACCTTGCGTCCAGATCCGTCAGCAGGCCAATATTGTCGACTCCAGCCGCGCGCAGATTATCCACAACGTCGACTACCTTTTCGTAGCGGGCGCGCGAATCGGCCTTCACGTAGCAGGTCTTGTTGAGCTTGCTGCTCAGCATGTCCTTAACCTTACCGGGAAGGTCCGCGGCAGCCAGTTTCGTGCTGCCCAGGAAGACCTCGCCATTGCGGGTGACCGCAACCAGGACGGCGTCTTCCTTGTCGGCATCGGCCATTGCCATCGGATTCATCGTCTTCACCAGATCCACGCTGACGCCCTTGGACAACATCGGCGTGATGACCATGAAGATGATCAACAGAACCAACATGATGTCGATCATTGGCACAACGTTGATATCGTTGACGATCTCCGCCGTTTTCTGTTTCTTGATCTTCAGTTTCATATCGTTTTCCCGCAATCCCGCCTTCGCTTACCCCGGCTGCTCCCGTCCGGGGACCGGCACCTTCGGCCGGTCCCTGGCTTTTAGAATCAACTCGTCAGGCTCGCGGAGCGTTAGTGAATCGGCCTACCTACTTGGAAGCGCCCTTGCTCTGTGCGCGCTTCAGGAAATAGTCGATCAGTTCGGAACTGGAGTTCGACATTTCGACGTCGAAGCCCTTCATGCGGGTGATGAAGTAGTTGAACATCCAGACCGCGGGGATGGCGACGAACAGGCCGATGGCGGTCGCGACCAAGGCTTCCGAAATACCGCCGGCAACGGCACCGAGGCCGGTCGACTTCTCGCTCGAAATCCCCTTGAACGCGTTGATGATGCCGACGACCGTGCCGAACAGGCCGACGAACGGCGCTGTCGAACCGATAGTGGCAAGGTTGCCAACGCCGCGCTCCAACTCGGAGTGCACGATGGCCTGGGCACGCTCGAGAGCGCGCAGGGAAGCCTCAACCTCTTCACCCGGAATTTCGGTGCTCACCTGGTGAGCGCGGAACTCCTGCAAACCGGCAACAACAACCTTGGCCAAGTGGCTCTTCTTGTAGCGATCGCCGATCTTGATGGCCTCATCCAGCTTGCCTTCCCTCAGCGCGCCAGCCACAGCCGGAGCAAACAGCCGCGACTGCTTGCGCGCCGCATTGAACACAATCAGGCGATCGATCATGACGCCGATCGACCAGGCCGACATGATGAACAGGATGACGACGACCAGTTTCGCCGGGATGCCCATCTGAGCCCACATCGAGCGGAGGTCGAAACCAACCGCGCCGCTTTCCTGCAGCAGCAGGAACGCCCAAATCTGCAATTGAAGCAACATCTTTCTATATCTCCTGCGAGTTGAATCAGAGTTAACGGACTACCAAACTACTACCACAAACAGCGTTGAGCCGGAATTATTGGCTCAGCGTGAAATTGACATCGATCTGCGTGACTACCTCAACCGGCTCGCCGTTGAGCAACGTCGGTTGGTAGCGCCACTGCTTCACGGCTTCGGTGGCCGCTTGCACCAGCAGCGGGTGGCCGCCGAGCAGCGTCAGATTCTGAATCGTGCCGTCGCGGCCGATGATGGCCGTGAACCGCACGGTGCCTGAAATGCGCGCCTGCTTGGCCAGCGGCGGGTAAATCGGCTTCGGCTGGGCGATCAGCTTCGCCTGCTGCACGTTGCCGCCCACCGTAATGCGCTTCGGCGCAGCCTTCGGCGCTTCCACCTTAGGAGGAGGAGGAGGAGCCGCCTGTGGCACGGCGCCGAGAATGCCACCGATTACGCCACCAGCCGCCCCGCCCGCCATGCCGCCAGGGATGCCGCCAACCACGCCCGCCCCGCCCGTACTCGGCGGAAGCTCGTCTTCCCTAATCATGGCGATCTCTTTGGGAATCTGCTTCGGTGCCACCAGCTTCGAGCCGTCAAACTGCTTCGGGATGACCCGCTGGATCTTGACGACTGCGGCCGGTGCCGGAGGTGGAGGCGGCGGAGGTGGAGGCGGTGGCGCCACCAGCATCATCGAGAGCGCCGTCTTGGGCAGCAACTCCGGGTTCAGCAACGGAATGATCACCGCCGCGATGATCAGGCAGACCTGGAGGATGAACGAGACCATCACCGTCCAGCTCTTGTTTGTTTTCGCGGAAGCTTCGACGAACGTTTGTTCGAACATCTGACTACCTTCTCCTCGGATCCTATAGTCCCGGCCCCGACAGGCCGTATCTTCTCACTGATTTTGACACCAGTCCCACCGGGAAGTTCCGCCGAGACTGGTTCATGAGGGGCATTTAATCCTATCTCTTCCCGCCCTCAGCCGTCCGGCCGCCGCGGCGTCCCTTCTCCGCGTAGTTATACCAGAAAACGAGGATGGGGCTGGCAATAAAAATCGAACTGTAAGTACCAATCAGGATTCCCACAACCAAAGCGAAGCTGAACCCGTTCAGTACTGGGCCGCCGAACACAAGCAAGCAGACGGCCGCGACAAGGGTGAGCCCCGAGGTCAGCACCGTCCGCGACAGCGTTTCGTTGATGCTGTCGTTGACCAGTTGCGCGAACGAGCCCTTCCTGCTCAGTTTCAGATGCTCTCGAATCCGATCGAACACCACAATGGTGTCGTTCATGGAATAGCCGACCAGGGTGAGCAGCGCCGCGATCACGTTCAGCGAGATCTCCTTGTTGAACAGCGAAAAGAGACCGAGGGTGATAATGACGTCGTGGAAAACGGCGATCACGGCGGCCAGGCCGTAGATCCACTCGAACCTGAAGGCGATGTAGACCAGCATGCCGCCCAGCGCGTACAAGGTGGCCAGCACGGCCTTATTCCTCATCTCAGCGCCGATCTTCGGCCCGATCACCTCGGATCCGCGAATCGAGAACGAGGCCAGTCCACACTCCTGCTTCATCACGCTCAACACCGTCGGAGTGACGCCCTGGACGCCGCGCAGCTCGTCCAGTGAGGTCAGCAATCCCGAGCGCGGCGGCGAATTCTTAAACTCCATCATGCGCCGCGAAACCTCGACCAACTCCTGCTCGCCTATGGGCACGCCGGCCCGCTGAAGCGGGTCGCGCAAGCGGTCAGCCAGCGATTGGGCCGAGCCGTTGTTGAAGTCAAACTTGCCTCCAGCCGTACCGAAGGCGGCGTGCAACGCTTCGACCATCAGTCCACGGGCCGCCTGCAGTTCGGTGTCGCTCTTCAGTCCGGTGCCGACAATCACCTCATTGGTGCCGGATACTTCCTGCACCGAGAGTTCGCCCGGCAGCTTCGCGGCCACTGCCGAACGGATCTTGTCTACCGGCGGCTGATGGGCGAACCGTACGGTCACATTGGCGCCGCCAGTGAAGTCGATGCCGTACTGCAAACCGCCCTTCGAGATCCAACTCGCCAGTCCGACGGCCGTCAGCACAAGCGACAGCCCAATGAAGAGCTTCTGTTTTCCGAGAAAATCGAAATTTGTATTCTTGAACAGTTCCATGTACGACCTCGGACCGTCTGTGGCCCACTTTGGCTCACCGGCCGGTCCCTCTCACCGGGGCTCCGTCAACTTCCGGAAAACCCCTAGACGTTATCACAATCTCCACTAGATGCTCAACGACGGCCGGTTGCCCTGCCGCGAGAACTCAAAGTCGAAGATCGTCCGCGACACGAACACCGACGTGAAAATATTAGCCACCAGGCCGATCACCAGCGTCACGGCGAAACCGCGCACCGATGGTGTGCCGAACATGAACAGAAAGGCGCAGCTGACCACCGTGGTGACGTGGGTGTCGATGATGGTCAGGAACGCCTTATTAAAACCGTTATCCATCGCCGTCACTACGGCCTTGCCGGCGCGCAGTTCCTCGCGGATGCGCTCGAAGATAAGCACGTTCGAGTCCACCGCCATGCCAATCAGCAGGATGATGCCCGCGATGCCGGGCAGCGTCAGCACCGCGCCCGCGTAAGCCAGCACACCAATCAGCAGCACGCCGTTCAGGATCAGCGCCACCGTGGCGTTAATGCCGCTGCGGCGGTAATAGAACAACATAATGAAGATGATGATGATCAGCCCGATCAAGCCCGACATCAGGCCCTGCCGGATCGAGTCGGCGCCCAGCGACGGGCCTACCATCTGGTCCTGCAGATAGACAACTCTGGCCGGCAGCGAACCGGCCCTCAACACCAGCGCCAAATCGCTGGCATCCTGCTGCGAGGCCGCGCCGGTGATCCGGCCCTGATCGTCGATCCTGTTCTGAATTGTCGGTGCCGTCCGCACCTGCCCATCAAGCACGATCGCCAGCCGGTTGCCGATGTTGGCCTCCGTGAACCGGCCAAACCGGCCCTTGGCGTCCTGCGACAGCACGAAGGACGTCTCCCATTTCCCAAACTCATCCTGCGCCGGGCGCGAATCGCGCAGATCACGGCCCGTCACAACAGGTGTCCGCGACACCAGATACCAGCCCTGGCCCTGCTCGCCGCCATTGGCCCGGGACGGCACCATTTTGGTCCCAACCGGCAAAACGCCGCCGCTCTGCGCCAGAATGTCCTCCTGCCTGGAGAACGGTCCCTGTTTGACTTCGTACAGCTCGAGCAGCGCCGCGGTCTGCAGGATCGACTTCACGCGGCCTGGGTCATCCAACCCCGGCAGGGAGATCAGTATCTCACCTTCGGTGTCGGCGCCGCCGCGCTGCTGCACGGACGCTTCGGCCAGCCCCAGTCCGTTGATGCGGTTCTCGATCGTGCTCATCGACCGCTCCAGCGTGTCGCGTTTCAGCGCCAGCGCATCGGTCTGCTTCATCGTCATGCGGTAATCAGTCGCGTTCACAGGAATGAGATTCCAACTTGCGAGATGCTCGCTCACCATCGCCCGGAACTCCGACGTCTTTTCTGCCGGGATTCCCTTGACATGGATCTCGATCGTGTCGGCTTCGGCCAGGGTCTTGGGCTCGGTCGCGTCCAGATCGCCGTGGGAGATGCCAAGCCGGCCCATCTCTTCTTTCAGCCGTTCAATCTGCAGGACCGCCTCGGAACGGAAAGCGTCCTGCACCTGGACCTGCAGCACCAGCAACGATCCGCCTTTCAGATCGAGCCCGAGCTTGATGTTGTTCTTCCAGTTCGCCGCCAACTCCTCGCCGGACTTCGGCAAGCCGATGACGCCATAGAGGCACGCCAGAGTCGTGGCGACGATAATCAGGGCTTTCCACTTCAGGTTGCTGGTCATTTGCGGTCTACTTCCTGCTTGAATCTCTCTGCTTGCTGGGTGTCGCGGCCAAGCCCGTGATCCTACTTCTTGTCCTTGTCCTTCAGGACGTTGGCGACAGAGCCGCGCGACATCTGCAGCTTCACGCCGTCGGGCCGCACCCGCAGCACGATCGTATCATCGTCGTTCACGGCCACAATGGTCCCGATCAACCCGCCATTGGTCAGCACGTTGTCGCCCGACTGCAATTCATTCAACATTTTCTGCTGCTGCTTCTTCTGCCGCTGCATCGGAAGGAAGAGCAGGAAGTAGAAGATCCCGAAGATGACCAGGATTGGAAGGAACTGGATCAGTGGATTCGAGGCCACGGGCGATTGAAGGAGGATGAAGCTCATGTCTTTCT
>CAZSBK010000128.1:0-7993 GCA_964604945.1 uncultured Candidatus Solibacter sp.
TTCACCTTGGCCCGGCGCGTGCCTCCCACCGCCTGCTTCACGCCCAGCACGGAGTAGGTTTCCGTCCCGTCCAAGCCCAGCGACTCGCGGGTCTGCCCCGGCAGAAACTCCAGCGGCAGCACACCCAGCCCCACCAGATTCGAGCGGTGAATTCTCTCGAAGCTCTCCGCGATCACGGCCTTCACCCCGAGCAGCGCCACGCCCTTCGCCGCCCAATCGCGCGACGAACCCGAGCCGTATTCCTTGCCGGCGATGATCATCAGCGGCGTGCCCTTGGCGCGGAATTCGACCGAGGCGTCGTAAATCGCAATCTTCCCGCCGCCCTGTTCCATCGCCGTCCACCCGCCTTCGGTTCCTGGGGCGAGTTCGTTCCGCAGGCGAATGTTCGCCAGCGTGCCGCGCGTCATCACGTCGTCGTTGCCGCGACGCGAACCGTAGCTGTTGAAGTCGCCCGGCTTGACGCCGCGTTCGACCAGGAACCGCCCGGCGGGGGTGTCGGGCTTAAACGAGCCGGCGGGCGAGATGTGGTCGGTCGTGATTGAATCGCCCAGCATGGCCAGGGCGCGCAGACCTGCTATATCCTCAATCGGCAACGACGGGTCACGCATATCTTCGAAATACGGCGGGTGTTTGATGTAGGTGGAGGTCGCATCCCAGGCGAATGTCGCGCCCTGGGGCGTCTTCACCGATTGCCACATCTGATCGCCCTCGAACACCTTGCCGTATTGTTCGGCGAACATTTCCGGCTTGACACTCGATGCGACGGCGTCGAGCACTTCCTGGGTCGTCGGCCAGATGTCTTTCAAATAGACCGCCGCGCCGTCCGTGCCCGTGCCCAACGGTTCAGTGGTGAGGTCGATATCGACGCGTCCGGCGATGGCGTAGGCGACAACCAGCGGCGGCGACGCCAGGTAGTTTGCGCGCACCTGCGCATTCACCCTGCCCTCGAAGTTGCGGTTCCCTGACAACACGCTGGCCACGATCAGTTTGTTGTCGCTGACCGCCTTTGAAACCGCTTCGGGCAGCGGGCCCGAGTTGCCAATGCAAGTAGTGCAGCCATAGCCGACCAGATTGAATTTGAGCTTTTCGAGATAGGGCAACAGGCCGGCGTGGACCAGGTAGTCGGTGACCACCTTCGACCCCGGCGCCAGCGATGTCTTCACCCAGGGCTTCACCGTCAGGCCCTTTTCAACGGCCTTTTTGGCCACCAGCCCGGCGCCCAGCATCACGGACGGATTTGACGTATTCGTGCACGACGTGATGGCGGCGATCACCACCGCGCCATCGGCGACCACCGGCGTTTCTCGCTTCGGTTCGGTCAGCACCGCTTCGAAATTCGCTTTGACTTCGGGCAGGGTTAGC
Source organism: uncultured Candidatus Solibacter sp. (assembly GCA_964604945.1). Taxonomy (GTDB): domain Bacteria; phylum Acidobacteriota; class Terriglobia; order Bryobacterales; family Bryobacteraceae; genus PNKE01. Next base: position 1,363 of record CAZSBK010000128.1, read on the forward strand.
CGGTCCTGCGGGCGCTTCGGGCCCGCCATGGAGGGCACCACGTCGCCGAGGTCGAGCGACAGCGTGTCGTTGAATTCGGGCTCGGGCGAATCCTTCGTCAGGAACATGCCCTGTTCCTTGTAGTAGGCCTCGACCAGAGCGATCAACTCGGCCGGGCGGTTGGACATGCGCAGGTAGGCCAGCGTCTGATCGTCCACCGGAAAGACGCCGATTGTTGCGCCGTATTCCGGACCCATGTTGGCGATGGTCGCGCGATCGGCCAGCGGCAGGTCCAGCACGCCCGGCCCGAAGAATTCGACGAACTTGCCGACGACGCCCTTCTTGCGCAACATCTGAACCACGGTGAGGACGAGGTCGGTCGCCGTCACACCCTCGCGAAGTTTGCCATGCAACTTGAATCCGACCACCGGCGGCAGCAGCATCGACACCGGCTGTCCCAACATGCAAGCCTCGGCTTCGATACCGCCCACACCCCAACCCACCACGCCCAAGCCGTTGATCATCGTCGTGTGAGAATCCGTGCCGACGACTGAATCGGGATAGGCCAGCGTACCATCGGCTGTCTGTTTGGTGAAGACCACCGGGGCGAGGTATTCGAGGTTCACCTGGTGGACGATGCCCGTACCCGGCGGCACGGCGCGAAAATTCGAAAACGCCGTTTGCGCCCAGCGCAGCAGGCCGTAGCGTTCGGAGTTGCGCTGGTATTCGAGCAGGACGTTTTGGTCGAACGCCTTGGGCGTGCCAAACTCATCCACCTGGACCGAATGGTCGATGACGAGATCGACCGGGATGAGCGGATTGGCCTTCGACGGGTCGGCGCCCAGCTTCCCCAATGCGTCACGCATGGCGGCCAGGTCGACCACGCAGGGCACGCCAGTGAAATCCTGCAGGATGACGCGCGCCGGCATGAACTGGATCTCCTCGGCACGCGCCTTGGTATCCCACCTGACGACGTACTCGATGTCGGACTTACGAACGACGGCGCCGTCTTCCTGGCGCAGCAGGTTCTCGATCAGGACCTTGATCGAATAGGGGATACGGTCGAGGTCATAACCGGCCGATGCCAGGGCCTTCAGCGAGTGAAAACGGTAGTTGCGGCCGTTCACCTGAAGCGTGGACAGAGTGCGGAACGAGTTCGAAGTACTCATGGGAGTACCTCACATTTTAGCGCAGGCCCCGAAGAACGACCGGTTGGGACTCCGGCGCCGGCTCGATTGGCATATGATGGACACTGTCCGGAAACCGGCCCCTGTTGCCGGTCACGAGTCCGGCGGGAGGTTAGAAACATGCAGGACAGACGAGTGTTCTTCAAGACCGGCGTGGCGGCTGCGCTGTCGATCGGATCGCACCGGATCCTCGGGGCCAATGACAGGGTCAACATGGGCATCATCGGCTTGGGCGGACGCGGCACTTATCACGTCGGCGCCTACAGCCGGCTGCCCGAGGCCAACATCGTCGCTCTATGCGACGTCAATCAGGCCGCCCGCGAGCGCGCCTCGGCCACGGTGGTCAAGGCCGGCGCTCCGAAGCCGGCCGAGTTTGAGGACATGCGCAAGCTGTTCGAGGACAAGACAGTCGAAGCCGTGTCGATGGCCACCCCGAACCATTGGCACTCGCTCGGAACGATTTGGGCCTGCCAGGCGGGCAAAGACGTCTACTGCGAGAAGCCGGCCAGCCACAATATCTTCGAAGGCCGCAAGATGGTCGAGGCGGCGCGTAAGTACCAGCGCATGGTCCAGATCGGTTCGCAGAACCGGTCAGTCCCCGGAATCATCAAGGGCGTGCAGCTACTCAAAGAGGGCGTGATCGGCAAAGTCTATCTGGCCAAAGGGCTCTGTTACAAACGCCGGAAATCGATCGGCCGCACTCCCCCCGAACCGGTGCCGGCAGGTGTGAACTGGGATCTGTTCCTGGGCCCGGCGCCGATGCGCGAATTCACTATGAACCGCTTCCGCTATAACTGGCACTGGTTCTGGGATACCGGCAATGGCGACATCGGCAACCAGGGTATCCACGAAATGGACAAGGCCTGCTGGGGTCTCGATGTCGGACTGCCCACGATGGTCTCCTCCATGGGCGGAAAGTACGTCTATGAGGACGACCAGGAGACGCCGAACACCCAGATCGCGACCTTCGACTACGGCGACAAGGAGTTGATGTTCGAAGTCCGCGGCATCATCACCGGCGGTGAATCCGGCGCTGACGCGCGCGGCGGCAACACGGTCTCGAACCTCTTCTTCGGCGCCGATGGCTACATGGTGCTCGAGAATGGCGGTTTCAAGGTGTACAAAGGCGAGCAGCGCGAATTGGTCATGGAAGAGAAACCCACCCGCGGCGATGCCCCGGAGCACATGCAAAACTTCCTGGCCGCGGTGAAATCGCGCAAGCACACCGACCTGAACGCCGACGTCGAAGTGGGGGCCAGGAGCATGGCCCTGGTCCACATGGCCAACATCAGCTACCGGTTGAAGCGCGCGCTCAAGTTCGATCCGGCCACTTGGAGCTTCCCGGGCGACGCAGAAGCCAACCGGCTGGCCACTCGCGTTTACCGCAAACCTTACATCGTGCCGGACAAGGTGTAACGCGCAAGCGCGAGCTTGCAGGATCAAGCCGCCGCCAGGGCGTCAGGCTCCGGCGGCGGTTTTCTTTTCCCTATAGACGCGCGCCAGGAACCCGCGCACGATCTCAGTCTGCTCGCCAACATCCACCAGGAAGGCATCGTGGCCATAGGTGGACGACAGTTCGCAATAGGTCACGTCGTGGTTGCGGGCACGCAGGGCATTGGCGATCTCCAGCGACTGGTAAGACGGATACAGCCAGTCCGACGTGAACGAAATCACTAGGAACCGGCAATTGGCGTTCTCCAGCGCCACGCCGAGTGACGGTTTGCCGGCCGTGAGGTCGAAATAGTCCATCGCCTTGGTGATGTAGAGATACGAATTCGCATCGAAACGATTGACGAACTGGGAACCGCGATATCGAAGGTAAGATTCGACCTCGAAGTCAATGTCGAATCCGAACGAGAAGCTCTCGCGGTCGCGCAGCCGCCGGCCGAACTTCTCCCGCATCGACTCATCGGACATGTAGGTGATGTGTCCCACCATGCGCGCCACGGACAGGCCGCGAGCCGGTGGATTCGATTCGTAGTAATCGCCGTTGTTGAAGTCCGGGTCGGAAACGATCGCCTGCCGTCCGGTCTCATTGAAGGCGATCTGCTGCGCCGAATGTCGCGCCGTGGTGGCGATCGGGATGCACGCTTCCACACGGTCCGGAAAGTCCACCGCCCATTGAAGGGCCTGCATACCGCCCATCGAGCCGCCTGAGACGGCCAGCAGTTTCCGGATGCCGAGGTGGTCGACCAGCAGCTTCTGCAAGCGCACCATGTCGCCGATGGTGATGCCGGGGAAACGCAATCCCCAGGGCTTGCCCGTCTTTGGATCGATTGACGACGGCCCGGTTGCGCCTTTGCAGCCGCCCAGGACGTTGGCGCAGAAGACGAAATACTTGCTGGTGTCGAATGCCTTGCCCGGCCCGATCATGTTGGCCCACCAGCCGGGTTTGCCTTCACTGTCGATGCTGGCGGCGTGCGCGTCTCCGGTGAAGGCGTGCAGCACGAGGATCGCGTTGGACTTGTCCCCGTTCAACTCGCCCCATGACTCGTAGGCGGTCTGGACATCGGTCAGCGTCTCGCCGCAATCGAGCGGCAGCTCTGGGAATCGAACGATACGGGGTTCTGAAATCATCGCCTGCGGCCGTGATCCTATTGTACCGGCCGGGCCTCGACCAGTTCAGGCTTTGCCGTCGAACCGCTCATTTTGGACGGCAAACGGTAAACGCGGCCGTCGCGGGTGCAGAAATACAGGCTCGACGGCGTGGCCTCCAACGCCGAGCCGTCGGCCCAGATCGCATAGAAGTCCGGATGCGCGTTCACCACCTTGCGGGCGTATGTGTGGTTGTACTTGCCGCCCTGGGTCAACTGCGCGGCGCGCGTCCAGCTCTTGCCCTGGTCGCGAGACGTCCACATCACCATGTCGCCGCCCGTGCCCCAAGGCTGCGGCCCGGGATCGGTGGGCGCGATCAGCCTCCACGTCCCGTCGCGCTCGATCGTCATCGAACCGTGGTCGTAGTTGTGATCCGAGGTCGTGATGGGCAGGATGACCCAATTCGGGCTATCCCAACGCGCCGTGTACCACTGGTACGGACCCGACGCCGGCCCCGGCTCCCATCCCTTCGACGTCAGATAGACAACCACCGGGCGGCCTTGCCCGTCATAAGCGATGTCTTTCAAGTAGACGTTCAAGTTTTCGGCATTGTAGTTGTGGACCAGGGCCGGATTGATTGCCGTTGTCAGCGGCAGTTTCACCGTCTCTCCGGCGGCCGTCTTCCATGTCGCGCCCAGATCCGTGGTCTCGACGTAATAGAGATTGGTCCGGTAGTTCAGGCCCTTACCCCGGCCCGAAGCCGGGTGCATATCGAACGCCGTCCCCAGTTTGTCGCCATGCGGCCAGGTGATCTGGTAGTCGCCCATCTCGATATGAGCCAGCAGCCGTGGTTCGGTCCAACTTCGGGCGTCGGGCGATGTCTTGAAGTTGAGCGTGCGCTGGCCCGACTTGTAGAGCGTGTGCATGAACAGAAACTGGTTGGCGCCCGTCATGAACCACGGCTGCGTGTAGGAGAAGTTGGTCTTGGCGAGCAGCTCCCAATGCGAGATGTCGTACGGCCGCCGTGAACGCCAGATATAGGACGGCCTCGAAGTCCCGTGCGCCGACGAGAAGACATAGATAAATCCTTTGGCGTCGATCGAGATGGTCGGGTTGTCGTGCGCGTCTTCGGTTTGTTTGAGCAGGATGCGCACGGGGCGGGGCACAGTGCCCGTCCGGTGGTCGTAGTAGGAGACCATGTGCGTCAGCGTATCGTTCTTTTCAGACACGTTGCCGCCGGAGCCGCCATACACGAAAAACGTCTTGCGCACGGCCGGCGCGTAGATGGCAAAGGGGGCGTGCCATTGCGGATAGGTCCCGAAGCCGCCGGAGTACTTGTACCGGTGCTGGTCGCCGGTCGGCTGATTCATGTACCAGATGCCGCGGTAGCCGTCCTCGACCACCGTCCGCAGATCGTCGGCGGGCGGGGTGGGGGCTTGGGCGAAGGCCAAACCGGCGAAGGCAAACGCGGCAATCGGTTTCATGGCCCGAGTGTAGCGCGACAGATACCTGTGCACTTGGCGATCGTTTGGCGATAGTGTCTCTAGTGAGACGGAGGCGCGGCCTCATATGCTCAACGTGGTACTTGTTGTCGCCGGATTACTCGCCGTCCTCATCCTCGCCCTCTGGATCTGGGGCGAGCGGGGACGTTACCTTTCCTCAACCTACCGCTACTTCTCCGAGGCCGGATTCAGTTTGAAGTCCCTGCATGGCTACGTCTACGGCCGCTGGACGAACACCTACGTAAAGGCCCTTTTCGGCTCGATGCCGGACAAGCCGAACGAGAGATCGATTGCCGCGGCGCGAAAACTGGCCGAAACCTACCATTCCAAGGTCCTGACGCACGACAACGCCCGCCAGGTGGTGCTGCTCGACAAGGACATCCCGTTGACCGACCTCGAACAGGTTGTCCCCTATCCCGTCGCCCGCAACATCGTCCTGAAAGGCCCGCCCGACATCGTCGTCTTCGAGTGCCCCTGCCGCCACGCCCGTCCGTCGCATTGCACGCCGGCCCAGGTCTGCATGATCGTCGGCAAGCCGATGACCGATTTCGTTCTCGAACACCAACCCGCCAAGGCCCGGCGCCTCACTCAGCAGGAGGCTCTCGACCTGCTGGAAGCCGAACACGCCCGCGGCCACGTCCATTCCGCCTGGTTCAAGGACGCGATGATGGACCGTTTCTATGCTATCTGCAACTGCTGCAAATGCTGTTGCGGCGGCATCGCCGGCATGCGCCGCGGCTTTGCCATGATGACGAGTTCAGGTTACGCCGCGTCCATCGACCGCTCGCTCTGCGCCGATTGCGGCGACTGCGCCAGGGCCTGCCCGTTCGAGGCATTGCGCAGCAATGGCGATGGGGTAGAATTCGATTGGGACAAGTGCATGGGCTGCGGCGTCTGTGAAGCGATGTGCCAGACTGGCGCCATCACGCTGGCGCGTGACGAACGAAAAGGCGTCCCGATGGACGTTCGAACCCTTATCTGAGAAGAAGCTATCGCCCCGGAGCGACGTCGCCGCTCCGGCGTGGCGCACGCACCTTGCGTGCTGCGTCGACAATCGTGTCGACGCCGGTTTTCACCCGGACACGTGTCGAGATGAGTCTCGACACGGCATGCAGGAGTGCACGCGCCACATCCGGTGTCATAGTCCAGGCAACGCCATTCCGCGACGAACTGCTAGCAGCCCGCGCCCGTGGCCGCCGCGGCAGGTTTCGACTTGCCCTTGCTCTTGCCCGAGAAGCTCAGATACCGCTTCACGTTCTCGCCCAGCAGTTGCAGGAACGGCTTGTCGAGATTCGACCGGATCGCCACATAGCACTCGTCGCAGGTGTTGTTTTGGGTGAACTCTTTCACCATGCGGCCCTGCTGGTTGAGCGGATACTTCTTAAACTGCATCGAGCAGGGCTGCAAGTCGCCCTGCGCTGTCACCAC
>CAZSBK010000128.1:8003-12461 GCA_964604945.1 uncultured Candidatus Solibacter sp.
GCAATCCGGCCTTGCACCCCGGCCGGCCCTTGTCCTCGAAGTATTCGCGAGTGTGCTGGAGCGTCGTCGGAGCGGAAACGAGCCAATTGGTGCCGTCGCGGCGGGTCTCGACGCGGTCCAGTTGCGTCTTCAGTTGGACCAGTTGTTCGGGGGCCTCGGGGAAAAGTTCGCGGTTGCCCGTTCGGCGTGCCGAATACGCCGAGTAACAGAGGTTCACGCCCCACTTGCGGGCTTGGTCGGCGTTGTCGTTGATGAACGGCAGGTTGGCTGACGTGATGCAGGTGTTCAGGACGATGTCGTCATAGCCGTAGGCGGCGCACTTCGGGATGACGTCGTTCAGGTGGTCATAGAGGCCGGGCACCGTGCGGAAATCGTCGTGGCGCGAATCCGGGAAATCGAGCGAAACCGAGAACTGGTCCACACCCGCTTGCCTCAGCTTCAGATACCGCTCCGGCGTCATCAAAGACCAGCAGGAAACCAGGATGATGTAGGGCAGCGTGTTGGGCTGCTTGATGTTCCGGACCACCTCTTCCAAGTCGTCGCGCATCAGCGGTTCGCCGCCCGACACCTGAACCACGCACGGCTTCAGCGTGTCCATGTAGCGCCGGAAATCGGCCGGCTGGAGATTGCGCGAATCGTCCTTCGGACCCCCATGGTCGCAGTGATGGCAATAGCAGGTGCAGGAATCGGTGACTTCGAAGGAGACCACGATCGGCCGGTCAGCCAGCCAGTTCAGCGAGCCCTGGCGGATGACTTGAAGCGACTGCTTCAAAGGGACTTTTTGCATGGCTAAACTGTCATCATACCAAGGGACCTTGAAATCCAGCAATCGAGTACAGATTGAACGGCGCCATTGGCGCGCCGAACGGCAACATAGCCCCGTCGAGCGGCGAAGCGGTTCCGCAACCCTCCGCGACTTGATGCGGAGCTGCGAATTCAAACGGAGCCGCTCGCCGTGAGGGTGTCTTCTGACAAGGCCGGTTGCCGGGTGTGACTTTCGACTGCGCTCGTTGCCTAGTAGGGCGGACGCCCGCGTCCGCGGCCGGCCCCCCGGCCGGCGCCCAGGCAGCGCCAACCGCGATCGTAGAGAGTCCGGATGGCCCCGTTGGGGCCACCAAAGTCAATGAGAATGCACCCCCTTCCCCACTTCAACCGCGAACGGAGAGAGCGGGTTGCCAGGCGCGTTTTTCGACTGAGTGCCCATGGGCCTCCGGCCCACAAAAATGAATGAAAACCGGGCCAGATTGTGGAGACCGCGAACGAAGAGAGCGGGTTTCGGGCCCGTTTTTCGAGGGAGCGGATCCCGACACGCATCTGCTCTCTTACTCCTTTGCCGGCGAGGGCGCCGGCCGCGGTCCAGGGGGACCGCCCTACTGGCTCCGGTCGCGCGCCGCAGAGAGCCGGATCGGCGGCCGCATTTTCGACAGCGCCGGGTCTCCAAAGCTCTCATCGATGACCCGATTGACGGCCGCCACCCCCGGCGTTATCCTCATCTCGTCATGACTGCGCGGACCGATTACCTCAAAGTCCTCCGCTGGGCCGCCACGCTGGTCCTCGCGTTCATCCTGCTGGCCGCCGGCGCCGCCTGGGCCATGATCGAATGGGGCATCCATTCCGCCCAAAAAAGCGCCGCCGCCCAATTCCCCGGCCGCGACTCCTCGCAAGCCCTCATCGACCTGGTCAACTGCGAAAAATGCGCCATGGAGCAGCGCAACCGCGCCGTCTGGACCCTCGGCCAGATCCGCGAGGACCGTGCCCTTCCGGTACTCCACAAACACTTCTATGACGGCCCGTGCAACCACTCGAAGTACATCTGCCAGCACGAACTCCGCAAGGCGCTGAAACGGATCGAATCCCAGCCCCCCGTCCACGCCAAGCGGTGAGTGCCCTGCACGTGGTTGGTTCAAACGCGCATCTTGCAGTACGCATAGCTGTGCGGTGCGCTTGACATTGGATATCTCGTGACCGGCAATTTGGACTGCGCTGCAGGTTCGTCTTGCATGAGAAACGACCCTGCCAGCGCCAGATCATCGGCCAGGCTTATACTCAAGGTGCCAGGCAACATGCATCTAGCCACTGCCACCAAACCGACTCGCGCAAAAACGGGCAAAGTCCGCAAAACATCTGCCGATGAGCACGGTGTGCCGCTTGTGACTCTTCCCAATACCGAAATTGCCAGCGAAACCTTGGCGTTGGACTACCGGCATTTCAGTGTTGGCCGCTCCCTGATCGTCCACGCCGATTGCTTCGAGTGGCTCAGCCGAATTCCTGCCAACAGCGTTCACGCCGTTGTAACGGACCCGCCGTATGGCGTTAAGGAATACGATTTCGACCAACTGGAGAAGCGCTCCAATGGTAACGGTGGTATATGGCGCATCCCGCCATCCTTCGATGGGCATGAACGTGCACCCCTTCCGCGCTTCACGGCGCTCAACGACAAAGAGCGGGATCACCTTCGGCGCTTCTTTGTTGAATGGGCCAAGGTCGTGCTGCATGCACTGCGGCCCGGTGGCCATGTTTTTGTTGCGAGCAACGCCTTCCTATCGCAACTCGTGTTCACAGCCCTCATTGATGGCGGTTTAGAGTTCCGCAGCCAACTTGTCCGCATCGTCCGCACCCTTCGCGGTGGTGATCGGCCCAAGAATGCCGAAGAGGAATTCCCGGGTGTGTGCTCGTTGCCGCGTGGATGCTATGAGCCGTGGGGCATCTTCCGCAAACCGATTTCTTCGGGTATGAAGGTCAGCGATTGCCTGCGTGAATACCAAACAGGCGGCTTGCGTCGGACCTCAGATGATTCACCCTTCGAGGATGTCATCTACAGCGAACGAACGCCGCGCCGAGAGCGGGCTATTGCGGACCACCCGAGTCTGAAGCCGCAATCGCTTCTGCGTCAGGTAGTACATGCGGCGCTGCCCCTAGGTGAAGGCATTATTGTTGATCCCTTCAGCGGTTCCGGTTCTACCGTCGCTGCTGCCGAGGCTATGGGACTGTTGTGTATCGGCACAGAACGTCATGCAGACTATTTCGAAATGAGCCGCACGGCGGCGCCAAGACTGGCCGGCATTAGGGTGGCGATAACAGACACGGGGCAGTTAAGCCTCTTGTAGCGCTACTCTTCCAACGCTGTCGGCGTACCTGTGCGAAGGGCGGCATCCTTGTAGATCCAGTTGGCCATCATTTTTTGAAGGCCCGAGTTGGTGATGCTGGCAGTTATGGTGCGCCTGCTCGTCTCGGAGCGCCCGGCGAAAAGCCAATCATCCTTCGTTAGCTCTGCGCCGACCACCATTCGGAAGCTGAGCGGTTTTGGCCCAATGCTGCCGCCCGCATCTACAGGTCTATTGCTGTCGAACACAAAGACCATCAACCACGTGTCCTCGGGGTTGTGGCCCTGCCATCCTTTTAGGTAACGGGAGCCCTTGATCTCAATGCCGACGCTCCCGTGTTGACACATATCGTTAGTGAACATGTTTGCTGGAATGAGGTCTGGGTGTCCATTGTGATAGCGATTCTTGACGAGGCCCTCACAGTGCTTCGGAATCGTAGAACTCATGAATTCGCCAACGATGCTGCTGAAGTTGGCAGGCATCAGCATTGTTTCCAACCGGGGAAGTTGGCGCGTGTTCATCTGCAGATTGATAAATCCGAGGAAGTCAATGAATTCCTGCATCGCGGCCTGGACGTGCTTGACCGTGCAGCCGAACGGGATCAAGGCATGCTTGTTAAACCCCTCTGGGTCAAGGGGAAATGGAGTACAGGCGCTTTGTTCAGAGTAGTTGGGCATTCAGACGGTATGATGGCACAGCCGCCGGGTGGCCTGCCACGCTCTCCTTTCCCCTGATATCTCGTGCCATCCGAGCCCCGGCCGAGACGAAGCGGCGGAACTGATCGAGGCGGTTGATCGCGCGAAATGCCCGATCGAGAAACCCAGTAGGGCGGTCTGGGCACGCGGCGAGAAATCAAATTGTCTTTGCTTCGCATATACTGATCGCATCATGATGCGATCCGCGCTTCTGCTCTGTCTGCTCTTCAGCACGCTGTTCAACGCCCAGTCCAAGGCCGACGAAAAGGAATGGATCCAACTGTTCAACGGCAAGGACCTCACCGGCTGGATCCCCAAGATCACCGGCTACGCTGCCGGCGAGAACTACGGCAACACGTTCCGCGTCGAAAACGGCGTCTTCAAGGTCAGCTACGACCAGTACAAGGAGTGGGGCAGCCGCTTCGGCCACATCTTCTATAAGGACCCGTTCAGCTACTACATCATCGCCGTCGAGTACCGTTTCACTGGCGATCAGGTCCCGGGCGGTCCCGCTTGGGCCACGCGCAACTCCGGCATCATGGTCCACTGCCAGAGCCCGCAATCGATGGGCAAGGACCAGGACTTCCCCATCTCCATCGAATCCCAACTGCTCGGCGGCCTCGGCAAAGGCCCGCGCACGACGCTCAACCTCTGCACGC
>CAZSBK010000129.1:0-12260 GCA_964604945.1 uncultured Candidatus Solibacter sp.
TACGCCAGCGCCCGCCACATATGCGTCTCCGACAGCGGACACGAGAAAAACCGGTTCTGCCACAGATGCCCGCTCCGCCGCCGCCGCCGTCCCAAAAGCCGGCGCCCTCACCCACAAAAACAGAGCCGTTTCACCCCGTATCCGCCTCAAGCTCTCTCAGTCCTGACCCTCCGATGCCCAGCCATGGCGACGGATCCTCGTGATTCGTCCCGACCCATCCAGACAGAACGATTGGGCCCGCCACTACAGCTTCAGCCTCAGGATTGTCAGCGAGTGCCTCGGGAACGTGTACACAGGATGTCCGCCTTCGCTCTTCAGCGTCACCGTCCTCGTCACTGGCCGGACTTTCGTGTCGCCGCCGAAAGTGTGCGTCGCCTTCAGATCGGCGTGGTTCATCTCCCACACGTCCGCAGACGCCGCCGGCATGCCCTCGGCGCTCTCGATTCGCGCCGTGATATCGAGCTTCTCGCTCCGGTTGAGCACGTTCAGGTACACGGTCTTCGTCTTGGCGTCGTAGGTCGCCGACGTGTCCAGGTACGGCAACTCCCGCTTCCCGGCAGGTGTGTAGCTGGGCGACTGCACGAACAGGTCGAGCGCCATCAGATCGCGCTGTTTGGCGTATTCGGCGATCGGGAAATAGATCGGCTGCAAGAACAGCCCTTCCTTGTTGGTGAAGATGGGCGCGATGACATTGACAATTTGAGCCAGGTTGGCCATCTTGACCGAATCCGCGTGGCGGATGAACGAGTTGAAGAACATGCCCATGGCCAGGGCGTCTTCGTAGTTGTAGATCTCCTCGAGCCGGGTGGCGCCGATTTCGTGCTCGGTATTGCCGTGCGCGCGATACCAGACGTTCCACTCGTCGTAGGCGATGTAGATCGGCCGCGCATTGGGCCGCCCCGAACGGGCGGCGGCGATCTGACCCTCGACAATCTCAATCCGCTCGTCGATGTCGGCCGAAGCGGCCAGGAAGTTCTCGAAGTTGTTCTCGCGGTTGCCGATATAGGTGTGCAGCGAAATGTAATCGATCTCGTCGCGCAATTTGTCGAGCACGGCACGGTTCCAGGCGATCCAGTCGGCGCCGCGGCCGAAATTCGACGACCCGCTGGCGATCAGCTTGATCGACGGGTCCACGCGCCTCATGGCCTTGGCGGCCTCCAGGGCGAACTTGGTGTAATCTTCCGCGTTCTTGTGACCCAACTGCCACGGGCCGTCGATCTCGTTGCCCAGACCCCAGATCTTGACGCTGTACGGCTTGTCGCGCCCGTTCAGCCGCCGCTGCCGCGCCCATTCCGTGTCGCGCGCCTCATTCGTGTACTCGACCCACTGCCGAGCGTCCTCCACCGTTCCAAGCCCGGCGTTGATGCAGATGTAGGGCTCCACCTTGGCCCGCTCGCAGTAGTCCAGAAACTCGTCGGTGCCGAACGTATTCGGCTCCAGCGAGCCCCATGCTCCCTCGGGCCGCACTGGCCGCCTGCCCCTCGGTCCGATGCCGTCCTTCCAGTTATAGCCCGAAACGAAGTTGCCCCCCGGCCAGCGCAGCAAAGTGACGCGCATGTCCTGCATCGCCTTCATCACGTCTTTGCGGTAGCCGCGCTCGTCCGCCAGCGGCGAGCCGGGTTCATAGAGCCCGCCATAGATGCAGCGGCCCAGATGCTCGGCGAAGTTGCCGAAGACGTGAGGATGCACCTGTCCGATCGTGCGGTCGGTGTCTATTTTGATGCGCGCTTGCGGCGTCTGCGCCGGAGCCAGCAACCCGGCCGCCAGCAGGCACGTAATCGCATACTTCATGCGACTATCCTATCCCGGCTGGGATACGTCCGCCAGTGGCCGCGGAATGCGCTAGTATGCCCAGCGCCAAAGATTGGCGGCCGACGTGAAGCCCGCACCGACGGCGGTGAACAGCACCAGGTCGCCCTTCTTGAGCTTGCCTTCGGCGATGGCGTCGCGCGTGGCCAGCGGGATGGTCCCCGCCGTGGTATTGCCGTACTTCTGGATGTTGATCATCACTTGCTCCGGCTTCATGTGGAGCCGGTGCGCGGCCGAGTTGATGATGCGGATGTTGGCCTGATGCGGCACCATCAGATTCAACTCAGACGCCGGAATCCCGCATTCGGCCAGCAGTTCTGCGCTGATGTCCCCCATCCGGCGCACGGCGAACTTGAACACCGCCTGGCCGTCCTGGTCGACATAATGCAGCCGTTTCGCGACCGTCTCGGCAGAGGCCGGCAACCGGCTTCCGCCGGCTCGCATTTTCAGCACTTCGCCGCCCGAACCGTCGATCTCGTTCTTGAACCCGACAAAACCCGGTTCGCCGTCTTCGGCCGGTTCCAGCAGCATGGCGCCGGCGCCGTCGCCGAACAGCACGCAGGTCGTGCGGTCCTGGTAGTCGATGATGCGCGACATGGTGTCGGCGCCGATCACCAGCACCTTCTTGTGCGTCCCGGCCCCCACCAGGTGGGCTCCCGTGGTCAGGCCGTAAACGAATCCGGAACAGGCCGCGATCAGGTCGAAGCCCCACGCCTTTTTGGCGCCGATCTGGTGCTGCACCAGGCAGGCGGTGGAAGGAAACATGTGGTCCGGCGTCACCGTGCACATGATGATGGCGTCGATCTCTTCGCCAGAGATGCCACGCTGCTCGAGCGCCGCCTTGGCGGCCTCGACGGCCAGGTCCGATGTGGCCTGGTCAGGATCGGCGATATGGCGTTCGAGAATCCCGGTCCGCTCGAGGATCCACTCGTTCGAGGTATCGACCATCTTTGCCAGATCGTCGTTGGTGAGAACGCGCGGGGGAACATAACAGCCCAGCGCGCTGATTTTTACGTTACGCAAGAAGCCTCCACTCGATGGTCCCGGCCGGTCCCGGAGCATTCCGGCCGCCGGCGGGCCACTCGCGCCCCGGCAGAAATGAATGGGGCGCAAACCTTCATTGATATGCTATTCGGAAGAGCGATGCAAGTGATCCAGCTTAACCTGTTCGGCCAGGATGGCGGTGTGGCTGGTCAGGGGCCTCGATTCGAGGAGACTCCCGCGGAGATCTTTACCCGGGTTTACCGGCAAAAAGCGATCCGTTCCCGCCGCCATCCGCGCGGCGTCACCGCGGCGGTCGCATACCGGCCCTGGGCCAACGCCAACGGGCGCGTCCGCCTCGACGGAGAGGTCCTCCGTGTCCACTTGTCCGACCTCTGGCGAACCGCGCCGGCCGAGGTCCTGGAAGCACTGGCCGAGATCCTGGTCTCCAAGCTTTTCTGCCGCCAGGCGAGCGCCGAATTCAGCGACCGTTACCGCGAATGGGTGAATACCGAGGAGATTCACGGTGAAATGGTCCGGTTGCGGCGTGAACGCGGACGCAAGAGCTTCGCCCCCCCCCAGGGCGAGAAATTCGACCTCGATCTCCTCTTCGACCAGATCAACGCCGCCTACTTCAACGGCACGCTGGCCAAACCAAAACTGGGCTGGAGCCTGAGCGCGTCGTCGTCCCTGCTCGGCCACTACGACCCGCCGCATCATGCCATCGTACTCAACCGCATCCTGGATTCGGCGCAAATGCACCCCTTGCTCGTCGAATTCGTGCTCTATCACGAGATGCTGCATATCCTTCATCCGATTGAATTAAGCGCCGGCCGCAGGCATATCCACACCCGCGTTTTCCGCGCTGCGGAGAAGCTGTTCAAAGGTTATGAGGAGGCGAAACGGCTCATCCGCCAGGGCCAGTGGCGGCAGTCCTAGCCACGGTGCGGGACGGAGGTTTGGCGGGCGAGCGGCCCGCTAGACCGGGGCTGGCCTGTCACTTTAGGCGGCGGCGTAGCTTTGCGCCCGGACCCGCACGGTCAACCCGTCGAGTGCGCCCACCAGTGCGCTGGCGTCAACTTGCGACAGCCCCAACCGGAAACCGGCCATCTGCAGCCGGATGCGCCACATCCCGGTCGTGAACCGGACCTTCTGGCGGAAGAGTTCTTCCCGCAACTCCTGCCCCGCCTTTCCGGGCGTCACCATCAATTGCCCGATCGCCTGCAAACGGTCAAAATCAGCCGCCATCTCTCTTAGGTAGGCGCGCATCAGGATCACCCGGTTCCGGCGCAACTCGGCCCGCATCCCCCGGTCGCATCCCTGCAGCGCCGCAATGTATGCGAAATCCTTTGGCGAAAGCAGCCGCAACACCGGCGCATATCTGTCAGGACGGAACGATTCCCACCATGCCAGGTCTACGTCAAAGACCTTCCGCGTGGCCACCAGGCGGCTAAACAGCCAGCCCAGCGCGAGAAGCATGGCCACCGTTGTGGCCGCAATCAAGGCAAGAGAACTCATCTGCCACCTCACTGTTTTGACGATTCATCGTAGCTCAGAATTTCTTTCTTGGCAATTGACTTCTGTAACAGGGAGGGAAAGTAAGGAACGGTCAACTATTCCTGGCCGATTGCACCATCGCGTTCAACGCCTTCAATTGATTCAGAAGACGGGCCTGATCATCCGGTGAACGCGGCAAAGCGCCCTCGGATAATGTCCGCTCTCCAGCCTGGCCGAAGGTGACCGCCCAATAGCCGTACACGACGGCCGAGGCGGCCACGATCACCGTACTCGCCAGAGACCTGGTCTCGTGGCCGGCGAATACTCGCATCGCCACACCGGCACACACCATCGCCAGCGAGACGCACAGCCCCGCTGCGTATCCCATCACGTTCCGCCTCAACGGCACAGGGAACCAGAGCATGAAGCCGATCAGCGTCACAAGGAAGAACAGGACCACGCACGCGATCGAGGCCTCGAACAGAAGCACGAATCGCAGCACCGGAAACGGTTCTCCCGCCACCCGCGATCCGGCATGGACATATCCGAAGGCGAGAATCGTTCCCGCTGCCGCGGCCAACGCCAGCGAGCGCCGGCCAAGCACTGAAAGCCCGCTGTAGGCTTCAAAGACGTGCCTATAGATTTCAAGACCCGCCCAGACGTGCATGGCGTGCATCAATGGGGTCGTAAAGACATACACCCAGGCATAGGTGGAATAGTTGGACTGGTAGTAGATGAGCAGGAACGACCGCGCGGCGTGCAACAGCAGAAGCAGCGTCAGTGCCGGATAGCGCCCGGCCAGCCCGGCGGCGCCCAGCCTCACAGCCGCGGCACAGCACAGCGCCGCACTCAGATACCAGAGCAGGGTCTCGATCACTTTCGGCTTCAGCTTCCCGCCGCTGTATGAACGGCGAAGGGCGGAAGACACCGCTTCCGCCCTTCGATCATATCAATGCGGCCGGACTCCGATCGTGAACCTCACGATTGACGGAACCCTTCAGCTGCCTCTGCGCGCGCCGGCTCGTTACCAGGCCGGAGGAGGCTGGGGCGGGCAGGGGAAGCACCTCGGGATCGGATCGTTCGACTGGATCATCACGCTGAACGCCGGCGTCGCCAGCATCAGGACAAACAGGATCTTTCTCAGCATTGGTTGGACTCCTTTGGAAAACTCAAGTTGACAGCGGTCTCGAACAAAGGCTACCTTCGTAAGCGCCAATTGCGCGCGTTGGGGTGTAGTTTTTCCGCTTTCAGAACAAGTCTGGAACTGAAGGATCGCCCGAAGAGTGTTTGAGCGCGAAGGGTCAGGTTTTGTTTAAGATGAGGAGAGGCTCGGACTAGCTCGTGATGTCAACAATGACGTCTGAACCCTGGAAGCGCGCAAGCGACGACGTCTGGCGGCGGACGCTGTGCCAAATCCCTACGATTTACGGGCGTTTGGTCTATCTGGCGCAACGGCGCGACCCCGACAGCGGACTCTACGCACATCACGGTCTAGCCAAAATGTTCGGCGAAGAAGAGGCGCACACTGCCTTGCGCACCAGCCACGACGGCACCTTTCGCCACTGGCTCGAACTCGGCCTGGAAGAGCAGAAAGCCGACCTCGCCCTCTACTTCGCCGGATTGCCAACCAATCACATGGTGCTTGTCGAAAACTGGCTGCGCCTCGCCCCTTACCGCGCCCTAGTCCCCTTTGACGCCAGCCCCGCGGACCAGCAACTCTTCCTCGGCGATTTGGAGATCCTGCTCAGGATCATCCGGAACGAACTGGCCGCCTGAGATCGGGATCGAAGCGGTTGGCCACGCCCACCACCCGTCCGACGACGTCGATTTCCTCCGGGTACTTGTAGACCTGCGGCATGCATTGCGAGGCCGGATGCGGCACGGCCACAAGGCGGTCGCCTTCGATATTGCACCAGCAGCACAACCATCCTTCGCGCCGCTCCAAAAAGTAGATCGGCCTGTCGAATTCGTTGGTCCAGCCCGCTGTGGCGATCCTGTTCCGAGTCTCATCGATCAGCAGCAGGCTGCCAGGTTGCAGCAGCGGATGCATGAACCAGTCGTCAAGCCCTAGAAAACCGTAGCGGTGTGCTTTCAAATCCAGCCCGGCGAGCAGCATCACCGGCAGGATGCCCCAACTTTGGATGAACCTGCTCAGGAAGGTCGTCTTGCGCAAATCCACGCCTGGGTCCAGCGACAGCGGCACCTGCAACTGCGCCTGCGACCCCATGCTGGCGCCGTCGGAGGCGAAGCTGACCAGGTGCGACCGGTCCGGCGTCATCAGCGTGACATCGGCCGGCAGTTCGCCCAGGTCAACGCCATACCAAAGCAGGACATCGGTCATCTCCAACCTGTAGGCAGTACACAACGAATACAGCTTGTAAATGTTCGGGACGACACCACGGTTCTCGATGTCGGACAATCGGCTGATGGCGATGGTGAATTCGCTGTTGCGGTGTCGCTCGGCGATCCGCGTGCTGAACTCCTCTACATCCCGATACCGCATTCCGAGCCGCTCTCGGGCCTGCTTCAGCCTTTGTCCCGGATCGTCCATGATATGATTTGATGCGGCTCCTGAGCCGGAGTTCAGGCTTCCTTCATTCGGATTTCGGGCGCCTCGCGCGCTTTCGGGTGCGTTGGGCCAGCCTTACCTAATTTTGTTCTGAATTCAGAACAAACTCAAGCAACGAGGTCCACATTGGCAAAACACCTCAAATCCCGCTCGTCACTTCGCGTAGCCTTCCAGGGTGAACCCGGGGCCTTTAGTCATGAGGCCATCCTGCAAATGCTCGGGCCGAAGGTTGAAGTTCTTCCTTGTCAATGGTTTGACGAAGTCTTCGCCTCTCTTCGCTCGGGCCTCTGCGACGCCGCCGTCGTCCCTATAGAGAATACTCTGCATGGCTCGGTACACGAGAACTACGACCATTTGCTCCACTTCGACCACCAGATTGTCGCCGAAACCAACGTCCGCATCGTCCACAACCTCATCGCGGCCCCAGGTGTCCGGCTGACGAGTATTCGCCGTGTCTTCTCTCACCCTGTCGCCTTGAACCAGTGCCTGGCCTTCCTCGCCGCTAATCCCCAATTCGAGCGTACCTCGTTTTACGACACCGCCGGCAGCGTCAAAATGATCATGGCCGAGGGCCTGACCGATGCCGCCGCCATCGCCTCGGCCGTCTCAGCCGAGATTTACGGCGCACGCATCCTCCGCCGCTCGATCGAAGACGACCGCCAGAATTACACCCGTTTCTTCCTGCTGCGCCGCGCTGGCGATCCCCCGCTGAAACTCGACGACTCCCGCAAGAAAGGCTGGAAAACCTGCCTCGTCTTCACCACCCGCAACCAGCCCGGCACCTTGTTCCGCGCCCTGAGCGCCTTCGCCCTGCGCGACATCAACCTCGATAAGATCGAGTCCCGCCCCCTCCGTGGCAAGCCCTGGGAGTACCTGTTCTATGTCGACCTCCTCGGCAACATCGAGGATGAAAAGGTCAAACGCGCCCTCGGCCACCTCGAAGAACTCACTGACTTGCAGCGAGTTCTCGGCTGCTATCGCATCTAGCGCACCACCCGCGCTCGAATTGTTCTGTCCAGTTTCGGGAACTCCCGTGCCAGGTACGCCTCGCCTTCTTTCTCGATCCGGTCCTGGTCCGGACCCTTGCCCCTCGGCGCGCCCTCGCCGTACCCGGCATACAGTTTCTCCACCACGTCCATCCCCTCCGTCACCCGCCCAAACGCCGAAAAACCTCTCACATCCAGTCTCGAATTTGCACCCAGATTGATGTACACCTGCACCGTCCGCGTATTTGGACCGTCCGTCGCGAAGCTGACCGTCCCCCTCACGTTCGAGGCCTTCACCGGATCGTCCTGGATCTTCGTCTTGTCGCCCCACGCCTTCGAAACCGCCGGATCCGGATTGATCCCCCATTGCACAACGAATCCCGGCAGCGCCCGAAAGAACCGGCACCCATCGTAGAATCCGCCCTTCACCAGGTTGTAGAAACGGTCCGCGCCCAGCGGCGCCCACGGCCGGACAACTTGGACGACGAAATTCCCCTGCGTTGTCTGAAACCGCGCTTTCCACACCTCTGGCGACCGCCTCGCCGCCAGCGACGGCTCCTTCAATCTCGCCAGCCTCGGTGCGCATCCGGCCAGCGCCGCTGCGCAAACGAGCAGATCCCTTCGTGAATGCATAACAGCTCTTATCCTACCCGCCCACCTCTCGCCCGCGGTCGGCCGTCCAGCCCCCCTACGGCCTGATTTAAGATAGACCCGTGCGAAGCCTCATTCCCCTCTGCCTGCTCGCCGGCTGCCTCAGTGCGGCCGAACCCCCCTTGAAGATCTCGGTCTATGCCACGGCTGGCGGCATCCAGCAACTCATGATGACGCCCGAATCGCTCCAAAAGGCCGTCGGGGCGATGAAGCGGCTCGGCGTCACGCGCGTCGTTCTCGAGGGCCGCCGCGGCGACGAATACGTCTCGCCAAAGCAGTTGGCGGACGTACGGGACGCGCTTGAGCCGTTGGGCATTCGCTCGTCGGGCGGCATTGCCACGGTCCCCGGCAAGAAGTTCGGCGTCCGGCAGAATGGCCCGCTGGCCTGGCTGAACTGGGAGGCCGACGCGACCCGCGACGGCGTCGCCGGATTCTTCACGGCAAACGCCGCCGTGTTCGACGAACTGGTGATCGACGACTTTTTCTGCACGGCCGACACCACGCCGGAATCTGACAAATGGCGCGCCGGACGCGATTGGGGCCAGTACCGCCGCGACATGCTCTCGGGGCTCATCCAGCCCATCGTGATTGAACCCGCGCGCCGCGCGCGCCCAGGCGTGCGCCTGGTGATGAAGTTCCCGCAGTGGTACGACCGATTCCACCTGTTCGGCTACGATCCCCCGCGCATGGCCGCCCAGTTCGACCGTATCTGGGTCGGCGTCGAGGTGCGCAACCCCAAGACGCAGCGAATGGGTTTTGTCCAGCCCACGCAGGGCTACATGAACTACCGCTGGCTCACTGCCGTCATCGGCAACAAAGTGGAAGCCGCCTGGTTCGACCATATCGAATGCACGGACCAGAACTTCCTCGATCAGGCCTGGCAGAGCGTCCTGGCGGGCGCGCATGAACTCATCCTGTTCAACCTCTTCGACGTAGTGCAAGGTCATCCGGGCCACGAGTACTTCGTCAGGCATCTGCCCGCCATGCAGGATGCCGCCCGCCGCATCCAGGGCAAACCGGTTGAAGGCGTGGCCTTCTACAAGCCACCCAACAGCGACCCAGGCAGCGACCGTTTCCTGATGGATTACCTCGGCATGTTGGGCATCCCGGTCGTGCCCGTCGCCGAATACCCGTCGAAGAGCCAGACCGTCATCCTCGGCATGCAGGCCGCGCACGATCCGGCGCTGATGCCCAAAGTCGACATCCACCTCAAGTCCGGGGCGCGCGTGTTTATGACCGAGTCGCTGTTTGAAACCGTCGATGCGCCCGAGGGCGTGGTCCGGCTCGACCTGCGCACCTTCACCGAGCAGGATTATCTCGACACCGGGGAATGGCTGCTGCCACCCAAGGAAATCGCGTGGCTGGACCTGGAACGCGCGCAAATCGACGCCCTGCGCGAAAGCCTCGGCGTCGAACTCTCCGCGCCCACACGCATCGCCTACTACCGCTTCGGCCGCGACGAAGCCATCTATAGTTTCCGTGACGAGGACGTCGACGTTGTGCTCAAGGGCAAGAACGTGAAGGTCCCAGCCCACTCGCTCGTTTGGGTCAGCCCCGAGCCCAAATAGCGCGTTCGGCGCCACCCGCACCGAGCAATGGTGTTACAACAATCGTATGCAGCCGATCGCCATCCGGTTGGGCGCATCCCTGACATCGGGGTGCGCGGAACAGTCCGGCGACCTGCTGCGACTCGCCTTCGGCTACGGCACGACGGAAAACAACGGCAACATCCTCACCCAGGACATCTCCCGCGATGCGGCCGGGTTCTCGTCGTCGCAGACCTACACCTACGACGGGCTGAACCGGCTGCGGTCGATCACCGAGGGCTCGGGCGCTCAGACCTTCGTCTACGACCGCTACGGCAACCGAGCCGTGCTGGACAGTTCTTACATCCCGATCGCCGCTCAGTCGCCCGTCGTGTCGAGCGACACCGAGTCGGCGGTGACGGCCATCTTCCCGTCGAACCGCTGGTCGGGTGGCAGCTACGACAACGCCGGCAACCAGACGGCTCGCTATGGCGGGACGTTCGTCTATGACGCCGAGAACCGGGTGACGTCATCGACGGTCGGCACCGTAACCACCACCTACGCCTACGACGGCGAGGGCCGGCGCGTGAAGAAGGACTCGGTGGTAATGGTCTACGATGCCTTCGGCAAACTGGCGGCCGAGTATGGCGGCACTGCGACCGGCGCCGGGCGTCAGTATCTCACCGCCGACCACCTGGGCTCAACCCGCCTGGTGACCAACTCGACCGGCGGCGAGCAGAAGTGCTCGGACTACCTACCCTTCGGCGAAGAAATCGGGCAGGGCGTGAACAACCGCGGAACGTGCTACGCCGCGTTCACCGACCCGAGACACAAGTTTACCGGCAAAGAACGGGATGCCGAGACGAGCCTCGATTACTTTGGAGCCAGGTACTTCAGCGGGGCGCAGGGACGATTTACCAGCCCGGATGCCCCGTTTGCGGATCAGTTCGTAGAAGATCCGCAAAGTTGGAATCTATACGCATACGTCCAGAACAACCCCGTCGTCTTGACAGACCCTGACGGGCGTGCAGTCAACTTCCTGGCTGCGGCCGGTGCCGGCATCGTTGGTTTTGGAGTGGACGTCGGGTTCCAGGTATTCGGCGAGGGCAAGAAGTTGAGCGAGGTGAATTTCCGGCGATCTGCTGGGGTCGGGACAGCTGCCGCTGTCACGGTTGCCTCGTTCGGTATCCTCGCTCCTGCTGCTACATCCGCCACCCTCGTAACCGTGGCTGGTGAAACGAGCCTCCAGGTAGGCAGCGCGTTGGCCCTTCAAACGGGTCCAGCGGTTGTCAGTGGCGTCGTGGGTGGCGCGGTCGGCAAAGTTGTGGAAACGGGTAATCCGAGTCGAGCCTTAGGTGACACACCTTTAGAGCCTGTTGCCAATGGCGTTGGTGCCGTTGTTGGGAACGTGGCACAGGCGGCAGGCAATGCTGTCGTTGGTTCAACCCGCGCTTCTGGCGTGCTAAGGGAACTGCAGCGCCAGAGCGGACGAGCGCAGGCACCCTCACTGCAGCGCAAACTTGAAGGAAGAATAAGCGGGCGCGCTGCGGATGTAGCAAGACAGCAGAGAGTTGCCAATACCACAGCACAAGCCTCGACGGAAGCATCTGCACAAATCGTCCGAAAGCGCATCGAGGAAGACGATCAGAATCGCTAGGAGCTTCTTCGCATGACGAGCTACTACTGGATCGCCATCGCCATCGGTATTGTCATTTACCAGTGGCTACGCTGCGACACCACCGAGGAGAAACCTAGGCACGAGCGCGGCGCGATTGTGTTTCCTGTTAGAAGCAAGCAGCGTAGATTCTGGTTGTTCAGTGTGATCGGAGCCGGGACGCTCTTGATCCTTGGCTTCACGATCATCGCAGATAGCGTCGTGATTTGGTTCGCAATGATCATGCTAGTCTTGGGCCTCGTGTCGCGACCCAGGGATATTGAGATCTCGGAACGGAACATAAGCAAGGTGTGGGCGGCGGGCTTATTCCGGACATCGATACCTTGGGAGCAAGTTACGCATGCAATCGATCACACTTCAGAACGTTCTGTCCGGGTGATGGTGGGTGAAAGGTCAAGAATCGTCCATAGTCGCCTTCATTCAGCCAGGGGGGAATTCCTCAGTGAGCTGCAGAAGCACACACGAGTGCTGTCGTCCGCACGTGCGGATCTCCACGTCTAACGGTGGGATTTCTAAACCGGGACAGGAACACAATGCACCATTTCCAAAGAGAGGAATCAGGGCGT
>CAZSBK010000130.1:0-11785 GCA_964604945.1 uncultured Candidatus Solibacter sp.
AAGCCATCAGCTCAGCGCTCGGCGCCCTCACCGCCGACCAGGCCAAGGCCTGTTTCCACCATTGTGGTTATGCTTTACAGAAACTGTGAAACTGCTCTAAGAGCCATGCGGATACCGAAGATGATGGGCGCAGAATCCATACCTGCCATCGCCTCAACCTGAAGCGCTACCCATTTCTTGACCCAAGGCTGGAGCCGTATCGTCGGCAGAGTGAGCCAAATCGGGCGATTCCATTCGAACTGCCAGGTTTCATGCCCGGTGGTGGTACACTGGCCACCTGAGATAGGTCTCGATCGCATCCGAGAGCGCCGTGGCGCAGTGCGAAGCGTTCATCGCGGCATGGTGCTCGAAGCCATTCTTGCAGATGTAGCGCATCAGAGATTGAAGCTCCGGAACCTCCACCACGGCGCGGCTCCCGAAAGTTGCGAGCGGATCGTCGGTGAATCGTCCTTCACCCACATACGCGCGGATACATCCATTCACGTCATCCGTGCTAATCCGGGCGAAGGTGACTGGGCCGGAAGGGGTCCGGCCCTCCACGGCGCCGTACGTATTCTCCTCACCGAGAGTCGTGCCCAGGATGGGCGCGGTTCCGACCTGGATATCGGGGAGGAAGCTCTTGGCCCAGTTGCCGCAGTGGAAGAATACACACTTGTTGCGGTCTCCACCATAGTTGTTGTTCCAATCCACTAGGGCGCTCGGCCGGCCTGAGGCCAGTTGCAGGGCATACATCGCCACAACCCCGGCGATATCCACCTCGCAGGCACTCGGCATCAGGCGCTCGCTCATCATGCTCATCACGGTGCAGACGTTGACTCCAAAATTCTGCTGCATCGAACTCCAGCACTGGATTGCTGAGGCGTCGAGGTCGTTCTGATCCATCCACTCCAGGAGCACCACTGCCAGCTTGGCCATGCGGGCTAGCGCCGAGCCCGGCACTTGGGCAGTTGCCGCGTAGCCGGTAATCTCAGCGATCTTCTCCTTGACCCGCGAATCGTCATCCGCGATCCGTGCAGCCCTCCCGAACACGTCCGAGAGATCCATCGTGCTCACGCTAATGCCCGCCGATTGAAGGAGTTTCTCACTGAAGCGCGTGGTGTTGAACCCGTTCGGCCGCGCGCCGACTGCCCCGATACGCGCCCGCCGCATTCCACCGACCACGCGGCACTGCGCGAGGAACGATGCGAGGTCCCGGCGGAACTCATCGGATAGCGGCTGGATCGTGTGATCCTGAGTCAGGCTGAAAGGAATCCCATACTGCCGCAGGTTGTTGCACACTGAGATCTTGCCGCAAAAGGCGTCGCGCCGGCGCTCGACCGAAAGCTGGTCGAGATCATCCTGGTAGGCCTGTACTAGCACCGGCACGTCCAGCCCGGCCATTTTCAGCGTGTCTGCAACGCCCTTCTCGTCTCCGAAATTCGGCAATGACACGACCACGCCGCAAATACGATCGCGGTTGGCGCGGAACAGTTCCGCGCAACGCTTGGCGTGCTCCCAGGTTTCCACCGCACCGAGCTTGGTCGCCTGCTCGTCGAGGACAACCGCATCGATCTCCAACTCGCCGAACAGTTTCAAGAGATCGCGCCGCGCTTCGGCGACGAGCACATCGGGGAAGAAGTCCCGATTCCCGATGATCAAGCCAAGGGTCATCTTACCCATGTCGAGTCCTCCCTGTGCCTACTTCCTGCCGAACAGCCCATATTGATTCGCGTTCGCCGGTGTGACCAGTTCACAGTCGATGGATTGCTTTTCCGGCACGCCCGTCGATCCGCCAGTTAGATATTTGTGGACCTGCTCCACGGCCAACTTCGAAATAGTGGCAGCGGGTTGCAGAACGGTCGCCTTGATGGTGCCATCCCTGATGGATGCGATCGCATCCGGGCTGCCGTCGAATCCGACGACGATCACTCTTTCAAGACCCGCATTCTTCAGCGCCGCCGCCGCGCCAAGCGCCATCGTGTCATTGCCCGCGATGACCCCTTTAATGTCGCGGTTGCCTTGGATCATGGTCTCGATCTTCTGAAACGCTTCAGTCTGGCTCCAGTTCGCGCTTTGCCGGCCCGCTTGTTTGAGGCCATCGTATTTGTCGAGCACATCGTGAAAACCGCGGCTTCGAATCGCAGCGTTGGTGTCCGACTCGCGCCCCACCAGCTCGATGTAGCTTCCCTTCTCACCCATCAGCCGCACGAATTCCTGAGCTCCGATGGTGGCGCCCTGGTAATTATTGGACACAATCTGCGATACGGCGATGCCGTTGGCGTTGATCTCGCGGTCGATCAGGAATGTGGGGATGCCGGCAGACTTGGCTTTGCGCACAGCGGCCACTGAAGCGTCGGCGCCTGCGTTATCGAGGATGATTGCAGCTGCGCTGCTCGCGATCGCCACGTCGATCAATTGATCCTGCTTGTGCGCGTCGTCATCGTGCGAGTTGATGGAAGTCGCGTAGCCGAGTTCCCCCGCCCTCGAGGCTGCAGTCTCCGCCTCCGCCTTGAAAAATGGGTTGTCGTTGGAAGGTGTGATGATGGCAATCAGTTTCCTTCCGGATCCAGGCTGGCTCGAGCCGCATCCGGCCAACAGCAATCCGCCGGCTGTGATAGCGAACATCGTGATGCTTCGAAGACTCATCTCAACTCCTCAAGGCGGCGGCGCGCCGCATGTACCTCTGCTGCATCTGATCGAGTATGACCGCAATTACGATCACGAGGCCCTTGATGACAATCTGCCAGAACTCCGATACGCCCATCAGGATCAGGCCGTCCGCCAGCACGCCAATCACGAACGCGCCGATGATCGTACCGCCAACGCTGCCTCGGCCGCCCATCAGAGACGTCCCGCCCAAGACGACCGCGGCTATCGCATTCAATTCGAAGGTCTCGCCTGTTGACGGGTGCGCGGCAGCCAACTGCGCGGCGATGATCAGCCCAACCATCGCGGCGCACACTCCGGAGATGACATATACGGCAAACTGAATCCGCTTCACCCGGACGCCGGAGAGCTCTGCTGCGCGCTGGTTACCGCCCACCGCATACACCCGTCGCCCAAACGGCGTTCGCTCCGCGACGAATGCGCCTGCCGCCGCAAACGCCAGCATCAACCAGATCGGCACCGGCAGCCCGAGCAGATTGCCCGATCCGAGCGACAGGAATCCGGTGTTGCCCAGTTCCGCCCTGCCGGCGAGGTCGGGAAAGGTCGCGCCGTTTGAAATCAGCAGGGCCGCCCCCCGTGCCATGTAGAGTGTACCGAGCGTAGCGATGAAGGGCGCCACACGCAGCTGGGATATCAATGCGCCGTTCGTCGCACCTACCAGCGCTCCTGCCACCAACGCGAGCACTACCACCACCCAGGTATGGAAATAGACCACTACACCGAGCGAGTGCAGCACTAGACCGCCATGGATAAGACCGCCTGCGATGATTCCCGCCAGACCGGCAACCGACCCCACGGAAAGGTCGATGCCCCCGCTCAGGATGACGAAGGTCATGCCCACGGCAAGGATCGCATTGATCGCCACGTGCTTGACCAGAATGGTGAGATTGCCGGTCGTCAGGAATGCCGGCGACATCATGGCGAAGCCGGTCACCAGGGCGAATAGGACGATCAGCGCCCGTAGGCGGTACAACTGGGCGCCAACAGACAGCCGGCGAGTCCGCTGCGCTGCCGGTGCGGGAGCCTTGCCTTCCTTGTCGCTGGCTGGAATCATGCGGTTTCTCCCAACGCCTCTGGACCGGCGGAAGCGGCCAGCGCCAGCGCGTCGTCCGAAGCCTCCGCGGCATCGAACTCCGCCGTCACCGCGCCACGCGACAGCACGACGATCCGGGTTGCGATGGCACGCACTTCCTCCAACTCTGACGACACCAGGATGATCCCCATGCCCGACGCCGCCAGGCGTTTGACGAGCGCGTGAATCTCCCGCTTGGCGCCCACATCAACTCCACGAGTCGGCTCGTCCAGCAGCAGTACCCGCGGCTGCGTCAAGAGGCACTTGGCGAGCACCACTTTCTGTTGATTACCGCCGCTAAGCGATCCGATGTTGTGTTGCAGGCCGGGGGCCTTGATGCGGAGGTCAGATACCATCCGGGCTGCCGCCGCTTCCTCTGAAGCCCGTAAAAGCCACACACCGTTCGCGAATCGCCCCAGACTTGAAACAGTCATGTTGGCCACTACGGAAAGGCTTTGCACAAGTCCGGAAGCCTGCCGGTTCTCTGGCACCATTGCCAGCCCGGAGGCAATGCGCCGGGACGTATCCAGGGAGTCGAGCCTCTTAGAGTCCATGAAGACGCTGCCGACGACTTCTGGATGCAACCCCATAAGGCACTCCAACAGTTCGGTGCGCCCGGCGCCCATGAGGCCGTAGATCCCGACCACCTCGCCAGTTCGCAAGCTGAGTGAGATGTCGCGCAAGAGCGGCCTGCCGTTCTCGGCGGTCAGCGTCAGCGCCTCCACGCGCAACCTCTCCGGGCCTGACGCGGCATGACCAGCGGGCTCCGCAGCGCTGACTGGCCGGCCAGTCATCTGCTCAACGACCCATCGCGTATCGACATCGCCAGCCGCGGCTTCCCCTACCATGCGGCCATCTCGCAGTATCGAAACAGTATCGGCGATTTGGAGGAGTTCTTCGATCCGATGCGAGATGTAGACGATCGCCACGCCGCGCGACTTGAGATCGCGGATCAGTCGGAAGAGCACGGAGATTTCAGCGGCGCTGAGGGCCGAAGTCGGTTCGTCCATCATCAGGATGCGCACATCCCGCGCCAGGGCCTTGGCAATCTCGACAATCTGCTGCTGCCCAAGTGGCAAGTCGCCCACCAGCCTGCCGGGATCGATGGGGTGCTCCAGTCTCTCAAGCAGCTCACGTGTCCGGTCCTCCTGCTGGCGCTTGTCCAGCACACCGTGAACTGTAAGTTCGCGCGCCAGGTAGATGTTTTCGGCCACGCTCAGATTTGGACACAGGTTCAATTCCTGGTGGATGAGGCCAATCCCGTGCGCGTCGGCATCGCGAACGGATCGCATCAGGATCTTCATGCCGTCCAACAGGAGAGTACCGAGTGTGGGCTGCACAATGCCAGCCAGAAGCTTCACCAATGTCGACTTGCCCGCGCCATTCTCCCCGATGAGAGCGCTGACTTTTCCCCGGCGCAATCGAAACGTCACTCTGTCGAGCGCCAGAGTCCCGGGAAACTGTACTGAGACTTCGCGCGCCTCGAAGACGACGTCCTGACTCATCAACGGCGTGCCCCCACCATCAGCTTGACCGGGACCAGTTCCCGCAGGGGCGGCTCCGCACTTGGTTCCGCAGCCAGGGTACCCGCGAAGGACACGGCCCGGCCCTTCAGCGTCGCTTGGTCAACCGCAGCGAGCACTGTTGTTCGCACGCGGTCATTCAACTCGTTGCCCGCATCGGCGAATTGCAGTTGGTTGACGAAGTCAGTGAAACGGACGATCCCCGTTGCGTCCCGCAAAGAGGTTCCACGCAACACGGGTCCGATCTGGATCGAGACATCGGGCCGCCGATCGAGGGGGGCGACGTCGACCAGGGCGAGGCCCATACGCGAGCGGGTATCCAAACTGACGACAACGCCTTCTCCCTTAACTATGAAATACGCGGGGCCGTTTGCTTCGCTGCGCGCGTATCGAGCCAGAGCTTCCTGTGGCGAGGCGGCTAGCGCATTCAGCAAAACCCGTGCATCGACGGCGGAATTCAAGATCTCCGGCAGCAGCCTATCTGTCCAGATGGAGTTGACGTACGCAGAAGGGCTTGCAGCGGCCGACGCCCCTGACGGCGCCTCTCTTGGCCCGCCAATCGGGCGCACTGTCCACGGGACGCAGGACATGAGTCCCAGCGATAGTACACAGATCGGATACGTGCGCGCCCTCCGGATCATCGATTCTCGGCCCCCTTTCTGGAAGCTGCGCGAGCGCCGCCGGCGGCAGTGGCTGGCCCGACGCCGTGGCTCTCCACAAGCAATCGCTCCGCGCAAGCCAGGTCGGTGATCAGCACGTTGACCAGTTTCCCCGCCAGGGTGCCGCGAATGGCGTTGGTCTTTCTTCGTCCGCCTGCGACGCCCACCACACGGCGCACGGCGCGCAGTTGGACGAGTTCCATGCTGATGACCCGGTCGTTCAACTCCGTCAACACCTGGCGGCCGGCTGCATCGAAGAAGCGCAGGCAGATGTCGCCTACCGCGCCCCTGCCCGCCAGCAGCTTGATCTCGTGCGGCGAGAAAGTATTGCCGCTCGAAGCCAAAGCACGGGAAGGCTCAGTCGCCCCGATTCCGACCAGCGCCAGTGTGACGCTCGGAAACAGTTCCAGCGCCTCGCGAACGAAACGGTCCTTCATCAGGACGTCGCGAGCTTCGCGGGACCCCACCACGCCCGGCGCCGGAAGTAATGTAGTCACCCCGCCAATCAGGTCGGCAAGCCTGCGGGTGACTTGCGTTGCGTGCACTTCCGCGTCCGGGCTGCCCACGCCGCCCAGGATCTGGATGACTCTCGCGCCTTTGAAACGCCGGCTCGGGCGCATCGCATTCACCATCTGCAGCAGCGCGGCGCTCCAGGAGGAAATACCGATCACATCGCCCGTCTTCAACGTGTTCTCCACATAGAACGCGGCCGCCGCCCCAAGATCGTGAGCGATCTGTGCCTCGTCTTCCAGGCAGTCCACCACCACTGCCTCATCCAGCCCGTATCTGGCCTGAAGCGCTTCTTCAACATCGGTGTGAGTGCCGGGTGGCAGGCTGACCGCGACGCGCACGATGCCCTCCCGCTCAGCACGCTTCAGCACGCGCGAGACAGTCGATTGATGGACCCGGAGCCGCTCGCAAATCTCCGTCTGGCGTAGTCCCTGAGTGTGATACATACGCGCGACTTTCGCCATAAGCCGGAGTTCATCGATTCGTGCCATGGCCTTGTCCTAAACCGCTGACCTCGACCTCAATAGGGCGTTGCGCCAGCCGCTGATCAATTCAATCCGTTGAGCGCCAGGCATCAGCGGCTCGAAAAGCGTCGTGGCGCGGGGCAATCTTTCCAGTTGCTCGATCGACTTCCAGAAGCCGGTTGCCAGACCCGCCAACCAAGCCGCACCGACCGCCGCCAGATCTGCCGACGAACTGCGGATCACCGGGCAACCGAGGATGTCCGCCTGCAACTGCATCAACCGGTCGTTGCGGCTCGCGCCTCCATCGGCAAACAGCACCGGAAGCGGGATCGCCGCATCCTGGCGCATCGCTTCAAACACGTCAAAGACCTGATATGCGATCGAATCGATCGTCGCCCTCGCCACGTGCGCCGCGGTGGTGCCGCGCGTCAGGCCGCAGAGCAAGCCACGTGCCCCGGCGTCCCAATGCGGCGCGCCCAACCCAGCGAACGCTGGCACCAGATAGGCTCCGCCGGAATCGGCTACGCTCGCCGCGAGTGCGGCCACTTCCTCGGCGCCACCCGGTAGTCCGAGCAGACCGGCGAGCCACTGCACGGCCCCGCCTGTGTTGGTGATGTTGCCTTCCAGCGCATAGCGGATGCGGCCCGACTCAGCCCACGCCACTGTTGTCGAGAGTCCGTGGCGCGATTGGACCGGTTGCTCCAAAGGAGTCATCAGTGAAGATCCAGTCCCGTATGTCGCCTTCGTAGCGCCCGGCGCAAATGCCGCATGTCCGAACAGCGCCGCGTGGGAGTCGCCGATCAGGCTCGCCACCGGTATGCCGGACGGTAGTGTGCCGCAACCCGCTGTCAGCCCGAACACGCCACTCGATGCGCGAACCTCCGGCAGGCAGGCTGAGGGGATGTCATACATCCGCAGCAACTCCTTATCCCACGCACAGTCGCGGAGGTTCAGTAGTTGCGTTCGGGAAGCGTTGCTGGCATCCGTGGCGTGCACTGCGCCACCGGTCAAGTTCCAAAGAAGCCAGCTATCCACAGTGCCGGCGCAGAGTTCACCGGCCTCTGCCCGCGCGGCTCCATCCGGGATGTGCGCCAGCAGCCACCGGATTTTCGAACCGGAGAACAGTGGGTCCACTGGCAGTCCGGAGCGCTCGCGGATGGTAGCGTCCAAACCGCTTCGCCGCAACTCGTCGCAGAAGTCCGACGTCCTCCGGCACTGCCAGATGATGCATGGCCCCACGGGCTCTCCGGTGCGGCGGTCCCACAGCACGACGGATTCCCGCTGGTTTGAGATGCCGATCGCCTCGATCTCGACGCTGCCTGCCTGAGCTACACACTCGTCGACCGCCGCCGTGACCGAACCCCATAAAGCGTTCGCATCCTGCTCCACCCAGCCGGGCTGGGGAAACGTGATGGAAAGAGGGAGTGAAGCCCTGGCATGGATCGCCCCCGATCCGTCCACCAGCAGCACCTTGGTGTTCGTCGTTCCTTGATCAATCGCCAGGATGAGCGTCATGCGTGACAGAGGCACTCTCCTCCACCAACCTACCAGCGGCTTTGCGAATGTGCTCCGGGGTGAGCCCAAAGTGCTCGAACAGAAATGTGGCCGATCCGGTGGGCGCGAATTCGCCGGGGAAGCCGAGCATCCGCATGCGCACGGGATGCGATTCCACCACCACCTCGGCGACCGCGCCGCCCAGGCCACCCACTACAGTGTGCTCCTCGATTGTCACAATCGGTCCGGCCATGGCCGCTTCGAGGATCGCCTGGCGGTCCAGCGGCCGGATCGTGGACATGTTGACGACCGCGGCATGGATGCCGTCCACTTCCAGAAGCGAGGCCGCTTCCAGGGCGCGGCTCACCATCGTGCCGATGGCGATCAGGGTGACGTCCGAACCTGCCCTGAGGCGCACCGCACGTCCAATCTGGAATCCGTAGTCCGCGGGATGCACCTCCGGGACCGGCATGCGGCTCAGCCGCAGAAATACTGGGCCGTCGTAGGCGACCGCGGCCCGCAAGGCCGACGCCGTTTCCACCGGATCGGCAGGAACGATCACCGTCATGTTAGCGATGGCGCGTGTCCACGCGAGGTCTTCGATGGAATGATGCGTCGGACCCAGTTCACCGTATGCCACACCACTCGACATTCCACAGAGCTTCACGTTAGAGCGGCTGTATCCGAGATCGACTTTCACTTGCTCTAGCGCGCGCCCGGTGAGAAAGCAGGACGCGCCACAGACAAATGGGATCAACCCTCCGTTCGCCAGGCCCGCGCCAACGCCCACCATGTTCTGTTCCGCGATCCCGACATTCACCAACCTGCCGGGGAACCTGTTCTTGAACTCTTTTAGGTTGGAGGAACCAATCGAATCATTAACCACTGCCACCACCCGTGGGTCGGCCGCCGCCAGGTCAACCAGCGCGGAGGAAAAGGCCTTGCGGCAATCGTGCAGGTTACTCATCAGGCTTCCTTGGAAAGCTCAGCCATCGCCGCAGTCAGTTCCTCAGCCGTGGGGACGCGGTGATGCCATTCCGCCCGGTCCTCCATGAAGGAGACGCCCCGGCCCTTGTGCGTGTGCGCGATGACGCAGTTTGGCCGGCCGGGCTCAAACGGCACCGCGCGGAAGGTGCGGATCAGCACATCCATATCGTGGCCGTCCACCTCCCTTACGGCCCAGCCGAATGCGCGCCACCGGTCGGCCAGCGGTTCCAGACTTACAGTCTGCTCGGTCCCGTCTCCCTGCTGAAAACGGTTCCGGTCCACGATGACAGTCAGGTTGTCCAGGCCGAATTGGGAGGCTGCCATGGCGGCTTCCCAATTGCTGCCCTCCTGCAATTCGCCGTCTCCCGTCAGCACGAACGTCCGCCAGGAAGCGCCGGTGATCTTTGCTGCTTTTGCCGCGCCCACGCCGATAGGCAACCCATGCCCGAGTGGACCGGTATTCGCTTCCACTCCCGGCAGTTTGTTCCGGTCCGGATGGCCGTTCAACATCGAGAGCGGCTTCATGTACTCCGCCAGCCGTTCAAGGGGAAAGAAGCCGGCCTCCGCCAGCACCGTGTAGAAGGAGGCTGAACAGTGCCCTTTGCTGAGAATGAAACGGTCGCGGTCAGGCATCCGCGGATTCTGTGGGTCGACTCTCAGCACGCCCTCGTAGAGCGCCGCCAGGATATCTGCGGCGGACAGGTCTCCACCGGGATGGCCAAGGCGCGCATTGAAGACCATTTGCAGGCTGCTGCGGCGTATTCTGCACGCCTTCACCACGGCGGCGGCCACTGCGGACCTGAGATCGATCTGACTGGAGTCAAGTGCTCGCATTTCTATGCTGGTATGAAAGAGAATGCTACCACCAAACACCGACTGGCATCAAGGGAGTATGAAGAACTCCGCTGTTGCGGCCCGCAAGACCCGCATGGGAGCCGCGCGGCCGGGTGCATAGGTACAGGTTCTCAGTGCCTGAGGCCACCCATTGTCACTGAGCAGAATGTGAGCCATGGGTGGAGGGCCCCCGCACAGAAGCCGCTCCCTTTCACTCAGGGATAGTCAACATTGGCCGCCAAAGGTGCCGCGTGGAGTATTCCGGACGCAGCACCAGACCCGGCCTGCTTGGCGTCGGCGCTGCAATACGCGATGGTCTTCAAATACGTGCGTGAAAGGCTCTCGGGAAGGCTTGTCGAGAAGCCCCGCTGGAACTTCGGATACCAGTACTGTCACCATCAGGAGGAGATGCTGCCGGCACAGAACGACCGGCCACATACCGACTTCACGAGTCTCCTGTGGACGCTTTGAGAAGGACATCATTTGTCAGGCGCTGCGGTCGGAGAATCGGGCATAATTGTCTTGATTCAATGATCCGCACCAGTTAGCATACTTACGTGGCCTTCCTTGTAGAAGCACTCGTATGCCGGTTCTGTGATCAGACGATCGAACCCGGCGCTGTCGTCTGTCACTCTTGCGGAACGATGCTGGTGCCTGCCACGGACATTGTCCGCCACGCCGCGCCTCCGCCCGACACGCGCCGGCGCTGCCCGGACTGCCAGGCTGAACTGACAGCCGGTACTGACGTGTGCCATTCCTGCGGGAGCATGTTGGCCTGAGATCTGATTGGTCGCGCACCCGTTATCAGATAGTAGAATCGGACGGTAGCCCTCGATGAAAGGCCCCAAGAAGTCGAAGCCGATTGGTGTCCTGACGAAGACATTCCGCATCATTGAGGACATCTACGCTTCCACTTCACCCCTGACGCTCAAGGAGATCAGCGAGCTGACCTCGATCAACAAGAGCACTGCGTTGCGCATCCTGGCGCATCTTGAAAACGAAGGTTACGTGGACCGGGACGCGCGCGGAGGTTACCGCATCGCCGGCCGGCTGGGACGTCTCGGCAAACGTTCTTCGATTGAAGTGAACCTGCGCGAAGCCGCCGCCGCGCCGCTCAGGGAGGTATGGCGCATCACTCAGGAGACTGTCAACTTAGGCATCATCGAGGGGCTTGAGGTGATCTACCTTGAGAGCATTGAGAGCCCACAGAGCTTCCGCTTGGTGGCCGCGTCAGGCACACACGCCGTGGCCTATCGCACAGCGCTCGGCAAGGCGATGATGGCATACCTGCCAGCGGAGCAGGCCGAGACTCTCATCAACTCTTTCTCCTACCAGCCCTACACGCCCAAGACCATCGCCTCAGCCGGGCGACTGCGGGATGAACTGGCGCGGGTGAGGCGAAAGGGTTATGCCGTTGATGATGAGGAAAGCGTGCTCGGCGTGCGCTGCCTGGCAGTTGCGGTGATCGACACGGAGCGCCGGCCGATCGCCGGCATCAGCATCTCCGGTCCTATCTCACGAATGTCGGACGCGCGACTACCGGAGTTTGCCGCCGCAATCCGCACGGCGGCCGCCCAAATCGCCGAGCGCTACCAG
>CAZSBK010000131.1:0-11684 GCA_964604945.1 uncultured Candidatus Solibacter sp.
TGTCCACGACCGCATTCGACTGGGCCTGAGGCATGACGTGTGGGGGACATTGGGGACAGTCCCCGGCCAAGACGGCGGGATCGGAGGATCCCGCGCGGACGAGGGCGTCCGCCCTACGATCCTTGATTGGAGAGGGGGCTTCGTCGCCCGCCTCTCCAAACCGCTCCCCCGCCCGGCGAACGTTGGGTTTGGCGACGGTCGTGTTGGAGAACGGGAGCGTGGACAGGGCGTCCGCCCTGCTGGTTGAGGTGATGTCGATCATGATGCGTCCTTTCGCGGCGGCAAGGAGACCACCAGCATGGACAGGATGGGGAGTCGCGGAGACTGCTTCAGGACGACTACGGGGAAGCCGTTGATTCGAGGTCGAAGATAGATTTGCTATCGGTGTGAAGGCGCGCGAGGGGTGTGTAGGGGAAGAGGTATTCCGTTGGGGGTAGAAGGGGTAGGCCGCGCGTTCCGGCGGAGGAACCGCCTCCACGCGGGCCTGCGGCAGCAAGGTTGAAGAGCCGGACACTTGATGGCCGTCGTGGTGATTGCGGAGGTGGGGTGAAGGTTGAAGAGCCGAATACTTGACGGCTGTCGTGGAGACCGCCGGGATCTGACACTTTGGGCATTTGGGCGAAACCGGCAGTCGGGCCGGGGGTGTTGAGGAAATCCCGGGTTTTCGGGAGGGAATTGGGCTGGAGGGTCGAGTGGAGGAAAAGGTCTCGACACGAGTGTCGAGACGGCAGGCCGAGGGCCTGCGCCACGGGCGGGAGGTCCGCCGACGGATACGCGAAGGGGACGGAGCGCTTCGAGGCGTTGGCGAATTTGAGAGTTCTTGTGCGTCAATAAGTGGTGCGTTTTCAACGTGGAGTCGCGCAGGAGGCGGTGCAGAGCGGTGGAGGTGCGGCTCGATCGGAGAGAAGACCGTGAAGCGGACGAGAGAAAAGGCTCAGCTAATCAGTGAGTTAGAGGTGGATGGGCTCTTTGCCCCGGCCGCGAGGCAGATTTGCGAAGTGCTCAATTCAGGCTGTTTGAATGAATCTTGATCAATCCTTGAATGAATCAGTAGGAGTCCACCTGCGGCAAAATGCTGAGACCGGCGTGACGCTGGCTCAGAAACCGAATCGACGAGGACTCCCAATGGACAGTGTGTATTATCTTGGCCTGGATGTGCACAAGAAAACGATCAGCTACTGCCTGAAGCAATCCCTTTGGTCCCTCGGCCAGCGAACGACAACTGTCACATTCGCTCGTGTCTCAGACAACGGCGCAGTCCAGGGGCCCGCAACCTTTGACGAAATCACGAACCTGTCGCGTCTGGCCGACCTCTTCGATCTTCGCCTTCGCCCTCTTTGCTCCCCTCGCCCTTGGCCGTCCTTGGCCCCTTGGCCACGTCTAGTGGAATGGTGAGAGGTCCAGCAAGGCGAATCGCCTTTTCAGAGAGCCGCGGAAGCGTAACCCCAACGCGGCCAGTTTGTACGCTGTTCCTGGCACCACAATGAGCCTGCGGCCCGGCAACGCCTCAAGCGAAGTCCGCACAACGAATTCCGGATCCATCCAGAGTGATTTCGGCACAAAATCCCGCTTCACTCCCAACGTGTCGTGGAACTCAGTGTAGGTGTAGCCCGGACAAAGCGCCTGAACAGCCACCGGTGAGCCGATCGAATCCAGTTCCAGCCGCAACGCTTCGCTGAAATCAATCATCCAGCCCTTGGTCGAGCAGTAGTTAGCGTTACCCGCCGAGCGAGAAAACCCGCTTAGGGAGGAGACATTGATGATGCTGCCACTCGCCCGTGCAATCATGCCAGGCAAGGCTGCTCGCGTCAACCGCATGGTCGCCAGCACATGGACCTTCACCATGTCCACTTGGCGCTCGTAGCCGGTTTCGTGGAAATAGCCGGACGTGCCAAAGCCAGCGTTGTTGATCAGCAATTCCAGGCTCGACTGGGCTTCGATCGACCGCGCAACGTCATCGGTCTGTCTTTCGTCGGCCAGATTGGCGCAGATCGATTCGACATGGACGCCGTGGGCGAGTTCGAGCTCGCGGCCAAGCGATTCAAGCCGGTCCAGACGCCTAGCCACGAGCATGAGATCGAAGCCCTGGGCCGCCAGCGTTCGTGCGTACGTCCACCCAAGTCCGGAGGATGCTCCGGTGACTGCGGCGAGCGGACGGCCGATAGGCATGATCGTGGTTGGTTGCTAGCGAGTCTTCGACTCGCCATGATCGTACGCCATGGAACTTCGGGCGGTCAACCCGCACCGTCAGAGGGACCGGCACTCAGCGTATGGGTTGAGTTGCTGGCAACGGGGCGGCGTGGTGCTGCCCCTGTCGCCAGCCGAATGCGCAGCCAGGCGGCCACGCGCTCCGGCGGACAAGCGACCGGCACGCGAGGCGAGCGGCAGCAAGGTCGAAGAACCTATGGCCCATTGCTTATGGATTGATGGCCGTCGTGGAGTTCGGTGGGGTGATGCGTTGGAGAGAGGCGGGGCGGAGGGGTCTGACACCTTGGGGGTTTTGGCGAAACCGGCAGTCAGGCCGGGGGGTGGACGGAGAAGAAGGAGCGTTGTCTCTCGGTTCACTGGCTGGCGAAGGGTTGCCCAGAGGCCAACCCTTCGCATCGCGCAAAGTTCAGTTTTGACCGCACTACGACCCTTGTGTAACCTGTCTACTTGACTCCCGACACGCAGCAATCGTCACGCGTCTCGGGCGGGATGATGTCCTTCAGCCAGCAAGTGCCCATTCCTCCCGGCTCGCCAGGCTTGACCAGTGTCCACGACTTGCATTGGGCCTCACTGTCACAGGCGGCCTTGCAGGCGGTTGGATCGGACGTAGCCATGTCGATCGACTTGTAGTCACCGCCATAGCGGTTGATGTTGTTCTTCCAGGCCTTGCCGCTGCCAGCCTGCGTGCCTCCCTTGACCCCCGAGACGCAGCAACTGTTCCACGCTTCGGGCGGGGCCTTCTCCTTCAACCAGCAAGCGCCCATCCCTCCCGCTTCGGCGGGCTTGGCCAGCGTCCAGGCCCTGCACCGCGCTTCCTTATCGCAGAGGGCCTTGCAGGCGGTCGGGTCGGATGTGGCCATCTCGACCATCCGGTAGTCGTCGCCTGCGCGGTCCGTGTTGTCCTTCCAGGCGGCGTTCGACGGCGCGGTGTTCGTCCCGCCCTTGACGCCCGAAATGCAGCAGTCCTCGGCTGTTTCAGGAGGGACTTCGCCTTTCAAGTAGCAGTAGCCCATGCCGCCGGGGGATTCGGGTTTGACTAGGGTCCAGGACTTGCATTGGGCCTCGCCGTCGCAGGCGGCCTTGCAGGCCGTCGGGTCCGACGTCGCCATGTCGATCACCCGGTAGTCGGCTCCGACGCGGTTGGTGTTGTCTTTCCACGCCGGACCTGCCGCCGTTGCCGTGGTCTGCGTCGAAGTTGACATCGTTGTTGGGGCCGACCCCCATCCGCCTTGTGGCGGCCTGACCCTTTCGTCGATCCGTCTGGGGATCTTGCCCGCCGGTATCGGCGTCATCGTCTTGGTGTATCCGTTGGGGATCTCGAACAGGCTCCCCGGCTGGGCCGCAACTCTGATGTTGCGGTTCTCCTGAACCATGCCCATGACATCAAGCCGTATCGGGAGTTCCAGCCGGTCAGCCATCCACACGGTCCCTGTCAACGCCTGTCCGTTCGGCATTGTGCCGAAAGTGGCGCGCAGTTTCGTGCAAGCGTGACCTAGCACGGTCTCGCGGCCAAGCATCTGCGTCTTCATCGAGGCCAGGTCGAAGTCGCTCAGGTCGGGTTTGCCCGACCTGTTGCCGGCGGCGAGCGTCTGCTCGGTGAACTGGCTGCGGTCCAGGTAAAGTGTCCATAAGACGCCGCGGTCCTTGCGTGCGATCGTGACTATGCGCCCGAGTTGGCCGGCGGCAAAACCTTCGACACGCGACTTCTGGCCAGAGACGTAGAGCTTCAGGGTCTGGACCACTTGGCCATTCTCAAGCATGACCATATCGGCTGAGTAGTCGGTTGGCCGGGCAGCGATGAGAGTGGCCGCCAGCGTGAAAGTGAGAAGAATGGTGCGGTGCATGTTGAATAGGCCTCCGTTCCGGCGTCCCTGACCCTTGCGCTTGGTTACTTCTCCAAGGCCAGCCTCAGCGACGCCTTCTGTCCCGTGCCCTCGTGGACCACTTCGAACAGGTTGTCCTTAAGATGGCGCAGCAGCAGGTGCTCGCCGTTGGGTACGTTCTTGATGCGGAGCGACTTGACCAGCGTCTCGCTGTTGGTAACCACCAGCGGCAGAGTTCCGCCATCGTCGAACGAGTAATCGCCGGGCCCATTGACGTGCTGGATTCCATGCTGGCCGTTCAGGTAGTCGGTGAACCTGATGTGTCTCTTGATTGGCGGAGCCGCGGCCGTAATCACCGGCACTGCCGTGCCGAGTATCAGAAACAGTGCTTGTTTACGTGTCATGTACTTTCTCCTTGTTACTTCTTCACTTTCAGGCGCACCGGTGCCTTCTGGACCGACGCGCCGGGACTGGGTTGGAACTGGCCATCTCTGATGTGGCGGAGCAGCGGGCGCCGGTGAGGCGAGCGCGAGAAAGAGACGGAGATCTCGCTTCGTTGGCATTCCGGGTCCCTTCCGGCCGTTCACTTCTTCGGACGGTAGGTGATTTCGACGGATGCGCCCGACGGGACGTGCATCAGCTTGAAGCGGTGGTCGCGGAGGTAGGTGACCTGGACGGCCTCGCCCTCCTTGGCCTTCAGACCGTGGCGGGCCAGCACCGCGGGCAGTCCGACGGTGGCCGTCAGCGTCTGGCCCTCGGCCATCGTCACCTTGGCGCTGCCAAACCGGACGCCTAATTGAGACATGTAGTCCTCGGCGTCAATGATGATCGGGATACCCCATGCCGGCAGCGCCATCAGCACGGCCAGCGCGAAAAGAGAGAGAACAATCTGCTTGCGTTTCATGGTTGAGTACGTCCGGTGGGGATTACCCCGGCTTCCGCCGCGGGTTGGTGTGTTGATCAGGTCCGGAGTCGATCTCCGCCGTAGCTTGACCAACGAGCAAATGAGAGCCCTCGCCTGCGCCGCTCCATCCAGGCGGGAATAGAGAGAAAGCACCTGTCAGCGCCGATGCGGCAGCCGTCTCTGGGCCCGCGAATACTCCCGCAGACCCCACAGGGGGCTTCATGCTGTCCTCCGAGCCAGCCAATCGCACCGTCTATTGACGTCAGGATCAGTCCAGCAAAAGTAGTCTAGGACCTTCTTTACTTGATTTCAAGGAGTTTGTTTTGCATGACGACCGTGTCCGCATCGGTGAATGGGACGTCCTCGAAGCCGCTGCGGTCCTGGGGCAAGAGCATACAGGGTTCGCGGAATGGCGTACTTCCCGATTGACGGTGTCAGCACTGCTGATTACTTCTGAGATGCAAAGTCCAGCGAGACGAAGCGCCGGCCGCGAAGTCTTGCGGTTCCATCCCTTCACCAGGTAGCGTGATGAGCTGGTTAGGATGGGCACAGATCGACATTGGATCGGAAACACAGACGAGACGAGCCGGCCTACTCTGGATTCCGGCCAAATCTCAGCGCGGCGGCTACCGCGGCGTAGGCGTCGACGGCTCCTTCAGTGACCAGCTTTCCTTCCAGTGCGGGCAGGCGCCGTGCCGAGTCCATGAGAATCTGTTTCACTTGTTCGGCGGTGAGGTCCGGGCGAACCGAGAAGACCAGTGCCGCTACGCCCGTGACCACTGGCGCGCTGCTTGATGTGCCGCCTGCGAGATCGTACGCCGATAGGCCGTTACGGACCCAGGTCGTGTAGTTTCGGGCAATGGCGGCAATCTCCACCGAACGTCTGCCGTAATTGGAACCGCTGATCCGGTCTCGCCCCGAGTTCCGATCGAGTTCTCCGGAAAAGTTGATCTCCGCCACGCGGATAATGTTCCGGTTCGTGAATGATTCCGGATAGCCGGCGTTGGCCGGGAGGTCGAGGTCAACAGTGGAGTTGCCCGCAGCGACAACGATGAGAACTCCGTGCTGCTCGGCATAGCCGAAGGCGTCTCTTAGCTGCAAAAGGTCGGCAGGGTTCTTATCACTCACGAAACCGCTCCAGTTGATCACCCGCGCACCGTTGTCCACCGCATAGCGAATCGCCCGGGCTGCGCGGACCTTACGCTGGAGGTCGATCTCACCCCGCGGCGTGCCCTGCGCGCCGATCTTGAGCAGCATCATGGATGTATCCCAGTTGATTCCGGCAACGCCGATGCCGTTGTTCCCCCGAGCGCCAATGATGCCGAGAGCCGGGATGGAGTGCCAGTACGGCTGAATTCGGCCGCGGTCCATGCCATCGAACACGTAAGCGTCGGGATCAGGATCTTCGAAGGCAAAGTCCCAGCCGACCACATCGTCGATGAATCCGTTGCCATCGTCGTCAATCCCATTTGTTGACTTCGGTTGGCCATTCGCGCCGGAGCCGGTTTCGCCGGGGTTGCGCCAGATGTTATCGCGGATGTCTTCGTGCTGGTAGAAGAAACCATCGTCCAGGACGGCGACGATTGTACTTCGCGATCCCGTTGTGATGGTCCATGCCGGTGTAATGTTGAGGTCCAGGCCGGGCTGGGCGGGCAGTTCGACGTCTTGCCTGCCTGCCCTCGCGGCGGGAAACCGGACCTGGGTGGCGCTTGGATTGAAGAAACTGGATTGAAGAGCGAAAAGCGGGTCGTTCGGAATCACCCGTCTGACCTGCGGAGGCTGCGCGAAGCCAGCCGCCAGACTCAGAAGCGCACAAAGGGGGAAAGGTCCACTGATAAGTTTGCCCATACGCAGGATGAGACGTTGCCGGAGCTGCCAGTGTGGATGAACAGGGGCAGAAGTGCAGTGCATCATCCTTTGGCAACACATTTGGGGGCGCGCAGCGACAAGCCGCAGTGGCGGGTTCCTGCGGTACTGTTCAGATAGATCATGAGCAACCAACTCAGACTCAACTTACTCATCTGCAGCGGTCTGCTTGCGGCCGCGCTGCCGCCGCCGCTCGCCGCCCAGCGGCTGACCCAGAATCCGCCGCTCATGGGGGCGACGGTGCTGAAGCTCCTGCCACCGTCGCCGGGTAATCCGCGAAACACGGAAGGGGCCTTCGTCACGCTGAAAGACGGGCGCATCCTGTTCGCCTATTCGCGCTTCGCCGGCGGCGACGACAACGACGCCGCGACCATAGTCGCCCGATTCTCCCCGGATGGCGGGAAGACCTGGTCAGAGAGCGACACGCCCGTCGTCGACAAAGAAGGCGGCATGAACGTGATGAGCGTCAGCCTGCTGCGGCTGAAGGACGGGCGCATCGCGTTGTTCTACCTGCGGAAGAATTCGGTGGCCGATTGCCGGACGTATCTGCGCTACTCCAGCGATGAGGGCAAGACGTGGAGCGCGCCGACGCTCTGCATTCCCGAACAGGGCTACTTCGTTCTGAACAACGATCGAGTGATCCAGCTTCGCAGCGGCCGGCTGGTGTCGCCGGTGGCATGGCACAAAGAGAAGAACGGCAAGTACGGATCGCGCGGCACCGCGATGGCGTATCTCTCCGATGACGCCGGCAAAAGCTGGAGGCGCAGCCGCACCGAATTGGAGTGCCCGACGCCCAGCAACGCCGGATTCCAGGAACCGGGCGTTGTCGAGTTGAAGGATGGGCGCATCATGATGTTCATCCGGACACAGTTGGGCAGCCAGTATCTGTCGTATTCAACAGATGGCGGAGACACCTGGAGCGAGGCTCAGCCGTCGACCATTCAATCGCCGCTGTCGCCCGCGTCCATCAAGCGGATCCCATCGACGGGCGAACTCCTGATGGCGTGGAACGACCATTCGACGATTGACCCGAGCTACCGCGCCGCCGATCTCGGGGAGAGGCGCACCGGAGGCAAGCGGACGCCGCTGACCGTGGCTGTCTCGCGTGATGAAGGCAAGACGTGGATCCAGGCGCATGATCTGCTGGCTTCGCCGACGGGATGGTATTGCTACACGGCAATTCACTTCGTGGGCAGCAGGGTGCTGCTCGCTTTCGCGTCGGGCGGCGATGGACTCCCGGGGCTATCCAAGATGGACCTGGCGTACTTCGACCTCGCAGATCTCAAGAAAACGGCGAGATGAACCGGGTGTTCGCAGCGTAGTTCGAACCAGGTCGTAGCGGCCCTCAGGAGGCTCCCAAACCTGAAGGCGTTACGATTCCCGTTGGCCACGCGAGGGGAGAGGCGCGATGATCGAACGAAGATCGTTTCTGAAGAGTGCGATCGGCTCCCTGGGAGCGGCGGCGGAACCGCTGCTACCAGCCGAAGACGAATCGTTCCTGGGCGAGCAGGCGCGGCGGATCGCGCTGTCCGCGCGATTAGCGCCGGGCGAGCTGGGCGGGAAGCGGCGGAACGAGACGCCGTATACGATTCGCGTTCCGGGAGGCAATATGGGCTATCCGGCGTTCTGGGTGCGCGATGCCGTCATGATGCTCGGCGGCGACCTCATTCCGGC
Organism: uncultured Candidatus Solibacter sp.; assembly: GCA_964604945.1. Taxonomy (GTDB): domain Bacteria; phylum Acidobacteriota; class Terriglobia; order Bryobacterales; family Bryobacteraceae; genus PNKE01. The sequence goes on from CAZSBK010000131.1 coordinate 8,476, forward strand.
CGCAGAACTGGAGGGTTGGATTCGGCTCATGTGCTCGACCGTGCCGGGTCCAAGGGACTGGCATGTGCGGCCCGGCGTCGTTGTGCCCGCGTTCTCGATCCCAGACCACATCAACTTCGACGGCAGGCCGACGTTCTATCCGGGCAACTATGAGACCGGCGAGAAACAGGGTGGCCGTCCTTTCGGAAAGTACCCGCCGATCGACGACCACTACTACTTCCTGACGGCGGTGTGGCATCACTGGAAGCTCACTCGCAGCACCAGACTGTTCCAGGAGACGGTGAAAACGGCGTGGGGCGAGATGCAACTCGCCGAGTTGTGCGAGCGGGTGTACGCCACGCCCGCGGCGGATCGGGCGACCGGCCTTTGCGTCTCGGCCGACACGGAAGCGGAGCACGCGATCGATTTTGGGTTCTGCGACACGGTGAGGAAGAGCGGCAAGCTGCTGTTTCCGTCGCTGTTGAAAATGGTCGCGGCGCGTCAGATGGCCGAGTTGTTCCATGAGGCGGGACGAAAGGACGAGGCGCGGCGCTTTGAAGGGGAGGCGAGGCGGATTCGCGGGGCCATCCCTCAAACGTTTCTCCGCGACGCGGGCGGGACGGAGGCGTGGCTTCACTCGGCGACGGGCGTGTGCAACCAGACTGACGTGTGGGGCAGCGCTTTCGCCGTTTGGTGCGACGCCGTGGATGGGGCGGTCGCGGACAAACTGGGCCGCGCAGTGGCTCGCGCGTTTCGCGAGAGAACTGCCGTGCGCGAAGGCTGCGTGCGGCACATTCTGACGACCGACCGGGTGAATGGCGGCGGCTGGGAAGGGTGCGACCGGCTCGGGGTCTATCAGAACGGCGGGTACTGGGGGACGCCGGCAGGGTGGTACATCACGGCGGTCGCACGTGTGGATCGAAGCGCCGCCAGGGCGATGGCCGTGGAGTATGTGCGTTTCCTTCGCGACCACATGCGGCCGGACGGTGTCTCCGAAGCCTGGGAGTGGTTCAATCCGGATACGGGCCGGAATGCGAATCCGCTCTACGCGGCAACTGTGATCCTGCCGTGGCTGAGCCTGAAACAAGCAGGATTGTGCGGAAGCTGAGCGCGGACGATCGGGACCCGGGTCTTCGACCGCCTGGTTCTGTGTCTGTTCGGCTACCGCTCCTCACAGTCACGGCTCAACTGGACGGGCTGAAGCCCTTCGCAAGCTGAAGCTCACCCCACAAGTTGGAGAGACGGCTTCCTGACGGTCGTGGCTCTGTTGGAGGGGGCGAAGTCTGATCCACACATCGACAGGACAAGAAGCCTGTCCTACAGCGTGTTGCAGAATGACGGGCGGGGGCGATCGGCTGCAAGTGTAGCGAACAAAAGGAGAAACAAAAGGCTTGTGAGAAAAACCGCTTGCAGCGGCCTAGGGAGTCGTGTAGGCTGCACTTATGGGCCGAAACGGCCCGATCTAGTCCTATTTACGCCAAGATGTCTCAAGTCACCGACAAGACCGGCCCGAAACGTCCTCCACGAGGCTCATACGCAGTCACCGTGGATGCGACGGGCAGGTTCAAATTCCCGGCGGCGTACAAGGAGTACCTCGAAAGTCTGGAAGACAAAACGATCTTCATCACGGCGGTATTCGGCCTGATCAGAGGATACACCAACGACAGCTGGGAGCAAGCGTTAAGCAAGCTGGCTGCCGACGCGGCGGTGCAAAAGGCAGTTTGGGAGGACGGGGACCGTTTCGGACAGGACATGACGCCGGACGGTCAGGGCCGGGCGACGTTGCCGCAGAAAGTGCGGGACGCAGTGAAACTGGATCTCACCAACGGCACGACGTTGCAGATGAGATTCCACGGCGAAGTTATTTGGATGTACACGCAGCAGCAGTGGGCGCAGATGGAGGCGAGGAACGACGCCAACCAGGAGGCGCTGCGGGCGGCTGCCGAGAAGTTGGGGCTTGTGTGATGTATGGAGCATTACCCCGTCATGCCGGAGCAATCGGCCGCGTATCTGCGGCTGACCGACGGGGGTGTGTATCTCGATACAACGGCCGGCCTGGGCGGGCACACGGGCCTGCTGGCTCGGCGCCTGAAGGCCGGGCGGGTGATCTCGCTGGACCGGGACGCCGAATCGCTGGAAAAGGCCAAGGCCAACACATTGGATTGCGCGGAGCGGATCACGTTCCGCCACAGCAGGTTTTCACAGCTCTCGGAGACATTGAGGGAGCTGGGCGTGGACAAGGTGGACGGGATACTGACCGATCTCGGGGTGTCGAAGTATCAACTGACCTCGGCCGGGCGCGGGTTCAGTTTTCAACAGCCGGGCCCCTTGGACATGCGGATGGATCGCGGGCAGGAACTGACCGCCAGCGATCTGGTGAACAGGGCATCGGAAAAGGACCTCGCCGACTGGATCTTCCGGTTAGGCGAAGAGAGGAGGCACGCGCGAAGAATTGCCAGAGCCACGGTGCGGGCGCGTCCGATCGGCGACAGCATGGCCTATGCCAGCTTGATTGCATCGGTCGCGCCCAGGACCGGAAAGCTGCATCCGGCGACGCGGGTATTCCAGGCGTTGCGGATGGTTGTGAACGACGAGGAGGGGGAACTGGATGCGTTGTTGGAACAGGCCCCGGAGTGGATCAAACCTGGCGGGAGATGGGTGGTGATCGCCTTTCAGTCGTTGGACGACAGGCGCGTGAAGCACGCTTTTCAGGAGCTGGCGCGCGCTGGACGCGCGGCGATACTGACCAAGCATGTGGTCAGGCCGGAGGCGGAAGAGATTAGGTTGAATCCGCCAAGCAGGAGCGCGGTATTGAGGGCGCTGGAGATGCTTGGCGCGGACGAGGCAAGAGCGAAGGACTGAGGCAGGCTGGAAAGCAGCGAATGGAGGAAAGGCGATGGCGACGATTGGGGGATTGATGGAGTGGCTGGGCGCGACCAAGGCGCCGGCGCGGCGAGAAAAGACCGATTTCCGGCTGCGGGCGCTGCCCCGCGAGGACATCCTGCTGTTTGTAAAAGAGATCGACCAGGCGGGCGTGGTGCGGGTGGCGGACGGGAAAGAGACGCTGGCGAATGTGAGCATGGCGGGGGGAGTGCTGGCGACAAGCCTGCTGGTGATCGCGCTACTGCTGCCGGGCACGTACTCGATGGTGGTGAGCCACAGGATCGAGGAGTTGAAGCAGGAGCGGGCTCAACTGACGAACACGCTGCGGCAGAAGCGCGCCGAGCGGG
>CAZSBK010000132.1:0-7078 GCA_964604945.1 uncultured Candidatus Solibacter sp.
CCGTTTCATCACCTCCGACAACCGCTCGTCGATGCTGCAGGACTTCCTGGCCGGGAGGCAAACCGAACTCGAATTCCTCAACGGCGCGCTGGTCCGCCTGGGCGAGAAGTACGGCCTCGCGACCCCGGTTAACCGCACGGTGGCGGAGCTGGTGCGGGCGGCGCTGGCCGTGCGCGACGCGGGAAAAACCGTTAAATAGCAAGGGTTTTCCTTTTCCAGCGCCGATTTTCCTTGAATCCACGTCCGCGGCTTTGCTATGATGCAGCCATGAGATTGAACCAAGTGGGACCGGATCGAATTTTTTCAATGTTTGGATGGTGATGGATGCCAGACCATAGCTATTTCTCGAATCTGATCTGGCAAATCGCCGATCTGCTGCGTGGCCCCTACCGTCCGCCCCAATACGAGCGGGTCATGCTGCCAATGACCGTGCTGAGGCGTTTTGATTGCGTCCTGGGTGCCAGCAAAGGGGAGGTGTTGGCCGAGTTCTCCCGACTGGGCGGGAAGTTCGATGGCGAGGCTTTGAATGCCAGGCTGAATAAGACTTCGGGGCAGCGGTTTCACAACCATTCGCCGCTCGACTTCGAAAAGCTGAAGGGCGATCCCGATCACATCGAGCAACACCTGGTGAGCTATATCAAGGGGTTCTCGGAAAACGTCCGCAAGATTTTCGAGTACTTCGAATTCGAAGCCGAGATCGAGAAGATGCGCGAGGCTAATATCCTCTATCTCGTCGTCTCGAAGTTCGCCGACGTCGATCTACACCCCGATCAAGTGCCCAACGACCAGATGGGGCTCATCTTCGAAAACCTGATCCGCCGGTTCAATGAGTTGGCCAACGAGACGGCCGGCGATCACTTCACCCCCCGGGAGGTCATCCGGCTGATGGTGAACGTCCTGTTCATCGACGACGATCAGCTGCTCGCCACCCCCGGCACCGTGCGCAAGTTGCTCGATCCGGCCTGCGGTACGGGCGGCATGCTGGCCGAGGCGCAAAACTACCTGCGCGACCACCATCGGGATGCCAGGCTCTACGTGTACGGCCAGGACTACAACAAGCGGGCCTTCGCCACCGCCGCCGCCGACATGCTGATGAAGCAGGTGGACCACAACGGCGACGGCACCAACGTGCGCTTCGGCGACAGCCTGACCGAGGATCAATTCGCAGGGAAGACGTTCGATTACTTTCTCACCAACCCGCCGTTCGGCGTCGATTGGAAAAAACAGAAGAGCGAGATCGAACGTGAACACGAAAAGCTCGGGTATTCGGGGCGTTTCGGGGCCGGGCTGCCGCGGATCAACGACGGCGCGTTGCTCTTCTTGCAACACATGGTGAGCAAGTTCGAGCCGCTACGCCCCACGGAACACAAGCATGGGTCGCGGCTGGCCATCGTTTTTTCCGGTTCGCCGATGTTCACCGGCGGCGCCGGTTCGGGCGAGAGCGAGATCCGCAAGTGGCTCATCGAGAACGACTGGCTCGAAGCGATCATCGCCCTGCCGGAGCAGATGTTCTACAACACCGGCATCGGCACCTATATCTGGATCGTCACCAACCGCAAGGAGAAGCGGCGCAAAGGGAGGATCCAGCTCCTCGACGCCCGGGACATCTGGACTCCCGGAGGCAGCGAGGACAGCAAACGCAGCCTCGGCGACAAACGGCGCCACATGACCGAAGTACAGATTCGGGAAGTTGTGCGCCTCTACGGCGCCTTCGAGGCAGGGACCCGCGCGAAGATCTTCGACAATGCCGATTTCGGCTATGCCCGGATCACGGTCGAGCGCCCGCTGCGCCTGCGCTACCAGATGACCTTGGCGGACAAGGCCCGTTTTCTGGATGCCTGCCCGCACCTGCTCGAGGATGTGCAGGCGATCGACCAGGAGCTCGGCCGGGAGCCGATGCCCGATTGGCCGGCCGTCTGGAAACGCATCGAGCGGGTGCTGCGCCGGCGGGAGTCGCGCTGGAAAGCCCCGGAGCAGAAGCTCTTTCGCAGCGTGTTCACCCAGAAAGACCCCGAGGCCGCGCCGGTGCCCCAGGGCGGGCGCGACGGGGGCTACGAAGCCGACGCCGATCTGCGCGATTTCGAAAACGTGCCGCTCAAGGAGGACGTGGACGCCTACTTCGCGCGCGAGGTGCTGCCGCACGTGCCCGATGCCTGGATGGATCGCAGCAAGGACAAGATCGGCTACGAGATCAACTTCAACCGTCACTTCTACGTCTTCACCCCGCCCCGCCCCCTGGCCGAGATCGACGCCGACCTCAAGCTGGCCGAAGAGGGGATCCTGCGGCTGCTGGGCGAGGTCACGACATGAACTCTCGCGGCCACGTTCCCCGCCTTGGCGGCGAAATCGTCGTCTACCGCACTGAAGACGGCGACAGTCGCATTCGGGTACTGCTGGAGGGGGAGACTGTCTGGCTCACGCAGACGCTGATTGCCGAGTTATACGAGACCACCGTTCCGAACGTCAGCATCCACCTCAAGCATATCTATACGGAAGGGGAGTTGGCTGAAGGAGCAACTATTAAAGATTGCTTAATAGTTCGCAATGAGGGGGGCCGTCAGGTCTCCAGACGAGTGCGACACTACAATCTCGAAGCCATTCTGGCCGTAGGGTACCGAGTACAGAGCCCCCGGGGCACCCAGTTCCGCCAATGGGCCACTGCCCGCCTGAATGAGCACCTAGTCAAGGGATTCACGCTGGACGATGAGCGGCTCAAAGGTGGCGCCGGACTGGTTGACTACTTCGACGAGTTGCTGGCGAGAATCAGGGAGATTCGCGCCAGCGAGGCACGCGTATATCAGCGCATCCGGGAGATTTTCGCGCTCGCCAGCGATTACCTGGAAGGAGAAGATGAAACCCAACGGTTTTTTGCCATGATGCAGAACAAGATGCACCACGCAGCTACCGGGATGACCGCCGCAGAAATAATCCGCCGGCGCGCTGACCACGACAAGGCCAACATGGGGCTAACCTCCTGGAAGGGCGGGCGCGCGCTCAAACGCGACGTGGGAACCGCCAAAAACTATCTCGACGCCGCTGAAATAGACACTCTCAATCGTATTACCGTGATGTTTCTCGATCAAGCCGAATTCCGTGCCCAGCGGCGACAGGATATCCGGATGCGCGATTGGGAAGGGCTCCTCGACAAGTTTCTGCGCGACACCGAGCTGCCAGTCCTCGATGGGCCTGGAACAGTGAGCCATGAAGCGGCTCTCGATTGGGCATATCAACAATACGACGCTTTTATCGAACGCCGGAGGCTTGCAGCAGAAGCCGAAGCCGGATCGCGCTACTTGGAGGATTTGCAAGACGCGGCCAGGGTGCTGGAAACAGGACACGGAAAAGCGAGGAAGTCCGAGGAAACGAAGAGGCAATCGAAGAACACAAAGAAAAAAAACAGTGCCCAAAAGACGAGTGGCAGGGGGAACGAATGAGCGCCTTTCGCTCTGGACATTCAATAGTTGCTCTACGAAGTGATGGCATGAGGCCCCCGTCGGAAGAGCCGGCACTCCGTGAGGCAACTCTTCGAGGAATTCAAAGAGTTGATGCGCCCGTCTACGTGAGCGGGGCAACTATCCGAAAAGACGGGATAGTTCGGCAGGACCGCGCCTTCAAGAGCGACTTCGAGCAGGAAGTAAAGCGGATCGGAGCCAAGCACCCGGCCCGCCGGAAGAAGGTTTCGCGATGAACGAACGCCTAGTCCCCTTGAAGTACCTTGCGACACTCAATGATGAATCTTTGGGCGAAGACACAGACGCAGACTACGAGATTCAATACATCGATATCGGGAACGTAGATTCATCCGGCCAAATCCACGAAGTCGCATCGTATCGATTTGCCGATGCTCCGAGCAGGGCCCGACGACGGGTAAGAGATGGTGATGTCATTGTCTCCTGCGTTCGCACATATCTTCAGGCCATCGCCCCAATCGAGAAGCCTGCTGATAACCTGATCGTATCAACCGGCTTTGCTGTGGTGCGTCCAAAACCAGGGGTGCTGCGCGCTGGATTCTGCAAATACGCTTTAAGAGAGCAACACTTCCTTGCAGAGGTTGAACGCCGCTCTGTTGGAGTCAGCTATCCAGCAATAAACGCGTCGGACCTCGGTGCGATTCCGCTGCCTGCCCTCGTTGACACTGACCAGCATTTGGTTGAAGTCTTCCTGGATAGAGAAACACAAGGAATCGACGCCCTTATCGCAGCCAAACAACGCCTCCTCGACCTCCTTGCCGAGAAGCGCATGGCCATCATCGCCTCGGCGGTCACCCGCGGCATCAACCTTAAGGCGAAGCTGCGCGACTCCGGCGTGCCCTGGCTGGGCGAGATCCCAGAGCATTGGACGGTTGAGCGTGCGCGGTGGTTGTTCCGCGAGCGTGATGTCCGTTCGGAAGCTGGTGAAGAAGAGCTTCTTACAGTCTCGCACATCACCGGCGTCACGCCTCGATCCGAGAAAGACGTCAATATGTTCGAGGCCGAGACGAACGAGGGTTACAAGCTTTGCGAGTCTGGCGACCTCGTCATCAACACGCTATGGGCTTGGATGGGGGCCATGGGAGTTGCTCCGGTGAAGGGGATCGTTAGCCCGGCCTACAACGTCTACGAGCCTGGAAAGCGCCTCATGCCCGAATACATCGACGCACTCGTTCGTCTTCCGGTCTTCGCTCAAGAGGTGACGCGCTACTCGAAGGGCGTCTGGTCGTCTCGGCTTCGGCTCTACCCCGAAGGTTTCTTCGAGACCTACCTGCCCGTACCGCCAATGGACGAACAGAGAACCATAGCCGAGCACATCACTCGCGAGACCACCAAGCTCGACAACCTTCGCGCCGCGACCGAGCGCACCATCGCGCTGCTCCAAGAGCGACGTGCTGCCCTGATCGCCGCCGCGGTGACCGGGCAGATCGAAGTGGGGGGAGGTGTATGAAAATACGCGAGCTTACCGTCAACAACTTCCGAGGGTTTTCCGGCGAAACACGGTTTCAGCTCGCCGAGCACTTCACCGTCATCGCCGGTATCAACGGCCGGGGCAAGACGGCCTTGCTTGATGGCCTTGCGTTGCTCATTTCAAGGCTTTTTCGCACTCTAGCGCTTAGTGCCGGCAACCAACGGACAATCTCTTCGACCGACGTCTATTCCGGTGCTCAGGACGCTTCTCTTGCGATGAAGGCCAACTGTGCGGGAATCCCCGTGAAGTATGAGGTTTCTTTTCGTGCCGATGCGAAGACAGCCAGGGCCACGAGCCTTTCGTCTACCGTGAAACGCCAGATTGTCTCCAACTACGGCGATCCGGCGCGCAGAGACGATCAGGCGCCAGTCGCGGTGTACTTCACCACAGATCGGGCCGGAATGCGTCTTCCGAGGACGCTTCCGAGTGACCTGCCGAGTGGCCAAAAGCTTGCTCACCATGGCGCCTTGTCGAATCGTATGGTGGACTATCGCGACTTTATGGCTCGATATCGAACTTGGGCTGCCACCGGAGGTAGCCGAGAGCTGGGTGCTTTTAACCGGGCGCTTGCGGTCTTTCTTGGCGACTTTCACGAGCTTGCGATTGAGGAGAATCCTCTGCGTCTGACCATTCTGAAGGGCAAAACCCGCCTTTCCCTCCAACAGCTCTCCGATGGTGAGCGTGCATTCCTCGCGTTGCTCGGCGACCTTGTGCGTCGTTTGGCCCTCGCGAATCCCGACCTGGAGAATCCTCTCGACGGGCACGGTGTGGTGCTTGTCGATGAGCTAGAGCTTCATCTCCATCCTCGATGGCAGAGAGAAGTGGCCGAGAAGCTTCGGAGCACGTTCCCTAACATTCAGTTCATCGCGACCACGCACTCGCCTTTCGTCATCCAGTCACTCCGTGCCGGTGAATTGATCAACCTCGATCCGGATGAAATTGCCGAGTATGCGAATCGGAGTGTTGAGGACATCGCCGAGAATGTGATGGGCGTCGAAGTGCCTCAAAAGAGTGAACGATACTTAGAGATGATGAGGGCTGCTGAGGAGTTTTACAAACTATTGCAGGGGCAAAATACTTCCGTAGAAGAGATAGCTGCGGCTGAGAAAAGGCTTGATGAGTTATCAATGAGATTTGGTGATGATCCTGCTTTTTATGCTTTTCTTAAGCTTGAGCTTGAGGCAAAAAGGGCTGAGGCTATTCATGCGGCCGGTTGATAAAGGTGCTTCGCCTGTAACAGCTTATAAAGCTTATGGGGATGCTATTTCGGACCTTGAAAGACGGCTCGGCCACTACTGCAGTTATTGCGAACGTCGTCTAGAAACACATCTGGCTGTTGAGCATGTACAGCCGAAATCGCTTGTACCTTCACTGACTCTTACTTGGGTGAACTTTCTTCTTGCGTGCGATAACTGCAACTCATGTAAAAGCGATTCTCCAATAAACCTGCCAGATTATTTGTGGCCGGATATAGATAATACACTTCGTGCGTTTAGGTACAGAAAGGGAGGAATTATACGTGTTGATACAAGCATTTCTGCTCAGTTGCAACGGAAGGCTAAAGCCACTCTAATGCTTCTCGGGCTTGATCGTGTGCCGGGCGGGAGGGTCCCACCAACTAAAAATGACATGCGTTGGGATCGTCGTCGTTTAACATGGGACAAGGCAATCCGAGCAAAGGATCGACTTGGTACTGCTGATTCTATAGCATTTCGTGAGCAGATCGTTGATACCGCTCAAGAGTCTGGCATGTTCTCAATATGGTGGGAGGTGTTTACTGGAGACGTTGATATGCGCAAGCGTTTTCGGCAAGCATTTGTAGGGACATGTTCGAATAGTTTCGACGCCAACGAAAACCTCCAAGCTCGAAACGGAGGTCAATTGTGAGTACGCTGCGCCACTCCGAAACCGCGTTCGAGATAATCATTGAGCACCATCTGCTCGGCAACGGCTATGCGGCTATCGCCCCCGACGGCTTCGACCGTGAGCAGGCCGTCTTTCCGGCAGTCATAATCAAGTTCATTCGCGAGACGCAGCCCAAAGAGTGGGCAAAATTGGAAGCCTTGCATGGAGACAAGACGGGCGAGCAGGTCCTCGCCGATCTGTGCAAATGGATGGATACGAACGGGGCGCTGGC
>CAZSBK010000132.1:7178-11546 GCA_964604945.1 uncultured Candidatus Solibacter sp.
CAGACGATTGCGGAGGCGCGGCGCCAGTATCAGCAGGACCGCGACCCGCGCGAGCCGATCTTCGAGTTCAAGCGGCGCACCCTGGTGCACTTCGCGGTGGATACCGAAGCGGTGCTGATGACGACCCGGCTGGCGGGGCGGGCCACCCGCTTCCTGCCCTTCAACCAGGGCTGCGACGGCGGGGCCGGCAATCCGCCAGATCCGGCCGGGCGGACCTATCGCACCGCCTACCTGTGGGAAGAGGTGCTGCGGCGGGACAGCCTGCTGGACCTGCTGGCAAGGTTCATCCACCTGCAAATCGACGAGAAGCGCGACGACCAGGGCCGCAAGGTGAAGACCGAAGCGATGATCTTCCCCCGCTACCACCAGCTCCAGGCGGTGCGCCTGCTGGTGGACGCCGCGCGCCGCGAGGGCGTCGGGCACAACTACCTGGTCGAGCATTCCGCAGGCAGCGGCAAGAGCAACACCATCGGCTGGCTGGCTCATCGCCTGTCGTCACTGCATAATGCCGACAACCGGCGGGTGTTCGACAGCGTGATCGTGGTGACCGACCGGGTGGTGCTCGACAAGCAATTGCAGGACACGATCTACCAGTTCGAGCACAAGCGCGGGGTGGTGCAGAAGATCGACGAGAGCTCCCGGCAACTCGCCGAAGCGCTGGAGAGCGCGGTGCCGATCATCATCACCACCATGCAGAAGTTCCCGTTCGTTTCCAAACAGCTCTTGAAAATGGCGGAGGAAAAGGGCACCGAGGGCAGCGGAACGCTGCCGACCCGGCGCTGCGCGGTGATCGTCGATGAGGCCCACAGCTCCCAGGGCGGCGAGACGGCGACCGACATCAAGGAAGTGCTCGGCGGCGAGGAGCTACGCAAGGAAGCGGGGAGGCGTGCCGTCGAGGAAGGGCACGCTTCGCTGGAGGAGCTCTTCCGCAGCATGGCCAAACGGGGCAAGCAGGCCAACCTGAGCTTCTTTGCCTTCACCGCCACCCCCAAGCACAAGACCCTGGCGATCTTCGGGCGCGACGGGGAGCCGTCGCACCGCTACACCATGCGCCAGGCGATCGAGGAGGAGTTCATCCTCGACGTGCTCAAGCACTACACCTCCTACGCCACCTACTTCAAACTGCTCAAATCGTGCGCAGACGATCCGAACGTCGAGCGCAAACAGGCCGCCCAGGCCCTGGCCCGCTTCATGAGGCTTCATCCACACAACATCGCCCAGAAGACCGAGGTGATGGTTGAACACTTCCAGGCGGTTTCCCGCCACAAGATCGGCGGCCGGGCCAAGGCAATGGTGGTCACCGGCTCGCGCCTGGAGGCCGTGCGTTATAAGCAGAGCTTCGATCGCTACATCCAGGAAAAAGGATATGACATCAAGTCGCTGGTGGCTTTTTCCGGAAAAGTGTTGGACGATAAATTATCGGATGTATCCTTCACCGAAGAGGGGATGAACCATGGAATCCGGGAAAAGGAACTGCCTGAGAAGTTCGCCACTCCCGAGTACCAGGTACTGTTGGTGGCGGAGAAATACCAGACCGGATTCGATCAGCCGCTGTTACACACCATGTTCGTGGACAAGCGTCTGGCCGGGATCCAGGCCGTGCAGACGTTGTCGCGGCTGAACCGGACCCATCCCCTCAAGGAAGACACCTTCGTCCTCGACTTCGTCAACGACCGCGAGGAGATCCGCGACGCCTTCAAGACCTACTACGAAGGCGCCGAGATGGGGGAGGAGGTCGACCCGGCCCGGCTGTACCAGGTGAAGGGCGAGCTGGACGGTTCGGGCATCTATCTGGCCGAAGAGGCCGAGCGGTTCTGCGCCGTGTACTTCAAACCGAGGCAGCGACAGAGCGCCCTCGATCACCAGGCCATGAACGCCGCCCTCGACCCGGGGGTATCCCGCTTCCGCGTCATGCAGCAGAACGCCGAGGAAGAGGCGGAGCTATGGCGGGGCAAGATCCAGTCGTTTCTCAACCTCTACGGATTCCTGAGCCAGGTGATCCCGTACCAGGATTCCGATCTGGAAAAGCTCTACGTTTTCCTGCGTTATCTGGCGACCAAGCTGCCGAGGCGCAAGCGTGGCCCGGCATACCAGTTCGACGACGAAGTGCGGCTCGAGTACTACCGGCTGCAGAAGATCAGCGAGGGGTCGATCTCGCTGCAGACCGGCCAGGCGCGGCCGCTCGACGGACCGACCGAGGTCGGTAGCGGGACCTTGCACTCTGAAGCGGTCCTCCTTTCCCAACTCATCGACATCGTCAACGAGCGGTTCGGTACCGACTTCAATCAGGCCGATCAGCTCTTCTTCGATCAGATCGTCGAGGCGGCCATCGCCGACGAGGGACTGCGGCAGGCGGCCGCCGTCAATCCCGGGGAAAAGTTCGAACTGGTCTTCAAGAACATGCTGGACAAGCTGTTCGTGGAGCGGATGGACCAGAACGAGGACATCTTCGTCCGCTTCATGAACGACCTGCCCTTTCAGAAGGTCGTCACCTCCTGGATGGCCTCGGAAGCCTACCGGCGATTCAGGGCCGTTGAGGGGGAAGGGTTGAGCGAGAAGCTAAAGTCGCCCCTGGCCGTTGTCCAGCCCACCGCCGCGGATCGGTATGTCTCCTGCGTGCCGTTGGTCCCGCTGAAGGCGGCGGCGGGAGCGTTCGGGGACCCGCAGAACATCCGCGATGGAGAGTGGGACTGGGTCGCAGTTGACACCAAACACCCCTTGCGGCCGGGGATGTTCGCCGCACGGGTGGTCGGCAAGTCGATGGAGCCCGGCATCCCCGATGGCTCCTACTGCTTGTTTGCCGCCCCGGTCAGTGGAACCCGGCAGGGGAAGGTCGTCCTGGTGCAATTGCTGGACGAGGCCGATGCCGAAACGGGGGAGCGCTACACGGTCAAGCGCTACGGGAGCGAAAAGATCGCCGCGGGTGATTCCTGGCGACACGCCCGGATCGATTTGAAGCCGGACAATCCGGACTTCCCGGCCATTGTGATCTCGGCGGCGGAAGGGGACCGGGTGCGCCTGATCGCCGAATTCGTGGAAGTCATTACGGAATAAGTCCGCCTGGGCGAGAAGTACGGCCTCGCGACGCCGGTCAACCGCACGGTGGTGGAGCTGGTGCGGGCGGCGCTGGCCGTGCGCGACGCGGGCAGGATCGTGGCCGCCGCGCCCGTGTGCTAGAATACTCGCTCTGGAGGGTTCCGCCATGTCACTCGAAAAGATGTTCTATCTCCTCAAGGCGGCCGAGGGCGAGGCCGCCGAGTTCTACGACCAGATCCGCCTCGACCTGGCGGTGAAGAACCCCGACCTCTCCGATTTCTTCGCCGAGCTGGTGCAGGACGAGCGGATGCACGAAAAACAGGTCACGCTGCTCCAGTCCATTTTTCTGGGCAGCAAGGAGGCCTTCCTGGAAAGGGAGGGGGCCGAGCGGCAGATGGCGGAATACCTGGAGTCCTTCGCCGAGACCCGCCGGCGCTATGAGCGGGAGCGGGACTCGCTCGACATGGGAGGGCTGCTGCGGCTGGCCCTGTCGCTCGAGCAGAGCCTGCTGGAGAAGCACCGTACCTTCTTCCTGGAGGTCACCGATCCGCAGGTCCGGCAGCTGCTCGGCACCCTCAACCTGGCCGACGAGTACCACCTGAAGCGGATCACCGAGCTATTGCCCGGGTAGGCCCCTCGGTTCACTCTTCCGGGGTCCAGCCGGTGGGGGTGACCGCCGCCCCGTCTTGCAGCTCCGCCAGCAGCTCGGCCACCGACCGCTTCAGCAGCGGGTGGATCAGGGCGGGGGCCACCTCGGCCAGCGGGGCCAGCACGAAGCGGCGCCGGTGCATCTCTGGGTGGGGGATGGTCAGGCCGGGGGCGGCGAGCACCAGCTCCTCCGCCAGCAGGATGTCGAGGTCGATCGGCCGGGAGCGGCGGTGGGAGGTGAGCAGGTCCCGCCCGCTGGCCTGCTCGTGGGCCTTCATCTCGGCCAGCAGCAGGTGGGGGGAGAAGTCGGACTCCAGGCAGGCCACCGCGTTGAGGAAGGGGGGGGCGCCGGCGGGCAGGCCGACCGGCGCGGTCTCGTAGGCCTGCGACACGCGGACCACCCGTCCCAGCGTGGCCAGGGACCGCACCGCCCGGCTCAATTGACCCCGTCGGTCCCCCAGGTTACCGCCGAGGCCCAGCCAGTAGACCACCCGCCGGTCTCAGGACAGACGCTCGGCCACCAACTGGGCCAGGTCGGCCGTCTCGAGGCCGGTCAGTCCGGTGTCGGCGATGGCGTCGTGGAACATGATCGAACAGTAGGGGCAGGCGGTGACCAGGGTGCCCGCCCGGGTGTCCGCCGCCTGGCGGACCCGCAGCTGGCTGATCCGCTGCCCGGTCTTCTCC
>CAZSBK010000133.1:0-11169 GCA_964604945.1 uncultured Candidatus Solibacter sp.
CCAATCAGAATTGGGTCGATCATGAGGTGTCCTTTCGGCGGCGGACGGAGGTCCGCCAGCATGGTCAGGATGGGGAGTCGGAATGCTAGGTTCGCGCGGGTGCGGCGGAAACCGTTGATTCCGCAGGAAAGATAAATCCACTATCGCCGTTACTCGGAGGGGGGATGTCCACCCGATCGCAAGAAAGCTGACGACTCTCCAGCGGGGCAGGACGCTACTGGGCGGAGCGAGTGTGGTTGAGGGCGAGGAGGCGGGCTAGGGCGGCGGCGGCTGAGTGGGAGCGCGCGTGGGCAGTTGAGGATCCCGCGAAGACATGTGGGCACGAATGCCCACACGGCAGACCTAGAGGTCTGCGCCACGAGGTTGCGGGCGAAGCGTACAAGAGTACCGCCCGCTGGCGCAGGCGGCTCGCAGGGGGTGTGCCAGCCGTGGGCGTTGGGGAACTGCGGCGAAGCCGGACTTGGCGTCGAGACGAGTCTCGACGCGGCAGGCCACGGAGGGTCCGCGCCACAGGGCGGGCCGTTCGCCGGCAGGTGCGTGAAGGGGACGTTCATGATAGGTTTCTATCAAGGAAAAACGGAGGTTTCCCTGCCGTTGTGTTGGAACGGTGCGAGTCTTTGGCAGCCATTATGAGCGTCTAATCCGAAGCGTGTTGGGCTTTTCACCCGGGCCATCCTGGCTCGGGCCAGGTAGCCAGACATTCATTTGCGGCGTCGCCTGTGAGGCGCGCGCGAATCTTGAGCTTGGGTTGCGGCCCTGCCAGCCATGAAACAGAGCGATTGCTGCGTGCGCATCCCTGCGCTGCAGAGTCCCCTTCGTGCAGGGTCGGCAGACGGCGTAGGTGATGCAGCGGAGAAACGTTGTTCTGCCGCAGCCGGGATCGCCGACGATGACCAGGCGCTGGTTGTTCAGGGCCTGCTGGAGGGCACCGGGGCGATGCGAGGATGGCTCCCGGCCGACGGCGCCGCCCGAGAGAGCGCGGACGCGGGCGCGTGGCGCGGCTTGTTGCGCGACTCAGTGGGGTCCGGCAGGGTGGCGCGCAGGGTGGAGAGTGGTGTGTAGAGCTTGTCGATCTCCAAGCGATGGACCCTCTGGTTGCCGACCTGAAGGCCGCGGATATCGATGTAGCGCGCTTCTTCGAGCAGCCATCCCAACTAATGAGTGAGGTCAGGCGTTCCCGTCGCGGCCAAGCTGGCCTCGACCATCCTGACGCGTCGCCGCAGGGCAGGCGTAGGATGTCCCGGTTTTCGCCCGCCGCGATATTCCTTGACTCGACGTGGCGCTCAGGCCATGCGCTTCATTTGCGCTTGGCCGCGCGGGTTGCTTGGGTAGCACGCGGGGTCCCGAGCGTTCCTTTGTCTTGCCCTTGGCATCGATCAGCCGGAAGGCCTCGCGGATCAATGCGCCCAATTGCTCGTCGTCCACCTTGGCCAGGTCCACCCCAACTCAACGGGCCACACCCGCATAGGGTCGCCGGAAGTACGTCTCCGTTGCCTCCTCGATCATCACGGCCTGCGGCCCGGGGGCGGCCGGAGTCCACATCGACAAGTGTCCGTCGCTGTGGTGGTTGTTCGCAAATACGACGAATACCCGCTACGGCGTGAAGAACGTTGGCTCGCCATGCGAGAGCTTCTCGGTGACGCTGGGGATCGACGTGCAGATCCGAAGTGCACGGTCGAGTCGCGTGCCGTTGTCCACTATTGGTGCCGGTCCGGCTTTGCGTTGAGTAGTCTTTCCAGCCATGTGATCCTACTCCGGCGAACTCTGCGAACAGGCCGCACTTCCATCTACTTGCCAACCGCCGACGGCACCGGCATCTTTACCCCCGCAGCCACAGGCTTCCCGAAATCCGGGAATCCCTGCGGCGTCCACGCGAACCGCTGCGCCCTGGGCGATCGCCTGCCTCCGCATCCCATGCCCGGGCCCGGGTTGGCGTGATAGAGAATCCAGTCCTCCGTCCCGTCAGGCGACTTGAAGAACGAGTTGTGGCCCGCCGCAAACGTCCCCGGCGAGCTTTGCCCGCCGGCCTTGAAGACCGGAACCGGGTGTTTCCTCCACGAACCGGGGGCCATCAGGTCCGTCCCCGATTCCGCATGGATCATACCCAGCGCGTAGTGGTCGGTCCAGCATCCGCTCGCGGAATAGATGATGAATACCCGCCCGTTACGGACCAGCGGCTGCGGACCCTCATTCACGTCAACATGCAACTTGTCGTCGGGACCCGGTTTGGGAATGTCCCCGATCCGCTCCCAGTCAAACTCGGGGGTGGAAATCCGCATCCGGGGCCCAGTCGTCGTCCAGGGATTCTGTAGCCGGGCAATGTAGAGATCCTGCCGGCCGTTCTCGGTCCCTTCCCAACCTGACCAGACCAGGTACATCTTCCCCTGGTGTTCGAACACCGACCCGTCGATGGCCCAGCGATCCTCAGGAGTGGCCAGTTTCCCCTTCAGTGTCCAGTTGTCCGTGAAAGGATCAACTGAAGGATTCTCGAGCACCCAGAGCCGGTGATTCCGGTTCTGCCCGTCGTCGGCGGCGAAATACACGTACCACTTCCCGCCCAGAAAGTGCAGTTCGGGCGCCCACACCTGTTTCGAATACGGCCCATCGGGCGGCGGCGTCCACACCACCTTCCTTTCGGCCGTGCCAAGTTCGGCCAGACTCCTGGTCCGCCAGAGAGTAATGTTCTGGCCCGTCGTGTGCGTGTAGTAATACCACCCGTCCATGTGGATACTCCAGGGATCGGCGCCTGCCGGAAGAAGAGGATTTGTGAACGTGGCCGGCTGGCCGGCAGCGGCAAATGCCACCAGGAACGCGCAAGCTACACGAAGAATGTGCATGTGGTTCTGCACTCCAGT
This sequence comes from uncultured Candidatus Solibacter sp., assembly GCA_964604945.1. Taxonomy (GTDB): domain Bacteria; phylum Acidobacteriota; class Terriglobia; order Bryobacterales; family Bryobacteraceae; genus PNKE01. The sequence goes on from CAZSBK010000133.1 coordinate 2,856, forward strand.
GTGCCAGGAACCGGGATTGAACTGGCGCCTGCTTGCTGGTCATCGTCGTCATGCTCTGCTGTTGCGCCAGCTCCGGTAGCCATCCCCGCCTCGCCGTTTGGGATAGCATTTCGTTAAGTCAATGACGGCACGATCGTTCGTTCTATTCCTCTCGTCCGGCGCAATACTGGCCGCGGCCCCGCCTTCCAGGAGTGTGGATGTGGTTGTTTACGGCGCCACGCCCTCGGGCCTGGCCTCGGCGGTGGCCGCGTCACGTGATGGCGTCTCCGTTCTCGTCATCGAACCGACAACGCACGTTGGCGGCATGGTGACCGGCGGCATCGCAATCACCGACACCGGCACGCCTCACTTGGTCGGTGGCCTTGCGCGCAGGTTCTTCGAGGAGGCAGCCGAACTTCAGTCCCGCGCGGCCAACGAGGAACCGCCCTTGATGCTCTTCCGGGGCCGCCGGGTCCCTTTCCGCACCCCGAAGCGCTGGGACCTGGAACCGAGACTCATGCGCGCGGTCTTCGATCGGTGGATTCGTGATCATCATCTGGCCGTGCTCACAGGCAAGACCATTGCCGCCGTGCGTAAGCGCAACGGCAAGATCCAGTCTATCCGGCTCATTGACGGGTCTCTCATCCAAGGGCGAGTCTTCATCGACGCCAGCTACGAAGGCGACCTGATGGCCAAGGCTGGCGTCAGCCACACCTGGGGGCGCGAGAGCGCGGCAAAGTACGGCGAAAGCCTCGCCGGCATTCGGGAACCCCATTTCACCCGCAACTACGATTCCGCGGTCTATACCGCACCGGGGATCGAGTACATGCACCACGGCCAGTTCGGCGCCGATATCCCCGCTCGCGACGCCACGGGCCGACTGCTCTGGGGCGTCCAGCCCAAACCCAGCGGACCTGTTGGCGGCGGCGACAGCCTCATGCAGGCTTACTGCTTCCGCCTGATTGCGACTCAGCGCAAGGACATCCTCGTTCCGTGGCCCAAACCCGGCCACTACCAACCGGAACGCTATGAGCTTCTCCTCCGCTACATCGAGGCTCATCCGGGCATATCATTCGCCCGTCTGGTTCACCTCGGACCGATCCCCAACGGCAAATGGGATCTCAACGCCAGCGGGCCGTTTTCGATCGACTACATCAGCGGCAACAAGGGTTTCGCCGAAGCCAATCCTGCCCGGCGGCGCCAGTTGTACCAGGACCACATGGACTACCAGAAAGGATTTCTCTGGTTCCTCGCACACGACCCGCGTGTCCCCGCCGAGCTGCGCGAGGAGGTCAATAGCTGGGGATTGTGCAGGGATGAGTATCCCGATACGAACCACTGGCCGGTCCAACTCTACATCCGCGAGTGCCGCAGAATGACCGGCGCGCACGTGATGACCGAATCCGACATTCTCAGAGACAAGGAGAAGCCGGATTCGATTGCCATGGGCAGCTTCGTGCTTGATTCGCACTGGGTGCAGCGGTTCGCCACGGACCAGGGATTCGTCCGCGTCGAGGGTCACCTCGACGAATCCATCAACCTCAGCCGCAATCCCTATGAGATTCCCTACCGCAGCATCACTCCCATCGAGAGCGAATGTGGGAACCTTCTGGTTCCTGTCTGTCTCTCGGCAACACACGTCGCCATCTGCACCATCCGCATGGAGCCGGTCTACATGATGTTGGGCGAGGCTGCCGGCACTGCAGCCGCCATGTCGCTCGGGTCGAAGCGGACGGTCCAGAACATCGATGTGCCGGAACTCCTGCGCAAGCTGGAGGCGAACGGCGGCATCCTGAACCGCGACCGCGCCACGGTCCCGTAACCGCGCCCCGCAAGCAGTCACGCTGGCGCTTTCGGCATGGCCAAACGGTTGCCAACGGGTCAGTCCGACACGCCGGGTTGTCGGCTCCAGTGAAATCGGGAGACGGCTCTGCTCCTATGAGTGATTTCGTCCCGAATGCGGTCACTCGACCGCCCTTCTCCCGCCAAAACGCCCGGTTCCCGCCGCTGCCCCACCGTGCGGCCGCCGTTGCCGTCGCCCTCGTGGCCCAGGCTTCCCTGTCTGCCGTGCCGGCTATCGAGCCGTCACCTGCCTCGTCCGCGCTCAAACCGGCCAATTCGCATTGTCGGTCCGCGCGCTCTTGAACAGTGTGCTCATTCGTTTGGCCACGTCCGGGTACTGGCCGGCGAGGTTTCTCAGTTCCCGTGGGTCGTCGCTGAGCCGGAACAGTTCCAGGTCAAACTTCGGCTTCTGCCGGACCAACTTCCAGTCGCCCTGCCTCACTGCCTGCGCGAAGCCACCTTCATGAAATTCCCAGTAGAAATGATCGCGAGCGACCGCTCTGCCTTCGAGCAGCGTTGGCCGGATATCGATCCCATCGATCCCCGCCGGCGCCTTCGCTCCCGCCATGGCGCAGAACGTTGGCAGGATGTCCCAAAATGCCCATGGCGCATCCGACACCCGCCCACCCTGCGTTCTGCCCCGCCAGTTGACGATGGCCGGGACGCGGATTCCGCCCTCGTAGAGGTCGCGCTTCATGCCCCGAACGGCGCCCGATGACTCAAAGTACGTTGCCCTGTGATTGCCTTCCGCGTGCGGCCCGTTGTCGGACGAGAAAATGATGAGCGTGTTATCGATCAGCCCGCGCGCCGCCAGCGTTCGAACCACCTCGCCGATCTGCGTGTCCATGCGCGTAATCGACGCTGCGAACGCCCGCTCAACTTCCGGCCATGGCTTGTCCTTGTAAATGCCAAGGTCGGGCACATCGATGCCGTTTTCGTCGATGCGCCCGCGCTCGTTGTTGGCGTGCGGGATGGTGTAGGGCAGGTAAAGAAAGAACGGATCGGCAGGCGATTGCGCGCCGATGAACTTCAGTGCGCGCTCAGTGAACTTGTCGTTGGCGAACGTCTTGCGGGCGTTGAACCAGTTCTCGGTCAGGAAGGTCTCATGGCGGTTATCCCACAGATGTTCGGTGAACGAATTGTGCGCGTGCAGTTGGTCGAGGAAGCCATAGAACTGGTCGAACCCGTGATCGTTCGGAACGGAAGACGTGCCCGGGCCACCGAGTCCCCATTTGCCGAACAGGCCCGTCCTGTAACCCGCCCCCTTGAGCAGCGACGCCACTGTGGGCTCGTCCTTAAGCAACCCGACCTCGGGCTTCTTGTTGCCCCGGACCGTCGCATGCCCGGCGTGTTTGCCGGTCATGAGGCAGCAACGCGACGGCGCACAAACGGTCGATCCGGAGTAGGCCTGAGTGTAGCGGGTGCCGGACTTCGCCAATGCGTCCAAGTACGGCGTAGCGATCCTGCTCTGGCCATAGCAACCCAAGTCGCCGTGGCCCAGGTCGTCGGCCAGAATGAAAACGAAATTCGGCCGCTTCCCGGACTGGGCCGCCAGTGGACCGGCACCTGCCGCTGCCACGGACTGTAGAAATCGCCTGCGTTGCATGACTGCCATTGAATCACAGCCCCCGGCAGCGCTGGGCCGGGACCGGTGGCCGGCGGCAGTCGCGAGGCCTCATGGTAAACTGAGTGCTTCCCCATGAGAATCGCCATAGGCTCCGATCACGCTGGTTTTGCGTTAAAGGAGCAGCTTCGGGACCGTCTCGAAAGCGCCGGTTTCGAGGTTGCCGATTTAGGGACGAACTCGCCCGAATCCACTGACTATCCAGACTACGCCGCCGCCGTCGCCCACCAGGTCGTTGCGGGCAAGGCCGAGCGCGGGGTCCTGGTTTGCTACACCGGCGTCGGCATGTCAATCGCCGCCAACAAGGTCCATGGCATCCGCGCCGCCCTTTGCATGAACCCCGACCAGGCCCGGTTGACGCGCGCGCACAATAATTCGAACGTGCTTACGCTCGGCGCCAAGTACACCCCATATGAGCTCGCGGGCGAGATCGTGGACACTTTTCTGACAACGGAATTCGAGGGCGGACGCCACGCGCGGCGCGTTGGCAAGATCACTTCGATCGAGGAGGGTAAGAGCTAGATGAACGACGAAACCCGCATGTCTCGGCCGCTGGCCGAAGTCGATCCCGAGGTCTTTCAGGCCATCCAGAAGGAAGTCGACCGGCAGCATTCGCGCCTCGAATTGATCGCCAGCGAGAACTTTACCTCCGAGGCCGTTCTCGAAGCCACCGGCAGCGTCTTCACGAACAAATACGCCGAAGGCTATCCGGCGAAGCGGTACTACGGCGGGTGCGAGTTCACCGACATCGTCGAGAGCCTCGCCCGCGCCCGCGCCAAGCAACTCTTCGGCGCCGAACACGCCAACGTGCAGCCCCACTCGGGATCGCAGGCAAACCAGGCCGCTTACTCCGCCGTGCTCACCCCCGGCGACACGATTCTCGGAATGAACCTCGCTCACGGCGGCCACCTGACGCACGGGCACCCGCTCAACTTCTCCGGCAAGACCTACAAGGTCGTCGCCTACGGAGTGAAGCAGGATACCGAGACAATCGACTACGACGAACTGGCCCGGCTCGCTGAAGAGAACAAGCCGAAGATGATCATTGCCGGCGCATCGGCCTACTCGCGCATCATCGACTTCCAGCGTTTCCGCGATATCGCTGATTCGGTCGGCGCAATGATGTTGGTTGACATGGCCCATTTCTCGGGCCTGGTCGCCGCCGGCATCTATCCTAATCCCTGCAAGTGGGCCGACATCGTTACCACGACCACCCATAAGACCCTTCGAGGACCCCGCTCCGGCATGATCCTCTGCCGCGAGAAATACGCCAAGGACATCGACAAGACCGTCTTCCCAGGCGTGCAAGGGGGACCGCTTGTCCACGTTGTGGCGGCTAAGGCCGTCTGCTTCCTGGAAGCGCTGAAACCTGATTTCGCCGAGTATCAGAAGCGGGTTGTCGCCAACGCACAGGCGATGTCGGCGGCGCTGAGCGAAGCGGGTTTCCGCATCGTCTCCGGCGGCACCGACACTCATTTGATTTTGGTCGATGTCTTTTCGAAGGGAATCCGAGGCCGCGACGCCGAGAAGTCGCTCGACGACGCCTGGATCACAGCCAATAAGAACACCATCCCGTTCGACCAGAACCCGCCGTTGAACCCGAGCGGCATCCGCCTCGGCAGTCCGGCCGTCACAACGCGTGGTTTCGGCGTCGAACAGATGAAACAGGTTGCCGCGCTCATCGCCCGTGTTCTGGCCGCGCCGGCCGATGAGTCCAATCTGGCCGCGGTACGAAAGGACGTCGCCGAGCTCACCAGCCGCTTCCCGCTTTACCGCTGGCGGATGGAGCCCGTTCAGGCCTGATCCGCGCCGGGAGAAACGATGCCGCTGCGAATCCTCATCGACGCCCGCCACATCCAGGATTTCGGCTTCGGCACCTATATTCGCAACCTCGTTCGAGCCCTGTCCGGTCTCAACTCGCCGCACCGTTTTATCCTGGTTTGCGGCCGCCGCGACCAGCAGGAGTTCGAGGGGCTAGCCGAAAACTTCCAGTTCCTGCCCTACGAGCGCACCGATTCCGAACTGTTTGACCAGATCGCCTTTCCGGCCTTCGCCCGCGGCGTCCGCGCTGATCTGATCCACGTTCCGCTCAACATCGTTCCGCAGTTGCTGCCGCGCCCTTACGTCGTGACGGTTCACGACATCAGCCCGTTGTTTTTCGAAGTGCCGGATAACTGGCGCTTCGAGTTGAGCCGCGCGCTGATGCGCCGCGGCCTGATGCGGGCAGCGCGCGTCATCGCCGTCTCGGAATCCACGCGCCAGGATGTCGAACAGATGCTCGGTATCCCGTCAAGCAGAATCACGCGAATCTACAGCGCCGCCGACCCCCGCTACGCCCGCGCCGGCACCGCTTCGTCCCCCGCTCAATCCGAGCGGGAACGGCTCCTGGTCCTCGAGCGTTATCAGGTCAACTATCCATTCCTGCTCTACGCCGGCTCAGTTAAGCCGCAGAAAAATGTCGCCCGGCTGGTGGAAGCCTTCGCCCTGCTTCGCGGGGAACTCGAAGCCCACCCGGTCTACAAGAACCTGCGCCTCATCATCATCGGCGACCAGATCTCCAACTACCCGGCCTTGCGCCAGGCCGTCCTGCACAGCAGGGTCGAATCGAGCGTCCGGTTCTTGGGATTCGTCCCGTTCGACACGTTGCGGGTCTTCTATGCGTCGGCCGCCGCCTTCGTATTCCCCTCGCTCTATGAAGGCTTCGGGCTTCCACCCCTTGAGGCGATGGCCTCGGGCACGCCGGTGGTGGCTTCGAACGTGACCAGCCTGCCGGAGGTGGTCGGTGACGCCGCCTACCCGGTGAGTCCCGACAACGTCTTCGAGATTGCCCGCGGCATGAGGGAAGTCCTGCTTGACGAAGGGCTGCGCGAGCGGCTGATTGCCCGCGGTTTCCAGCAGCACAACCGGTTCAACTGGGAAGAAACCGCCCGACAGGTGCTGGCGACCTACGAAAACGCCGGGCTCGGAAGATAGAATCCGGCCCGGTCCAGCGCCGCATCCGCCCTCAGATCCGGCCCGCACCACTCAACCCTGGCGCGAATCACCGACAGCGCCGGCAGATCGCCGAGCGGAATCCTGTCCGGCAGGCTCGGCGGGCGCCAGCACCGCTGGCCCAGCACAACCAGCGCCCCGCTTTCCCGCCTCAGTTGACGGACGTAGCCAGCACCGCCCCACCTTAACGCGTACCAGCAACCCGGCCTGACCGAGAGCCGGGCCGCATCGTTCAAATCCAGCAGCAAGTGCGTCGCGCCGCCAAGAGCGGCTTCGACCTCCGGATCCGCCGCAAACGCCGCAATCACGGGCATCCGGATGGCTGCCACGGTGGCGCCGGGCAGCCGCACCCAGTCCTCCGCCGTGCCGACATCGGGAAAACGCTCATACGGAGACACTCGTCCCCGGGCCACCCGCACAAGCCGGCTCGACCCGTCCGATTCCCGCCGGGCTTCCAACAGGGTCCCCAATTCCTCGGTCTCAGCCAATTCAAGCAGCGAAAAGCCCAGAGCTCCGATCAGCAGGTCGCCAGTTTCGGCCGTGAGTACTCTTGTCCCTTTCAGCACGTTGTGGATGTGAGGCTGAGAGATCCCAGCCAATCGCGCCAGACCTCTTTCGGTCATTTCTCCATTCGCCAGCAAGCCGCGCAAGTGCGCCAGCATCCTGACCTGGAGGGTGGAGAACGTCAGCGGCGCGACAGATCTGGACATATTTCACTCTGATATAGGATAGTACTAGTACCACCACAAAACTATACGGGGAGTACTGGTTGAAAAACTTTAATTTACGCCCATGGAGAGGCTAATTCATTGCCTGTCTACAAATTGGCGCGAATCGACCAATTCAGGCCTGATGGTCCTTGAATTCCCGAACATGCCTCGTTGACGGATCCAGCGACCGGAGTGAACCTTGAGCACAGATCCAGCCAAGCCTCCAGTGAGGAGGAGGCAAGAGCGGGACGAAGGAAGGAAGAAGAACAGCAAAATGGAGTGGACCCATTCAGATTCGATCGCACTGGCCTCGGAAGACTGTGCGCGGTGCCATGGATACGGAATCCGGGAGATGGAGCGAGGCGGGCCGAGACCTTGCTCATGCGTCTTCCGGGCGATCTTCCGGATCTGTCTCTCGAAGTTCTACCAGTGTGTCGCGAGGGAGCAGCGGCTCATGCCGGTAACTCTTGAGCCCGCCCCGAACGGCGGCCGCCGCATCACTTGGGGGCGGAAGAACGAAGAGTACATCGCCGATTTTCTCCTGGTTACGCAACGAACCCTGGAGCCGTTCGAGTTCCAGGTTTTCAGGTTTCACTACATCCTGGGCGCTAGTTGGAGCCTCTGCGCAAGGCGTCTCGGCGTCGATCGGGGGACCTTCTTTCACGCCGTCTACCGCATCCAGGAAAAGCTGGGACGCACCTATCGCGAACTCCGCCCTTATGCCCTGTACCCAATCGACGAGTACTTCAACGGCCGCACTGAAAACACGACCCCCGTTACGTCCGATCCCGTCGAAACTGTGCTGTTGCGGAGCAACTCCCTGAATCGGAAGCTTCCGGTACCGGTCAAGCGCGCAGCTTGACCAACCCTGGCCCGTTCAGCCTTCCGCCACGAACTCCGGCAGCATTTGCCGCTCGGTCATCCAGCCGTCCGATTGCGTTGACACTTGATCCGTCTGGTTTCGTTTCATGCAATCCACTTGGCCATCGGACCTGGAGTGCGGCGATGTGTGGGGTTCGTGGCGGCGGGAATCCCGCGTAACTGCTTCCGGAGACTCCGGCTGTGATGGCCGCTCCGGGACAAGGCCTGGTCTAACTGGGGCCGGCCCAACGGCTCCGGACCGGCCACCGCAGCGTCTTTGCTGGCGGCGCGTCCGGCAACACATCCT
>CAZSBK010000134.1:0-11160 GCA_964604945.1 uncultured Candidatus Solibacter sp.
CCGCGCTCTACCAACTGAGCTACCTGGCCATCGGCTGCCCTTCAGTCTAGCAAATCAGCACACCTTCGCGCTATTTCGCCGCCACCTCATACCATGGCGTGGCTGCCTCCAGCCGTAGCCGGAATCCCGTCGCCGTCCGTTCGGCCGCGACGCCTGCGCCGCGCTTGCCCTTGCCATCCAGTGGATAGACGGTCAGGCTCCTCGCCGTGCTGCGAAGCGTCAGTGTGGTGTCGTTGCGCTCCATCAGCGGCACCGCCTGGGGCATCGAATACGGGCCCGAAGGCTTGTTTGAACCCGGTTCGGGTGCAAGTGTCCACCAATCCGTCGTGCCCGGGTAGTGAACGAAATCGGTCGCGCCCCTGGTTGCGCCAGGATTAGTGATCAACATCCGCTCCGACGATGCCAGCGGCTTGCCGTCCAGCGACGTAGCGAGCAGGGCGACAAAGCCTCGCGCCGACGCATCGAGCTTGAGCTCAATTGGTCCCGCCTGCACTGCTTCGCCTCGGGCAAATCCGAACACCCCCGCCGCCTTGGCCGCGCTGATGATGAACAACTGGCGCTTCCCGTCGTAAGTCAACTCGCCTGTGTCGGCGCGGTAGGGTGCCTGGGGCGCGGCGATCGCCGAAGGCTCGGTGGCGCCGGTGTCAATGGCGATGCGGTGCTGGAACGCGACATTCGGATCGACGCCATTCGCCTCGAAAAACTTTGCCAATGCGAACTGCTGCCGTTCGACGGTGGCCTTCATCCGCATCGCCTTGGGCATGCCGATCTTCAACTCATGCCGCGCTGGTTCGATGGCCGCAGTCCGGTACATCCACCCTGCCTGGGCGAATGCGGCAAGTTTGGTCACGTCGCCATTCAAATTGAACCCCGACGGACCCTTGCGGTCCCAATCCCGGCTGTGCTCGTAGGCAAAGTGCATCAGAGCGTCCCAGTCCTGCAGTGCGGCAAAAGCGGCAAAGGTCGGATCAAGTTCGGCGCCCTGGCGGTTGGGATATGCTTCGTTGAACTCGCTCACCGTGTAAGGCTTGCCGGCCTGGCGTGCGAACGCCTTATGCAAATAGACCAGATAGCCCGACGCTGCCCCCGACGAGTCGCGAATGCGCCAGTCGCGCCCGTCCCAGGGCTGGTTGGGGAAGTTGTAGTGGTCGATGTAGAAATGATCGTCGTTGTAGTCCAGACCATCATGTGAATCGAACGTGAGCGGGCCGCCGAACTCAACTTGCGTTCCGGCGACCGGCACCATCTTCCCGGCGGCAGCCTGGACGACATCACGGATCCGGTTCAGGTATGCCCGGTCCAGATCCACCAGGAACTGGATCAACCTGCCTTCTGTCTCCACCATGCCACCGATCGCCTCAGCCTTCTGCCGTTCGAATTCTTGCCTGTATTCGCCCACTAGAACCTTGTCAAGTTGACGCGCCTGGTGCGAGAACAACAATGAGGCCTCGTTGTCGATCTCCACCATGGCCAGTACCGGGTCGCCCCTCAGCCGCAACCCCTCGATCAGTTTCTTCGTGTACTCGCATTGCAGGTCAACCATCCGCGGATAGAAGACGTACAGCGGCTTCGAGTGCGTCGGAAGCGGCGCAGTGCCGGGCACTTTGTCCACATCAGGCCGGAAGAGATAGCCGACATGCAGGTTCAGGTTGACGTAGATACCGTCGGCCTTGAGTGCATCCAGCAGCGCGCGCAGGCGGGCCATTGAAATCGGGTTGAACGATGGATACGGTCCAGTGGTGAGGATCGATCGGCACACCGTCCGATCGGCGTCTGGCGAAGTGTCCATGTGGTGCAGCCGGACCAGGTTGACTCCCAGACGCCGCAGCCGCTTGGCCAAACGAACCGAGTCCTTCTGTTCGGGGAAGTTCGCACCGAAAGCAAAATTGACCCCCCAGAACCGGATGCGCTCGCCCTTGGTGTTGACGAAGTGGCCGTCCTTGACGCTGATGCGGTCGGCCATCGCGAGTGGATGGTTCAGATGAGAGAAATCGACGGCGCCAGTAAGCCCATCCTGATCGATGGCGAAGGGAAACCAGCCGGTTTGCGCCTGGGCTGGGGCCAAGGCCCCGGCCGCGAGGAAAAGGAGAGCGAGAACGACGATTCCGCGCATGGCAAACACTATATCGCCATGCGCGGTGGATGAACCGGCTTTCCGGTTCGTCAGATCAGCGCGGCTTTGAGCGCCTCGCCGGTGGCCTTCTCCACCTCGGCGTGCAGCGAGTTGCCGTGCGAGTCCATAGTCACGATGGCGGCGAAGTTATGCACCTTCAAATGCCACATCGCCTCCGGAATGCCGAACTCGATCAGGTGTACGTCCAGCACCTTCTCCACCGTCCGCGCATACACCTGAGCCGCGCCGCCGATCGCGTGCAGATACACGCCGCCGACCTCTGTCAGCCCGGCCAGCGTCTTGGCGCCCATGCCGCCTTTACCGATCACGGCCTTGATCCCGTAACGCCGCATCACTTCGGCCTGATAGGGTTCTTCGCGGATGGAGGTGGTAGGTCCGGCGGCTTTCACCTTCCACTCGCCGCCTTCCTTGAGCATCACCGGCCCGCAGTGATAGACGATCGCGCCGGTCAAATCCACGGGCGGCGGACTCTTCATCAGATGCGCGTGCACTGCGTCGCGTCCCGTATAGATCTCGCCCCGGATCAGCACCACATCGCCGACTTTCAATGCGCGCATCTGCGCTTCGGTCACCGGCGGTTCAATGATGATTTCGCGTCCTGTGAGCGGAAGGCCTTCGATCTTGGCCAACTTCTGCACCGCCTGTTCGGGATCGCGGTAAAGCCACTTCGTGATCGCTCCGGTCCCGGGGTCGAGCACCACGCCCAGCCGCCGGAACGCCCAGCAGTCATATGCGACCGAAACGAAGTAACTGGCCGGCAGACGATTGGCCGCGGCGATCTTGCAGCCGATCAGTGCCGTCGCGCCGCCAAAGCCCATTGGACCGACGCCGAGCTTGTTGGCCTCTTCCATGATCTCGTTTTCAAGCTGGGCCAGGACCGGATTCGGATTCACGTCGTCGAGCGTGCGGAACAGTTGCATCTTGGCTACCGCATAGCCGTGGGCGCGGTCGCTGCCGATGCAAACGCCCAGCGCGCCCGGTGCGCAACCCTGTCCCTGCGCCTGCCAGACGGCGTGCAGGAGGCACTTCTTTACGCCTTGCAGATCGCGCCCCGCACGGCCCAGATGGTCCAGTTCGCAGGGCAGGGAATACTGAATGTTCTTGTTCTCGCACCCGCCGCCCTTGAGCACCAGCTTCACCTCGATCTCGTTCTTCTCCCTTTGCTCGAAGTGAACCACCGGCGTCTCCGGCCCAAGATTGTTGCCCGAATTCTCGCCCGTCAGCGAATCCACCGAATTCGGCCGCAGCTTGCCGCGCTTGGTCGCTTCAGCCACCGCCACGCGGATGGCTTCGGCCAGCTTGATCTGGTTTGTCCCGGCCGGCGTGTGGACGATAAACGTTGGCATGCCCGTGTCCTGACAGATGGGCGCTTCGTCTTCGTGGGCCATATCCACATTCAAGGCGATGATATTGAACGCCTGTTCGGGCCGCGTCCCGGATTGCTCACGCAGGCGGGCGGATTCCATGGCCGCCCGGACGTCCGGCGGCAGATTCGTCGAAGTTTGAGTGATGAGTTCGAGCAGACTGGCTGCGAGAAATTCCATGAGAGAGATCTCCTAAATGATTCCACTCTCATGGTAGCGCGGAGCCGCCAGCCGCGCCCTCGCGAAGCCCGTTTGGCGCGCGCTTCAACTGCGCCGAAGCTGGATATGCAACTCGCGCAACTGCCGTTCGCTCGGCTGCGACGGCGCGTTGCACATCAGATCCGACCCCTTCGCCGTCTTCGGGAACGGAATCACGTCGCGGATTGAGTTCTCCCCAGCCAGGACCATCACCAGACGGTCCAGGCCCAGCGCAATCCCGCCGTGCGGCGGCGCGCCGTAGGTGAGCGCCTCAAGCAGGTACCCGAAGCGCTTCTTCGCCTCGTCCTCACTGAAGCCCAGCGCTTTGAACACCAGCGCCTGCACGTCCTGGCGGTGAATACGAATCGAACCTGATCCCAGTTCGACGCCGTTTAGGACAATGTCATAACTGCGCGCGCGACAGCGTGCCGGATCGCTTTCGAGTTTGTCGAGATCCGAGTCGTTGGGCGACGTGAACGGGTGATGAGCCGCCACCCAGCGGTTTTCCTCATCATTCCATTCAAACATCGGGAAATCGAGCACCCACAGGAACTTGAAGACCTTCGGGTCGAGCAACTGGTGGCGGTCGTTGAATCTCTGCGCGGCCATCAGCCGAAGCTGGCCGCAGGCCTTGAATACGGTCTCTTCGGGCCGCTGCCCTTCCGGCTTGCCCGGCCAGCCGGCAAGGATGAGCAGGTCGTTCTCGCCGGCGCCGGTCCGCTCGCGCACCTTCACCATCTGCTCGGCGTAGTCGCGTTCCAGGCGCTTCACGTCGTCATAGACGCGCAGCCCGCGCTCGTGGCCGTAACTCTTCAACTCGTCGCGTTCCTTGCGGCTCACCACGCCCGTATTCGGGATCGTGATGGCCACCAGCGGCAACCCCGCCAGCGTCAGTCCGGCCTCGGCCGGGAACAGGTCTTCCACCGGCCAGAAGCGCGGAATCCGCATGTCGGGCTTGTCGATCCCGTACGCGCTCATCGCCTCGGCATAGCTCATGCGCGGGAACGGACGCTTCACTTCGTAGCCCGCCACGGCGCAGATGCGCTCGATCAGCGGCTCGATCACCTCGAAGATCTGCTCCTCCTGCGGGAACGACATTTCAAGGTCGATCTGTGTGAACTCGGGCTGGCGGTCGGCCCTCAGATCCTCGTCGCGGAAGCAACGTACGATCTGGAAATACTTGTCGTAGCCGCTGATCATGAGCAGCTGCTTGAACAGTTGCGGCGATTGCGGCAGTGCATAGAAATTGCCCGGCTGGATGCGCGATGGAACCAGGAAATCGCGCGCTCCCTCGGGAGTCGAGTTCGTCATGAACGGCGTCTCGATCTCGAGGAAATCCTGCTTGTAGAGCTCCTGGCGTACTTCAAGCGCGATCTTCGATCGCAGGATCAGGTTGCGCTGCATGTGCGGGCGCCGCAAATCGATGTAGCGGTACTTCAGCCGCACGTCCTCGTTCACGTCCACGTGCTCTTCCATCGGGAACGGCGGCGTTTCGCTGGTGTTCAGCAGCCAGATCTTCTCGGTGACAACTTCCACTTCGCCTGTTGGAATGCTCGGATTGATCGTCTCGGCGGAGCGCTTTTCCACCACGCCTTCAATCGCGACAACGTATTCGGAACGAAGCTGCTCGGCCTTCGCATGAAGGTCGCCATCGCACTCCGAGCGGAACACGGCCTGGGTCACGCCCGCCCGGTCACGCAGATGGATGAAGATCACCCCGCCCAGATCGCGGCGGCGGTAGACCCAGCCCATCAATACAACGCGTTTGCCCTCATCGGCGGCTCGCAGCGACCCGCAATCGTGCGTCCGCCGCAGGTCTCCCAGGAAATCCAGTGCTACGTTTTGGCCCATCTTCTAGAAACCTTTACTCCCGTGGTCCCAAGGTGCGCTGATGCGCGTCGGCCGGCAACCGCCTGCGCCTGTGGGGAATCTATGATTGTACCGCGACAGGCGCGGTCAGCCGCTTGACCGCCGGTGCGATCTCCTCGCGCTTCACGCTCCTCTGTTCGCCTGACGCCATCGCCTTCAGCGAATACGTGCCCGCGGCCAACTCGTCGTCGCCCAGGATCAGCGTCCACCTGGCCGCGGTCTTGTTGGCCGTCTCGAGCGCTCGCTTCAGCTTCCTGTCCGAACTCACTTCAACCACCAGGCCCTCGCGCCGCAAGTCCCGCGCCAGCACGGCGGCGTGTTTCTGCGCCGCATCGCCCATCGGCGCGATGAACAGATCCGGTCCCGCGGCCGTCTCGCCCCCGCGCGCCTCTTCGATTGTCATCACCAGGCGGTCCTCGCCGATTGAAAAACCGATGCCCGGTGCCGCCACGCGCGAGCCGAGCGATTCGGCCAGGCCGTCATAGCGGCCGCCGCCGCACACTGCGCTCTGGGCGCCCAGCGCGCCATGGACGAATTCAAACGTCGTCTTGGTGTAGTAGTCCAATCCGCGCACCAGCCGCGGCTTCACTTCGTAAGCGATCCCGCGTGCCTCCAGCAATTCCTTCACCGTGGCGAAGTGCGTCGAACACTCGCCGCACAGATGGTCCAGGATCGACGGCAATGCGTCGATCACCGGCTGGTCGGCTTCCACCTTGCAGTCGAGCACTCTCAGCGCGTTGGTGTCCGCACGCCGCTGGCAGTCTTCGCACATGTTGCCTTTGACCGCCTGCAAACTCGCCTTCAGCGTCTCAATGAAGCTCGGACGGCACCTCGGGCAACCCACCGAGTTCACCAACAGCTTCGCTCCCTCGACGCCGCAGCGCTCCAGGATCTCCACAACCAACTCGATCACCTCGGCGTCGATCAGCGGCGACTCCGACCCGATGCACTCCGCGCCAATCTGGAAAAACTGCCGGTACCGCCCCTTCTGTGGACGCTCGCGCCTGAACATCGGGCCCATGTAGTAGAGCTTCTTCACGCCCACCCACTGGTCCATCCGGTGCTCGATGTAGCTTCGGATCACCGATGCCGTGTTCTCCGGACGCAGCGTGATCGATGTCCCGTCGCGGTCCTCCCACGAGTACATCTCTTTCGAGACGATGTCGGTCTCCGCGCCCACTCCCCGGGCAAACAGCACAGTCTCCTCGAACAGCGGCGTCCGGATCTCTTGGTAATTGAATGTCCGGAAAACCTCGCGCGCCGAGGCTTCGACGCCGTTCCACACCGCCGACGAAGGCGGCAGAATGTCTCTGGTTCCGCGAATGGCTTTAATCAAACCGGTTCTTCCTTGAAGTCCTGGCGGTATCGGATGTAGCGCTGGGCGTTTTCGGCGAACCGCGCCTTTTCTTCCGGCGTCACTTCGCGCCGCACCTTGGCCGGCGTGCCCATCACCATGGAATTCGGCGGCACTTGCATGCCCTCCGGCACCAGCGCCCCGGCGGCGACCACCGAACCTTTGCCGATGCGCGCTCCATTTAGCACGATCGCTCCGATCCCGATCAGGCAATCGTCCTCGATCACGCAGCCGTGCAGGCAGGCCATGTGGCCCACCGTGACGCGGTCGCCGACAATCACCGGGTATTGATCCAGTTCGCCATGCAGCACCGTGCCGTCCTGGATATTCGAATCTTGGCCGATGACAATGTTATTGACGTCGCCTCGCAGCACGGTGCAAGGCCAGATGCTAGCGCGCTCGCCTAGTGTCACGGCGCCGATCACCTGGGCCGCCTGGTCGACATACGCGCTCTGCGGCACCCTGGGGAAGATCCCTCGATATGGTCGAATCATAGTGTTTGGTCCGGAATCCCCCATTTTACCAGCCATCCGACGATACAATTCAGATATGCGCGTCCTAGCCGTTTCCGTGTTGTCGCTCATCTCCGCCACTGGCCTGATTCAGGCCGTCGGGCAGGTGCAGGAAAAGCAGCCGTTCACCGCCCAGGCCATGATGCGGCTGAAGCGGATCTCCGAGCCGAGTCTGTCGCCCGATGGGCAGTGGGTCGCCTTCACCGTGGCCACTGTCGATGTCGAGGCCAACGCCACCCAACGCCATTTGTACGTCACCCTAGCCTCCGCCGCTTCGCCCAGGGCCGTCGCCACCGAGGGCCGCAACTCCCATCCGCGCTTCTCACCCGATTCGAAGAAACTCGCCTTCCTGTCCACCCGTTCGGGCGCGTCGCAGATCTGGCTGATGAATCCCGACGGCACGGCGGCAAAGCAGCTCACCAAGCTCTCGACCGGCGTGGAGGAGTTCACCTGGAGCCCTAACGGCAATTTCATCGTTGCCGTCTCGGCCGTCTTCCCCGACTGCGCCGACGACGCCTGCAACGCCCGCAGGATCGACGAAGAGAGCAAGAGTAAGGTCAAAGCGCGCATTTACACCGGCCTGCTCTACCGTCACTGGACCGAATGGCAGACGCCGCGCAGGAAACACCTGTTTGTCGTCGCCGTGGATGGCGCCGCACCGCGCGATCTCACGCCTGGACTGAACTATGACGTGCCCCCGTTCGCCCTCGGCGGCGGCGAATATTCCGTCTCGCCCGACGGCAAAGAGGTCTGTTACGCGGCCAACCTGGACCCGGATCAGGCCCTTTCCACCAATGCCGAGATCTATACGGTTCCCGTCGAAGGCGGCGAGCCGAAGAAGGTTTCCACCAGCCTGGGCGGTGACACTGCGCCGCAGTACTCGCCCGATGGCAAGTGGATCGCTTGGCGCATGCAGGTCCGGGCTGGCTACGAGGCCGACCGCTGGCGGCTCGTCGTGATGAACCGTGAAACGGGTTCGATCGAAACCCTGACTGAAAACCTCGACCGTCATGTCGACAGCTTCACCTGGCACCCCGATTCCAAACGCATCGCCTTCACCTTCGGCGACCGCGGCCGCCAGACCGCCCACCTGATCCCCATCACCGGCGGCGGCACTCGCGTCATCGTCCAGGGGGCATCGACCGTGGGCGATCTGCAGTTCTCCGCCGATGGCAAGATCCTGATTTACAGCGAAGCCACCGGCGCTTCACCCTCCGAAATCTACAAGGCGTCGTCCACCGGCGGCGCGCCCGTGGCCCTGACGCGTTTGAACGCCGGGATGCTGGCCGGCCTGGATCTGCGGCCACTCGAGGAGTTCACCGTCGCCGGCGCGGAATCCGCGCCGGTCCACTCTTTCCTGCTGAAGCCGCCCGATTTCGACCCCAAGAAGAAATACCCCGTGTTGTTCCTCATCCACGGCGGACCGCAGGGGGCCTGGGGCGAGAGCTTCAGCTTCCGATGGAACCAGCAGGTCTTCGCCACCGCCGGGTTCGTCGTTGTCATGCCCAACCCGCGCGGCTCGACCGGCTATGGCACCAAGTTCACCGACGACATCAACGGCGATTGGGGCGGCAGGGTCTATGACGACATCATGGCCGTCGTCGACCACATCTCCGCCCAGCCCTGGGCCGATTCGGACCGGTTTGCCGCCGCTGGCGGCAGTTACGGCGGCTACATGGTGAACTGGATTCTCGGCCATTCGCAGCGCTTCAAGGCGCTGGTGTCGCACGCCGGCGTCTACGACCTGCGCTCGATGGGCGGCGAAACCGAGGAACTCTGGTTCTCGGTCTGGGAGAACAAAGGGTTTCCGTGGCAGACACCCGAACTGCACGAACGATTCTCGCCATCCAGTTCCGCCGCCAACTTCAAGACGCCGACGCTGGTCATCCACGGCGAACTCGACTTCCGCGTCCCCTACGGCCAGGGCCTCCAACTCTTCACCGCCCTGCAGGCCAACACAGTGCCGTCGAAGCTGCTTATTTACCCTGACGAGGGCCACTGGATCCTGAAACCGCAGAACTCGCTGCTCTGGTATCAGACCTTTTTGGATTGGGTGGGTGAGTGGACGGCCAAGAAGTAGCGAGGCAAAGAGGATTTGTGGCGCGGACCCCTTGTCTGCCGTCTCGACAATCGTGTCGCGACGCGCTAGTCCAGCCTCGTGATCTTGCATACATGGGCTCAAATGGAAAGATGTTGAGCGGAAACGGTGCAAGTGCAGCTGCCGACTCAGGCCGTATGGGAAACAAGACTGCTGGTCTAATTTCGACGCCGAACACACTATTTCTGAGTGTTCTCTCCACGACCCCAGGCCAATTTGGAGGTTCGGCAGGTCGCGCAAATTGCTTTGAGAAGCACGGCATCCACGCTCACTTTCAGAAAAGGATTCGCTTCTAATGAGATTCTCTGTTCTGATGTTCTTCTGTGTCCTCACCGTCCGGGCACAGCTCATCCAGGAAAGTAATGCTCATGATTGGCAGGTTCCCAGCCAAATCAAGCAATGCGCCGTATCGATGGTGCCGTTGGCAATCTCATCAATAAAGCTAGATTACTCGGTCAATCCGTTCTACTTGCGCGGAGATTTTGATGGCGACGGATTTATGGACCTTGCGATCGCTCTTCGCGGTGTAACCGACGACACTAAATCCGCTACAGGCATCTGCCGCGCAAAGGGGCGGTCGGTACTGCTGGGATCTCTTGCAAAAGGGCACGTATTCAACGATGATATTGCCGAGAGCGTCCCATCAGCGGGTTGGACTGTAGTTTCTCGCGATGCGTTGCTGCAGATTCTCCGACTTAGTAAGCCTCCTCGACAACGTGTATCGGGATTACGCAAAAAGCTTGCCCAAGTTAAAGGAGAGATCATCTATATGCCATATGAGGATGGAGAAGGTGCAATTCTCTATGTCTACGGACATTTCGAGTGGTACACAATTAACTCAGTTCTGTTTCCTCAAGATATCCAGAAATGACGAATTGCCGGAGGCTCGTGAAAGAGGCTGAGTTTGGGACAGCCTGGAGTTTGGGAGTTTGGGCTGGCCCGGAGTTCGGAGTTATGGAGCGGCAATTGAATCGTGTTCTTGTGTTCCTATTCGCCGTCATCACGGTCGCTAACGCCCAATCCTCGAAAGGGGACCTAAGGAGCGAGACCCAATTGAGTGGTCATTGGGTTGACCCATCCACAGGACTCATGTGGGCGGGAAAGGACAACGGCCGGGACGTGAACTGGCGCACGGCCACGAAGTACTGCCGTGACCTGCGTTTGGGTGGCTACTCCGATTGGCGACTGGCAACGATCGATGAGTTGGAGGGAATCTATGACATCACCGCCAACGCTCCGGGCCTCGGAGCGGGCAAGCGCGGCGATAAAGCGTCGAACTGGCCTGTGAAGGGGAACTTGTTTCTGACCGGGAACCAATGGAGCAGCACTCAGAGGATGGATGTTGGCGGTCGTCCGAGCGGGCTTTTCTGGTACTTCGACTTCTGGAACAGGCATAAGGGCAGTGACGATGGCAGTCGTTTCAGTGGCCGCTTTGCCAACTGCAATAGGCGTGCGCTGTGTGTGCGCTTGGGCGAGTGGACGGCGAAGAAGTAGGCGAGGCAAAGAGGATTCGTAGCGCAGACCCCTGGTCTGCCGTCTCGACAATCGTGTCGAGACGCAGTGGGACAGGCCTCCCGGCCCATAAGCGCTAACTTAACAATTGAAACTCTGTTTTGCTTGCTGTACGCTCG
>CAZSBK010000135.1:0-10936 GCA_964604945.1 uncultured Candidatus Solibacter sp.
GACGCCATCACCCGTTTCCATATCGCCATCAAAGGCCCCCTCACCACGCCCGTCGGCGGCGGCATCCGCAGCCTGAACGTCAGCCTGCGCCAGATCCTCGACCTCTACGTCTGCCAGCGCCCGGTGAAATACTACACCGGCGTCCCCTCGCCCATGAAGCGGCCAGAACTCCTCAACGTCGTCATCTTTCGCGAGAACACCGAAGACGTCTATGCCGGCATCGAATACCGTGAAGGCACCCCCGAAGCCAAGAAGGTCATCGACTTCCTCGTCCAGGAAATGGGCGCCAAAATCCGCCCCGACTCCGGCATCGGCATCAAACCCATGTCCGTCACCGGCTCGAAGCGCCTCATCCGCCAGGCCATTAAGTTCGCTCTCGCCAACAGCCGCAAGTCGGTCACCCTGGTCCACAAGGGCAACATCATGAAGTTCACCGAAGGCGCCTTCCGCGACTGGGGCTATGAACTCGTCAAGGAAGAGTTCGCCGACACCTGCATCGCCGAATCCGACGTCCAGGGCGAAGTCCCGGCCGGCAAGCTTCTCGTCAAGGACCGCATCGCCGACTCCATCTTCCAGCAGGTCCTCCTCCGCCCCGGCGAATACGACGTCCTCGCCACCCCCAACCTCAACGGCGACTATCTGTCGGACGCCTGCGCCGCCCAGGTCGGCGGACTCGGCATGGCCCCCGGCGCCAACATCGGCGACGCCCACGCCATCTTCGAAGCCACCCACGGCACCGCGCCCAAGTACGCGGATCTGGACGTCATCAACCCGTCGAGCGTCATGCTCTCCGGCATCATGATGTTCGAATTCATGAACTGGAAGGAAGCCGCTACCCTGATCGAAAAAGGCATCACCGGCGCCATCTCCGAGAAGAAGGTCACCTACGACCTCCACCGCCAGATGGACGGCGCCACCAAGGTGAAAACCTCCGAATTCGCCACCGCCATCATCGAAAACATGGCGTAACCCGCCACCCATCCCCGCTCCCTCGTAGCGCAGACACTCTTGCCTGACGTCTCGACAATCGTGTCGAGACGTCTTCTCTGCCTCGACCCCAACGCACGGCCCCACCTCACCCGGCGAGCCTCGCGCGTGAGCGCGATGGCCAAACGTCCAATTGGCGTCAGACTTCACGTCAGCTTTCACCCGCCCCGTCGATCCTCATGGGCTCCACCTTCTGTCGCCTCGCGAGTCCCGCCGAATCCGAGGCGCATCGGCGTCCTCAACCATCCCCGACCCGCCACAATATAGGTATGGACCGCGTCCGTATCGACAAGTGGCTCTGGGCCGCCCGATTCTTCAAAACCCGAGCCCTTGCGGCCCGCGCCTGCGACCTCGGCCGCATCCAGTCCAACGGCATCGACGCCAAGCCCGCCCGCCACGTCCAGGCCGGCGACCGCCTGACCATCAGGACCGGCGTCAATGACTACGAAGTCGAGGTCCTGGCTCTCTCTGAAATGCGCGGACCCGCCGCCGCCGCCCAGGCCCTCTACCGCGAATCCGAGTCGAGCATCGAGCGCCGCCGCATCGCCGCCGAGCAGCGCAAATCAGAACCCCGCTTTGACGGCATCCCATCTGGCCGCCCCTCCAAGCGCGACCGCCGCGAACTCGATCGCTTCCGGCGCAGCGACGAGTGAACCCGCCTCCGCCCCGTCTCCTACATCGTCCAACTCACCCCCGCCGAAATCTCGTTTTGCAGCATCCGGCCCGTTCCGCCCAACCCGAACGGCTTGCCTGTATTAAACTGCCGGATGTCGAACCTGACCTGCCACGGCCCGGTCACCTTGATCTTCACGCCGCCGCCGTAGTTGATGCCAAACTTGTTTTCTCCCTGGCCGTAAGTGGCGCTGGATCCTGGGGGGACGAAATTGCTGAAATGGCCGCCCCCGGCGACAAATGGGCGGATCCGCGAACTCTGCGGCGTGGCATAAAGCAGGACCTCGCCGAAGCCCTGGTGGACGGCCACGCCCTGCGAATCGGAGCCGGCCGACCCCAACTGGGCACGGTTGTACCCGTAACCTAATTCATAGCCGAGAAGATCGGTCGTGTTGATGGTCGCCCGAAACGCAACGCGGAAACCGCTGTCCAGCGTGTAGTCGCTGCCGAGATCCTTGTTCGGGATCACCGATGCGCCCGCGTTGACGGATGCTTCAAAGCTCTGCGCAGCCGCAAGCAGGGGGAATACCAAAAGGAATGCCGCGAGAGAAGTGAGTTTCATCAGATGGCTCCTGGATTGACCACTTGGGCGAAGGCCAGGGAGGACCTGCCACCGGGCGTGGACCTCGATGCCGAGCCCAAGCGGCCGTTTCTGTCTCCTGATCAAATCGACGCAGAAGGACGGCGATCGGGTTCACCTGGGGCGGTAAAAATCAGTAAGGCCAGCCGCAGCCGCACAAACGGGCATCACGGGCGCCATCGCGGAAAGGAAGGGAACCTATATCCTCCGCCGCCAGATGGAAGGCGCAACGAAGGTCAAAACCTCCGAATTCGCCACCGCCATCATCGAGAACATGGCCTAACCCGCCACCCGATCCCAACCCCCGCCTGCCCCCTGGAGCCCCCGCTCCAGGGGGCTCGATCAAAGGGCGGATTACTTGACAATGGTATGAACCGCGTTCAAGGTACCAACCTCCAGTTTTGTGATGATGGTATTTTGGTCTTCTATTGCGTGGATATGACCTTTTGCAAACGATTGGTGTTGCGATGCTAGGCTCCATCCCTCGAATCTCGCGGACCTCTCTGTGGAAAGCGTGGAAGGCCGTCCGCAAGGAACTGAAAAACTCCTCCGTTAGAGATGTTGTGGACTTCCTCGAATACGATGTCGCTCCCGATGTTTGGATCAACCGGCTCCTAACGAACATCAGCCAGGGTACCTATGAGCCACAACCGCCGAGGCGGTTTACGCTGGGAAAGTCCAAAGGTTTTAGTCGCACGATGACTCTGCCTGCTGTACCGGATCTCGTTCTGTACCGGGCATTGGCGGACTTCATATTTCAAAAGGCGCAGCGGCGACAGCGGAAGCACGTCTACTTCCTCCGCTCACAGCATTCCAACGTGCAAAGAAGGGTGCTTGCGGAGCCTGTCGATCCGGCGCAACTCAGTCTGCCGCACTATCGTGCCTCCAGCCAGCGTAGCTTCCTTAATTGGTTGAAGTACGATCAATACCGCAAGCATCTGATTTTCAAACGAGTCCACCCGTTTCTTGTTGTGACGGATGTTTCGAATTTCTTCGACAGCGTCCTTCACTCACACGTTGACGAGGCCCTTCAAGGATTGTCCATACCCACGAGGACTGTCGGGCTTCTCACCTTCCTTCTGGAGCGGTTGTCCATCCGTCAAGAGTACGCAGGATCGCACGGCATCAGCTTGCCTGTGGACGAGTTTGACTGTTCCAGAACCCTTGCACACATTGTTCTCTTTCACCACGATGACGAGATGGTTCGGCTGGTCGGAGAAGAGAACTACGTCAGGTGGATGGACGACCAGAACATGGGGGTTGCGAGCAGAGCCGCAGGTCTCGAACTGCTTGCCAATGTCGGCCGTTCACTCGCGAGACTGCACCTAACCCCGAACGGCCAGAAGTCGCGGATCCTGAAACTCTCCGAGGCGCGCCGCCACTTCCATCTTGACTTGAACGCCCTATTAGATTTCGCTGATGCGGCCGCGAAGAATCTCGGAAAGAAAGACGGGACGACGAAGTTAAGTCTTCGCCGGAATGTAAGCTCGATCTGGAAGAAGGCCAAGCCTTTCGAGGGCCAAGGTGAGTTCGGGAAGATACTAAAGCGGCTGTATCGTCTAGCTGGCCTGGCGGGTGCGCGATTCTTGCGTCGGCGTGCGACTCGGGACATCCTAAACGACCCTACGGTGGCCGAACGCGTAGCGGACTACATGCGCTGCACGGGCACCGTCGACGAATACATCGACTTTGTCGAAGCGTTGCTGAAGCACAGAGAACAGGTATACCCGGATGTCAATGTTTCTCTTGTTGAAAGCTTGCTCCGGGTCGAGGCAAGCGACCAAACGGCGACCCGCATCCGTAGTCTAGGATCACGTTTGTTGAAACGAGAGATTCAGATTGCCGGAGCCGACGACTGCCGCGTCATCGCTCCGTTAATCTTGCTGCGTTTTGGCGATAGACGCTCATTGCCTCTGTTGAGGCGTGCATTTGGCGACGCTGAACGCCGGGAGCCGTCGGCACTTATTAGATCGGCGGCGATTGTGTATGCAAGCTACGGTGTTGACGAGTTCAGAGAAGTCAGGAAGGCTGCCAGTAAACTGCTACGGAACAACCTTTCGGAGACGATCCGGTTCCTTGAAGAGATCCGCGGATACACTGATATCCCGGAACGGTACAAGGCTCGCCTCACATCTGCTTTTGATTCCGTGGCCGGCGCGCGATTCGTGGACATGCGCACAATCTTGACGGCGCGCCTACTTAGTCTCGGTCCAGGCAAACGGGTGCGTGATTGGGTAGCGCAATGGAGAAATAAGCTCCTGGCGGAACCCATATCGACCTTCGATAAGCAGTTGATTCGTCGCTTGCTTGCCTGACTCGCGGCGACTAGCGCCCGGGTCAGGCTGAGTTCAGTTCAACTATGACATTACGACTACTCATGACGTGCGTTGCTGCACTCTGCGTCGAGCCCGCGGTACGCGAACGGCGCGCGAACGGCGCAGCCTGATACGACCGCATAACGATTCCGCCCAAAGTGGCCCTTCCGCCCCCGCCTCCCAAATCCCTCACTGCTTCAGCGCCACATGGTCGTAGCTGATGACGCGCGTCATCTTCCACTGGCCGTCCTTGAACTGCCACAGGTGGAAGAACTTCGCCTCGCCCGTCGCCGGGGCCTTCAGGTCGCTGGCCGGATAAAACCGGTGCACGCCCTTCACCACCGCCCCGTAACCCTTCATCGGGTACATCTCTATTGAAACCAGCCCGCGCCTCACCTTGCCGCAGATGTTTTTCTCCACCGCGTCCACCAGGTTCTGCCGTCCCGTCATCAGACCGGACTGGTCGTGATAAAACTCGACATCCTCGGCGAAAAACGACCCAAACTCCGCCAGCCGGCACTGATTGTAGGCATCGAACACAGCCGCATCGAGCCGCGTCATCGTCTGGGTTAGGTCCTGTGCGGAGCAGCACGCCGCAAGCATCAGCAAGAGGGCAATCCGGGCCAGTGGGTGAAGCATGACCTGAGTAACGAAGATTCCGCCGCAAAAGTTCGCAGGCCGTGAGCGCCCGGCGCGCGGGACATCGAGGATTGACGATAGGTCCAAGCAGAGCCACGCTGATTCCAACTTGCAGCGATTCCCAGCAAGCCGCCACCGGACAACGGCTCCAGCCGTACCCCTGATTCGATCGACCCGCACGCAACGGCCGCTGGGCCGCTCCACGGAACCTTGATGCCGCCACATCAGGGCAGCCTCATCCTCCGGCCATTGCCCCTCAACGGGCCGAATCGTTGGGAATTCTCATTGCGAGAGGGTCAGGATCGCAAGTAGATCGCGCCTGGGCCGGGTCAGGCTATCCCGGTGTCCGGTCTCCATGAAAGCACGAGTGCCGCGCCCGCTTCAGCGCATGTTCTGGATCACCGCTCCTGCCGTGTCGTGCATCTGTTTCATCATGTTGCTCATCGTCTCCAGCACCTGAGACTGTTGCTGCATTTGAGCGCTCATGAGGGTTGCCTTATGCCCCTTGCGCACTCCATCCAGCGCGACCCACAGATCATTTGTCGCAGTCTCCACGTTGAAGGGTCCGGGCCTGCCGGCCTTATTCATCGCCTTCTGGAGCGCGGCGATGTATGCCAGTCGCGTCAGGTCCGACTGAAATGACTCCAGCATCTGTTTCGCGGCGCCTCCAGCCGCAGCCCCGGCCTTGCCCGCCTGCTCTCCCTGCGTCAGCGAAGACGTCAGATTCCCGACAAGCTGCTGAAGAATCCCGCTAACCCGGGATCCATCCGCGGCAGTCGAGCGGGCGATGCCAGCGATTGCCTCCTTCGCCCCTGCGCTTCCGCCGGTAACGCCGCCAACACTACTGATTGCTGCTCCCATACGATCCTCCTCTTTCCTTGGTTGAATTCTCCGAACAACTCCGTTCCCAATCACGTCGAGTTAATCCAAAATGAACCACGCTCCGGGGCGCTCCCCTTTGCAGCACCATGTCCGCAAGCGTGGCTTCCAGCGTGAAACCCATTCGAGATGCCAGCGACTGAGCCATCCGGTTTCTTTCCAGCATCGCTGCGCTGAGCCGCGTGAACTCCGGGTACCGTTCAAACAGGTCCCGGATGCAGAGCGACACCGCTTCCTCCGTCCAGCCGCGTCCCCACACCCTGCGGGACATGGCGATATGCAGATACCCGTTGCGCGGACCCGCCGGCTCGCAATAGAGGACGCCAATCAGCTCGTCCGCCGTCCCCGCACGGCGCATTCCGTAACTGGTGCACGTGCTGAACGTCAGGCCCATCAGGGCCTCGTAAAGTTCGATGGTCGCCGGACTGTCATCGTTCTCCGTAAGCTCGCTGTACGCATGAGTCCACGCATAGACAAGGCTCAGTTGATCCGGAGGAAACGGGCACACCAGATCGACTGCCGAGCCTCGAATGATGGACATGGTGCAGGGTTTCCCAGTCTCGACGATTGAGCTAGTATACATCGGTTCAGTCAAGCGGGCACATCCTCCTCTGGCGGACTCCCCAGCCTCGTGCGGCCACATCGCGATTTGGCCAAGGGGTCTGCCAAAGGGTCGGGCATGGGATTAGATGTCCGCAAGGCGCAAAGAAAGCTCTTCGTGGTGGGCTATAGCGTCGGCGTGTAGCGACGTGCCGCTGCGCCGACGGAGGATTCACCGACGACGACCGAATTCGAAACAGCCGGCCGGAGCAAGGTCCGAGTCCGCGACTTCTCGCTTTTGTGGGTTGTTTCCGTGTTGCCAATCCTCCCGGAATCGCGCCATGTCAGTTGCTCGGACAGGTGTTGCCGGATTCGCAGCACTCCTTGTTGCCGATGCGCGCATAGGAGACCTCCGCCCGCCAGTGCGGCGCTCACAGGCAAGTGGATAGGCTATTCGGAGCGCAAGATTGCAGCCGGATCCGTCCTGACCGCTCGGATCACTCCCGGAAGAGCAGCGAGGAAAGCCATGACAAGGATCGTCAGCGATGGCAACGCAAGCATGCTGAACTCAGTGCCACGCACTTCGTAGAGCAGTGTCTCAACGTATTGTACCGATATCAGTCCGAGGGCAAGCCCCGTAAACGCTCCCACCACGATCATCCAGAAAATCTCGGTGGTCACACGCCGCGCTATGTCGCCGGATTGCGCTCCTATCGCCATGCGAATCCCGATTTCGCGCCGCCGTTGCAGCACGGAGTAATCTACGACGCCATACAGTCCAATGCCTGCGAGCACGAGCGCGACTCCCGCAAAGAAAAGAGCCAGGGTCGCTAGCAGCCGTTCACGGAGGGTCTGCGAATTATTGATCTCCGCCTGCGTACGGATACTGCTGACACGGAACTCTGGGCGTAACCTCGATATCTCCCGGCGGAGGGTTTGGGAGAGCGCGAGCGGATCACGGCCGGCGGTCCGCACGATGAACGTGGCTTGGCGCACCCCTATCGCAACAGCTTTGGCGTCCACCGAGGCAAAGGGAACATAGACCGTCGGCGGAACAGGCTCCCGCATGTAACGGTACCGGGCATCACCAACGAGTCCGACAATTTTCAGCGGGATGCGATTGCCCGTCATTGCGAACGTTTTCCCCACCGGATTCTCGCCCGCAAAATATGTCCTCGCGAACGTCTGATTCACGATCGCGACTCCAGGAGAAACATCATTGACACGGAAATCCCGGCCTCCGATCATGGCTATCTTCATCGTCTCAATCCAGCCGGGCGAGACATTGAGGAACGCGACGGGAGTCTCGACCGGAGCGGCGCCGGCGATAGAGACGAAACTGGTATTACTGCTGCCCGTCAGGAGTGGCCATGGGGCCAGGGCGACTCTCTCGATGCCAGGAATGGCGCGCAGATGTTCCGCAACCTGATTCCAAAAGACCGGAGACTGGGCTCGCGGCGAGACGGTTTCCAGAGTGAGAATCCGTTCTGCCGCGAAGCCCGTGGGTTGAGTTACCAGGCGATCAAATGTCGTGACGAAGAGAACTGAGACGAAAAGGACCAGAAAACAAAACGCTACCTGCGCGGCAATGAGCGCGTGCATCGTTCGGCCACGCGAATGCGGGTCGTCCCCGCCCCGCAGGGCGCTGGCCGGTTTCACTCCCGAAGCCCGCAACGCGGGAGCCAAACCGAATAGGAGCATCACCACGATGGTGAGCGCCATGCCGAATCCCAACACTCTCCAGTCCACCGGAAGGGCCAGGCGCACCGGACTGTTCGGGGAACTGATCATGCCGGCAACCAGTGGCGCGGACCACCACGCGAACAATCCGCCGATCGCCGCGGACAGTGACGCCAACCAGGCGCTCTCCAACAGAACCAGTTGCACGAGGCGCCACCGCCCCGCGCCGATCGAGACTCTCAGAGCCATTTCGCGCCTCCGCGCCGCTGCCTGCGCTGTCATGAGGTTTGCGACATTTGCGCAGGCGATTAACAGAACGAGCGCCACCAATATGCCCAGGGCAACCAGCGCTCGACGGTAATCCCTTTGCACCCTGGACACGCCGGCCGCTGCCGACTCCAGCAACACAGTCTCGGATATAAAGCGAGCCAGACGTTGTTTGGGCCACCCGGCGAACCCCTTCGCCCTTTCTTCTCGAAACACGCGAAAGATCACCGCCAGCATCTCTCGGACCCGTTCCGCGGGAACGCCTGGTTTCAGCCTCGCCCATGTGCCAACCCAACCAGAGTCTGAGCGCGTCACCGAGGGGTGCATCATAGTTGGCACGAAGATATCCGTCATGGCGCCGGGCTGAGTCCCGGTGAAGCGCGCTTCGCACACGCCGACCACGGTGTAGATACCGTTGCCGATCCGAACTGTCTGGCCCACAGTTCTCGCATCCTGCCCGAAGCGGCGACGCCAATACTCGTGAGATAGAACAGCATATGGATGAGCGCCCGGCTGAAGATCGTCGTTGTCCGTGAACAAGCGGCCGAGGGCCGGCCGCAGCTTGAACGATTCGAACATCCACCCCGATACGTATTGAACGTACGCCGGCTCCATCTCCTGGTCAGTGGCGTAGGTGACATCGGTCCGATTGGTGGGGGAGATGGCGATCAACTCAGCCTGATCCTTCACTGCGGACCGCATCAGGCGAAATAACGGATACTCGCCGTTTTCAAATACCTGGGGCTTGCCGTCGTTACCGATCCCAACATGGGACAGCGCGTAAAGCTGCTCGGGTTCGGCCACCGGCAGGGGGCGGAGGAGCATCGCATCAATGAGCCGGAAGGCCGATGCGCACGCCCCAATCGCCAGCGCCAGAGAAAGGACAGCGGCAGTGGAGGTCACCTTTCTTTTCACGAGTTGGCGCCAGCCTAATACGGCATCGGCACGCAGCGAATCGAGCCAGGGAATGAGCTTTAGGTCACGGCTCTCCTCGCGGAGCAGGAGCGCGGGGCCGAGCGCCCGGCGCGCCTCCACGGGATCCCGGCCCTGCTCGATCGCTTCCGCGATGTGAGATTCGATTTCTTCATCGATCTCGAGGCTCAACCGTTCGCGGCGGAACACATTGCCGATTCTCGACCACAACGACATATCAGGCCATCCTCAGAACGCGATTGACAGCTGCAGTTACGTCACGCCAGCGCGATTCTTCCATCTCGAGCTGCTTTTCACCCGCAGTGGTCAGTTCATAGATCCGGGCTCGCCGCCCGCTCTCTTTTGTCACCCATTTGGCGCGGATCCAGCCCGATTCCTCCATCCGGTGCAGCGCCGGATACAGCGTGCCCTCCTCGGGTCGGAGCACGTCGCCCGACCAGTCCTTAATCATGGACATGATGGCGTATCCGTGGAGTCCGGGCCGCCGCAGAAGTATTTTCAGCACAATGAGATCCAGTGAACCCTGGAGCGAGTCAGATTTCGACATACTCAGACTTCGTAGTATAAGACTGCCGAACTCAGATGTCCAGGGCGGAGCAAAAGGGGACCACTTCGAGCCGTCGTGTGGATGGACTGATCTGCGTTTTGGGGGCGGCTGGAGCGCAGCCCTGCGAGGCCGGAGACCGAGCGTTGAGGCTAAGACGCCAGCGAAGGCGTCAGCCTGACGCGGCCAACTGGCGATTCGGTCCTAACCGGCAGACAGCTTTGCCACTTCGGCTGATTTCGTCCCACGTCCGGTCACTCGACCGCCCCAATCCACTACTGTCCAATTTAGCCGCTACCAGCCGGTTTTTAACAGACTAAGCTATTGATTCTAATGATGAGCCTCTGCCGTTCGAAAACCTGGTCCTCGGTGCCCGTCACATGCTGTCCAAGTTAACCCTGTCGTGCCGGAAGGCCACCCCTGACCACCCCAGAGGACCAAACGTGTGGTTTTGCGAGCCTTCCAGCCATTCAGGCATCGGGGAGCCGCGTCAGCGACCCCGCCAGATGCTGTCCAAGATGCTCGGCGCAAAAGCTAATTTGGACAAGAGTGGCCCCAATCCGACCGCACAACCCGATTCCCGCCGTTCGGCCCAGCCCATTCCGGCCGCTGCCGGTACGCGGCGCTCGTAGCGCAGGCAATTGTGCCGACACCTCTTGCGCGACGAACCTCAGAACCACCCGATTTCCATCCGAAGTCCCCAAGTTGCTCCAACACCCCCGGCCCGACTGTTTCACCCAAATCTCCAAGGTGTCAGACCCCTTCGTCCCACCTCGCCGCGCCACCCCAGCCCAGCGACCTCCACGACGGCCACCAAGTTTTCGGCTCTTCAACCTTCCTGCCGGAGGCCCGCGTGGAGGCGGCTTGTCCGCCGTAGCCTGCCACCAATGCCCCGGCACC
>CAZSBK010000136.1:0-10774 GCA_964604945.1 uncultured Candidatus Solibacter sp.
GACGGGGATGGTGGTGAAGGCGGCGGCGACACCGGCGAGGTGGGCGGCTCCGCCGGCGGCGGCGATGATGACCTCGATGCCGCGAGCGCGGGCGGACTTGAAGAAGTCGGCGGCCTGTTCGGGGGTGCGGTGGGCCGACAGCACGCGCTTTTCGTAGGCGACGCCGAACTGGTCGAGGGTGGCGCAGGTACGGGACATGACCTCCCAGTCGGACTTGCTGCCCATGACGACGCCGACGAGCGGGGACTGGCTCACTTGACTACCTCCTGAAAGAGTCCAAAGCGAAGACGGCGAGGCCGGGTAGCGGGACGCGTGGGCAGAGAAGAGCAGGGGCCGCCGTAAATGGTCAGGATACAACGGGGCGAGGCAGGGCGTCGATGGGAAGAGGGCGGCAAGTCCGAGGCTCACCGCTTCTTTCAGCCGGGAATCGCCATGTGGGCCCGGGCGAGGGAGGCGTTTCCCGGATGGACATTCGCGGACTGCAAGGTGTGGAGGGGCTGGCTTGGCGCCCCTCTCCCTTGGTCCAGCAGGCTTAATGTCTGCGTCTCTTGCGGCCGAGCAAGGAGGCGGTAGCCAAGCCGAGCGCCAGCATGGCGAATGTGGCCGGCTCAGGGACTTGGCCAGCAGAGTCGAATTCCAGGCTGTCCATGCCCCACCCCCAACCGTCGTCTGGTTGGAGAGCTTCGATGCGGGAGATGCCTGTGGCGGCGAAGCTCGTCGGAACCCAGTTGCCAGTGATGACCAGGGTCTCCAGCAGAGTATTCCCGGCATCATAGGCGTTGAACGTGATTGACAGGCCGCCATGGGATTGTGTGAGCCAGTTCACGCCAGAGACAGGCGTGGCGAATTCCATGATCAGGGCATCCCAACGGGGGCCGAAATCGCCGTCGGAGGTGTTGGCCCAGTAGTTGCCGCTGATGGGGGAAGCGGAGTTGATGACCGCGGCGCTGACCGGCGAACCGTCCTCGAGCGCGGAAAACGTAACGCCGATTGAACTGTATTGGGTTGTCAGGGCGGTGTCAGCAGCGATGGTTCCGCCACCGGGCAGGTTGTCAAAATCAACGACCGCGCCGAGCAACGCGACGGGACTAAACAAGGCGAGGCCCGCAAGGCAGGCCAGTTTCAGGGATCTCATCAATCACTCCTCCAGGAAGGCGCACAGAAGGCGCCGAAGACAACATCAGACCAAAGCGCCTGATCTTTTCTAAGATACAACGACATCCGGTCTCTGTAAAAGCGATGGCTAGAAAAAAGTCCGGAAGAGAGGCAGCTCAGCGACGTGATCAGACCAGTCGCGCCGCGACCGCCGGGGCGGGAGTTGCAGATCTAGACTTGTCCGACGGCTCAGGCGACTTCGACGAACCGGGCAGCGGAGGCGCCGCATGTGGGGCATTTCTCGGGGGGAACGCCGAATTCAATGTGGCCGCAGATGGGGCAAAGGTAGAAACGGGCCTCGGCTAGGTCTTCGCCGCGGAGGACGGCTTCGCGGGCGAGTTGGTAGAGTTTCGCGTGGACGGCTTCGGCTTTCACGGCGTAGTTGAACATGACGCGGGCACGGTGGTTCTCGGCGATGGCCTGCTCCAGCATCGGCGGGTACATGGAGGTAAACTCCTCGGTTTCACCGTCGATGGCCGCCTGGAGGTTGTCGGCGGTGGAACTGACGCCGCCAAGGGCCTTGAGGTGGCCTTCGGCGTGGATGCGTTCGGCCTCGGCCGTGGTGCGGAAGAGGCGGGCGATGTTGGGGAGGCCATCGTGCTCGGCCTTTTGGGCGAAGGCCCGGTATTTCTGGTTGGCTTGGCTTTCGCCGGCGAAAGCTTCCTTGAGGTTGTCAGTTGTAGTCATGGGGATTCCGCTCTCATTATCAGCGAAGTAGATGCGCCGGGGACGCGATGCGGTGAGACAGGCCCACGGCCGTGACGCCGACCGGCACCACGGGAGCGGAAGCCTAGCCGAGTTGATACTCCGGATTCCGCTCGGTGGGCATGGGGGCGTTGACAGAGCGCTGCCAGGCGAGCAAGTCACCCAAGAGTTCGTCGCGCTTGGCGGGATTCTTCGTGACGAGGTCGTCGCGTTCGCCGGTGTCGGAGCGGATGTTGTAGAGTTCGACGGCACGGTTGGTGGCGAGCTTGTCGCGGCCGCCGTCGAGCTGCCACTCTTCGTGATAGAGGTGGAGCTTGAAGTCGCTTTTGCGGATGACCGAGACGGGGCGGGTGCGGAAGACTGGGTCGCGGCCACGGATGACGGGGTCGTTCAGGTAGCCGGGGAAGTGCCAGAACAGGGACTGGCGCTTCAGACCCGATGCGCCGCGGAGGAGCGGGACGAGGGATTCGCCGTCGAGGACTTTGCCCAAGGGCGGGCGGGCACCGGCGGCATGGAGGAAGGTGGGGTAGAAGTCGATGTTCGAGACCGGCGTGTCGCACGCCGAGCCGGGGCGGACCATGCCGGGCCAGCGGACGAGCATTGGCTCGCGGATACCGCCCTCGTAGTAACAGCCCTTGTTGCCCCGCAACGGCTCTTGTGACGACTGCTGGGTGCCGCCGTTGTCGGAGGTAAACAGGACAAGGGTGTTGTCGCGGAGTCCGAGCGAATCGAGGCGCGAGAGGAGGCGGCCGACGGCGTCGTCGAGGTCGTAAGTGCAGGCGGCGTATAGCGGATTGCCATGTTGCTTCCCGCGGGTCTTGGACTGGAATCTGGCGAGCGATGAGGGGCGGGCTTCCAGGGTGGTGTGGATGGCGTGGTGGGCGAGGTAGGCGAAGAAGGGGCGCTGGCGGTTGGATTCGATGAAGTCGCCGGCGGCGCGGGTGAGCGAGTAGATGCCCTTGGGGTCATCGGGCGAGTCGCGGCGCTGGTTGGGGTTGGGCCGGGAGTTGAAGGAGACGTCGAAGCCCTGGGCCTGGGCAGCGCTGGGCCCTTCGCCGAGATGCCACTTGCCGAAGTGGCCGGTGGCGTAGCCGGCGGATTTGAGGGCCTCGGCGAAGGTGACATTGGCCGGATCGAGATCCTGCCGGTTCGGGATCGGGACCATGCGCATGAACTGCTTGGGGCCGCGCATGGTGTTATCGACGGCGTAAATGCCGTGGCGGGGGGTGTACTGGCCGGAGAGCAGGCAGGCTCGAGAGGGGGCGCAGTTGGCGGCGCTGGCGTAGGCCTGGTTGAAGGACATGCCCTCGGAGGCGAGGCGGGTGAGGTTGGGGGTTTCGTTGAAGTCGGATCCGCCAAAGGAGGTGTCGCGCCAGCCGAGGTCGTCGGCAAAGATGAACAGGATGTTGGGCGGGCGGCGCTGGGCGGCGCCGGCGCGGCGGACGAGTCCGGCGAGCGCGGGCGAGCCGAGCAACTGGCGGCGGGAGAAGGAGCCACGGATAGGATCCGGCATGCCCAGATCATATCGCTAAGCGGTGCACGGCAGTATCGCCCAAAGGGGCTATTTAAGCGGCCTGTTACGCCTTACGGCCGAGCAACTCATCAGTGAGGGCGAAGAAGGCGTCGACATCCTCGGGCCGGGTGTGGACGTGGTGGGAGAGGCGCAGGCGCTCGCCGCCATAGATCCAGATCTTGCGCTCGCGCGCTTTGCGCCAGAGTTGGTCGAGTTTGGCGCCACGGAAGTTCATGGTGACGAGGCAACCGTACATTGAGTCGTCGGCAGGACTGACAAGTTCGAGATACGGGCGCTCGGCGATCATCTTGTAGGTTCGTTTGGCGAGTTGATGGATGCGGGCGTAGACGTTCTCGGGGCCGAGTTCCTTATGGAAGCGCAGGCCGGCGATGAGGCCGGTGGTGATGGCCCGGTTGTTGGTGCCGATCTTCATGAAGCGGGCGGCCTTGGCCGATTTGTCGTCCCAGCCGCCGGTGACGATCGTGGGCCAGAGGCGGTCGAGGTTCTCTTCGCGGATGTAGAGGATGCCGCAGCCTGCGGGTGTGAACATCCATTTGTGGGGGCTGCCGGCGAAGTAGTCGCAGCCGGACTGGTCGAGACGGAAGGGGATCTGGCCGTTCACATGTGCGCCGTCGATGACGGTGATAACGCCCTTGGCGCGGGCGGCGTCGCAGATCTGGCGGACGGGCATGATGACTCCTGTGCCAGTGATGATGCCGCTGAAGCTGAGCACGCGGGTGCGGGGTCCGATGGCGGAGATGAGCAGGTCGGCCAGTTGAGCAGAACTCTTCGGCGGATGCGGAATGGTCACTTCGCGCACGGTGACGCCGTCGCGCTGGGCGCGGCGGTGCCAGGGGGCCTTGCCGCTGGGGTGTTCTTCATTGGTGATGACGACTTCGTCGCCGGCCTTGAGGTCGATGCCGGCGGCGATCATGGACATGGACTCGGTGGCGCAATGGGTGAGCGCGAGTTCGTCCTTCTTGCAGCCGACGAATTCGGCGACCTCGGTGCGTTCGGCATCGAGGGTTTCGTAGCCCCAGCGCGGATAGTCGTCGCCGATGCGGCCGTCGCCTGCCTTCTCGAATTCAAAGATCGCATCCACCACTGGGCGAGGGGCTACGCCAAGGCTGCCGTTGTTCAGGAAGATGCGCCATTCGGGCAGGAAGAACTGGTCTTTGCGGATCTGATTCCAGTACTTGTCGGCGTTGGATTCCAGCAGTGATTTCGGGGGCAGAGGCCGGGCGGGGCCGCGCGCCGAGGCGGCGACGCCGAAGAGGCTGGTTGCAATGAGGGTACGGCGGTTCATTTGGCGAGTTCCTTCGTTCCAGTCTAGCCGTAACCAGGTTGGTCTATGATGACAGCCATGGCACTGACACGGCGCGCGTTTCTCGGCACTGCTCCGGCTGGACTGATGCGAGGGCAGGCGGGAGGACGACGGCCCAATGTGCTGTTTCTGCTTGGTGACGATCACCGTTGGGACGCGCTCGGGTGCATGGGCAACCGCATCATTCAGACGCCGAACATCGACGGGCTATCGCGATCGGGCGTGACGTTCGAGAACAACTTCGTCACGACGGCGATTTGTGTGACAAGCCGGGCCAGCATCTTCAGCGGGCTGTATGCGCGCAACCATGGCATCCTGGCGTTCAACCAGCAGTTCACGCGAGAGCAGTTCGACCGAACGTATCCGGCGCAATTACGCAAAGCCGGGTACAGGACGGGCTTCGTAGGCAAGTACGGGTTGGACGGCGACGAACTGCCATCGGACCGGTTCGACTACTGGCGCGGGTTCAGGGGGCAGGGCAAGTATTTCCCAAAGGGCGAGCCGGGGCCGCATCTGACCGAGATCATGTCGGAGCAGGCAGTGGAGTTCATTGACGGATCGAAGGGCGACGAGCCGTTCTGCCTATCGGTGAGTTTCAAGGCGCCGCATGTGGAGGACGACGATCCGCGGCAGTTCCTCTACGACCCGCGAGATGAGGCATTGTACCGGGATGTGACGATTCCGATGCCGAGGACGGCCGATCCGAAGTACATTTCGATGCTGCCGCTATCGGTGCAGAGGAGCGAGGCGCGGAGGCGGTGGGCGGTGCGGTTCGCCACGCCGGCGCTGTATCAGGAGTCGGTGAAGTCGTATTTCCGGCTGGTGACGGGCATCGACCGGGCGGTGGGGGCGATGTTGAAGGCGCTTGACGCGCGTGGATTGCGTGAGAACACGGTGATCGTCTACACCGGCGACAATGGCTTCTATCTGAGCGAACATGGGCTGGCGGGCAAGTGGTTCATGCACGAAGAGTCGATCCGTACGCCGCTAATCGTGAACGATCCGAGGACGTCGCGGCTGCGCGGCGCGAGGCTGAAGCAGATGTCGCTGAATATCGACATCGCGCCGACGCTGCTGGATATGGCGGGCGTGAAGGGCGGCGCGGCGATGCAGGGACGCAGCCTGATCCCGGCGCTGAGAGGGAGCCGCGAGGCATGGCGGAGCGAGTTCTTCTATGAGCACAACTTCGCCCACGCGTGGATTCCGAAGACCGAGGGCGTGCGTGACAGCCGGTGGAAGTATACAAAGTACGTTTCGAACAAGCCGGCTGAAGAAGAGTTGTACGACTTGCAGGCCGATCCACTGGAGGAGCGGAATCTGTCCGGTGCAGCGGCGCAGGCGGGCGAGATGAAGCGGCTGCGGGCGCGTCATGCGGCGTGGGTGCAGGCGCTGGAAGGATGGGACGCGACCCGGAAGTGGGTGGACCCGGCTCAGTAGTGGTAGCGGCACACCAGGAAATCGATACGCTGGCTAGTGACTCGGTAGACGAGGCGATGCTCCTGTGTGATGCGGCGCGACCAGCAACGGGCTAGATCGAAGCGCAGGGCTTCGGGCTTGCCTGGCCCATCGAAAGGATCGCGCAGGATAGCTTCCACGAGGACCATGATGCGCAGGGCGATGCGGCGGTCCTCTTGGACCCAAAACCGGAGGTCGGCGAGGAACTCGACCTGGAAGACACAGTCCCGCTTAGCCGGCGGCTTCAAGTTGCAGCTTCCTGCGGAGATTCTGCGGCGCGGAAGGCTTGCCGGTCCGGGCTTCGGCTTTGCGGAGCGCGGTGATGAGGCGTTTCGCGTTGCGTGGTGAGCGGAGTAGATGGGCAGTCTCCATCAGGCCCGCCAACTCGGACGCGGCGACAAGGGCGACATCGGGGGCATTGCGCCGCCTCACGACGACAATCTCCTGGTCGGCGGTGACGCGGTCGAGGAATGAAGCGAGATCCTGGCGGAGCGTAGTGTAGGTGGTTTCGACGGGCACGGTGCCTCCGCTTGTATTGTACAGGATGTCTGTACATATCAGGTAGAGCAGACCCGCTCTCTTCGTTCGCGGTTGGAGAGGTTGGCGTTTGGGCCGGGGCCGCTCCTTGCAGTCGTGGCTCATAGCGCCGTCGACAGGCCGGGAGGCCTGTCGCACTGGCGGCGCGTCTGACTATCCGAGGTGTTCGTGGAGGATACGGACCATTCGGCGGAGGGGCTCGGCGGCGCCCCAGAGCAGCTGGTCGCCGACGGTGAACGCGCCGAGGTATTCGGGGCCCATGCGGAGCTTGTGGAGGCGGCCGACGGGCACGGTAAGAGTGCCGGTGACAGCGGTGGGCGTGAGTTCGATGAGGGTGTCCTGCTTGTTGTTGGGGACGACTTTGGTCCAGGCCGTGGAGGAGGCGAGGATCGCCTCGATGTCGGCCATGGGCACGTCTTTGGTCAACTTTACGGTGATGGCCTGGCTGTGGCAGCGCAGCGTGCCAATTCGGACGCAGATTCCGTCGATGGGGATGGTTGTGGAGGTGCCGAGGATTTTGTTGGTCTCGGCTTCGCCTTTCCATTCCTCGCGGGTCTGGCCGCCGGGCATCTCCTTGTCGATCCAGGCCAGCAGGCTGCCAGCGAGCGGCGCGCCGAACTCAGCCACGGGCATCTCAGCTGATCTCTGCGCGGCGGTGACGGCGGTCTCCACGGTCAGGGCGTCGCCGTTGGGCAGCGAGTTGCTGGCCGCAGTGAGGCGGTCCATCTGGCGCATCAATTCGAGCATTTTGGCCGCGCCGGCACCCGAGGCCGCCTGGTAGGTCATGGACGAGGCCCACTCGATGAGGCCCTCGCGGAAAAGTCCGCCGAGCGCCATGAGCATCAGGCTGACTGTGCAGTTGCCGCCGACGTAGGTCTTGATGCCGGACTTCAGCGCGCTGTCGATCACGCCGCGGTTGACGGGGTCGAGGATGATGACGGCGTCATCGGCCATGCGCAGCGTGGAAGCGGCATCGATCCAGTAGCCCTTCCAGCCGCTTTTGAGCAGTTCGCCGTAAACCTTGCCTGTGTAGTCGCCGCCCTGGCAGGAGACCAGCACTTCACAGGCGGCGAGCGCCTTCAGGTCGTAAGCGTCGAGCAGTGTGGCGCCGCTAGCGGCCTCGGGCGGAGGTTGTCCGCCGACGTTCGAAGTAGTGAAGAAAAGGGATTCGAGGCCGGCGAAATCCTTCTCTTCGCGCATGCGCTGCAGCAGCACGGAGCCGACCATGCCGCGCCAACCGATGAATCCAACTCGTAGCATTACTCTTCATGATACCTTGCGTCCGCGCGAGCTTCGGGCTCAGAGCGCGTTTCACTCGGATTGCGGTGCCCGGAAGCCCAACTGGAAGCCGCATGTCGATATACTCGCAGCGAAGGAAAAGTATATGCCGCGCACGCTATTCGCAGTCCTTTGCTTCCTGCCCATGATGGCCCAGACGCCGCCGGCGCCTGCCGCCGATTCGGTGACCGTGAAAGAAGTCGACACGGTGATCCCGACCTACCAGGTGGGACCGCCCGACCACAATCCGCTGTTCTACACAGGCCGCACGTACCAGGGCGCGAAGGGATACATCTATCCTTCGCCGATGTACGACACGCTGACCGAGCAGAAGGTGGACAAGACCTACAAGCTGGTGTGCTTGGAGAACGAGTACATCAAGGTGTGCGTGATGCCGGAGATCGGCGGGCGCATCTGGGAGGCGGTGGACAAGACCAACGGTTACAACTTCTTCTACAAGCAGTCCGTGGTGAAGCCGGCTCTCATCGGCATGTTGGGGGCGTGGATTTCGGGTGGCGTGGAATGGAACATTCCGCACCACCACCGCACGTCCAGCTTCCAGCCCGCGCTCCACAAGACGCAGGCGAATCCGGACGGCTCGAAGACCGTGTGGGTGGGCGAGATGGAGATCCGCGACCGGATGCGCTGGGCCGTCGGGTTGACGCTGCGGCCGGGTTCGTCTGTGCTGGAAGCGAAGGTGACGGCGCTGAACACGTCGCCTTTGTCGAATTCGCTGCTGTACTTCGCCAACGTGGCAGTGCACACGAACAACGACTACCAGATCATCTTCCCGCCGAAGACGCAGTGGGTGACCCAACACGCGAAACGTGAATACGCCGGGTGGCCCATGTCAAATTCGGTGTACAACGGAATCGACTTCCGCAAGGGTGTGGACGTGAGCTGGTGGAAGAACCACCCGAGCTCGATCTCGATGTTCTGCGTGAACGACGAAGAGGATTTCATCGCCGGTTACGACCACGGCAAGCAGGCCGGTACGATGCATGTGGCCGATCACCACCAGGTGCCGGGCAAGAAGTTTTTTACCTGGGGTGCGGGTCCGTCGGGCCGCATGTGGGACAACATTCTGAGTGACACCGATGGGCCGTACCTGGAATTGATGGTGGGCGCGTGGTCGGATAACCAGCCCGACTATTCGTGGATGCAGCCCTACGAGGCCAAGAGCGTGACGCAGCACTGGTATCCGTTCCGTGGCATCGGGGGCGCCAAGGGCGCGACGACGGAAGCGGCCGTCAACCTGGAGATCAAGGACGGCAAGGCGAAGGTGGGTTTCTACACGACATCGGCGCGGAAACAGGTGAAGACGGTTGTCACCGTGGCGGGCAAGGAAGCGTGGTCGAAGGTCCTCGACATGGATCCGGCGCATCCGCTAGTGGAAGAGGTTGCGCTGCCCGCGGGAACCAAGCAGGGCGACGTGAAGGCGGCGCTGCTGTTTGGCGGGCGCGAATTGGTCTCATACGCGGCGGAGACGATGAAACCACAACCAATGCCGAAGCCCGTGGTGCCTCCGGCGACGCCGGACAAGTTCAGAACGGTGGAAGAGTTGACGCTGGCTGCCCAACGTCTTGAGCAGTTTCACAGCCCGGCGTTGGAGCCCGACGCTTATTACGAAGAGGCGTTGAAACGCGATGCAGGCGACGTAAAGGCGAACACCGCGTTGGGCATCCTCTACATCAAGCGAGCCCGCTATGCCGACGCGGAAAAGCTGTTGCGGACGGCGGTGGACCGGCTGACATACAACCATACGCGGCCGAAGGATGGCGAATCGCTTTACTATCTCGGCCTTGCGCTGAAGCTGCAGGAGAAGTACAAGGAGGCCGAGGACGTATTACAGCGTTCGGCGTGGACGTATGCATGGCAATCGCCGGCGTACTTCCAGTTGGCCGAAATCGCGGCATTGAAGGGCAACCTGGACAAGGCGCTTGAACTGCTTGACCGTTCGCTGGTGACCAACCAATGGAACACGCGCGCGCTGTCGTTGAAGTCGACCATCCTCATGCGGCTGGGCCGTGGCGGCGAGGCGCGTGCGGCGCGGCAACGAATCGCCGCGATCGATCCGATCGATCCCCGTAGTTTCCGCAACGCGGGCGAACTGGTGGCGACTTTCAAGGCGTTCCCGGACGAAGGCCTGGAACTGGTGGTGGATTGCCTGAACGCGGGCATGAACCTGGAGGCGGCGCTGCTGCTCGACCAGATGCCGGTGCAGTCGCCCATGGTGGCCTACTATCGCGGCTGGCTCGCCCAACGCATGGGCCAGACGCCGACGGCGAAGGCCCATTTCGCGCGTGCCGCGAAGATGAGCCTCGATTTCGTCTTCCCGTGGCAGCGCGAGGCCCTGTCGGCTCTCAAGACGGCGATGGCGGTGAACCCGGCGGACGCGCGTCCG
Organism: uncultured Candidatus Solibacter sp.; assembly: GCA_964604945.1. Taxonomy (GTDB): domain Bacteria; phylum Acidobacteriota; class Terriglobia; order Bryobacterales; family Bryobacteraceae; genus PNKE01. The sequence continues at coordinate 10,372 of CAZSBK010000136.1, forward strand.
CCGTACCTGATGGGCCTCTACTTATACGACCGCCAGCCAGTCGAGGCTGTGAAGCTGTGGCAGGAGGCGCTGAAGCGCGACCCGTCGATGGCCATCGCCCACCGCAACGTCGCCGTGGCGCTCAGCAACGATGAGAAGACCGTGCCGCAGGCCACCGCGGAACTTGAGAAGGCGCTGTCGCTCGATCCCACGGACGCGCTGTGGTACTACGAACTCGACCGCCTCTATGAATGGGCCCAGGCGCCGGTCGAGAAGCGGCTGGCCATCATCGAGAAGAACAAGGAGCATGTCCGTAAGCGCGACGACGCTGCCGCGCGCGAGGTGCAGTTGCGGCTGCTTGCGGGCCAGGACGATGTAGCCATCGAGATTATGAAGCAACGGCACTTCCACATCTGGGAGGGCG